>OZ252258.1:1888500-2518000 GCA_965249945.1 Erythrobacter sp. | reverse complement strand
AGTGGTCAAACCCACGATTGTTGGGATGGTAAGCGAGATTTCGCGGCCCAAGGTGCCACTTGCCAACCAAGGCGGTCTGATAGCCTGAAGCTCTCAATCGGTCCGCCAGCGTCAGTTCGGAGAGAGGAAGCCCGGTCGGATTGTTCTTCGATAGCGGGTTCAAAATGCCGAGCCGCATGGGCGATTTTCCCGTCATCAAGGCCGCGCGTGTCGGGCTGCAAGACGGCCAGGCGTAAAACCGATTGAGCGTAAGTCCTTCGCCTGCCAGCCGGTCGATTATCGGGGTGCTGATCTCGCTGTGATTGTAGCCAACATCGCGCCATCCAAGGTCATCGGCGACGATCAAAACGATATTGGGTGGGCTGTCTGGTGTGGCGACGGCGCTCGTGTTGGGGAGCGGGACTGCGTTGGGGTCGATGGTCATCGCCAGCACGGCTTCACGGGCCGCGCTGGCATCTGGGCGATTGTCGGCAAAAGCGAACGCCCACAGCCCAAGACCAGCAAGCGCTGCCGTGCCGATAATTGCCGCGAGCTTACGCATGAATTGCTGGCTTGTTCGTCTCGATTTTCAATTGGTCAGGCGGCGTCAAACGACCCGCCCAGGGGCGGAACAGGCCGGTCGGATCGTGCTTCGCGCGGATAGCGTCGAGCCGCGCGAGGTTTTCATCCTTCATGAATTTTGCGGGACGTCGACCGAGGTTCTCATCGGCCAATTGGATGCCGACGGCCAGGTCCTGCATCTTCTCCATGCACCCGGTTGCCCAGCCAGCGTATCTCGCGTCATCCTCGGCATTCTTCCATTCGCCATAGACCGCCAGATAACGCTTGGCTTCGAGCGAGAACGCCATGTCAGGACGATCCTTGGGTGGGTGCCAATTGAGCCACAAGGAATGGCTCGGCGCCGGTGGAAAGGTGTCCATGATGTGGTTGAGGCCGGGGAGTAGATCTTCGATCGGCGCGTCGGTCCAGATATTGTCCGCGCACCAATGCACACCTTGCGGGAAGTGGGTTGCGCTCGCGCCCCACGACATGAAGCTGGTGCTCATCGGGATTAGCGGGGTGGTAAAGCTGGCGAGATGGCGCAGCGGGCTTTCGTCAAGAAAGCGCACGGCCTCCTTTGCCTCTCTGCGGTTGGCCGCAAGGACAGGGGCGATCACCTGGATGCCCGGTCCAAAAAAGCCGCCGGCTTTGGGCGAGGTGACCATCTGGAATTCGACCGAGCGCGGCACTTCGGGTCCGATCGCATCAGCCCAGCGGAACAGATCGTCCAAATGCTCGCGCTTGAAGATCTGCATCTTGATTGCGGTGTGACCGGGATGGGGATGGAGCTTGAGGTGATAGCGCAGCACGACCGCGAAGAAACCCGGTCCAGAGCCGCGCGCAGCCCAGTAGAGATCGCTGTTCTCGCTCTCGCTGGCATGCACGATGCTGCCATCGGCGAGCACAAGGTCGAGGCCGATCACGCTTTCGGTTGCCAGGCCGAGCTCTCGGCTGCCCCAGCCAAATCCTCCCTGAAGCAGGAAGCCGCCGAGCGCTACATCGGCAGCATGAGCGACCGGGAAGAACAATCTGTGTTTCTTGACCGCGCGGTCGAGATCGTAACCCCAGCACCCCGGTCCGACCTTGGCGGTCCTGGCCTGCGGGTCGATTTCGATCTGGTTGATTCGCGCCATGCTCAGTAGCAGGCCGCCCTCGCGCAGATGGTTCTGCGCCCAGCTGTGCCCGCCTGAGACTATGCTGACATTCCAGCCAAAGGCGCGGGCATCGGCGAGTGCGCGCTGGATGTCCTCGACGCCATTGGCCTCGACCAGACGATGCGGGCGATGGCCCGGATCGCGCCCATTGAAGCTGGTGTCAAGCACGGCCTGGTCAAAGCCCGCGTCGCCGCGGTTCCAGACCCGGCCTTTTCCCTTAGGGCGTTTCATGCTGCGTTCCTCTTCGAGTCAGGGCCGAAGGCGGCGTAGAGCTCGGGCAGGAAACCGGCGAGATGAGCCATTTCCTGCGCATTGTGAGCGAGCAATTCGATTGGGTCGGGCAGCATCCCTGAAGCAAGCGGGCGGATTGCGCGAGCGAGCCCCCGGGCGAGCGGCCCGGGATTGTCGCCCAGCGCGGAGTTTTCTCCGCCGAGCCACATCCGCGAGCGCATTTCGCTACCACCTTCGACCGGGCGCAATTGATGCAGCAGCCAGCCGCCCTTAAGCGGCGTGCCAGGCACTGTGATCCGGGCACAGATTGCGACTTCGCCTTGCTTGGCGAGGCGCTGTTCATCGAGACCCATAGAAGAGGGCGGGACAAAGCTGATGCCACCTTTGACCCGCTGCGACCCTAGATATTCGGTGATTAGCGAAGTCCGACCAATATAGGCTTCATCACGCCGACCATCGGCCCATTTCGCCTCGATATGCGCCTTGGGATGCCACAATTTGTAGCGCTCGGCCTCGCAGCCATGCCAGCCGAACCACCAATCCCACATATGTGGTTCGACCCCCGGCATTTCGGTCAGGCAGAAGACGCGGATCGCGCTGTCAGGCGCGCGTGAATAACCAGTTTCCACCGGCCAATAGCCAGGTTCGACCATGGTCCCGGCCTTGCTGACCGGGGGGAACAATTCATGCGCCTGCCCGCCGATCATCAGTGCTTCAGCCACTTGCGGCTGAACTGGCTCGATCTCAGGATTGTAGAATTTCGCATAGGGGCTGTGATCGAGATCGTGCTGCGAATAGCCCAAGGTCAGCCTGCTCATGACGCGCGCTCCGTTGCACTCGAAGTCGAGTGATAGGCCGCTTCCAGCGCGGGCCTGGAGCTGTTGGTGCAGTGGTTAAGCAGAATGCCGGCCCAGCCGCGGCGGACCTGGCGGATCGATTCCTCGTTGGAAAAGAAGCCGGACGCCCACATGCCAAGGATGGCGGTCAATTGGATGCCGAGATGGCGGCCCAGTTCAAACCCATCGGTGCCTTCCATGAGTTCGCCCTTGGTCAGCGCTTGGACGGTGAAGACCTGGCCAATCGCCAAAACGTTATCGACCGCAGCGATCCGCGCGTCAGGATGGTCTGAGACCATGATCTCGCGGAACACCACCCGAAAATATTCTTCGTCGCTGCCAAAGAATTGCTCGACCTGGTCGAGTGTGCCGAGCAGGGATTCGAGAATTGGCCGCGCATCGCGCTCCGGCGAATTCTGGAACGGATCGAATTTCGCACCGTCGAGCAGCGCAACCAACACATCGGTCTTGGAGCCGAACAAATTGTAAGGTGTGCGCAGGCTGACCCCCGCTTCGACCGCGAGGCGGCGCATGGTCAGCTTGTCCATGCCTTCATTGCGAATGATGGATTCTGCGGCCGCGCGAATCTTGGCGCGGTTCATGTCTTTGGCTTTGTCTCTCTGAACCATGCCGCAAGGCTAGGATAAAATTATAACATGTGTCAATAAAAAATAACACGTGTTATAATTTGTTCGTTCCCGCGGTCAGGTTGAGGCTGAAGCGGAGTTTGCCTTGGCTGGTTGCTCCTTGACGGTGATAGAAGGCGGCAGCGCGGTGGTTCCAGTCGGGTGTCTGCCATTCCATCCGATCGGCCGCATTGGCACGCGCGATCGCCTGTGCTGACTGAAAGAGATCCTCGCCGACTGACTGTCCGCGATGGGCGGACCTTACAAAGAGGCAATCGAGATGCGCCCAGATCGAGCCACGCCAAAGCGAGTAATCGAAGGTGAGGGCGGCAAAGCCGAGCAAGCCCGCGGCTGCTTCTGCGACCAGTACGGTCACAGGCGGGGACTGAGCAGCCAGGATCTGATCGAGTTGCTGCGGCGTAATGCTCGCGCTCGCCTGTTCGAACTGGGCATGTTCGCCAATCATGGCGTGCAGCGCGTCCCGATCATGCAGGGCTGCTCGGCGGATTGCCCGAGACAAGGATCTAGTCCCCAGTCTCGAGCGAGAAGCCTTCATCGAGCCAGCCGGTCACGCCGCCGGCCATGATTTTCACCGGGCGGCCCAATTGCGCGAGCTTCAAGGCTCCGCGAGCGGCTCCGTTGCAATGCGGGCCGGCGCAATAGGTGATGAACACTGTGTCCTCATCCCATTGGCGCAGCTTGGATTCGATGATCTTTCCATGCGGCAGATTGATTGCGCCGGGCACGTGTCCTTTGGCGAACATCTCGGGACTGCGAACGTCGAGGAGGACAAAATCAGGCGTCCCTTCGAATGCGTTGTGTACATCCCAGCAGTCGGTCTCAAACTCGAATTGGCGGGCGAAATGCGCCTCAGCTGCGGCGCTGGGGGCAGGGCGGATGGTGGTCACGAGTGTGGACATGGAAGTTCTCCTTTCGGGAGCCTTGTCCATCGCGCACAGAGCGCTTGCAATTGGCGTGAATGACAATAAACATCTAAATTATGCCAAACACCAAGAACCCCCTCGTTGTTGCACTGCTCTATGACCAATTGTGCGTCTTCGAATTCGGAATAGCGGCAGAGATCTTTGGGCTCGAGCGTCCCGAAATGGGCGAGAATTGGTATCGTTTTGCCAGCGCCGCGATCGAGCCCGGTCCGCTCAGATCGCAGGGCGGGTTCGAAATGATGCCGCACGGCGGAGCGGAGCTGCTCGATCAGGCAGATCTGATCATCATTCCCGGCTGGAAGGGAGCGGAGGCGCCTGTGCCAGAAGCTCTTTGCCAGCGATTGAGAAACGCGCATGCTCGCGGCGCGACCTTGGCGTCGATCTGTTCCGGCGCCTTTGTCCTGGCGGAGACCGGACTGCTTGATGGTTCAATTGTGACAACCCATTGGCGCTATGCCGAAGCGCTGCGGCAGAGATATCCCGCGATCCAAGTCGATGAGACCTCGCTGTTCCAGGCCCATGGCAATATCTACACTTCAGCCGGAAGCGCCGCCGGGATCGACCTGATGATCGAGCTTGTGCGGCGCGATTTCGGTCCCGACGCCGCCAATTCGGTGGCCAAGCGGATTGTGATGCCGGCGCACCGCACCGGGGATCAGGCGCAATTCCTTGAACGGCCCGTGCCTCGCGACAGCGCCAGTCCGATTGCCCCGCTGCTCGATCGGATCCGTTCAACGCTCGACCAAGGGTGGAACATCGCCACCATGGCCGATGCGGCCCGGATGAGCCGGAGAACATTCGAACGCCGCTTTGTCGAAGCGACGGGTATCGGGCCGGGAGAATGGCTAATCGTAGAGCGGGTCGAGGCGGCCAAAGATCTGCTGATCTCTTCGAACGGCCCGATGGAAACCGTCGCCTCGAATGTTGGCTTTGGCAGCGCGCATATTCTGCGCCAGCACTTCAAGAACCGCGTCAGGCTCAGCCCGTCGGATTACCGCAGGGAGTTCGCTCGAGCCTAGAGCCGCCGAACTAGCTTGATCACGCCAGCTCCTGCGCGAGCCGCTCCATAAAGCGCGCGCCCAATTCCAACTGCTCAAGCGCAATCCACTCATCGGGTTGATGCGCTTGCTCGATTGAGCCGGGCCCGCAAATCAATGTCGGAAACCCGGCCGCCTGAAACTGACCGCCCTCGGTCGCGTAGGAAACCTTGGAGGGATCGGAGTTCTCCCCCGTCAATCGCCGTACGAATTCGACCGCCTGCTCGCTGCCGGCGGCGGTCATCGGCGGAGCGTTGGCGAGCTGCTCAAAGCTGACCCCTGCCTGTGGGAATCGTGCCTTGAGCTCGGCATTCTTGGCCGCGCAGGATTCGAAGAAGGGCGCGAGGATCTCTGCCGCGGAGTATCCCGGCGGGCATCGCAGATCGAATTGGAACCCGGCATTACCAGCCAGGATATTGGCCGCTTCACCGCCCTGCATCACGCCTATCGTCAAGCTTGGGTAGGGCGGGTCGAAGCCATTGTCCGGATCGGCGCTCTCACGAAGCTCGCGCGCCAGTTGGACCAGCTGATGCATCAATTCCACTGCCACTTCGTTGGCGGAGACTCCATGATTGACCAGCGAACTGTGCGCTTCGACCCCGCGCACTTGCACTTGGTGGACCGTGATACCCTTATGCCCGGTCACGATCCGCATCGAGGTCGGCTCCCCGACCACGGCGACCCGCGGGGCCGGAATCGTCGCAGCAATCCGCTCGATCATGGCCGGCGCCCCCTTGCAACCAACCTCCTCATCATAGCTGATCGCCAGATGGACCGGCCGTGATCCTTTGACGAAATGGGGCACCCAGGCGAGCGCCAGCGCGATGAAGCTCTTCATGTCCGAGGTGCCGCGGCCGTACAGCTTGCCGTCCGCTTCGCGCGTGATCCAGGGGTCGGCGGACCAATCCTGTCCGTCGACCGGCACGACATCGCTGTGGCCAGACAAGATCACGCCGCTTTCGACCGAGGGCCCGCACGAAGCGAACAGATTGGCCTTGTCGCCATTCTCATTGCTCACCCGATGGCTCTCCACGCCATATTGTGCGAGATAGCCTTCGACCCATTCGATCAGCGCGAGATTGCTGTTTCGCGACGTCGTGTCGAACGCAATCAGCCGGTCGAGGATCGCGCGGGCGGTTGTCAAATCACTCATAATTCTGGCTTAGCGTGGGTTGAGCGGCGCATCCATTGTCTTGTGCTTGTTGGGACAGGTGACCAACTCAATCACAGGTCGGGGCGATTGCAGGCATTGCGATAAGCCGCTAGCGCATTTGGTGAGCCAAGGGCCGCATGGCCGAAAGCCTTTGATGTCCGATTGGAATAGAGACTATGGAACTGCCGCTTCTGACTGTCACAGGAACCCCGCATGCGATGGGGAGCCAGTATGGCGCGCATTTCCGCGAGATGATCCATGCTTTCGTGGCGGATCGAGTAACGGCGGTTGAGACCTATTTCGAAGAGCGCGGCCACGCTGGGACTGGGCAATTGTTCGAAGCGGGCGCCGCTTGTCTCGAGCAGGTTCGGAGCTTCGATCCAGCTGGCTATGCCGAGCATCAGGGGATCGCCGAAGGCGCCATGATCGATCCGGTGCGTCTGTTCACCACTGCCAACATGACCGATGTCAGAGATATCATCACTCTGCCAGAGGATCCGGTAGTGGTGGAAGATGAAGGCTGCACAGCCGCGCTGCTGCCGCCTGAAATCTCTGCCAATGGTCGCGCGCTACAAGGACAGACCTGGGATCTCAACGGCCCGGACGTTGAGTATGTGATCGCGCTGCATCGATTGCCCGATGATGGCCCTGAGACATGGGCGGTGACCTGCGCCGGGTGCCAGACGCTGATGGGCATGAACCAGCATGGTCTGACGGTCGGGACGACCAATCTCAAGACCAAGGGGGCCAAGGTCGGCATTCCCTACCTCTCGCTGCTGCATCGTGCCGTCAAACAACCGAGCCTTGCTGAAGCCAGCGCGCTAGTGGAAAGCGCGCCGGTTGCCGGGAGCCACTCCTATTGGGTGGGCGACGAAACCGAAGCCATTGAATGGGAGCGGACCCCGCAAACCGCCAATGCGCGCAGCACCAAGGATGGACCGGTAGTGCGGACCAATCACTGCCTGTTCGACGATAATATCGCGCTCGAGACCGACCTTTCGCCCAGCACCAATGAGCGCTTCGCCAGGATGCAAAAGCTGCTCGCACAATCAGATGCGCATACGACTGAGATGCTCAAACAGCTGTTTGCCGACCGCACCGACGGACGGTTCAGCATCAATCGCATCGCGGAGGACAATTCCGGGGCCACGACCAATGCCGTGGTCGCCATGGATCCCTCGCGTCTGGAGTTTCTTGCCTGTCGTGGTCAGGCCGATCGAGGCGAGTGGGTGCAACTCGAATTTGAGCGCGAGACTGTCTCCGCGACCTAGAGCGCTGCAACCCAGGTGCGCTCGATGAGTTCTTTGTCTCCCAATCAGTCGCCGACCTGGCCCAGCCTGGCTTGGTTTTCGGTGGCATTGGCCGGGCTGATTGCGCCTGCCACCGCCATCATTTTTCTGGCGGATGAGCTTGCTCCTGCAATGCTGGCCACGGTCAGCGCACCGATATTGTCGGTCGGCCTTATGGGTGCCGGAATGATTGCCGCAGCCGCTGCTGCCCGCCTGTGGGTTGGTATCGCGCTCGCGATCCTGGCCGGGCTCGGTCTCACTGGTCTCGCGCTGGTCTTGGGAATGCCGTCGTTATCACACCCGCTTTCGGTCCTGTTTGCGTTTCTGGTGGCCAGTCTGAGCTTCGCCGCGCGCGGCGCACTGTTCGCCACATCCGCAGGCGGCAAGGGCTGGTGGATCGCGATATTTGTGGTCGCTGGTGAGGCCGCAATCATCCTGTCTGCTTGGGTGGATCCTGGCTTGTGGCCAGATTGGCTGCTGGCGCTTTTGCCTGCGCAATGGGCCAATATCGCAATTCAGACCGCGCTCACCGGGACCGGCACGTTGGCGGCGGGCGCTCCCTTGATCGCTTTGGGCGGCACGGCTGCGGCCACTATGCTAGTGGCAAGATTGTGGCCGCGTCGTTGGCCCTATGCGATCATGTTCACGACCTGGATTGCTCTCTCGGCATTGGTCTATCATCAGCCCGCAATCGGCCTGACCGAGGACATGCCCTTTGCAGCGGACTTCAGGTAGCCAATTGCGAGATCCGCGCCAGCAGGCGCTTGCGAAATTCTGGAGACGCATCAGCAGCAAGGCTCATAAAGAGCCCAGTCAGCGCCTGTTCACGGAATCCATTGAGATCGAAATAGCCATTGGCCCAGTCCTGCCGCGCCAGGCGATAGCTGTCGTAAACCTGTCGCCCCAATTGTTCGGCGGAGATCGCGCCTTTGAGCAATCCGGCAGCTTGTGCGGCCTTACAGGCCTCGACCGGCTGTTGCAGCGATCGCGCGAAGATCCCGTCATCGGAGCGCTGTTCGAACAGGCCGCTGCGATCCCCCGCGACAAAGGCTGCACGATAGAAGTCCTCATCCTCCGCAAACAGGTCAGCCAGGCGATTGATCTGGTGCTCGAAACCCATTTCAAGATCTTCGAAGCCGGACTGAGTCTGGACCACGTGAAGCCGCTCGACCAGCGCTTCAATGATCCGCGCCAGGATTTCGCTCTTTCCGCCAATCAAATTGTAGATCGTGGGGACCGTCAGTTCCGCTCGCTCGGCCAGTTCGCGGATCTTGAGCGCGTCAAACCCCTCCTCCGCAATCATCGCCCGCGCATGGTCGAGGATGCGCTCGGCCCGCTGGTTCTTCTTGTCTTCGCGAGTCAATTTGGGAGCGAGGGATGCAGCGTTTGCCATGAGGTTACCCTAAAGCGGTTGATCGCTTGACTCAAGAATTAAACCACGTTAAAACTTTTAACAGAGTTTAAAAAGTGAATCTCTGCGGAGGGTGATGTGGCCAAGTTTGATTTCTCAGAATCCATTGAAGCATGTGCGGCGCGCTATGGCGAGGACGCCGATGCGGTTCGCACTTATATGACCGAGGGGTTGGAGGCTGCGCTGGCGCTACCAAACCGCGGTCCGATCAAGTTCAACGCGGATGGCTCGCTCGATCAAGCGATCGTGGATGCCTATTCGAAATACGGCTTTTATATCTTCGAAGGCGCAATTGGGGCGCAAGAGCTTGCCGATATTGAGGAAGACCTCGACGATCTTCGCGGACGCTTCCCGACCCATCCGGGATCCGAGGTCGATATGCATGGCCGCCCGGCGTTGGGCACGGATTGCAAGGGGCCCGGCCTGACCTGGGGCAAACCGCTGGGTGATCCACTGGGTGGCACCGCGCTCGCCAATGGTCGCCACCAGATCAAGCTCAAGGAATTGGATGCCGGCGAGGGCGCACCGGAGGCCACTCCCTTCATCTTGCTCGGTTCGCTGCAATTCTCAGACGCCGCGATGCGGACCTATGGCCACCCTGAACTGCTCAAAGTGGCGGAGTACATCAACGGAGCGGACTTCGCTCCGTTTACCGAAGTGCTGTTCATCAAAGATCCTGGCTATGGCGCGGCGGTCTCGTGGCACCAGGATGGTGACACTCATTGGGACAATCCCGAGTTTGATGAAGACATTCACGGTTTCAACTTCATGGCTCAGGCCTATGGCAGCACTCCGGTGAATGGCGTGTGGGTCGTGCCCGGCACGCACAAGCTCGGAAAAATGGATATTCCGCAAATGGTCGCGGAAAGCGGCAGTGAGCGGCTCAAGGGCGCGGTTCCGATCGTGTGCGAAGCCGGGGATGTGGTGATGTGCAACCGCCAGCTGGTGCATGGCTCGTTTGCCAACAGCGGATTTGAGCCACGCCTCACCATCAATTTCGGTTTCCACAAACGCTCATCGGTGCTCGATGTGGAAGGGGCTGGAATCCACTGCCCGGTCGAGACCTATAGCGCCGAAGTTATTCGCGAGCGCTCCAAAGTGATCGGCTATGCGATTGATGCGAGGAAGCAGAAGTATCCCGATGAGCAGCCCTATGCCTATGCTCCTTTCGCAGAGGCCGAGGAGGACTTTGCCTGGACCCCAGAGTCGAAGGCGAGTCTCAAGGACTACAATCTGATCGACCTCAGCATCTAGGCACAACCCGATGACCGAAACCATCAAGATCCTGGCGATGCATCCGGGCATGCCGGGCCTGTTCCCGAACAAGCCTGAGCATTGGGACTTTATCGAACATGGCGACACATTCGAGGCCACCGTCGAACAACGGGGGCAGGAGGTCGAAGTCCTGCTGTCAGCCAGCATTGAGAAGCTCGACAAGGCGGCGCTCGATCAGTTTCCCAATCTCAAAATGATCGCCTCGATCTCGGCCGGCTTCAGCAATATTGATCTCGAGGCTTGTGCGGAGCGCCGAATTTCGGTGACCAATGCTCCGGGCCTCAATTCTGGCGATGTTGCCGATCTCGCCGTCGCCATGCTGACCTCGCTTCTGTTGCGGATTCCTGAGAGCCACAATTACATCATGACCGATCAATGGGTCGCCAAGGCGGGACCACTGCGCCATTCATTGCGCGGCATGCCGATCGGGATCGTGGGCATGGGATCGATCGGCAAGGAGGCGGTCAAGCGGCTTGAACCTTTCGGCTTCGACATCAAATGGTGGGGGCCGCGCGCCAAGAGCGATATTGCCTATCCCTATGTGCCATCGCTCAACGAATTGGCCGACCAATCACGCGGTTTGATTGTCTGTTGCCGGCCCGATGCTTCGACCGACAAGATGATCGATGCAACGATCCTCCATGCGCTGGGCAGTGACGGGGTTCTGGTCAATGTGTCGCGTGGCAGCGTGGTCGATGAAGCGGCCCTGGTCGCGGCGTTAAAGTCTGGCCGCATCGGTGGGGCCGGGCTCGATGTGTTCGACCCGGAGCCGACCAGCTCCAAAGCCTGGGCGGATGTCCCCAACATCATACTGACCCCGCATCAGGGCGGGTCAACTTACGAAACGCTGTTCAAGCAAGCGCAGCTGGCCCAGGAGAACATCGAGGCGTTCTTGAACGGTCAGCCGTTGTTATCGCCCGTGGAATAGACCGTGCGAGGGGCAAACCTGCCCTTTCAGGACCACAGCGAACGAGATTGATTGAGATGTACTGAATCTGAAATCTGGTCGGGGAGACTGGATTCGAACCAGCGACCCCCTGTACCCAAAACAGGTGCGCTACCAGGCTGCGCCACTCCCCGACCGATTTCATGCGCGCGATCTCTGTTCACACGATCTGCGGCGATGCCCCAAATCGTGCCAACGGTGGTGGGCCCGGCAGGACTCGAACCCGCGACCTAGCCGTTATGAGCGGCCAGCTCTAACCAACTGAGCTACAGGCCCCGACCGAAAACAGCGATGCGCTGGGGCCCCCTAGAGGAGGGCTGCGCATGACACAAGCCAGATTAGCACGCAATTCTCAAATCCCCACAAAATCATTTGGCCGATGCCAGGACCTCCGCCGCGGTCACCGGCAAGACGCTGCGCTTATCGAGGTAGGCATAGACCCGCTCAAACCAGTCGTAGAGCGCTTCGACTTCGGCTTCATTCGCGGCGTAACTGGTGTTGCCGGGGGCCAGGGTCGGACTGTGGAATGACAGGACCAACAACGGGAGACCCTCGTCCAGCGCAATGTCGATGCCGCGCAAGGCCTCCTCAACTGTGACCCCTTCTGGCGTCAAGGCGATCCGTTCCAACAGGCCAAGTTTGGGCAGGATCGTGAACAGAGTGGGGATGTGGCGCTGAAGACGGTGCAGCATTTGCCCCTGATTGCGGAGCAGTCCCCAATAGACGCTGGTCACCGGCAGTTCGAGCAGGCTGCGATCGTCATCGAGCCAATAGGGCATCAGCGGATGACCTGAATAATCGGGCCCACTTTGGGCGCTGTAGTCGAACAGTGAGCGGACCGAGGTGTCGATAGCAATTCCCGCTTGCCGCAGAAGGGCTGATGTGTTGCTACCCAAGCCATAACGCCCTGCGCGATAGCTGATCGGGGGCTTGCCGAAGCGCTCCTCAATCCGGTCACGCAGAGCCATGAACTTGGCTGTCTCGAGCTCGCCTGGAAGGTTGCCAGCGTAGGAATTATGCGCGTTCAACTTCTCGTCGAATGGCGGATTGACCCAGGGATGCAATTGCACCCCGACTTCCGCTGTTCCGCACCTCAGGGCTTCGCCAATGATTTCGACAGCCTGCTGATCGTTCGCGATCGGCCAATCAACCAGATACAGCGGCACGACCCCCAATTGCTCGCAGAATTCCTGAAAGCGTCTGATCCGAGGAACATGGTCGAGCGAGTAGCCGTCGCGCTGGAATGGCGCGTCCCAGTCAAACCCTTCCTCTGTGTCGACAGTCAGCAATACTCGCTGGCCAAATTCCGGCGCAAATCGGGCGTATGAGTCAGGCGGCGGCGCTTTGAGTGCCGAGCGCGATAATGTCATGCCGTGACCCCTCTCAGCATTGCTACGCCAAGCGCCGCCGGGCGATTCTGCTTGGCTTTCTCTCAGGCGCTTGATGATTGGCTAGGCAGCGCTGCCGATTGGGTCAAGAGCGGCAGAGTGAGAACCAGGTTCTCATCCTCATGGCTCAGGCCGCCGCCTGCTGCGCGCGCCTCGGCCCGTGCCAGCCGCAGCGAGAATCCGGCCCCGAACAGTCCGGCATTGACTTGACCGAGCGGCTTGGCGTCGGCTGCGAAAACGTCATCTTCGGTCAGCAATTGGGCAGGCAGCGCGCAAGTCAGACGAATGACGCCGTTATCTCGTTCAAGAGAACAGTCGATCACTTCGCCAGCAGCACAGCCACCAGCCAGCGTCGCGAGCAGACGCCAGGCGAGACCTTCGGCATCCTCCTGATCCAATGCAACCGGGCTCGAAGCGCGCTCCGGCAAAGCGAGCTCAAACCCGGCCAGACGGGGTTCCAGAACTTGCTCAAGCTGCTCGATCATTGCAACAATGATCGCGACGAAATCGGTCTCACCTGTTTCCATTTCGATCGCTCCGGTTTCCAATTTTGCGAGCCGGTCGAGCTCCTCGAAACCCGCCAGAATTCGCGCGGCATCGGAGGCAATCGATGCCGCCAGAGCGCGGTATTCATGCGGTGCCGGACCGAAAAGCTGCTGCTGGATGACCTCGGCGTACCCCTGGACAGCGGTGACAGGTGTCCGGAGCTCGTGCAGCAATTGCCGGATTCGATCGGCTTCCCGTTGGGCTGCAGACGGAATGGAAGCCTCCGCCGACCTGCGGCGAAAGCGCCCGAGATATCCCGCAAAATGTCCGGATTGGGAGAAGCGCGGCTGGGCATCCATAACCCACTCGCCCGCAATGGCTTCGGCACCGTGGAGCTGCACCGGGAAATCTCTGATCGGTTGCCTGCGAGTGAAGCCTCGCTCTAGCTCGGTTGATTCAGCGGTGTTGGTGATGCTTTTGCTCGACACCAAGCGATGCCCGATCACCATCGGCGCTGCCAGAGCTTCGGCCCAGTCTATCCTGCCGGTGACGTCGGCTGAGAAGCCGAAGGAAGACAGCGCTCGCTGGTGAGCGAGGGGCTCTTCGCCGCCGAGTGGCAATTGTGGAGCGAACTCGCCGCCATCTCCGGCGGGATCCCGATCGCGTTTGAATTGCGCGATCCGCTCGACCAGGGCGGCAATCTCATTGGCGTCTTCCGATTGCCCTTTTGCTGGCACCTCGTCCTGCTCGTCAGGGTCATCCGCGACCTTGGCGACAAGTGGCAGATCGAGCGGCGCCGATTCGAACTCCTCATCGGGCAGAGCCTCGAGCGGCTCTTCAAACCGAATATCGTTGGCCGGGTTGTATTCGGGCTGCGGCAGGCCGCGATCATACACCCCAAGCCTTTCGAGCAATTGTTCGGCATCGACCGGCAGATCGCGGCGAAGGCGCAGAAACCCGCGCGCTCGAACTGGAAGCCGGGGGATCAGAGCGCTCCAATCCTCTGAGCTGAGCTCCGCCCGATTGAGTGCGGCCGAGGCAACCTCCGGCTCAAAGTCAGCCAGATGCGCAGTCAGATCGGCGCTGCGCAAGCGCCAGCCGCGCTCGCGGATCATACTCGCTCTTTGCGCTGAGGGGATCCGCTCAGCCAAAGCATCCATCCGCAGCCATGCAGCGGCCATCAGACTATGGTCGTCGCGGGTCTCCGGGCTGAATTTTCGATTGCCGAGAATGTCCAGCAATTGGCGGAATTGCGTGCGCGCACCAGTTTCGCTTTCGCCGCGCTGGCGCAAAACAGTGGTGAGACGATCATCGAAAAACATGCACGCTCCGGGAGGTATTCCGCCGAGCCTATCACCCGACGATTGGCTTTGGCCATATCACCCACGAGGGAGTATCACAGCTGATCCTTCGCAATGCGTTGCAAAGCGGGACAATTGCTGCCAGAGATAATAATATTATCAAATTGAGTCAGGCTGCGCGCTATTCGTTACGGTGTGTTGTTTGTCTGCGATCAAATAAAGCAGTGATTGCGTTCTATTTGAACCTGCGTGAGGGAGCTGACGCCGCATGGCGAATTTGGATGATATCGACAGAAAATTGCTGGCGGAACTGCAGGCTGAGGGCAGAGTGACCAATGTCGACCTTGCGCAGCGTGTAGGATTGACGGCTCCCCCGTGTCTTCGCCGCGTGCGGGGGCTGGAAGAGGACGGGGTCATCCGCGGCTATCATGCCGATCTGGATCCGTCGAAGCTGGGTTTCGCGATAACGGTGTTCGCGATGGTCAGCCTCAAGAGCCAGGCCGAATCGAGCCTGCGCGAATTCGAGGAAGCTATGCGCGAACTACCCGAAGTCCGCGAAGTGCATATGCTCAATGGCGAAATTGACTTCATCCTCAAGATCGTCAGCCAAGATCTTCAAAGTTTTCAGGAATTCCTGACCAGCAAACTCACACCCGCTCCCAATGTGGACAGCGTGAAAACATCTCTGACGATCCGCACTGCCAAGCATGAGCCAGGGGTTCCGCTCTAGGAGAACACGGCATGAGCGACATTTTCGGGAATGAGGAGCACGAGCCTGCTCGCCTCGAACAGCCGCTCAACGGAATTTGTCTGTGCGGCGCGGTGACGATTACGCTCCACGGCACTCTCCCACTGGTCGACATCTGTCATTGCGATATGTGCGTCCGCTGGTCCGGGACTTTTCTCGGTGGGTTAAGCGGCAAGCATGCCGAAATCACCGGGCAGGATAGCATCTCCATCTACAAGTCGAGCGAATGGGCTGAGCGGGCTTTCTGCAAGAATTGTGGCAGCAACCTTTGGTACGAATTCACGCCGACCGGGCACACCAGCTATCTTGCCGGACTGTTCGATGTGCCCGAGGGACTCGGAATTCTGCAGCAGATCTTCGTCGATGAGAAACCCGATTGGTACGATCTGGCGCAAAAGAGCCCGATGAAGACCGGCGCGGAAGTGATTGCAGAGGCCGAGGCGGCTGGCTTTACCTTCGACTAATCCTGCCGCTGTTGGTCCGATTGTGGCTGGAACGGCACCAGCAGGTAAGAATCATAGTCTCCGCCGGCATGAATCCGGTGGGTGCCGTGGTTGACCGAAAATCCGTGTCCAAGTGCTGGATGGTCGAACAGATCCTTCCCCTGGATCACCAGCCGCAAAGTCTCGCCCGCGTTGAACAGAGTGCTGCTTGGGAGGATCTCAATCTCGACCGGGACAATCTCACCTGTCTCCAGCAACTGCGGATTGTCATGCGTCAGCACCGGCTGCTGCGGCGTTGAGCGGTCGGGATCGAGCGCTCGTTGCGAAGCTCTGAGCCAGCCCATCGCCACCGGACCCTTGGTGTAGCCGGTCTTGGCAAAGAAGGTGACATCTTGCCCTTCGCGATCCAGCTTATGGACCCCGATGAACAGGTCCATGTCGTCTGCCTCGGGCGAGGAGACCCATAGCTTGAGCTTCATGTTGCCAGTGATCTCGGTTGCCTCGTCGAACCTTAGCTCGAACACCGCCTGTCCCTCGGCGGAATCGTATTCTATGATGGCTTCCGCTGGAAGCGGCAGCTCTGTCAGCGCATTTTCCCGGGAGCTTAGATAGAGCCGACGATAATCCGTTCCTGGAATGGGCCAATCGCTGGCCTCTCGAACGCTGTATTCGGTCAAGCTCTCGCGCACCTCCAGCCGTACGGCCGGGCGCTGATCGAAGCCATTGTCGAGCCCCTTGAGGAAGTGGTCGAAGAAGTCCTTCTGGTAGGCGAGGGCTTCGTCGCTGTAATAGACATCCCATTTCGCGCGGCCATGGGTGTAGAGCCATTTCTGGGTCGAGGAACTGCGCTTGTAACCCTCAAACGAACCGCGCGTGTGCAGCCCCTGATCGGACCAGGTCGCGGCGATCAGTGCAGGAACCTCAATCTTGGGGAGATCGATCCCCGAGATGGTTGCGGGCCGGGTCTGAAACCATTTGAGCAGGGCGGGACGCTGCTGGGCGAAGCGGAACAGCCAAGGGTGGGGGAGTGGATTGCCATTGGCTCCTGAGCGCATCTTGCGGATCCAGAAGCCGGTGAAGTTCACCTCGGGAATGCCGCCGTGATAGATCACTTCGCGAAATGGGTCGGACTGACCTTCCCATGGAATGATGGCTTTGAGTGAAGGCGGGTTGCCGCTGGCTGCAACCCACTGCGAGATCGCGAGGTAGGAGACCCCGTTGAGCCCGACATTGCCATTGCTCCATTCCTGCGCTGCGGCCCATTCGATCGCGTCATAGAAATCATCGCGATCACGGCGCGAGAGAGTGCTTGGATCGCCTTCAGACGAAGCAAACCCGCGGGAGTCGACATAGATCACGGCATAGCCATTGGGCACCCAGAAGGCCGGGTCGGGGCCTTCCCACGAGGTCCAAGGACTCACCGGCAGTGTGCCAAGGTCAAAGTCTGGTTCAAGCGAATTGCGCAGCAGCTTGGGGTAATTGGCTGGCCCCTTGTTCTTGTCATAGGCGGTGAATGCCATGACCACCGGATATTCGCCTGGTTCGCTCGGACTGAAGATATTGGCCGACAGCCGGGTCCCATCGCGGGTGGTCACCCAGACATCGCGCTCGACCACCACCTGATCCTCGATCGTGCTGATATCCTGCAAGACGACCGGATAGTCGGGGTGGCCGCGAATTGCTGGATCATCCTCCAGGAAAGTGCTGGCTGGATCCTTTTGCGACAATGACAGCGTGGCGATGCCTGCCAAGAGGCCAAGGACGATGAGCGTCACCGCTGCGATTTTGATTGCTCTCCCCATGCAGGGGACTGTCTAACGAAGTGCAGGTTCCGTCAACTGGGCAGGGCTTTCCGGCTCTTGCGGCTGGCCCTCGTCCTCTGGCCCGAAAACCTTCTGATCGGGCAGGAATGGAGCGATCAGCAATCCGGCCATCGTCATCGGATAAGCCGGCGCGGCGCCGATTCCGATCTGATCATGAGGGCGCGCGCATTGTAATCTTGCGATTGGCGATCGAATTTGCCTTATTGGCCAGCATGGATCGGGAATCTGCTGTCAAGCTGTGAGGGGGCCGTGCGTGTCGAAAAGATTGATTGGAATGTTGCTGGTGTTGGCGCTGGTCGGATGGCAGGGCTGGCGGATCAGCCGCGATGCTGGCGTTTTCACACCGGTCGATCAGGTCGCCTACGGAAGCTGCAGAGCGATGAATGGGCCGGCTGGCTCGGAGGACCTTAACATCGACGCGATCAATCGCGTGGCATTTGTCTCGGCGCTCAATGCCCGGGCAGCGTTCGAAAGTTTCGAGAGCGGCGACGACAGCGCAGTCGCGAATGGCGATATCTGGCTGCTTGATCTGGCCGACCCGGATAGCCAGCCGGTCGCGCTCAACGTCGATATCGGTTCGCGGTTCTTTCCCCATGGCATCGACCTGCTGCATCTGCCCGACGGGGGGCGGGAGCTCTATGTGGTCAATCACCCGTCGAGGGACGATCACGAGATTGTCGTCTTTACAATTGAACCTGACCACCAGCTGACACTCAAACAGATTGTCCGCTATCCTGAGCTAATCTCGCCCAATGACATCAAGGCGATCGCCAGTGATCGCTTCTTTGTCACCAATGATCACGGCTATCCGCAATCCTCCTTCATGGCGCGGGTCGAAGAATATCTCGGCATGTCCTGGTCATCGGTGAGCTATTATGATGGAGAGCAAGGCTCACTAGTCATTGAGGGATTGAAAAGCGCGAACGGGATTGAGCTGAGCGCTGATCAAAACACTTTGTTCGTGGGTGAGGCTCTGGGCCGGTCGATCAAGCGCTTCTCGCGCGGGGCAAACCTGTCTGACTGGACTTTTAAAGAGCGGATGGATGCCGGGACCGCGGTCGACAATCTGGTGTGGGGCGAGGATGGTCGCTTGCTGGCCGGAGCGCATCCCAAGATCTTCGCTTTCCTTGGACACGCGGCTGACCCAGAGGCTTTGTCGCCTTCGCACGTCATCGCAGTCGACCTCACATCGCAGCCGGCAGCGGTCGAGACGATCTACATGAATGACGGCGCTGAGCTATCGGGTTCCAGTGTCGCAGCGATGCTCGATGGGGAGCTGCTGATCGGATCGGTGTTTGAACCCCATTTCCTGCGGTGCAAGAAGGACGAGAACTAACCGCTGCCCACTGTGCCAAGACCATCCATCACTCCGGAAAAGCGCGCGGAGATGCGCCTGCACATTCGCGAGGCGGTCGTTCGCCTGAGTCAGCGTGCAGAAATCGCTCCGAACGATGCCAAGGCATGGGATGAGATCACCGTTCGCGATGTCGCCGAACTGCGCCAGGCGATGCAGGCCGATTACGACGCAACGCAGGACCCGGTCAAACAAGTTCGCCTAATGCGGCATTACGCTGAATTCGCGATCGAGAATCGGGGCCTGTTCCGCCGGGCCTTTCTGTTCGTCAGGCCAGAAGGCGCGGCCTAGGCTGAGCTGACCAAGCTCGAGGATGAGACCTCCTATCGTAATCTCAAACTCACCTTTGAGCAGGTCAGGAGAGTGGGTGCTTCCGCCCATTCGACAGCGCCCAAATGGCACAAATCTTCTGGGCAGCCTTGCACGGCAGCCTGGCCATATCGCAAAATCTCGATCGCTATGATTTTGATCCTCCGGCCAAGCTCTCCGAGGCGATGATCGATACTTTGCTGTCTTTGATCCTGGCTTAGCTTTCGGGCTTGAGCGGGCCAAAGAAACCAATCACCTTCACGATCTTTCCTGAATCGTTGACCTCGGTCATATCGAAACCGTTCATCAGGTGATTGTCGCCCATGTCGATCTTCCAGTGATAGCGGCAGAAGTTGTTCTGAATATCGACCTCGCTGTTGCGAGCGTAGATCGCTCCGGGGATCTGCGCCTGAACCTGGTCGACCATGGCGAGGAAGGCATCGCGACCAATGATGTTGTGATTGGGGTCAGCGAAATGGACATTGTGCTCCATCGCCGCATCAACCAACGCGCGCTGTTCATCCTTGTCGGTGGTGTTCCAGACCGACAGCATCTTGGTGAGATTCTCTTCTGCGACTTTCATTGCAAACTCCAATCTTAAAGAAACCGACCGTTGGTTTGTTTTACTTTGAGGACTCCTTTCTGTAAAGAGTGGTCATGGTTACGCAGAAACAGAGATCGGAGACGACCCGCGGCGTTCTGATGCAGACAATGCGGGAATCGCTGCTCAATCAGGGGCTTGAAGCGAGCACGACAGCGTCGCTGCTCGATCAGACAGGGCTGAGCAAGGGCGCGCTTTACCATCACTTTCGCAGCAAGAATGAGATTATCGAGGCGCTTTATGAGACCGAATCGCGCGGCGCGATTGAACGGGCTGTGGCGGCGGTTGACCAAAGCGCTCCTCCGCTGGAGCGTTTACGCGAGGCATGCATTGCCTGGCTCTCCGAAGCGCAGGATCGCGAGGTGTCCAAAATCCTGTTTGTGATCGGGCCAGCGGCACTGGGTATGGCTCGGACCAAGCAAATTGAGGATCAATACAGCCTTGGTCTGTTCGAGGGCCTGCTGACCGAAGCGCATGAGCGCGGCGACGTGGTCCTGGAACAGCCTGCTCTGGCGGCACGGCTGCTGAATGCGCTGATGGCTGAGACTGCCTTGGCCAGTCGCGCGTCAGGAGGGGTGGATCTCGAGGCTGTGAGGCGCCTGATTGATGCAGTGGTTGGGGCTCTGGCCGACGACCAAAATATTTAGAGTGCTAGTGCAGCTTGAGCTTTGGTCTGACGATCCGATTAACTCGGCCGATCAGCATCAGGCCCGTGCCTTTGAACCAGCCGTGGATGCCCAGCAAGTGCAGACGATAGAGCGAGGTGTAGATCAACCGCGCGAGGCGGCCTTCGATTGCCAGGCTGCCACCGATCAGATTGCCCATCAGACTGCCCACGGTGGAGAAGCGGCTTAGCGAGACCAAAGAACCCTTGTCCTCATAGACGAAGGTCTTGAGCGGCTTGTTCTTCAGCGAACGCAGGATGTTGTCATAGACCGTGGCGGCCATCTGGTGGGCCGCCTGCGCGCGCGGCGGGATCGGCCTCTGTTCGCCTTCGGGCACATAGGAACAGCAATCGCCGAGCGCGAAGATCGCATCATCGGTGACAGTCTGCAGGGTGCCGGTCACCACGATCTGGTTGTTGCGATTGGTCTCGAGCCCCAGCGTAGTCAGGAATTCCGAGCCTTTGACTCCCGCCGCCCACACCATCAAATCCCCTTTGATGATATCGCCGTCCTGAGTAAAAAGCTTGCTCTTGTGGGCCTTGATCACCTGAGTGCGTTCACGCACTTCCACGCCCAGTTCCTCAAGCTCGTGCTTGGCCGCTGCCGCCAGCTTCTCGGGCAGTGCGGGCAGAATGCGCGGGCCCGCTTCAAGCAGCGAGACCTTCAGCCTAGTGTCGTCGAAAATCTCAAGCCCGTAATGGCGCAAAGCGGCGGCTGAATTGTATAGCTCGGCAGAAAGCTCAACCCCGGTCGCGCCGCCGCCGACAATCGCTATGCGGACGGCGGCGTCGTCGTCGGGATTTGCGTCTACCGCGCGGTTCACCCTCAGGCACTGATTGAGCAGCTTGGTGCGGAACTTGTCGGCCTGTCCGCGCGAATCGAGATAGATGCAGTGCTCTTTCACGCCCTTGACTCCGAAGTCATTGGAGACCGAGCCGACCGCCAGGACGAGATAGTCATAGCGGATCGTGTGGCCGGCGATCAGCTCACCGCCTTCTTCGTCCTCGACCGGTGCCAGGCTGACGGTCTTGGCTTCGCGATCAATCCCGTCGAGCGTGCCTTGAAAGAAGCGATAGCCCCAGCGCGAGCAATGTCCGCGATAGCCGACCTCATCGAGATTGGCGTCGAGCGAACCCGCAGCGACTTCGTGCAGCAAGGGTTTCCAGATATGCGTGGGGTTCTGGTCGATCAGGATTATGTCGTGGTGCTTGCGGCCAAATTTGGAGCCGAGCCGCCGGACGAGCTCCAAGCCACCGGCTCCGCCGCCGACAACGACAATCTGGATTTTGCGCTCATCGCCATTCGCCCGGACGAGTGCAGGCGCGCTCGGCAGATCGCCAGCTGTGGCTTCAGGCGCGTTACCTTCGAGGATCGGATCATGTTTCACGCCCAATCAACGGTCGAGCGGCGATTCCGTGCCCAAAAGCGATAATGTAAGCCCATTGCGAGCAGATAAGGGCGGCGTAGACGGCGATTCGAAGGCTGCGCTGGTCAGGGAGTCAGAACCACGCTCTGAGCCCTAACAAGAGCTTTATCCCGTCAGGATCCTCACCAGCAGCGCGGGCGATGTCTGCGGTTTCTCCCAGCTTCGCTTCGTATTCGATCCCGACATAGGGAGCGAATTCCGGGACGATTTCGTAGCGCAGGCGAAGTCCCGGCTCGATCTTGGAGATTCCTGCGCCTATTTCCCGCTCTGGAATGTCCTGAGCCGAGAGCTCAATCTCGATCCGCGGCTGCAAGACCAATTGCTGCGTGATCTTCTGATCATATTCGGCTTCGACACGCGCCGTCAGATCGCCTCGGTCTGACAGGAACACAGCGCCATCGACATGGAACATGTAGGGTGCGAGGCCCTGAAAGCCGAGCACCCAATGCATGCGGCTATCGGGCTGTGGGTCGAACCGTATGCCGGTTTGCAGATCGAAAAAGGGGCAGACGGCGTGGCTGAACAGCGCCTGGATTTCCGTGTCTTCGAGCGCGCCGACAAACTCACCTTCGCCTTCGGTTTTGAGGACAAAGCGGTTGATGTCTCCGCCATACCAGGCCTGGGCATCCCAGACATATCCGGTCTCGCCGCCATCGGTCGGAAGCTGCGCCTCGAGCCGCTCGACCAGCACCATGCCGGTTTTCATCCCGCCGTTCTCTTTAGCGAGCTGTTCGCGGCTCGGAGCCATTGCTTCAGTCCCCCAAATCGCGTCCGCAGCATGGCGCGGGCCGGCAAATGCACGTTCGGGTACGGCAGTCTCCGGAGCCGCTCCAGGAACGGATTTGTCAGCTGCCACTCCTTTCCCGCTGTGGTCCATATGGCCGTGCGAGCTGCGGTCCATTGCCGAATGGTCGACCGATTCCGCCGGTTTATCGTCGCTCTTTGGCGGGCATTGCTCAGGCGGCAAATGGCCCATCGTGCAGTGATCCTGTGCGGCCAAAGGCGCTGCGAACATTGCCGCGCCAGCCATGAGCAGCTCGCGCATCAGCCGCGCTCGCTTTCGGGAAAGGGCCGCACCGTCACGACCTGCATCATCCCCGCATGCATGTGATAGAGCAGATGGCAGTGGAAGGCCCAATCGCCGGGTTCATTGGCGGTCAGGTCGAATGTCGCGGTGCCACCCGGCCGGACCACCATGGTGTGCTTGAGCGGCTGGCGCATGTGATCGGCACCATTGACCATCTCGAAGAAATGGCCGTGCAGGTGGATCGGGTGCGCCATCATGGTCTGGTTGACCAGTTTGACCCGCACCCGCTCATCATAACCAAACCGGATCGGATCGTCGGTCACGGCGGTAAACTTCTTGCCGTCGAACGACCACATGTAGCGTTCCATATTGCCGGTCAGATGGATTTCCACTTCGCGTTCAACCGCGCGATGCGGATTCATCCGTTTGGCTTTGAGATCGGTGTAGCGCAGCACGCGGTGATCGAGCTGGTCGAGCCCCAAGCCGGGGAAGTCCATGCGGTCAATTGGCATTGGCGCGACCATGTCCACGCCCGGACCCGTTTTGACATCGGCGGGAAGCAGCGACGCGTCGCGCATATTGTGCTCCATATCGCCCATGTCATGGCCCATCGCGGCATGCGCAGCGTGGTCTTTCATCCCCATGTCGGTCATGGTCAGTGTGGGAATCTCGCGGAGCGGAGGCGGGGTAGCGATATGACCCTTGTGACTGGTCAGGCTGGCGACGCCCATGCCGCTGCGGTCCATCGCTTCCGCCACCAAGGCATGGCTGCCATTGGGTGGCGTGACGATCACGTCATAGGTCTCAGCCACGCCGATCTGGAACTCGTCAACCTCGACATCATCGACGTCCTGCCCGTCTGCCTGAATCACGGTCATGGGAACGCCCGGAATGCGGAGATTGAAGAATGTCATCGCTGAGCCATTGATGACTCGCAGGCGGACCCGCTCTCCGGGGCGAAATTCGAACTGCAGATTATCCGTCGGGCCGTGCCCGTTGATCAGGAAGGTGTAGGTGCTGCCGGTGACGTCGGAGATGTCGCGCGGATTCATCCGCATCTCCCCCCACATCCTCCGCCTCGCGCCTGACATATCGCCTTCGCTGGCGCTCTGCATCTGACGCTGGAAGTAATGCTCGCCGACCTTGAGCTTGCGCATGATCTCGTGTGGGTGGATCGGCGTGAACTCGGACAAAAGCACGACATAGTCGCGATCGTAGCGTCGATCGGGCTCGGCCGGCTCGATCACCAGCGGTCCGTAATGGCCAGCCTGTTCCTGAAGGCCCGAATGCGAATGCCACCAATAGGTGCCATGCTGGCGGATCGGAAACTCATAGGTGAAAGTCTGACCCGGCTTGATTCCGGGAAAGCTGACGCCGGGAACGCCGTCGAACTGGAACGGCAGCAGCAGCCCATGCCAATGGATCGAGCTGTCTTCGTTGAGATTGTTGGTGACGTGCAGCCGGACATCCTGGCCCTCGCGCAGGCGGATGAGCGGGCCGGGCACTGTCCCGTTCACTGCAAAGGCATGGCCCGAACGTCCACCGGTGGCGAAATGGTGGTCACCAATCGAAAGCTTGATGTCCTCGCCAGACAGCTCACCAAAGCACTTCTTGGCATGCGCTAGCGAATCACCACGCGCCCATGCTGGCATGGGCAGAGCGGTGGCAGCTGAAAGCGCTGCAGTGCTGGAAATGAGCTTGCGCCGGGAGATGGGTGACATGCTATGAGGCGACCATTGTTGCAGTAGAGCGCGCTTCTATATATACCCCTGGGGGGTATATCAACCGAGATTGAACATGGGCAAAGACACGCCAGAAAATAGGGACGCAAAACTCAACCGCCTCAAGCGGATCGAAGGCCAGGTGCGCGGGGTCGCGCAAATGGTCGAAGATGATCGCTATTGCATGGATATTCTGCACCAGATCGCAGCAATCCGATCGGCATTGGCCAAGGTTGAGACTCAGGTCCTCAAAGACCACGCGGCCTGTTGTGTCGCTGAGGCTATTGCCAGCGGCGATGAGACTGAGCAGCGCGAGAAATTCGAGGAATTGGTCGAACTATTGGAGCGGACCCGGAAGTAATCCGCCGCTCTGCTCGCCGACCTAGTCCTCGCGCTCGTCGAGCCAGACCTCAAGCCATTTGATCGAATAATCGCCGTTCAGCACATCATCCTGCCGCAACAGTTCCTGATGCAGCGGGATGTTGGTCTTCACGCCCTCGACCACCATCTCCTCGAGCGCACGGCGGAGGCGCATAATGCAGCCTTCTCGGGTGCGACCAAAGACGATCAGCTTGGCGATCATGCTGTCGTAATAGGGCGGGATGCGATAGCCCGCGTAAAGCCCGCTATCGACCCGCACATGCATGCCCCCGGCAGCGTGGTAATAGGTCACCTCGCCCGGTGATGGTGCGAAATTGAATGGGTCTTCGGCGTTGATCCGGCATTCGATCGCATGGCCTGTAAAAGCCAGTTCCTCCTGCGCGACCGAAAGTGGCTTGCCAGCTGCAATGCGAATCTGTTCGCGGACCAAATCGACCCCTGTGATTGCTTCGGTCACCGGGTGCTCGACCTGCAGGCGGGTGTTCATTTCGATGAAGTAGAATTCGCCGTCTTCCCACAGGAACTCAATCGTTCCGGCGCCACGATAGCCCATGTCCTGCATCGCCTTGGAGCAGATCTCACCCATGCGGGTCCGCTCTTCATCACTGATGACGGGCGAGGGCGCTTCTTCGAGCACCTTCTGGTGCCGACGCTGGAGTGAGCAATCGCGCTCACCCAGATGAATTGCATTGCCATTGCCGTCGCCAAACACCTGGAATTCGATGTGGCGCGGATTGCCAAGATACTTCTCGATATAGACTGTGGCGTCACCAAAGGCGGCTTTGGCCTCGCTGCCAGCCTGTTGCATCAGGCTCTCGAGCTGGTCTTCGGATTCGCAAACCTTCATCCCGCGACCACCGCCGCCCGAAGCGGCCTTGATGATCACCGGATAGCCGATCTCAGCGGCGATCTTTTTGCCTTCTTCCGGGTCGGATACCGCGCCATCAGAGCCGGGAACCAACGGCAAGCCAAGCTCGCCAGCGCTCTTCTTGGCTTGAACCTTATCACCCATGGTGCGGATATGCTCGGGCTTGGGACCGATCCAGGCAATGTCATGCGCCTCGACGATCTCAGCGAATTTGGCATTCTCGGACAGAAAGCCATAGCCCGGGTGGATCGCGTCGCATCCGGCGACTTCGGCGGCCGAGATGATAGCCGCATGGTTGAGATAGCTTTCAGCCGCAGCGGGCGGTCCGATGCAGACCGCGTGATCGGCCAGCCGAACATGCATGGCATCGGCATCTGCTGTCGAGTGAACTGCGACCGTTTCAATGCCCATCTCGTGCGCGGCACGATGGATGCGCAAAGCGATTTCGCCGCGATTGGCGATCAATATGCGTGAGATACTCATCCGATCGGGCCCGCAATCAACCGATCACAACCAGCGGCTGATCGAATTCGACCGGCTGCGCATTGTCGACCAGGATGGCTTTGACGGTGCCTGATTTGTCCGCCGCGATCGGGTTCATGACCTTCATGGCCTCGACAATCAGGAGCGTGTCTCCTTCTTTCACACTGTCGCCGACATTGACGAAATTGCCGGCGCCAGGTTCAGGCGCAAGATAGGCCGTTCCAACCATCGGAGATTTGAGAGCGTCTGCAGGCGCCGCATCAGCAGCAGGGCTATCGCTGGTTGGCGCAGCCGCAGCCGGGGCCGGAGCTGCGGCAGGCGCAGCAGCGGGTGCAGCAACCATAGCTGGTGCAGCGGCGACTGCACCGCGGGCCACGCGAATCTTGCGATCATCGTCTTCGACTTCAATTTCGGTGAGGCCGGTTTCATTGAGGAGTTCAGCGAGCTCACGAACGAGATCGGTGTCGACATTCATTCCGGACTTGCGTCCGCCTGATGGCTTATTGCTGGCCATGCGTGCCCCTTGTTGTTTGTTTGCGCGTGTGACTATTCACGCAAATTGCGGCTGGCAAGTGGCAATCAATGCACTCTTTGCCAATGTCGGGCCTAAACTTCCTCTGCGGCAACCTGTTCCAGCGCGATCAAATAGCTTTTCGCCCCATGCCCCTCGACAGTAGCGGCGGCGGCCATCCCGACATAGGAAAGATGCCGAAATTCCTCGCGGGTCTTGGGATCGGACAAATGGACTTCGACGACCGGAATGGAGATCGCCCGGATTGCATCGAGCAGTGCGATTGAAGTGTGGGTGTAGGCTCCGGCATTGAGTAGCACGGCCTTGAACCCTTCCGCCTGTGCCTCATGCAGCCAATCAACCAGCATGCCCTCGTAATTGGTTTGCCGCATGTCGATCGTCAGGCCCAATTCTCGCGCGCGATCTTCCAGCATGCCGGCAATGTCGTCGAGCGTTTCTGAGCCATAGATATCAGGCTCTCGTAAGCCTAGCAGATTGAGATTGGGGCCATTGAGGACCAGGATTGTGTTCGATGCGTCTGCCATAGCGAACGCATAGCCGGAACGCTGCGATGGTCAAATGCCGGGTTCTCAATCGGGCTTTTGCCTAAGGTCGAGCACCAGCCACATCATAAAGAAAGTGCCCTGGAACAGCGATACTATCAGCGTGGTTGAATAGAGCGCGACCTTATGATCCTCCAGCACCGGCAGAAGGATAAGTATCAGCGGGAGCTCCACCAGGAATTCCAGCCCGTACACAAATGCTGCATCACCATATCTGCGGTCGCGGATAGGGCTGAGAAATCCCTCGCGCTGTGGCCAGATTGTCATCCAATCGATCACCAGGACTACGCCAGCTGCGATCATCCAGAGGCTGGATTTCGGCACTCCATAGGACATCAATAAAACCGGAAAGAGCGCACCGATGATGACGAACAACCCGACCATGACACAGGCAGTCAGCGAGCTCTTTTCGAGCTCGTCCATGGTCTGCTGACCCGACACGGCGATAAGCGCGCCAAAGCCGACGAACACGCCTGCGATCTGGGCGAGAACGTAGAAGAGTTCGATTGGGTCGATCATCGCGGAGAGCATGGTAGCAAGCTCTCCCGCTAGAGACCAAATTGCGCTGGATTTCCGCGTTAGTCAGGAGGGGCCGTAGACTAAGGGCCCCGCCGACCCCTCGCTGATCGTCAAATCCGTCTTGCTCCCAGGCCTAGTGCTCGTTGGGCTCGAGATCCTAGGCTTTGAATAGGGCCGCCTGGCGCGCCTGTCTGTTCCATTTTCCATTTGAAGGTCGCTTTCGAAAAGAAGTTGAGGCTGAGAATGCAAGGTCGGGCCGCAATGGGCGCACGCCTGTCGCGTCAGGACGGTCCAGAGATCGTGCCCATCGCGCCGGTGAATTCACTCACTGCGGGATCGAGCTTGCCCCTCGGCCCCTCTGACGGGGTCGAGTGGATGACAGGTTTTGAATAGAGTTTCTTTCGTGGAAGATTGCGCACAGCACGCATAGTTCAGCCCTCACAATGTGACTGTCTTCCCGAACCCATTCCTATCGTCGACGGGCAGGGTTAGCAACCGGCCGCGCAAACGAGTGATGCCTTCAAGACGGCGACACTCGGACGATAATGACGCCACGGGTGCTGCTGGTGGCTTCGGACCGGCCAATTATGTCTTTGGTTCCTTGGGGGGCCAGCTTCGGCGTGGACACTCGCGGTTTGACATAGGGCTTCTTTTCGAGGCGATTGGGGGCATCGCGCATATCCTGCTCCTCTCCAGCAGAAGGAATGCCCTCAACGCAGGGAGACTACAGGAATCGAGCGTGAATCACAACGTCGTGATCTGGAATTTGGTTTTAGAAACTTAACCTTAAACCGGTCCAGCAGACGGAACCGAGATCCCATCAAGAGGGGCCAAGCCGTGGTCCCAAGTCGGTGATCTCGAATTGGGCGTCGATCGTCTTGGTTCCAGGCAAATCGATCGTCGGGGTGGAGACCTTTGGCGCAACATAAGGCTTTTTCGCCGCGCGCGCTGATTTATCGTCAGGCATGTCCTGTGTCCTTTTGACAGAATCACGCCCTCGTCCGGACAGAGTACAGCAATATGGGAAATGCTCAAACTCGAAATGCCAGAACTTGCCTGGCTTTTCAGAATCTTACACAGGTAGAGGCGCTGCGATCACCCATCTCGACAGCGACGGGAGCGCTCAAGACGGCCCGTAAATGGTGCCCATTGTCGGGTTTGTGCTCTCACCAACGAGCGTATCCTTGCCCCCATTTGGGGAGGATCCCGCATTGGTAGATACGACCGGCTTGAAGTAGCGTTTCTTGTTAACGGGGAGGTAGCGGTGGGCACCCAAGAGCAATGGCCTTCATCACAGAGTATGCCCTCAAAACAGAGGGATACGCTGTGCTGGGGAACCGCGCAATCAGGGCTAATCCGCAACCCGCCCTTTACCTGTAGGTGACCTTCTGCCGTCGCGAGTTCTACTCAGAAATCCGCAGTGTCTCGCCCTGCTGCGCGGCTGACACCTCCTCCGCGGAGAACGGCAGGCGATGCCAGGACTTGGCCGAATAGAGCCGGGTCTGATCGGAGTAATGCGGCGAGCTCGGGTCGGTCGATTGCGAATAGCTCAAGATCGCGTCAGCCACCGGACCGTCTGCATCAAAACCGACGATCTGGATATAGCTTGAGCCATGCCGCGGTACCATGCCGCCTTCGACATCACGACCAATTTGCATATTGAGCACGCCAGCGACACCCGGGCCACCGTGGATCGCAATCCGATCACCATCGGGCAGCCGCTGGGTCAGCACATCGCCCCAACGCGCGTCGAGCGCAATGCCTGCCTCTTCGACTTCGCTCGCAGCCGCTCCCAGTGCTTCGAGCAATTGAGTGCCCGCAGCGTCGGCTGTGGCAAGATCGCGCGGAGTGTTGACCGGGTCAGCAGCATCGAACGGGACCTGCCAAAGATTGTTGTTGTTGCGGATCTTGTCCCAAAACTTCGCGAACAGATAGGCGCCTCGACTGTCGAGCTCAAACTGGCGATCCCAGCCGCGCAGCGCGTCACAGGCTGCCGCCATCTCCGTTGCTGTCGCGCACAGCGCGAGCATCGGATCCACCGTCAAATCCGCCGCGAGGCTGTGATTGTCGAACACCAGTTCCTTGGCCACGCCGCGGTGAATCTTGCCTTGGTCAAGCGCCGCTTCGGTCTCGATAAAGTTGGAGCGTGAGCGCAGTGAAAGCGCCTGCTCATGATCGCCCAGGATCGGAGAGAGCTGTTGATAGGGCTCACGCGGATTGCTGATCCAATAGGAATCATTGCTGTTGGTGACGTAATCGCGCCGCGTCCGAGAAGCTTGCTCGCTTGCAGGCAACAGGCTGGCGAGGGCATCGTCCGATGGCACCCGCCAATCGCATTCAGCACGGGTGCCGTCGAGCAGAGTGACACGATCGGCCACTAATCCTGAGAAGGGTGTGGCACAGCCCTTCACAAACTCGGTCGAGACATTGGGTACAGCCGTGATATCAGAATGCAGCGCATCTCCGTGGCGGTCGGCGGCAATTGTGTTGACCCAGGGAATCCCCAGTGTCTCGCTGACAGCCGTCTCGATTTCACCGACATTGCTGGCTGCGCCAATCTTGATCCAGACGTCGATCGCGCGCTGGTTGCCGCTGTTGGCATCGCGCAGGGCGAAAGCCATTTGGCCGTTCCAGCCCAGCGGAGTCCCGGGTATCGTCACCACCCGACCAAACTGGGTGGTGTAGAGCGTGCGGGTCACCGGTTCGGCCCCGTCAGGCATCGGCACACTGACACTTAGCTCTTCCATCTTCACAGGCTCGCCATCGACCATATAGACCGTTGGGTCATCGGGGGAGAGCGCCAGCATGTAGAGCGTAAAGTGTCGGGCGGCGGTGACTGTGTGGGTCCAGGCCACATCCTTGTTGAACCCCAGTGTCGGGATCGGCGTTCCGGCCAAACCCACACCCATGACATCGTATCTGTCGGGCCCTTTGACACGCAGCTGCCAGAAGCGGGATGGGCCGGTCCAGGGGAAGTGCGGATTGCCGATGAGCAGCCCGCGCCCATCGACCGTCACGTCCCCGCCAAAGCCCCAGCCATTGCTGCCATATTGCCGGTCATCGTCGCTTGGCCAATGAATCGGCGCTACACTGGCCTGTGTGTCACCGCCCGGAGGCGCTGCAGTGGCAATGCCCGGTGCCAGCGCCAGCGAGCTGGCCAGCAACATTTGCTTTTCGTTGAGCCGTAGCATGTCGTCACGTGTGATCGGGCGGACCCAGGCAGCGTCGCGGCAGGCTTCTGGCAGTCCATCCGTGCCAGTGTCGCGCAAATAGCGATTGTAGCCCTTGATATAGCCATCAACAACTTGCTGGGCGGCAATGCTCTGATCAGACCAGCCGGCGCGCAACGGCTCCAAATCGATCTGGCTGCGGTAGAAGATGTCGGAAGTGAGGTTGTCGGCCTGGCCAAGCCCCAATTGTGATGGTGCATCCGGGCCGAAGTGGAGCGAGCGCTCGCCCGCCACAGTTACAAATTCCTCGGCCATCATGCAGACATTGTCCTGCGCATAGGCATAGGCGACGCCATACCCCACGCCCTGCCAGGTGTCGGAGGTGATGTGCGGGATATTGTAATCGGTGCGCACGATCGTGGCGTCGTATGTTGAGCGTGCTTCCGCAGCGCCCGCGAAGGTTCCGGCTACGGCCGTAAGTGCCAGGGTCCAAGCGCGCATTTCTATCCTCTCCAATCCCAAACTCTCTTATGATTGAGCGTAGGAAAACCCTGCTTGGAAGACAAGCAATTGGGGGTGAAGATTTGTGCCCGCGGTTAGTCGACTGTGCGGACATTCCCGACGCGGGCCAGGATCGCGAAGAGCAATCCCAGTGCAGCAACGGCTGCGACTGCGTAATAGGCCGCGCTGTAGCCGCCCGACTCCACGATCCAGCCCGAATTGCCCGACATGAATGAGCGAGCCAGATTGGGCACCGCCATGAACAGCGCAAACTGACTGGCTGCGACCGTTACATTGCACAATCGCATTGCCCAGGTGGCGGTCAGAATGACGATCAGCATATGCGCCAGATATCCCAGGAAATAGAGCACCGAGAAGATCGTGCTGTTCTCCCAGGAGGGATAAGTGATCGCCCCAATGAGCGCTCCGGCAATATGGAGCCCAAACACTGCGAACATCGCGTTTCGCAATCCGATTGCCTTGACAATCAGGGTCACGATCACGGCGCAGATCACCGCTGCTGAAAGGCTCACCACGCTGGCGTAGCTGCTGTATTCATCGCTGCCCCAGCCCAATTGCTGCACCGCCAAGGTCGGGGCCACCGCATCGGAAAAGGCAGGGGTGGCCATGGCCAATCCCATGCAGATCAGGAACAGGATGGTCAGCGGAGTAAACAGGCCTGCAAACACACCTTTGATGATCGGCCACCAGGCATCCTGCTGTCGCTCTTCGCATTCGGGCGAGGCTTGCCCTTCGCTCCACGGCAGAAGCCGCTCACCGGGCCGTTCGCGGAACAGAGCGACGAAGGTGGAGGCCGCCGCGACAAAGGCGGCCAGGATCATCGCGGTCATGCTGATTGATCCCGCCACCAGCAATTGGCCAGCCACAAAGCTCGTCGCGGAGATGCCCAGTGATTGCGCCGCAAACATGAAGCTGTTGATCGTTGGGCGCTCATCTTCTGGAACGATGTCTACAGTCATTCCGTCGACGGCAACATCATTGAAGGTCGCACAGATATTCAATGCAAAGCCAAAAGCAGTCAGCAGCGCGATCTGGCTTGAGCCTGGCGCTGCTAACGCAAGTGAGACCAGCACCAGAGCCATGCAGAATTGCGCGGTCAGGATCCAGCCGCGCCGGCGACCCATCGGCTTGAAGGCAAAGCGGTCCATCAGCAGCCCGTTCACCAGTTTGAGCGACCACGGCAGCATCGCTGTGCCGACAAAGGCGCCAACTTGGATCGGGGTCGCGCCATTGGCCGCAAGCCAAGCCGGTATCGCTATGATTGTCAGGCCAACCGGCACACCCTGCATGAAATAGAGTATGACGATCGCCGCGATGCGCGCGAATTTGCTTTCGGTAAGGGCGGGAAGGGCGCTGGTCGCTGCAGGCGCCGCTGCTGCATCCATGCTCACGCTATGCGCTCCGCAAGCCGCTGGGTAGTGAAGACGGAATGCGCAACACGCATGCAGAAGTGATTCAAGGACTGGCCTCCCAAAATCGACCCTTAAAGCAAGGGCCTATCGACAAGTGCCAAGCTTGGCGAGTGATTTCTGGAGGAGCGAAGCTTTCTGGAAGCTGGACGAAGGATGGCTTAGCGATCCACGCCTTTGACTTTGCCCCATTGGCGCGCGGCGGTGTAGCCAAGATAGCCTGTGCCGAAGAGAGCATAGAGCGGCTCGGGCAGGCCATTGAGATAGGCATTGATCCCGGCTGCGATCGCGCGCGCCATCACTTGGTTGAACGCAGCCAGTACGCCCATCGGCAGAGCGCACAGTATCATCGCATACATCACATAGAGAAAGCTGGGGCGGGCGCGGCTGGTCCAGGGGTCCTGACTCTCAGCCTCTGCGACTATCGCCTTAAGGCGGGCTTCGATCAGTTCGAGCTCTTGCGTTCCTTCAAGCTTAAGCAATTCGAGCTTGGCGCGCGCACGCGCTTCCTTGTCGGGAATGATCTTGTCAATGATCGAAGTGATCGGACCTATCAGAGTATCGAGAATAGCCATTTGCGCGCTCCTGGTTGAGAATCGCGCTTCAAATATCCAAATAGGTTCATGTAGGAAAACCAGCGAGCCAAAAGGGCTCTCTAACTGGCCTCAGCGAGGATCCTTTGCGCCAGCGCCAGATGTGGGCGATCGAGCATATTGCCATCCAGCGCGACCGTACCTGCCCCCGGATTGTCAGCGAAGGCCTGAACCACTGCGCGAGCATGCGCCAGCTCTCCTTCGCTCGGCGTGAAGGCGGTGTTGATCGGTTCGATCTGGGCAGGGTGGATCGCGAGCATACCCCGAAACCCCTGCCTGCGGACCCGCAGGGCGCGGTCGCGCAGAGCGTCGAGGTCGCGAAATTCCGGCTGGACCGTTTCAAGCGGGATCACCTGAGCCTTGACCGCGCCGAGCAGACACAGGCTGCGCGCCATTTCGAACACATGGAGATACTCTCCGTCGGGGCCGCGCTGATCCTGTGCGCCCAGTTCGGACGAGAGGTCCTCAGCGCCCCAGCTCATCGCGACCAGGCGAGGTACCCCGGCATAGGTCCCGGTGGTGAACATGGCGGCGGCGGTTTCGGTCACTAATGCAGCGACCTTGGTTGAGCCAGGTTCGAGCCCGTGCTTGATCTCCAGCCGGCTGAGCATGGCATCGAGCGTTTCGACATCCTGTCCGCCTTCGGCCTTGGGCAGGAACACGCCGCCCGGGGCGCTCGGCACGATTGCTGCCAGATCCTCCTCGGTCCAGCCGCTAGAGAGCGGATTGATTCGTACCCACAGCCGCGCCTTGTCATCGCGCGAAGCGATCATGGCCGCGACCCGCTCGCGTGCTTCCGCCTTGTTGTCCGGCGTGACTGAATCTTCGAGATCGAACAGCGCGATATCGGCCGCGCTTTGCGCCGCCTTGGTCATCTTCTTGTCACTGTCGCCCGGGGCGAACAGCCAGGAACGCATGCGGGGCAGTTTGGACTTATCGGTCACCTTGGTCTCCTCTGTCGCTGCGGTAAGCGCGGCGTGGAAAGGAGGCAAGCGTCAGAACGATCCTTCGATATCGATCGAGTAGATCAGGCCGAATTTGCGTTCGCGCCGCTCGCGAAAATCAACAGTGCTGGCGACCCGGTCAAGGAACACAGTGCGGTCGGTGATATTGTCGCGATTAAGGATATTGCCGAGCCGGAACCGGGCGGTCATGCCCAGCACATCCTTGTGCTCGACAAACACTCGGCCGAACCCCGGTCCCTCGATCCTCCGAGAGAACTCGTCGAGCCGGACATTGGGATGCCGTTCGTCAAACCGGAAATTGCCGCCGATCGCCCAAGGCGTGCCCAGGAAATCCTGCCGCAGCTCGAGCTCCAGATCGATATACTCGTCGTTTGAGATTGGGCGGAGAGTACCGAGGAGCGGATCGCGCACTTCGCTGTCCGCCCAGAAAAACCGACCGTCAAAGCGCAGGCCTTTGACGCCGATCGGATCGAACAGCACGGTCATCTCCGCGTCGACTCCAAAGCGCTTAGCGCTGTCGATATTTCCTGGCGCCTGACCACCTCCTGCGATCGGTATCTGGTCGACAATGTCGCTGATCCTTTCATAGAATCCGCGCAGATTGATCGAGCCAAGATCGCCGAGGCTCTGGTTGGCTTCCAATTCGAACAGCCAGGTTTGCGGCGGCACCAGATTGGCATTGGTCACATTGACCTGATCGTCGTTCAAATTTGTCGTCGCGATGAAGTCGAAGAAGTTCAATTGTCCGACAGACCGCTCGATCCGGCCGGCAAGATTGAGCGAATTGTTTGGGCGCCAATCGAGCGCAACGAAACCCTTGGGCCGCCAGAAATCGCGGGTCTGACCCAATGCACCGCTCTGGCTGATCTTTGAGTATTCCGCGCCAAGAGAGCCCTGGAACAGCAGTTTACTGCTGAGCGATCGGCTGTAGGTCAGGCTGGCTTCTGCCCGGTCTTCTTCGACGCGCGCGCTGGCGCCTTCGAAGGCAACTGGCTGCAGAATGCCACTGGCATCGCGCTGAGCCAGCGTCGAGTTGATCTCAAGGAAGTTGCGCACGCCCTCGATCGCCAATTGCCAATCACCGCCGAGACCGTCGAAGCTGAACTCGCCGCGGGCAATCGTCTCCCCTTCGTCGGCGTCACGAGTGAATTCGGAACCTTGCAGCGGGCTGTTGTCGGCAAATGTGGTAACGACAGAGGAAGCCGTTGGGCTGTCCTCATAGCGGTGATAGCCGATCAGCTTCAACTGTCCGCCGGCAAAGGCGAAACTGTAGTCCGCGCCAAGCTCAAAATTGTACTCGTCCTCGGTGAAGCGGAAGAAGCGATTGCGGTCGCTGGTGGCGATCGTGCCTGTCCGATCCGAGTTTTCGGTCTGGCGGAAGATATAGCCTACAACCTGGCCGGTCAGATTGAGAATATTGCCGTTATCGGCGGTGCGAGCGAAGGACCCAGAGAGCGAGACATTATCCGAGTTGAAGCTGGATTTCTCATCGCGCGTATCGATCAGCGCGCCAGAGCCGTCGAACACCCGCTCAATCCCCTGATCACCGCGGCGGCCGGCATCGTTTTCCAGACTCAGCGTCCATTCGGTCTTCTCGCCACCACCGGCGAGCGAGATCTGTCCATCACCCCAGCGGAACGGAACCCCAAAAGAGCGCCATTCCGCCGAATAGCGGAATTGGCCGGTCACCCCGCCGGTCGAACTGGTGATGACATTGAGCACCTGCCCTGACAGACCGCCGATATCGAGACTCGCGCCGTCAATGATTTCGAGCCGGACGACCTCTTCGGTAGGAATGCGCTGCAAGGCTGCGACCGGACCATTGGATTTGCCAGAAATGCGCTGGCCATTGATCAGGACATTGGTGTCGGCCTGACCCAAGCCGCGCTCACCACCGCCTTCGCGGATCTGAAAGCCGGGAATCTGCTCGGCCATATCAAGCGCGCTGCGCGGCGCGAAGCGCTCAAACTCAGCCGGTGTGAAGACCCGGCGCGCATCTTCCGATGCGGCGGTTTCTCCCACGACAGGCGCATTATCGGCGTGGGCCGGGGCCAACGGCAAGACGATTGCCGCACTGGCGAAGAAGAGTGGTTTGAACGTCACGGGGGAGAGACGATCCTATGCTACGCAAGTTCCGTTCAGGTCCTTGAACGGATATTTCCGCGAGGAACAGCGATAAGCCCGTATTTTCGACGAAAGACCCACTGGTCGGGACGACTGGATTCGAACCAGCGACCCCTACACCCCCAGTATAGTGCGCTACCAGACTGCGCCACGTCCCGATACCAGTGGAGTGAGCGCCTATAGGGGCGGGTACCAGCAGTGGCAAGCGGTCAAACCGCCCTGTGCCAATTGTTCGGGGCAAGATTATCGCATCAGCGTACCAGTTCGATTGCGACAGACTTGCATTGCTGCTAGGCGCGCCCACTTACTGATTAGGGCGGGGAGGGATGCCGCAAGCTCTGCGGTGCAGCCTTGGCCGTTCTAACTATGGAACCAACACTGAAATTCTGACAGGCCGCATACACCATGTTTGACATTCTTACTGCTGCTGCCGGCGCAGCTGACGCGCCTCCCGCTTGGCTGCAATGGCTGCCGATCATCGGCATGATCCTGATTTTCTGGTTCCTTATCATCCGCCCGCAAATGAAGCGGCAGAAGGAACATCAGGAAAAGGTCGCTGGACTCAAGAAGGGCGACCAGGTCGTCACTCAGGGCGGACTGGTCGGCAAGATTGCCAAGGTCGATGATCTCTATGTCGAAATCGATCTCGCCCGTGATGTTCGGGTCAAGGCCGTCAAGAACACGATTGGCGAGGTCATCCCGCCGGGTGGAAGCGCCGCCAACGATTGAGGCTGAACGGCCTCGTGCCCTGCGCCTCTTCATATTCATGCAATTTCTAAAGCAACCGGAACAAACCACTTACAATGCTTGATTTTCCCACTTGGAAAAAGATCTGGCTATGGGGGCTCACTCTGGTTGCCTCGCTCGCAGCCATGCCTTCGCTGCTCAGCGCGGTGGACATCGACACGCCTGACTTCCTGCCACGGCCGCAAGTCAATCTTGGTCTAGACTTGGCGGGTGGCAGCCACATCCTTCTCGAAGCCGATCCTTCTCAGGTCCGTGGGCAGCGGCTTGAAAATATGGAAGAGACCGTTCGGACGCGTTTGCGTCAGGCAGAGCCGCGCATTCGGATCGGCGATGTTTCGACCTCAGATGGTTCGCTCTCCTTCATTCTCGATCGAGCGGCAGATATAGATCGCGCGCGGGGTATTCTCGAACCAATCCTGATGGGCGCTGGCCTTGTGCGCGAGTGGGACCTGACTGTGGTCGATACGCAGCGGATGGTGCTGACGCCGACCGATGATGGTCTGACTCAGGCGGTCAACGATGCGATGGAAAGCGCGGTCGAGGTGGTGCGGCGCCGGATTGACGAACTTGGTACGCGCGAACCGACAATCATTCGCCAAGGCGAGAGCCGAATTGTTGTCCAAGTGCCGGGTCTGCAGGATCCGGAGCAGCTCAAAGCGCTTCTCGGCCAAACCGCGCAATTGGAATTCAAACTGGTCGATATGAACGCGCTTCCGACCGATCTGGAGAACGGCGTCGTTCCCCCGGGCAGCCAACTCGTGCTGTTCGCCGAGGATTCAGATCGTCCCGGCAACCCAATCGCCGTTCGCCGACTGGGTGGTATTCGCGGCGATAGCCTGACAAACGCCCAGGCCGGGGTTGACCCGCAGACCAACGAAAATGTGGTCAACATCCAGTTCGACCAGCAAGGCGCAGGCCGGTTCTGCAATCTCAGCACCCAAAATGTCGGGCGGCTGTTTGCCATTATTCTTGACGATGCGGTTATCTCAGCGCCTAGTTTCAACGAGCCGATTTGCGGCGGCGCGGCGCAGATCTCCGGCACCTTTACCGCTGATAGCGCCAATGAACTGGCGATTTCGCTGCGCTCAGGCGCTCTGCCAGTCGAGTTAACCGTCATCGAAGAGCGGACCGTCAGCCCCGAGCTGGGCCAGGACTCGATCGAACGCGGCTTGCTGGCCATGTTGATCGGTTCGATCGCAGTGGTTGTGCTGATGATCGCAACTTATGGCCGGTTCGGGATCTACGCGACGATTGCGCTGATCTTCAACGTGCTGATCATTCTCGGTATCATGGCCGGGCTCAATACTACGCTGACCTTGCCGGGCATCGCAGGATTCGTGCTGACGGTCGGCGCGGCGGTCGACGCCAACGTGTTGATCAACGAGCGCATAAGAGAGGAACGCAAGCGCGGGCGGCGTGTCGTTGCTGCGGTAGAGAATGGCTACAAGGAAGCCAGTCGCGCGATCTACGACGCCAATATCACCAATTTCATCGCCGGTGTGCTGCTGTTCCTGTTTGGTTCGGGCCCAATTCGCGGATTTGCGGTGGTTCTGGTGGTCGGCTTGTTCACCAGCGTATTTACTGCACTTGTCCTGACCCGCATGTGGGTCGCCGGTTGGCTGCGCTCGAAGCGCCCCAGCGACATAAATATTTGAGGAGCGGACGATGAAACTGCTGAAACTCGTCCCCGAAGACACCAACATCAAATTCCTCCGCCTGCGCCTGCCGTTCTTTATCGTGAGCCTGTTCCTGATTGTGGCCAGCTGGGCGCTGGTGCTGACGCAGGGCCTCAATTATGGCGTCGATTTCGCGGGTGGCCAGGAAGTCCGTCTGACCTTTGAACAACGCGAGCAGGCGCCCGTACCTGAGCTGCGCAACTTGGTCGGTGGGCTGGTTGACGGCACACCGGTGGTTCAGGAATTTGGCGAGGCCAATTCGGTTTCGATCCGTATTCCCTTGCCAGACGGCTTGGAGGACGAACCAGGAGCTGCGACCGAGATCGGCAATCAGGTCATTGCAGCGATTGAAGGCGAATTTCCGGGAGTTCGAACCGACGGCAATGATACGGTCTCAGGCAAGGTTGCGGCCGAATTCCAGGAAAGCGCGGTTTACGCCCTGCTGTTCGCCATGCTGGCAGTCGCGATCTACATCTGGATCCGATTCGAATGGCAGTTTGGCGCCGGAGCGCTGTTCGCCCTGTTCCACGACGTTTCGCTGATCCTTGGCCTGTTTGCGCTGTTCCAGCTTGAATTCAGCCTCCAGATCATCGCCGCGATCCTTGCTGTGATCGGCTACTCGCTCAACGACACGATCGTGGTCTATGACCGGATCCGCGAGAATTTGAAAAAGTATCGCAAGATGCCGCTGTCCGAGCTGCTCGACCTTTCGGTCAATGAAACGCTGGCTCGGACGGTGATGACGTCATTGACGCTGCTTGTGGCGCTGTTGCCGCTGTTGCTGTTCGGCCCAGCTAGCCTGTTCGGCCTCGTCGCTGCGATCACTGCGGGTCTTTTCATCGGAACCTATTCGAGTGTTTATCTCGCTTCGCCAATCCTGATCTGGCTGGGCGTGACCTCGACCAGCTTCGTCCCGCAAGAAAGCGCTGCCGACCGCCAGGAGAAGATCGCGCGCGGACAGGTCTGATCGGCCTAGCTGTCTTTGCGGGCGATCCCCATCAGCCTTGTGTAATGATCGGCCAGCTCGTTGGCGTTTCTCTGCCAACTGAAGCGCTCAACCAGCGCGGCGACATCCTGCCGATTGGGCTTGTCGGCCAGAATGCTGTTTACCGCGGTCACGATGCTTTCGGGCGTACGCTCGATAATCCGTCCGGCGATATCGCTGGTGATCAGCTCGCGCACTCCGCCAACATCGGTGGTGACGACGGGTGTGCCACAGGCCAGCGCTTCGACCCAGGCATTGGCGAGACCTTCGCTTACTGTCGGCAACACCATCGCATCGGCTGCTGACAGGATCACTGGCAAGAGGTCGTGATCGATCGAACCGGCAAAATGAACCCGCTCGGAGACGCCCAGATCGCGCGCCAATTGTCGCAAATGCTCTTCGTCCTCGCCTTTGCCGACCAGGATCAGGCGCGCTCCGGGAATGGCAGGCAGGGCACCGATCACCAGATCCTGACCCTTGCGCTCAATCAAGGCTCCGGTGCTGACCAGCAGCGGGTGCACATTGTCCAGCGGGAAGCCGATTGTCTGGCTCAGTTTTCCGCGCAGGCCAACGTGATCCAGCGGGCGAAACCGATCGCGATCAAGCCCTGTGTAGTGCACGCGGATCTTGGAGCCGCGCATGCCCAACTGGACCATCTGATTGGCCAGGTCCTGGCTTACCGACAGCAATCCGGTGGCACACTCAGCCGCTTCCAGCATTTGCTCGCGGGCATAGTCGAGTCCGCCCCAATAGACGATGTCGCTGCCGCGAGCCTTGATCGACAGCGGTAGTTTGAGTTGCTGGGACAGCCAGGCCGACGCCGGGCCGTCTGGATAGAAGAATTGCGCGTCAATCAAATCGATCGGCTTTGCGGCATGCAGGCGCCTCAGCAGCGGTAGTACGGCGCGAGCAATCGCGCTGGGATTGCGCCGTCCTCCTACCTTTGGGACCAGAGTGAACCGCGGATGATGCACGGTCAGGCCGCCGGTCTGCTCTTGCGATGGCAGGCGTGTGAGCGCGCGATATTTCCCGAAGGCAATCGGCGGGATCCCGATCGGATTGACCACCGTCACGTCCCAGTCTGGACTCTCTGCCAGCGCCTCCAGCGAGCGTGCGACAAATGTCCCAAATCGCGGATTGACCGCATTGGGATAGAGTGTCGAAAGGGAGACGATGTGGGGCATGCAGTTGTTTTAAATCTCCTGTAGCGCTGGCTCTGGACCAGCCGGGCTTAAAGCCGTCTTACGAGCATCTCCGCGACCGCGATCCAGGGTGGATTGTCCACGACTTGCTGCTTCTGTCCGGTCTGAGCCGGCAGAATGCCAACCAGACTGCCCTGGCAATCGATCAGGCGGCCAAAGGCAAAGCGGCCTCCGGGCCGGGGGACCAGGCAATCGCGATTGATCGAGGCGTTGGCATCCTCGATCGAGATCTGGCGCAGCCACAATAGGTCGCCTGGGCGGTATTCGCCAACGCCATAGGCCACTTCGAGCACGATCGGCGGCGCGCTATCGTCCTGGGTCTCTAGTTCATTGGGGAGGACTGCTTCACGCGGGGAGGAGAGCGCCTCGGCACCGTGATTGGTCAGCTCGGCGATTATCTTGGCTCGCGACTGGCCATCAGATCGCACCAGGACTTCCGGATCAACCTCTAGCGCGGCCCCGATCCGATCCATCCATTTGAGCGAGAGATTGCGGGTGCCCGTCTCCAACCGACCGATAGTCTGTGCGGTCGTAGGCGGATCGCAGGCTTCCGCCAATTGCGCCAGCGTAAGCCCTTTCTTGCGGCGGATTTCCCGAATGCGATTGATCATGAGGCCTTCCTCTCGATAACCATATTGGTTTCCATGTTTCCTACATAGTGGTGAATTTGGCAAGCGCTTTGGAGAATTGCCAATAGGAGCGCTCCAATGCCGAGAAGACTGGTCGAACGAGAATTGAGTGTTGAAGGGCCACGCAGGAATGTCGGGAGGCAGGGGGCACCCCGCCACAGCCGGCGCTCGGTCACGGTCAATCTTATGGAATCGCCTGTGTCCTGGCTGCACGCGCGGGGGCATTTGTCTGACCGCCTGTTCGCGGCGGCCGAAGTGATGCGGCGGGATTACGAGCGCGCTCAGCTGTCCGCCAATGTTACGATGCGCTGGGATCCTGTGCGACTAGACACATCGCGACAGATCGGTCTGGCGCCAACCGAGCAGCAATTGGCCGCCAAGCAGAGATTTGACCAGGCGATGCAGGCAGCGGGCAAGGGACTGGCAGATATTCTGTGGCGCGTGGTCTGCGCCGGCGATGGGCTGCCGCAAAGCGAGAAGGAGCTGGGCTGGCCTGCGCGAAGCGCAAAGCTGGTGCTCAAGCTCGCGCTCGATCGTGTGGCGGACTATTATCGGATTCAGTGAAGACTTGGACCAGAGCATATTCTCTTATAACCCTGTTCCTTGTGTTCCATCCTGTAGGATTGGAGGGTTCGTTCAAGGGGGAAAGATGAGCCGAAAGCACCTGCAATATGCGCTGCTTTATGGTGCGGCACTGGCGCTGATTGCGGCGCTGCTGCAATGGCTGGAACAGCGCTATTTCCTGTTCCACATGCCGGGTGAGATCTACATTGGCGCGCTGGCCTTGCTGTTCATCGCGATTGGAATCTGGGCCGGCACGCAGCTTACGACTCGCCAGCAGGGGCCACGGTTTGAGCGCAATGACAAGGCGATTGCAGCGCTGGGGCTCACGCCGCGCGAGTATGAGATTCTGGAGCATCTCTCGCTGGGCTCGAGCAATAAGGAGATTGCGCGTGCGCTCGACGTCTCTCCCAATACGATCAAGACCCATATCTCGAATCTCTATTTGAAATTGGACGTGACTGGGCGGGGCAGAGCGGTGGAGGCGGCGCGGGCCCTGGCATTGATTCCCTAACCGACGGAAAAACGGGTGAGTTGGCCAATCTCACCCATGTGGGTGATGGTCTTCGGACCGAACATGAGTGACCGAAAGGGTGCTCAAACACAGGAGGCACACATGTTTCGTTACGCACTTATCTATGGTGGCATCATCGGCGTTGTGGTGATCACATTCATGATCGCGACCATGTTCATCATGGGACTCGATAACCCCTCTACGTCCGAGCTGGCGGGCTACGCGGTGATGCTGGCTGTGCTGTCCTTGGTGTTCGTCGGGATCAAACGGTTCCGCGACGTCGAACAGGGTGGTGTGATCAGCTTCGCCAAGGGCGCAGGGGTCGGTGTCGGGATCGCGGTGGTCGCGGGTTTCTTCTACGTGCTCAGCTGGGAATTCTATCTTCAGATGAGCGATTTCGCATTTATCGACGCCTACAGCGAAGGGCTGATTGCCGACATCAACGCGCAGTCGTTGACCGACGCTGAGCGAGCTGAGAAACTGGCTGAGGTCGAGTGGTCCATGGAGATGTATGCCAAGCCGTGGTTCCGGCTTGGGATCACCTTTATCGAGATCTTTCCCGTCGGTCTGGTGGTCGCATTGGTGTCAGCGCTGATCCTCAAGAACCCCAAAGTCTTGCCTGCCCGCAAGGCTGACTGACTGGCGACGGCCAAATTCAGGCGAGGGCTGCTCGGACGGCGCTTTGCAGTTCGGGCAGCATGTCGTTCTCGAACCATGGGTTCTTTGCCATCCACAGGCGCGAGCGCCAGGCCGGATGGGGAAGGGGTACGAAGGGTGCGAAATCGGCGAAGCGGCGGACCCGCTCGGTCAACGACAGGCGCTTGGTCTCTGGAAGGTAATGCGCCTGGGCATAGGCACCGACCAGTAGAGTGAGGCGATTGGGAGGCAGCAGATCGAGAATTGCGTGATGCCATTGCGGCGCGCATTCCTTGCGCGGAGGAGCATCTCCGCCCGACGCCTTGCCAGGATAGCAAAAACCCATCGGCATCAGCGCGACATTGTCCGGGTAGTAGAATTCGGATTTGCTTAGGCCGAGCCAGTCGCGCAGCCGGTCGCCGCTGTCATCGTCCCATGGCACACCGCTTTTGTGGACCTTGGTCCCGGGCGCTTGGCCGATGATTAATACTCGCGATTTGGGCGAGAATTGCACCACCGGTCGCGGGCCAAGCGGCAAATGCTCAGCGCAGATCGTGCAGGCAGCGATGTCTCGATGCAGAGCTTGGGCTCTAGCCTGGATCATCCCTCGACCTGCTCGGCCAGTTCGAGCCAACGCTCTTCCGCGCTGTCCTTCTCGGCCCGCGCGTTCTCGATACCCTTCGAGATGGTGGTGAAGCGCTGCGGATCCGTGTTGAAGAGCTCGGGGTCAGACAGGATCGCTTCGCCCTTGGCGATCGCGGCCTCCAGCTCCTCGATCCGCGCTGGGAGCTGCTCGTAATCGCGCTGGTCCTTATAGGAGAGCTTGTCGGCCTTGGGCGGAGGCGGAGCAGTTGTACGCTTGGGTGACGTGCTCTGACTGCTCTTGGCTTTGGCGGTGATCGGCTGACGGCGCTTTGCCTCCCAATCGGCATAACCGCCGGCGATCACATCGACTCGCCCCGTGCCATCAAGCCCGAGTGTCACTGTGACGGTCCGGTCTAGAAAATCGCGATCGTGGCTGACGATCAACACGGTCCCATCGAAATCCGCGATCACTTCCTGCAGAAGATCGAGCGTCTCGAGATCGAGATCATTGGTCGGTTCGTCGAGCACCAGTAGATTGGCGGTGCGGGCAAACTCCCGCGCCAGCAGCAGTCGCGATCGCTCGCCACCTGATAGAATGCCAACCTTGGTATCGACCAGCTTAGGATCGAACAGGAAGTCCTTGAGATAGGCTTGCACGTGCTTGCGCGCGCCGCGAACATCGATCCAGTCACCGCCCTCGGCCAGGATGTCGCGCACGGTCAGATCCGGTTCTAGCAAGCGCCGCTGCTGATCGATCATCACGCCTGAGAGCGTGCGCGCGTGTTGAACACTGCCACTATCGGGATCAAGTTCCTTGGTCAGCAGTTTGAGCAGGGTCGTCTTGCCAGCACCATTGGCACCGACAATCCCGATCCGATCGCCGTTCTGGATCCGCAGCGTGAAGGGTTTGATCACAGCGCGCTCCCCGAAGCTCTTGGATATTCCCTCGGCGACGATCACCGATTTGGATTTGAACTCTTCGTCATTGGCGAGCTTAAGCTTGGCCGCACCGCTGTCGGAGATCATTGCCGCTCTCGCCGCGCGCATCTGATAGAGCTTCTCGAGCCGGCCCTGATTGCGCTTGCGCCGCGCGGTAACTCCGCGCTCAAGCCAATGCGCTTCGATCTTGAGCTTGGCGTCGAGCTTCTCTGCCGCGCGCGCCTCTTCGGCGTAGACCTGCTCTTCCCATGCCTCATAACCACCAAAGCCGACTTCCTTGCGGCGCAGGGTTCCGCGGTCAAGCCACAGCGTCGCGCGGGTCAATCGCTTGAGGAAGGTCCGGTCGTGGCTGATTGTGATGAAGGCGCCCTTGTAGCGGTTCAGCCAATCTTCGAGCCAATCAATCGCGCTCAGATCGAGGTGATTGGTTGGCTCATCGAGCAGCAGGATGTCAGGATCCTGCGCCAGCGCGCGGGCTATCGCTGCACGGCGCTTCTCACCGCCGCTGGCTGTCTCCGCATCGCGATCCATGGCAATGCCCAATTGTCCGGCGATCGATTCCACCTCGAACCGCTCGGGCGGGTTGTCGCCGGCCAGGGCGAAGTCCATCAGAGTCGCAAAGCCTGTGAAATCGGGCTCTTGCTCAAGAAACACGATCCGGGAGTTTGGCTTGACCTTGCGTTCCCCGCGATCGGCCTCGATCCGGTCGTCAATCAGCTTGAGCAGGGTGGTCTTGCCAGCCCCGTTGCGCCCGATCAGCGCCAGTCGATCACGCGGGCCAATATGCAGGTTGATCGGCTCAACATCGGGCCCGCCCAGCAGCCAGCGGCCACCTTGCTGAAGCCCGAGGCCTTCCCAGGAGAGGATTGGTGGTTGCGCCATGATCCGCGCGCCCTAGGGACTTGCATTAACGTCGACAAGTCGGTTCGGCGTTCGGGCGCAAGTTTCGGGTCAGCGAGGTGAGACGCAGATGGCCAGATCACAATTCCGGTGGCGTTGATATCGGTAAGACTCAAGCTCGCCATCAATTATGAGCTTGCCGATAATTAGGAAGACGGGGAAGAAGGCCAGGAGTGACTTTCTGAACGGGTGAGAATCGGTCTATTCACTGCCTGTTCAATGCTTCTGCCGTAGAGCACGACCATTATGACACGCCGTTCAACCTTTTTGGGCCTTTGTGCCGTGCTGACTTTGGGAGGCTTTGCCGCCGTCCAGGCCAGTGCGGAGTTTGGCTCCAAAGAGCAGGCGCAGAGCGAACAGGGCGAAGCTCGCAAGGAAATGCGCGCGGGCAATCAATTGTCGCTGCGTGAGATCGAACGCCGAATTCTGCCGCAGATGCAGGGCAGTCAATATCTGGGACCGTCCTACGACTCTCGGGCCCGGGCGTACCGTCTCAAATTCATTCGCGATGGCAGGGTCAGCTATGTCGATGTTGATGCCCGCACCGGTCGCGTCATCGCGCGTTCACGGTAACAGACACGCCATGGACTATGCCCAATGGTGCGCAATCGCTGAAGCCTGCTTGACGCCGGTCGTGCAAGAGCGCACCAATCATTCAGCAATTGGAGCAGTTTCCGGGGACTTATGCGCATTCTGATCGTCGAAGACGAACCAACACTGGGGCAGCAGCTCAAATCCACGCTCGAACAGAACGGCTATGCAGTCGATCTCTCGACCGATGGCGAGGACGGCCACTTTCTGGGCAGCACCGAGGATTACGACGCAGTCATCCTTGATCTTGGCCTGCCCGAGATTGACGGGCTTTCGGTGCTAGGCATGTGGCGCAAGGAAGGGCGCGATTTCCCGGTTTTGGTCCTGACCGCGCGTGACAGCTGGTCAGACAAGGTTGCCGGGCTCGACGCTGGTGCCGACGACTATCTCGCCAAACCATTCCAGACCGAAGAGCTGATCGCGCGCCTCCGCGCCCTTATCCGCCGTGCCTCGGGCAACACTTCGTCCGAACTTACCGCGGGCAATGTCCGTCTCGACACCCGCTCGGGCCGCGTCACGTTAGAAGGCGAGCCGGTCAAACTGACAGCGCAGGAATACAAGTTGCTGAGCTACCTGATGCATCACAAAGGCAAGGTGGTCAGCCGGACAGAACTGATCGAGCATATCTATGACCAGGATTTTGATCGTGATTCCAACACGATCGAGGTCTTTGTCACGCGTATCCGCAAAAAGCTCGGTGCAGAAGTGATAACGACGATCCGTGGCCTCGGTTACAGCCTCGACGACCCCGCCGACGCACCCCGCGCCTAAGGCAGATGCCGATCCGGCTGCCGCGGAAAGCGGCACCGGAGGCGCTGCCGAGCAGCCGATTGCGTCAGATGGTGAGACGGAAGCGGAGACATCCTCGGAGAATAGGAAACAACAGGGCAGTCTGGCCCGCCGGATGGGCTTCATCGCGGCCGGCTGGATTTTTGTGTTGTTGCTTGGCGGTGGCGTGGTGCTCGATCGCGCGCTGACCAGCCAGGTCGAGCGCAATTTCGACGAGCAACTCGAATATATGCTGACGGCGATGATCGCGTCGGCTGAAATTGATCCCTTTGGTGAAATCTATTTCTATCGCGCGCTGGGTGATCAGCGCTTTCTTGAACCCAACAGTGGGCTGTATTGGCAGATCAGCGGTGAGGGCTATGATCCCTATCCTTCGCGCAGCCTGTGGGATCGCAGCCTGTCAGTCCGCGCCGACCATGTCGATAACGAAGCGCATTTCTACAATTCTGGCGAGTTCGAGGATGAACCGCTGCGTGTGGTTGAGCGATCCATCATTCTTCCCGGCTCGGAGACCCAATGGTGGTTTACGGTCGCTGCCAGCCGCGAGGAGCTTGATGAGCAGATCGCTGAGCTGCGTCGAATCTTGATCATCAGTTTTGTTGTGCTGGGCTTTGGTCTGCTGGTCATGGCTTTGCTGCAGATCCGCTACGGCCTTTCGCCACTAAGGAGGGTGCGCGCTGCAATCCAGAAGCTGCGCACGACAGGTGAGAACCGGATCACCGAGCCATTACCCAGCGAAGTTCAGCCGTTGGTGCAGGAATTGAATGGCTTGCTGGAACATTCCGAGAAGCAGGCTGAGGAAGCCCGGACCCATGCGGGCAATCTGGCACATGCGCTCAAAACCCCGTTGACCGTGCTGACCAATGCCGCGACGGCACGCTCGCCTGATCTGAGCGATGCCGTGTTCCGCGAGACCAGGACGATGCAAAGGCATGTCGATCACCACTTGGCGCGCGCCCGCGCCGTTGGCCGGAGAGCCGTCGGCTTAGCACGGACCAATGTTCGGCAAAGCGCTGAGGCGGTCCGCCGCGCGGTGGAGCGGCTCTATCCCGACGGGCGGCTCGACATTGCCGGCGGTAAGGAAGCGATGGTTGCGATCGAGCGGCAAGATCTGGATGAAATTCTGGGCAATCTGATCGAGAACGCCGCAAAATACGGCGGCGGCAGCGTGTTTGTGACGGTCGATGTTGAGCCTGACAGCGAACAATGTCTGATCTGGGTCGAAGATGATGGTGCTGGGATTCCACCGGCTGAACGTGAACGCATATTTGATCGCGGGGCTCGGTTGGATACAGGTAAGCCAGGCACCGGCTTGGGATTGGCGATCGTGCGCGACGTCGCCGAAATCTATGGCGGCACTGCGCGATTGAGCGAGAGCGAAGATCTTGGCGGCCTGCTGGTCGAGCTGAGCCTGCCCCGGGCTCAGTGATCGGAAGACTATCGGAAAATGCACCCTTCCGTGAATGGTCCGCGAAGGGTTTGTGAGCATCGGACGTTCTTAGCGTAACAAACAACATGCAAATGGGGCCAATGCGCGACACTATGCCGGCCAATAGCCAGCAGAACTTCAAGATGCCGCCCGACGAGGCGGCGCTGGTCCGGAGCATCGCTGCGCGGGATCAGGAGGCTTTCCGCGTCGCGATTGATGAGCATGCCCAGCGCGTGCACCGAATTGCGTATCGAATGGTGGGTGATGCGACAGAAGCGGAAGATCTTACGCAGGAAGCGCTGCTGCGGCTGTGGGACCACGCGCCAAAATGGAGCGGGGGCGGTCTCAAGCTTGGGCCATGGCTCAAGCGGGTCGTGGTCAACCTCTCAATCGACCGATTGCGGATCGCAAAGCGTAAGAGTGGTGGCGAAGTCCCGGAGCAGATCGATCCTGACGCGCTCGCGGACCAGAGAATTGAAGCGGAACAGGAACGATCGAAGGCAAGGGCTATGGTTGAGGCGCTGCCCGATCGGCAGCGCGCAGCAATCATCCTGACCTATTATGAGGAGCTGCCAAATTCAGATGCGGCAGCGGTGTTGGATATGAATATCAAAGCCTTTGAATCGCTGTTGCATCGCGCGAGAACGGCTCTCCGCAAAAGCTTTGCGGACCGGGAAGGGGAAGAGTCATGAGCGATACCGGCCCCATTGTCGCAGGCAGCCCGCTCGCCAGGGTGCTTGATCAAGACAGCGCACCGACCCTGTCTGCTGGGTTTATGGAGCGCGTGCTGGCGCGCACCGAAGGACGGGCGGAGCCTCTCCCGATGCTGCGCAAGTCGATCCTTACCGGCCCATGGACCCGCACGCGCCGTGTAGCTGTCGGCGCGGTCGTTGCGGGCGCCCTGGCCACTACGGCAGCTGCTACCGGGGTTCTGCAGCAATTGCCCGTGGCTCTTCCCAGTGCAGAGCAGGTCTGGGCCACTCTGTCCGGCCAAGAACCGCCTGAACCTGCACAGATCCGGCAGCAGACCAGTGAGACAATTGTCGAGCAACGACGCGTCCGGATCGAAGGGCCGATCGACACACCTGAGGAACTTGAAGAGGCCTTCACCAGGATTGATCGCGTGAGGGAAACCCGCACCGAGATCCGGCGCTCCAATGTTGACCAGCGGATTGAACGAGAGATCAATCGTCGACGTGAACAAGGTCTGCGCGCGCCGAATGAGCAACAGGAAGAATTGCTGCGTGGCATTATCGACCAGCGTCGCGAATTGAACGATTCCCGGCTGGACCAATTGTCCGAACAGCGTCGCGAGGAATTGCGCGAGCGGGTCGAGGCCGGCGAGGAACTGACTCGCGAAGATCTCATCCCCCCTGGGATGCGGCAAACGCCAGAGGGCAGGGTGATCCGCCAGCGCCTGCGACAATTACGCGATCTGCCGCCCGACCAACGGCGGGCAGTGATCCGTCGATTGCGCGAACGGCAGCAAGAGCGAGCAGGCCAACAAGGCGCAGAGTCTGGCGTGATCGAGGCTGCGCCGGACGCTCAAGTGGACCAGAGCTCTGCTGAATAAATTTGCACCGGCGCGAAGGGACCAAGCTCCTGCTCCGTTTGTATGCTGTCACCCTCGGTGGGGTTGGTGGCGAACAGTCGAGAAATCAACCCAGGCAAGGAATTTCAGCATGAGAACCTCCACCGCATTGGCAGCATTGGTGGCCTTGGCAACCAGCTCAATCGCCGTTGCGCAACAGACCCGCACGCAGACCTTTGAGGGCGAGAATGTCAGCGCAGCAACCACCACGACCATCGATCGCGAGAACGGCACCTTAGATCGTCAGCGCGAAGCGACCAATCTCAACACTGGCAGAACCGCTTCTAGCACATTCAATCGCCAGCGGACGGAGAATGGTGCAATCGTGAGCGGCTCGCAGACCGGACCTCAAGGCCGGACCCGCTCCTTTTCCGGCGTGCGCTCGCGTCATGATAATGGCTCGACCTTCACCGGCACCGCTACCGGTCGTGCAGGGCAGACCTATGATCTGTTCGGCGAGCGCAGTCGTGATGGCCAGGGCAATTCGCGCGCCTCGCAGCGGATCACCAATTCTGAAGGACGCACTGTTTACTCGCGCGAGCGGTCGACCAGCCGCAACAATGGCTCGGTTAGTCGCAGCGTCTCTCGGCAGCGGGAACCAAATTTCCGTCCCCGGCGGGCTCGCCCACGCTAGATCATTTCCCGCATCCGCTCAGCCAACGGCCCCGCGCTGGTCGGATACTACCAAACGCTTTGCGGGAAAGAGGGCACGGAGTTCTGACCCGCTCCGTGCCCTCGCTTTTTTGGATTAGCGCGCGCGAGCCCGCTCGTGGTGGCGGATCACCTCGTCAATAATGAAGCGTAGAAATTTCTCGCTAAACTCGGGATCAAGGTCAGCCTCTTCCGAAAGTTTGCGGAGCCGCTCGATCTGACGTCTTTCGCGATCGGGATCGGCCGGAGGCAGGGTCACCTTGGCTTTGTATTCGCCAACTGCCTGGGTGATGCGAAACCGCTCTGCCAAAATGTGGATCAGCGCGGCATCAATATTGTCGATGCTTTTGCGATAGGCCGCCAATACGGTGTCCGAGGGCGGCGTGCCCTCAGCCTGCTGTTCTGGAGTTTGGTGCATTTCATTTGACATCGCTTGCAACGCTAGCAGCAATTGAGCGCTTGCCAAGCTGCCTTGCGTCGCCCAAATGCGCTGCCATGAGTGCCGAAGTGATATCTCTTCCGCGCAAGCGACCGACCCTGGAACCGATGCTCTCGCTCACGGCGCAGGGCATGAACTCGGTCAATGCGGTGATTCTCGAGCGGATGCAGAGCGAGATTCCGCTGATTCCACGCCTTGCAGGGCATCTGATCTCGGGTGGCGGCAAGCGCCTGCGTCCGATGCTCACGCTCGCCGGAGCAGAATTGGTTGGTTATCAAGGGACCCGCCATCACAAGCTCGCTGCGGCGGTTGAGTTCATTCACACCGCTACCCTGCTGCACGATGATGTCGTCGATGGCAGCGAATTGCGGCGTGGCAAGGCAGCCGCCAATATTGTCTTCGGAAACCCCGCGACCGTGCTGGTCGGAGATTTCCTGTTCAGCCGTGCATTCGAGTTGATGACTGAAGATGGATCCTTGCGGGTGCTCAAGATTCTCAGCAGTGCCAGCGCGATCATCGCCGAGGGCGAGGTTTCTCAGCTGACTGCGCAGCGCCAGATTGAGACCAGCGAAGACCGCTATCTCGACATTATTGGTGCGAAGACCGCGGCGCTATTTGCCGCTGCAAGTCAGATCAGCGCCGTAGTCGCCGAATGCAATGATGAACAGGAGCGGGCGCTGGAGGACTATGGCCGCAATCTGGGTGTGGCGTTCCAACTTGTCGATGACGCGATCGACTACGATTCGGACGCTGCCGAGATGGGCAAAGATCAGGGCGATGATTTCCGCGAAGGCAAGATGACCCTGCCGGTCATTTTGGCCTATGCCCGCGGATCCGAAACCGAGCGCAAGTTCTGGCGCGATGCAATTTTGGGACACCGCTCTTCCGACGAAGACCTGACCCATGCGATTGAGCTGATCGGCAGTCACAATGCGGTCGAGGACACGCGCGAGCGCGCCCGCCACTTCGTCCAGCGTGCGATTGACGCCATCTCGATCTTTCCCGACGGCAAAGCCCGTGCGGCCATGGCAGAAGCGGCTCAGTTCGCGGTCGCCCGGGGATATTGAGCGACGAGCTTCCGATACATCAGGTCTTGCCTGAACTGGCCAGTGCTTTGGCGAGTTCGGGAAGTGCCGTTCTGATCGCACCCCCAGGCGCGGGCAAGACCACTGCGGTTGCGCCGGCCTTGCTCGAAGAGGCTTGGTGCGACGGCCAGATCCTTTTGACCTCGCCACGCCGTGTTGCGGCTCGGGCGGCGGCAGAGCGCATGGCTGAGCTGCTCGGTGAGAAGGCCGGTGAAACGATTGGCTATGCGACGAGGCTCGACAGCAAGATCAGGCCACACACGAGAATCATCGTCATGACCGAGGCGATCTTCGTCAACCGGATCCTGGCTGATCCCGAGCTGCCTGGCGTTTCGGCGGTACTGTTCGACGAAGTGCATGAGCGTCATCTCGATTGCGACCTCGGGCTCGCCTTGGCTCTGGAGAGCAGAGCGGTGGTGCGTGAGGATCTGCGGCTGGTTGCCATGTCAGCAACCTTGGATGGGGGGAGATTTGCCAGACTGTTCGGCCCCAATTCAGGGCTGATCGAGAGCGAGGGAAAGAGTTTCCCGCTCGAGATACGCTACCTTGGTGCCAGCGGGACAATGCCAGTTGAACAGCAGATGGTCTCGGCCATCATGACCGCCTGGAGGGAGCAGCAGGGTGATATCCTCGGCTTTCTTCCCGGCGTTCGCGAGATTGAACGGGTGCGCGATCAATTGTCCGAACGTTTGCCCGAGGTTCCGGTGCTGCCGTTACACGGTCAGGTCGAACCGCCAGCGCAACGGGCCGCGATCAAGCGTGATCCGGACGGGCGTCGACGGATCATCCTCGCGACATCGATTGCTGAGACTTCGCTGACGCTTGATGGTGTGTCGGTCGTGGTTGATTCGGGCCTCGCGCGATTGGCCGAGTACGATCCTGCCGCGGGCACGACCCGCCTGGTCACACGCGCAGCCAGCCAAGCGGCAGCAACTCAGCGGGCAGGGCGCGCGGCGCGGCAGAGCCCGGGTGTCGCTTACCGTCTGTGGGAAGAGCATGGCCATGCGGGCCGACCAGCGTTCGCGCCGCCCGAAATTACCAGCGCAGACCTGTCCGACCTTGTGCTCGCACTGGCGTCTTGGGGAACGCTTGACCCCGCGTCATTGCAATGGCTCGATGAACCACCCAAGGCTGCCATTGCCAGCGCAAGCGAGCGTTTGAGGAAGATTGGTGCGCTGGATGACGACGGCCGTCTCACGCCCAAGGGGGAGCAAATTTCGGCGCTTCCGCTGGATCCCTTTAGCGCAGCGGCTGTGCTCGCAGGAGCGGCGCATGGCCAAGAGCTTGCGGCCGCCAAGCTGGTCTTGCTGTTGCAGGAACGAGGCTTGGGAGGTCGCAGCGACGATCTCTTGCAGCGGTTCCAGCGGTGGGATGACGATCGCGGCAGACGGGCCGAGAATGCGCGCAAGCTGGCCCAGAGGTGGGCTGAGCAGGCTCGCAAGCTGGTACCCGCCCGAGAGGACCCGATCGATAATCCGGCGATCTTTCTCGCTCTTGCCCAACCTGACATGGTTGCCAAGCGTCGCGATGGTACGGGTGAGAGCTGGTTGTCTGCGGCTGGGAGAGGCTATTCGCTAGACCCAGCCTCCCCTTTGGCGAGAGCAGAATGGATCGTGATTGGCGAGGCGCAGGGGAGGGCCAGTGGTGCCAGGATCTTCTCCGGAGCTGAGCTGCGTCTCGATGAGGTTGAGGAGTATCTCAAACCTTTAATAGTGCAGGATCGCCAATACCATTGGAACAAGGCCGAAAATCGGGTCGAACCAAGGTTGGAACGGCGGCTCGGTGCGATCACGATCGCTCGGGGACAGGGCCCATCGCCCGATCGGGAGGCGATTGTGGACATCCTTGTGGAAAAGGCCGGGGAGAAGCTGAGGGAAATGCTGCCATCTGGTCTCCTTGCCCGCGCCTTATTTGCTGGAATATCAGGGCTTTCTGAGATGGAGTTGAGAAGTTCTGCTGATCTGTGGTTGAGGCCTCTGCTGGAGGACCGCCGGGATTTGAGGCTTTCGCCCTCTAAGCTGGCTGAGGCTGTGCTCCATCAGCTCTCCTGGGAGGACCGCCAGGCCTTGGACACTATGGCTCCGCGCTATTTCACTTCACCTGCCCAAACACGCCACGCAATCGATTATGCGGGTGACGATGCACCAAGTGTTGAAGTGCGGGTCCAGGCTCTGTTCGGGCTTGACCAGCATCCCATGGTCGGCCGGACCCCTTTGTTGCTCAAGCTCACCAGCCCAGCAGGTCGCCCGATCCAATCGACCCGCGACTTGCCTGGGTTCTGGCGCGGCTCATGGGCCGATGTCGCCAAGGATATGAAGGGCCGTTACCCCAAACATCGTTGGCCGGAACAGCCATGGAGGGAAAAACCGAGCCTAAAGACGAAGAATGCCTTCAATCGAGAGTGAGTTTTGAGTATTGGCGCTCTCACAAGGGATCGAAAGACAATGGCAGCACGAATTTACCAACAACCCAAAAGCGCAATGCAATCGGGCAAGGCCAAGACTGACGTCTGGGTCTTGGAATTTGAACAGTTGGAGGCGCGCAAAGCCGACCCGCTGATGGGCTGGACCGGCAGCGGAGACACGCAATCGCAAGTTCGGCTGACCTTCCCGGACAAGCAGGCGGCGAAGGATTATGCAGAGCGTTATGGCATCACCGCGCGCGTTCATGCGTCGCCGACCAAGACGCTCAAGCTGCAGGCCTATTCCGACAATTTCCGTTGATCAGTCTAGGCCGCTCAAAACCCGCCAGCGTCATTCAAGGATGAACGTTCCGCGCTCAATGTCAGCGCGATGGCCCTGCCATGTAAGCTCCCCGGATTCGTAGCCGGCCCGACAATCGCTCGCATCGTGGGCGACATCGTCGGACAAGAACACATAGGAATCTGAGCCTTCTCCGACAAACCGGATATCGTCGCACTCGCCATCTTGCGCGAACATTGATGCGTCGTCGCCAAAATCGATGTCGTCGATCGAGCTCGGCTCGAGAAACAGCGGATTGACCCAGATAGTGCCATTCGAAAAGGCCTTACTGCAGTCTGTGGCATCCCTTCCGATGCTGTCGGTCAGGAGGATTGTGGCCATACCATCCCCTTCAAACCGCATGTCATCGCATTCACCATCCAGCGAGGCTGATGACGAATCATCGCCAAACTCGAATGGTGAGTTCTGAGCGATGGCACTGTTTGGGAATGCGGCCAGAAGGCTGGCGGCGGCGATGGCTGTGAAGCTCTTGTGGTTTTGTTTCCTCATAATCGCTCACGGTAGCACAAAACTCGTTCGGGCGGGATGTCACGATGATCTTGCCAAATTCGAACGATCTCCCCATATGGCGCGTGGGAGTCGGGTGGACGTTAGCGTTCGCTCACCGGGTCAGGTCCGGAAGGAAGCAGCCCAGGTGAATTGCGGCGGGTCGCTCGGCTCCTTTTTTTGCGCTCTGCGCCAGCCCTTCTCCCCCTCCCAACCACCCGATGATCTCAAACCCTGTCGGGTGGCTGGGAGGGGGAGCGGGCCGGCATAGTATAAACATCGCTCGCTCGGCTCCTTTTTTGCGCTCTGCGCCACCCAGGCACTTGGGGGGAAAGAGTACCGTTTTCCCCAATCCTCGCGATGACAAATGCTCCACAAGCGCCTAGCGTGCGGCTGTGACTGATTCCGATCCTGACCTGCCCGAGAATGAAGAAGAGGCGCCGCCGACCGCAGCTGAGTTGGAGGCTGCAGGTCAGAACTCGATGTTTGGTGACCCAGAGCCCGCAAAGAGCGAGCCGACGCCCACCCCGGAGCCGCAGACCGAGCCGACAGCCTTGGCTGAAGCACCGACGAATGAAACCAATGCGGCGCAGCCTTATCGCGTTCTCGCGCGGAAGTATCGCCCGCAGACTTTTTCGGAACTTATCGGACAAGAGCCGATGGTGCGCACGCTTGCCAACGCGATCGAGCGGGATCGTCTGGCGCATGCGTTTCTGATGACCGGCGTGCGTGGGGTAGGTAAGACGTCGACCGCTCGATTGATTGCCAAAGCGCTCAACTGTGTCGGCCCTGAAGGGCAGGGCGGTCCAACGATTGACCCTTGCGGAGTCTGTGAACCCTGCCGTTCGATCGCCGAAGGTCAGCATATCGACGTGATCGAAATGGATGCTGCATCGCACACCGGTGTCGACGATGTTCGGGAGATCATCGAGGCGGTGCGCTATGCAGCAGTGTCTGCACGCTACAAAATCTATATCATCGACGAAGTTCACATGTTATCGCGCAATGCCTTCAACGCCTTGCTCAAGACGCTTGAGGAGCCGCCCGCTCATGTGAAGTTCCTGTTTGCGACGACCGAGGTCGAGAAGCTTCCGGTCACGGTATTGAGTCGGACGCAAAGATTCGATCTTAGGCGCATTCCGGCGGAGCTCTTGGCACAGCATTATGGCAATGTCTGTCGCCTCGAAGGGGTCGAAGCCGAAGAGGAAGCCCTGCGGATAATCGCCTCGGCGGCCGAAGGTTCGGCGCGGGATGGACTTTCAATACTCGATCAGGCGATTGCCCATGCCGATCTTGAAACCGACGGCAAGGTCGCCGGTGCGCGCGTTCGCGACATGCTGGGGCTGGCGGACAAGGGTGCTCAGCGCAAATTGCTGCAGGTCCTGCTGGAGGGGGACGCGCAAGGCTTGCTTGCGGGGATCAATGATCAATATGCGCTGGGTGTAGAGCCACTCGCTTTGATGCGCGCGATGATGGATCTGGTGCATCGCGTTACGGTAGCGCAGGTCTCTGGGGGGGAGCCCGATGCGCCTTCCGAAGAAGAGTGCACTGCTCTCGCTGGCTTTGCCGAGCAACTGAGTCCGGCGCAGCTGCATCGCCTATGGCAATTGCTGCTCAAAGGATATGAGGAAGTGCGTCAGGCGCCAGACCCTCTGGTTTCGGCACAAATGGCGCTGCTTCGGGTCTTGCACGCGGCTGACATGCCTGACCCGGGCAAGTTCGTGAAACGGATGGAGGAGATGGCGCAGAGCGGAGTTGCGCCCAGCGCAGCCAGTGCCTCGGCACCGACTGCAGAGCCGACCGCACAAGGGGGCCTAGTCTGGCGCGATCTGGTCAACCAGATCGACAATGCAGGCCAGCTACGGGTTGCCCAAATGATGCGCGATCGCGTTCGCGTGATTGAATTGGCCGCCGAACATCTCATATTCGAACGGGCAGACAGTTTTGCTGACGACCCGGCGCCAGACATTCGTGACGCTCTGTTCAAGCTCACGGGGAAGCGCTGGAGAGTCGAACTTGGAACCGCCGACTCGCAGCCGAGCCTGCGCGAACAGGCCGAGGCCGAGGCGGAAGCTGAGCGGACCAGGGTGCGATCGCACCCGCTCGTGAAGGCAACGCTTGAGGCATTCCCTGATGCGGAACTGATCGAGCCCAACGACACTGTTGCCCGCGCCTCGGCGGGTGGAAAGAATTGGAATTAGACGGAGCCCCGCGATGAAATCGATGGAAGAAATGCTGCAAGCCGCTCAGGAAGCGGCTCAGACCATCCAGACCCAAATGAATGATATGCAGGCCAAGCTCGATTCAATCGAGGTTGAAGGCAAGGCTGGCGGTGGTCTGGTGACTGTACGCGCGACCGCCAAGGGCCGCATTCTCGGTGTCAATATCGACGACAGCCTGATGAAGCCGGAAGAGAAGCAGATGGTCGAGGATCTTGTAACCGCCGCCTTCAACGATGCTCGCGACAAGGCTGATCGGGTATCAGCTGAAGAGATGAAGTCGATGCAGAGCGGCATGGGCCTGCCCCCTGGTTTCAATTTGCCGGGTATGGGTTGAGCTTAAAGCCGAGCCGTTAGAACGGCGTCCACAGCTTCCTCGACAGGAATCATTGCGGCGTGCGCCACCGCTTCCCATATTTCCTACAAAGGCGTGTCCCAATGACCGCCGCGGATATTGATTGAATGACACAACACTTCCCCCTCCTGCCCCTGCGCGACATCGTGGTCTTTCCAGGTATGGTCGTTCCGCTGTTCGTCGGACGCGACAAATCGGTTGCCGCACTTGAGTCCGCCATGGAGGCAAGCAAGGACATCTTCCTGCTCGCGCAGCTCGATCCGGCCTGTGACGATCCTGAGCGGGATGATCTCTATGACGTCGGTGTGGTTGCGCAGGTCCTGCAGCTGCTCAAACTGCCCGATGGAACGGTGCGGGTTTTGGTCGAAGGCACGCATAGGGCGAGCCTTGAAACGCTGCGCAGCGAAGGCGACCACGTTCTTGCCGAGGTGACTCTGCAAGAGCCAGAAACGGTTGGTGGCAGTGATGTCACAGCCCTGATGCGTCAGGTGATCGATCAGTTTGGCGAATACGCCAAGCTCAACAAGAAGCTCGGCGAAGATGCCAATGTGGATGTCAGCGATATCGATGATGCGGGCGTTCTCGCCGACACGATCGCGGCTGCGCTCAACGCCAAGGTGTCTGACAAACAATCGTTGCTGACCGAAAGCAGTCCATTGAAACGCCTCGAACTGGTGATGGCGTTCATGGAGGGTGAGCTCTCCGTGCTCCAGGTTGAACGCAAAATCCGTGGTCGCGTTAAGCGCCAGATGGAGAAGACCCAGCGCGAATATTACCTCAACGAGCAGCTCAAGGCGATCCAGAGCGAGCTTGGCGGTGGTGACGGAGACGACGGCGATGAGATCGCCGAGCTGACCGAGAAGATTGAGGAGACCAAGCTCTCCAAGGAAGCCAAGACCAAGGCCAAGGCCGAGCTCAAGAAGCTCAAGGCGATGCAGCCGATGAGCGCAGAAGCGACGGTCATTCGCAATTATCTCGACGTGCTGCTGGGCCTGCCCTGGGGCAAGAAGTCACGCCTCAAGAAGAACATCGCCAAGGCTCAAGAAGTGCTTGATGCCGATCATTATGGCCTGGAAAAGGTCAAGGATCGGATCATTGAATATCTTGCTGTTCAGGCTCGGACCAACAAGCTCAAGGGTCCGATCCTGTGTCTGGTTGGCCCTCCCGGTGTCGGCAAGACCTCGCTTGGCAAATCGATTGCCAAGGCGACGGGTCGCGAATTTGTCCGGCAGTCGCTTGGCGGGGTGCGTGACGAGGCCGAGATTCGCGGTCATCGACGGACCTATATTGGCTCGATGCCGGGCAAGATCGTCAACAATCTCAAGAAGGCTGGGGCCAGCAATCCATTGTTTCTGCTGGATGAAATCGACAAGCTTGGCCAGGACTTCCGCGGCGATCCCGCATCGGCTCTGCTTGAAGTGCTCGACCCAGAGCAGAACAGCAAGTTCCAGGATCACTATCTCGAGCTCGATCTCGACCTTAGCGACATCATGTTTGTGACCACTGCGAACAGTCTCAACCTGCCGCAGCCGTTGCTCGATCGGATGGAGATCATCCGGCTCGAAGGCTACACCGAGGATGAGAAGGTCGAGATCGCGCAACGTCACCTGATTCACAAGCAAGTCAAAGCGCATGGCTTGAAGAAGGGCGAGTTCGAGCTAACCGAGGACGGTCTGCGCGATTTGATCCGCTATTACACGCGTGAGGCTGGCGTGCGGACGCTTGAGCGTGAGATTGCCCGGTTGGCGCGCAAAAGCCTGCGCAAGATCTTGGAGAAAGAAGCCACCAGCGTCACGATCACGCCCGAGAACCTCGGCGATTTCGCCGGGGTGCGCAAATTCAAGCACGGCACCTCTGAGGAAGAGGCGCAAGTGGGTGCAGTCACCGGCCTGGCCTGGACCTCTGTGGGTGGCGAATTGCTTACCATCGAAAGCGTGACCACGCCCGGCAAGGGTGAGGTCAAGACCACCGGCAAGCTCGGCGAAGTGATGAATGAGAGCGTCGCTGCGGCGTTCAGCTTCGTCAAATCGCGGGCGCCGACTTATGGCATCAAACCTTCGCTGTTCCAGCGCAAGAACGTCCATATTCACTTGCCCGAAGGCGCTGTGCCGAAAGACGGACCAAGCGCTGGCATCGGCATGGTGACATCGATCGTCTCGACCTTGTCGGGCGTCGCGGTTCGGCCCGAGGTCGCAATGACCGGCGAAGTCACTCTGCGCGGGCGTGTGCTAGCGATCGGTGGGCTCAAGGAGAAGCTGTTGGCCGCTCTGCGGGGCGGCATCACCAAAGTGCTCATCCCCGAAGAGAATGTGAAGGACCTCGCCGAGATTCCTGACAACGTCAAAGAGGGGCTCGAGATTGTCCCGGTCAGCCATGTCGACCAAGTGCTGGAGCATGCCCTTTTGGAGATGCCCACACCGATCGAATGGAGCGAGGCGGACGAGCTGGCGGCGCAGCCAACTCCATCTGCGACTGGCAGTGGAGTGCCCACCGCACATTGAGACGGGCCTTTCTGAAACGAACAGACTGAAGTCGATATTGATCGCCGGGGCGCTGACTTCTGGCAGCGCAAACTGCGGCCGGCACTCTTGTCCAGCAATCCGCGATTGCTCTCCGTTCGTCGCAAAAGCTCCCGTTTCGGCAGAATTTCGCACTTTTGGGGAGGATTTGCCTTTGACAGGACAGGCAAAAACAGCTCAATTCCGCGCTTTCGGGAAGACGATTCACCGAAGTCAAAATTCATAGAACTATGGGGGTTCCTTAAATGAACAAGAACGATCTGATCAGTGCAGTCGCCGAATCCAGTGGCCTTTCGAAGAGCGATGCGTCGAACGCTGTTGAAGGTGTGTTCGATGCCATCACCAAAACGCTTGCTGGCGGAGACGAAGTGCGTCTGGTCGGTTTCGGCACCTTTTCAGTAGCGAAGCGCAAGGCATCAACCGGTCGTAACCCCCGCACTGGTGAGCCGATGAACATCCCTGCTTCGACCCAGCCCAAGTTCAAGGCAGGCAAGGGCTTAAAGGATGCCGTGAACTGATTTGATTGCAATCGTCAGCCGACAGGCTTGTCGGCGAAAAGAAAACCCCACCAGCAGCGATGCCGGCGGGGTTTTTCTTTAGGCGAACGGCTGCACGGCCGCTCGCAGTCGCTAGACTCACCGAGACAGGTCGATCAGCGCGGTCGGAGCGCTCTTGGTCCGCGGCGAAACTTCCCATGTCAGCGATTGACCATTTGCCGTGGCCTTGGGGCCTTCATCGGTGTTGTTCGCCAGGATCTGTCCGGAGGTCACTATCGTGAAGGTCCCGTCAATAACCGGCATTGATCCAGATTGAGCGTCGTCGCTTGGCTCATCCGACATTGCCGCCATACCGGCCATACCGGCTACTCCGCTGGTCATGCCACCCATGAAGGAGGTGTCATCATTTTGAGGGCCGAACCCAGGAGCATTGATCCGGACGATGCCCTCTTCGCGCAGGAAGACCTGGACGAAAGGATTGGTGGTCGGGAAATCCTCAATCAGCGGGAACATAAAGTCATGGTCCAGGCTGCCACTGATCGAATAGCTTACATTGAACAGGCCATCGCCAAGGACCTCGACCTTATTCCAACCTTTTTGCCGGAGCAGCATTTCGCGCAATTCTTCCGCTGCCTCGGGATCGGTCGGATCGATTCCTCCCATCATCGCAGACAATTGCTGAGCCTGCTCCGCAGCCTGCGCCGCGCTCATGGCGGATTCGGCTTGTTGCTCGTTAATCTCAGCCTGGGTGCATTCGCGCTCTTCGTAGGTTTCTTCGTCAAAGCATGTGACCTCGAGGCCGGCATCGGCTTCGGCCGCTTCTGCAGCTTCGGCCTCCGCGCCCATACGTGCCAGTGATGACAAGCCAAGGAAGAAGATCTCGCCTTCATATGAGTAGCTGAAGGCATTCCCTTCCATCAGTTCCAGCTGAGACGTGAACTTGCCGGGCGAGATCAGGCAGCCGCTCAGAAGCAGGGCCAGGCCCGCCAGCATGGCAGCGGCTGAGGCTCTAATCGGGGATTGGAAAGTCAAGGTCAGTCTCCTCGTGAACGGGTCGCTGCTGCATAGAGCGAGATCGCCGCAGCGTTCGAAACATTTAGGCTCTCGATAGCTGAACTAATCGGTAACCGCGCAAGAGCATCGCAATGACCAGAGATGTTGTGCCGCATGCCTTCGCCTTCGGCTCCAAGCACAAGCGCCAGAGGTCCGGAGGTCAGACTCTCATCCAGCGTTGCGTCGGCTTCACCAGAGAGGCCGATCCGCCAATAGCCCGCTTCGGCCATCTCATCGAGGGCGCGGGCGAGGTTGACTACGCGGACCCAGGGCATTGTTTCCAGTGCACCAGAGGCGGACTTTGCCAAGACGCCTGACTCCGGTGGCGCATGACGATCCTGGGTCACAATCCCCGCCGCACCGAATGCGGCCGCAGAGCGCAAAATTGCGCCGACATTATGAGGGTCAGTGACTTGGTCAAGCACAAGCACCGGGCTTGCGGCATCGCCAGTTAGGATCTCGTCGAGAAACACGGTTTCCAACGGTTCACATTCCAACACCAGACCTTGGTGCGGCGCGTCGCGGGCGACCAGCCGGGCGAGGTCCGAAACGTCGGCATACTCGACCGGAAAATCGGGCGGCAATTCGCCATCGAGCGTGGCGACCCCGTCACGGGTTGCCCACAGTTTTCGGTGTTGGCGAACGGGATTCTTCAACGCCGCTTCAACGGGATGCCGGCCCCATAGCCGGACATGACCGGTCGAGGCGCGACCCGAGCCGCGTCCACCTTTCATTCGTCCTGCCCGGCCGCGAAGGGCTCTCTTGCGCTCAGAACGCGCCATTTTTGCTCCTAAATTCGTACTTCTCGGCTTTCCCTGCCAGCTGGCCCATTGACAGGCAAGCGGCGCTTCGCCAAAGGGGCGCGTCTCGGCAGACAGCCTCGATTGAGGCTTTGTCAATTTCCCGCCAGGAACTGTGTGGACAGGTGGCCGAGTGGTTAAAGGCAGCAGACTGTAAATCTGCCCGCGCAAGCGTACGCTGGTTCGAATCCAGCCCTGTCCACCAGCCCCCTTTTCCGGTAACTAATATCCTGATTTATAAGGAAAAAATATCAGAAAATTGTGGTTACCAGACCCAATTGTCCGGTAAGATGTCCGGTAAATCGGTCGCTCAATTTTGGGCATGGCGACCCGGCCCATCAAAGAATCGGTGCGAGACTCATTAGAATCGGGGGCTGGAGAAAGACCGGATGAAGTTGATTCAAGATCCTAAGCGGATTCGCGTTTGAGTGCGGGTGGGAGGAATTTGTCAATTTCACCGTGGTTGAAGGTATAGTCTTCAAGCTCCTGCAGTGCCTCTTGTGCTTTCGAGTAGGCCTTTGCATCAGTTCCCGGCGCGCCCTTATAAATCGCAGCCAACTTCTCTTGAAGAGCATCCCGCCGCGCTCTTGCCTCATCCTGCGAGACAGCACCCGAGTGTAAGTCTGTGAGCAGTGAAAGATAAGACTCCCGGATTGACCAGAGATCTGCTGCCGCATCACGGTGCATCTGTGCCGTCGCCCCTGGGTCGAACCCCTTCATGTACCCAGTCACACAAAGCGAGATCAGCGATATGATTGCGGTTAAGAGTGTGAGCCAAAAGTCCTCGGAGAAGAGTATCGCTATGATCCCCGAACTCGTTAGGGCGGCTAGGACGATCTGCGCGATCTTGAAATTTCGCAGAGTGTCCGAACAGCGGTCCGCCTGCTTCTCATGGGTTTTGTGAGAATAGACAACTCTCGCAAAACACTCCCTAATTTGGTCTTCGATACTCATTAAATCCTCATGGATAAACGGACCCAAAGATCTCGCGCCATTTGTTTCGTGCAGTGTAGGGTCGGTCGCCTGCTTCGTGTGAAATGGCACTTACTGCAGTGTCATAAGCCGTTTTTGCCGGTGTCTGGAAGTTTCCCTTCTTCCAAACGTACTGATTGCTACCAGGGGCTTGCCAATAGTTCTGTGAACGATCACGCGTTGCCAAATGAAGCATGAAATCGCGCACTAGGTAATCGTGATATAGGAAAGACTTATCGCGATGCTCCCAAGTCTCAATCCACTGATAGGCCAGCGTATCAATCAGAAGGCCGCCGATCGGCACTGAGTGCCGGTCTCGCCAAATCCTGGTCATCCGGCAAATGGCTTTCAGATTCTTGTTTGCTGTGACGTCGTTTCTGATCTGAATTGCCTCAATCTCGGCTCTAGGATTGGTGGTTTTCCAGCTTCCGCCGCCATTCGAGTCTGGGTATGTGAACGACTTCCCATCTTGGTTCAGAAAACAAGGCAATATCTCAAACCGAATCCCATCGTCGAAATTGATCGCAACTACTTGTCCATCTCCCGCGACAAATGAGGTTGGATAAGTCTTACTGATCGAGTTTTTTACGGCTTGGAGAAGAGAGGATTGCCCGTTTCCGATGTACGAATTGTACTGGTGATAGATGGATGATGGCAGCGTGAACGCCACATCGAGGTCGCTAACACCTCTTGCGGCCGTATCTCGGCCATAGGAACCCACATAAAGGCTGTGGTTTACCTCAGAGTTTGAACTCCAAAAATCGGTGTTGAGTTGTCTTGTAATGCGTTTGTAACGATAAGAAATGGTCCCAATCGTAGCTCCTGCAATCAAGTAATTACTGCGGAACGCTTTGAAGTTTTCTGAGACACTCATGCATCTCTAGATAGCAATGATGCCATGCAGACGGCTAGAGACGTACTTAATCTATATTACGATTATCCACATGCGGTCGTGCCATTAATGACCACTTTGCATCGGGCGGATTCGTACTTGGTTCTGATATTCCAAAGTCGCGCGTGCCCTGGCCCACCAGCATGTGCGAAGATACCGAAAAGCGACAAGCACAGTGTGTTAGTAAGGGAAAAATTGTCCGGTAAATTGTCCGGTAAATGTCGCTAGGCAAAAAATTTGTCTCGTAAAAAGATGTACTTAACCCCTCATAGTGGACCGAGCCCTGTCCACCAACTTCTCCCGGTTGTCAGTTTTGAACCGCCCGCAAGGTCGCTTAGGCGAGCACGGCTTCAGCATCGAAATACCAATCTATGGTAGCTCTCGAGGTGCCGTAGATCGCGAGGGAGGGACTGAACTGAAGGCCGACCTTCGTGCTGGCCTTGGCATCATTGGTCTGACCGGTTGCTCGGTCATTACCCTTAATTTCGCCCTAAGTTTGCCGTCACTACAACTCGCGGCATTGGCCGCTTGAAACGCAAAGCTTGGAGTTGGGAATGTGCGATTGATCCCTCAATCGCTGATTTATTGATCGCGCCTATGGAACTCGCTCAAACCAATCCATCGCATCCAGAAGCGTCTTGCCAAAGGAATCTTGGCAGAGCCGAAGTGGTAATAGACGCGGTTCTGCAGGACCCTCGTGGTCGCTTTGCCTGCACAATCTCTGATTTGTCGCTCAGCGGGGCGAGGATCGAGACCAATCGCTCAATTGAACCTGGCCAAGACCTGTGGCTGACAATCGAAAAGCTAAGGGTTTTCTGCACTGTCCAATGGCAGCGGTCCGGCGCAATCGGAGTTTGCTTTGAGCAGAAGCTGCCCAAGGTGTTTGTCCTGGGATTGCTTGGCGAAACTGTCGATCGCGACGCCTTAAAGGAGGCCGAAGCCAAGCTCGCCGCGCGTGATTGGGTGATGGGCGGTCAGGCACCGCGACCGCGCAACCTGAGTTTGGCCGATCTGTTGGGCGCGCGACACTCCAAGGACGACACGTCTGGCTACCTCGGGGGCGGTCTGCAGTGGATCTTTCGGAGTGGAAAGCCAGAAGGCCGATCTCGGCCCTCCGGAAGGAGGAAAGTTGCGTACCTCTTCATGTGGTCGGGATTGATCGGCTCTTTCCTAGGTTTGAGCAGCTCACTGGTGTTTTGACGAGCGTCAAGCTGGAACGCAGGGATTGCTCTACTCCAGGCCTTGGCTACCGCGAGGGGTGGTTCTCGACCGGATCAGGATACAGTTTGTGAGCGAGTGATTGTCAGCAAGGCTTGCCCCGAGCCTCGCACACAATTATGCCCCGCTCCCCATGAATATGACACACCGTCCTATAATCTCTGCGACCGGCCTTTTTACGCCCGAGCAGTCGATCACCAACGAAGAACTGGTCGCCAGCTTCAATCAGTTTGTTGATCTCCATAATCACCGTCACGCCGCTGCGATCGAAGCGGGTGATGTCGAAGCGCTGCAGCACAGCTCAGTCGAGTTCATCGAGAAGGCCAGCGGGATCAAGGCTCGCCATGTCATGGCGAAGGAGCCGATTCTCGATCCTGAAACCATGGCGCCGCGCTGGGAAGAGCGTGGCGACGACGAGATTTCGATCATGGCCGAGATTGGGGTCAAAGCGTGCCAGCAAGCGCTTGAGCGCGCCGGTCGAGATCCCAAGGATGTCGACGCAGTGTTGTGCGCCGCTTCAAACATGCAGCGCCCCTATCCTGCGATGGCGGTGGAGATTCAGGAAGCTTTGGGGATCGAAGGCTTCGGCTTTGACATGAATGTGGCTTGCTCTTCCGCGACCTTCGGCATCCAGACAGCGGCTGATTATGTCCGCGCGGGCAACGCCAAGAGCGTTTTGGTGGTCAGCCCCGAAATCACCTCGGGTCATTTGAATTGGCGTGATCGTGACAGCCATTTCATTTTTGGTGATGTTGCGACCGCAGTGCTGGTCGAAGACGCTGCGATCGCTCCCGACAGCCATTGGGAAATTCTGGGCACAAAGCTCAAGACAGTGTTCTCCAATAATATCCGCAATAATTTTGGCTTCCTTAATCGGGCACATCCAGAGACCTCCGAGGCAGCCGACAAGCTGTTCGTTCAAGAGGGGCGCAAGGTGTTCAAGGAAGTCGTGCCGATGGTCGCGCAGATGATCCTCGACGAAGCTGAGAGATTGCAGATCAATCCCAGCACTTTGCGCCGGATGTGGTTGCACCAGGCCAATGCCGGGATGAACCGCCTGATCGCACAGCGCGTGTTGGGACACGAAGCCAATGAGGATGAAAGCCCGACGGTGCTCGATACTTATGGCAATACCTCAAGTGCCGGTTCGATCATTGCCTTCCACCTCAACAGCGATGATCTCGCCGCCAACGACACCGGCCTGATTTGCAGCTTCGGAGCAGGCTATTCGGCTGGCTCTGTTTTTGTTCGGAAAACGACTTAGCGTTCCCCTTCAATAGCGCGCTCGGCCCGATAACTCGTGATCAAGCGGGTTGCCGCCGCGCTGCGCAATGCTTAGTTGCAGGACATGCCCGGAGAAATTCTAGATAATAAGGGTCGCGGCGAAGCCAGCTGGAGTTGGCCACCGATCCACCCCGAGGGGCGCAAATATGGCGTGCTTGCCATTGCGTTCAGCCTCATTCCATTGCTGCTGCTCGATTGGGAAATCGTCGGCTGGCCGATGCTGCTGCTGTCGCTCGGCGTATTCGCCTTCTTCCGCGATCCAGAGCGAGTGATCCCGCAAGCGAGCAATGCGATCGTGGCCCCTGCTGACGGCATCGTTTCGCTGATCATGGAGGTTGAACCTCCGCGCGAATTGCAGATCGAGGATGGCTCGGGCTTCGCAGCGCTGCCGCCAGGTCCGGTAACGCGCGTTTCGATTTTCATGAGCGTGTTCGATGTCCACATCAACCGTTCTCCGATCGCTGGGACAATTCGCCGAGTGGTCTATGTCCCGGGCAAATTCATGAATGCCGATCTCGACAAGGCCAGCGAGGAGAATGAGCGTCAGCACATTCTGGTCGAAGGCAGTGACGGGCGGATGATTGGTTTCACTCAGATCGCTGGCTTGGTTGCCCGGCGGATCGTCCCCTTCGTAAAACCCGGAGACACAGTCGCCAAAGGGCAGCGGGTGGGATTGATCCGATTCGGCAGCCGGGTTGATGTCTATTTGCCCGCTGGCACCGATCCCAAGGTTCTGATGGGACAGACCGTTATCGCGGGCGAGACCATACTGGCCGAGCAGGGCGTACAGGCTGTGCTCGAAGGCGTGTCGCAATGAGCCTGCATCCGTGAGTGAGGATGGCAATGCGGGCGAGGGCGACCTGCGCTTGGACCCGGCCGATCAAGCGCGGCTCGGGCCAAAGTCAGCCGAAGATGAAGCGGGTTCCAAAGGAACCTATGTCCGCGGCCTCACTCTGCGTGCCATGCTGCCCAATGCGATCACAGCGGCAGCGCTCTGCGCGGGCTTGACCGGGATCCGCTTCGCCATTGCCGAGCAATGGGAATTGGCGATCTTCGCGGTTGTCTTGGCAGGCGTGCTGGATGGCATTGATGGGCGTATTGCCCGGCTGCTCAACGCACAATCTCGCTTTGGGGCCGAGCTAGACAGTCTGGCAGATTCGATTTCGTTCGGGGTCTCGCCCGCCGTTATTTTGTTTCTGTGGTCACTACAGGATCTGCCGCGGATCGGGTGGTTCGCCGCGCTCGGATTTGCAATCTGCTGTGCGTTGCGACTCGCGCGGTTCAATGCGCAGATCGACGTCGATCATCAGCCGCACAAATCGGCCGGGTTTCTGACCGGAGTTCCGGCTCCGGTTGGAGCGGGGCTGGCGTTCACGCCGATGTATTTGTGGATGGCAACTGGCGATGACATATTCCGCGAGCCGGTTTGGCTCGGCGTGTGGCTCGCGGCGATCGCTTTCCTGATGATCTCAAATATGGCGACTCTGAGCTGGGCCTCGATCCGCCCGCGCCGCGGGATACGCATGGGACTGATCCTGTTGGTTGCTCTGTCGTTTACCGCTCTGCTGATGGAGCCGTGGTGGACGCTGACCTCGATCTCAGTAATCTACCTGGTCCTGATGCCATATGGCATGGTCAGATATGGGCGGATCAAGCGGCAGCGCCAGACAGCGGCCGGCTAACGCGCCGCGGCAGATGCCGTGCAAAGGGGCGGGCCGCGCCACCCCGAGCAGCAATTATTGCCGGACGCAGCCGAACCTCACTCGCTTGAACATGAGGCACAAATCCAGCTTTCGCCAAAGAGCGTTCGCGTGAGAGCGAAGCAAAGGCATGCCGGGCGCGGAATGCGCTGTCCGCCAAGGCCAATACAGTTGCGAGAGTTGCGATAGCAAACAATGCGATCAATGCGACTGCGATCATTGAGGCGGTTCCTTTTCTCTAGCTGCTATCGGTAAGACGGAGACCTCTCTGGATTTCCGCATGTACCACGTTTGTTCCAATCGCTATGTTCTACATTCGTTCCATTTGGTCAAGCGGAAAGTTGTCGGTTGAGCGGGATTCGCAAGAAAATGCTGGATTTCTGCGAATTCGCTGGCTAATGGCGCGCTCTCGTTGAAGTGGAACAGGCGTTTGACTGGTTCGTTATCGGCGAAATTCACATGGAAGGCACGACATACCGGTGCTGCTGGCGGGATACTCCGCAGGTGGTTCCAGTCTTCCAGAGGCATAACCGGAAGGAATTGAATTATGGCGGGCACTACCGTCACCATGCAGCAATTGATCGAGGCCGGCGCACACTTCGGCCACCAGACCCACCGCTGGAACCCGCGGATGAAGCCGTATATCTTCGGCGCCCGCAACGGTGTTCACATCATCGACTTGTCGCAGACCGTGCCGCTGTTCGCGCGCGCGCTCGACTTCGTTGAGCAGACCGTACGCGCAGGTGGTAAGGTGCTGTTCGTCGGCACCAAGCGTCAAGCACAAGAGCCGATCGCTGAAGCCGCGCGTCAGTCCGGCCAGCACTTCGTCAACCACCGTTGGCTTGGCGGCATGCTGACCAACTGGAAGACCATCTCGGGTTCGATCAAGCGCCTCAAGACTCTTGAAGAGCAGCTTTCGGGCGACACCAGCGGCTTCACCAAGAAAGAAGTTCTGCAGCTCACCCGTGAGCGTGAAAAGCTGGAGCTTTCGCTCGGCGGTATCCGCGATATGGGCGGCGTTCCGGACGTGATGTTCGTTATCGATGCCAACAAGGAAGATCTCGCCATCAAGGAAGCCGCTGTGCTCGGCATCCCGGTGATTGCGGTGCTCGACACCAACACCGACCCGACCGGCATTGCATTCCCGGTTCCAGGCAATGACGACGCCAGCCGCGCTGTCCGTCTCTACTGCCAGGCGATTGCCGAAGCTGCGACCGCTGGTCGTGGCGGCGCGGTCGCGGATTCGGGAGAAGACGTTGGCGCAATGGCTGAGCCCCCGGCAGAAGCAAGCGCTGCTGAAGCCGAGACTGCCTAAGTCATCCCCCAAGTCATCCCAAGTGCGTGACGCGTCAAGCGCGCGTCACATTAACAGACTAGCGCGCCGAGCGACCCCACGGGTTTTCCCGTGCTCGTGAGCGCGAACCATTTGAAGAAGGAAATCACCATGGCCGATTTCACCGTCGCCGATGTGAAGAAACTGCGCGAGAAGACCGGCGCAGGTATGATGGACGCCAAGAAGGCTCTGACCGAAGCCGGTGGCGATATTGAAGCTGCCGTTGACGCGCTGCGCGCCAAAGGCCTCGCTACCGCACAGAAGAAGTCGAGCCGTACGGCGGCTGAAGGCCTGGTTGGCGTTGCCGTCGATGGCACCACCGGCGTTGCTGTCGAAGTCAATTCGGAAACCGACTTCGTCGCCAAAAACGATCAGTTCCAGGACTTCGTGCGCAAGACCACCACGGTTGCTCTCGGCCTCGACGCTGATGATGTCGAAGCGCTCAAGACCGCCGGCTATCCGGATGGTGGCAGCGTTGCCGACAAGCTGACCGACAATGTCGCCACGATCGGTGAGAACCAGCAGATCCGCCGCATGAAGAGCGTCTCGGTCAAGCAGGGTTCGGTCGTTTCCTACATGCACAATGCCGCAGCGGATGGCCTAGGCAAGATCGGTGTTCTGGTCGCGCTCGAGAGCGATCTCGGCGCTGACGTGCTTGAGCCTTTCGGCAAGCAGCTCGCGATGCACATCGCTTCGATGTTCCCGCAGGCACTCAACGCCGACGGTCTCGATGCCGACGTGATCGAGCGCGAGCGTGCGGTCGCTCAGGAAAAGGCTGCTGAAAGTGGCAAGCCTGAGAACGTCCAGGAAAAGATGGTCGAAGGCGCGATCAAGAAGTTCGCCAAAGAGAACGCTCTGCTCAGCCAGATGTTCGTGATGGACAACAAGTCGTCGGTTGCTGACGTCGTTGCCAAGACCGGCAAGGACAATGGCGGCTCGATCGAACTGGTCGACTATGTTCGTTTCCAGCTCGGCGAAGGCATCGAAGTTGAAGAAAGCGACTTCGCGGCTGAAGTGGCTGCTGCCGTTGGCGGTTGATAGGGCGCTTTGAGTTCCTGCGAAAGCAGGAACCCAGGAATGCTAGGCTCCTGCTTTCGCAGGAGCTCACAAGATAGAAATGGCCGTCGCAGCATCGCGCTGCGGCGGTCTTTTTTATGCAAGCCGCTCGGCGCAAATCGAGGCTAAGTTGATCAAGTACATGCCGCTTGTCGGATGCGCCCTGTGGGACTGCGATTGAACGCCAGAATTACGATGTGAAAGAGCCGATGCGAAGCTAGCGGCGGCGCACCATGTAGGAAAATCGGCGCACTGAGTTCCTGTGCAAGCAGGAACCCAGGACCTCGAGGCTCCTGCTTATTCAGGCGTCCGCAGGACAGGTCCGGCGCTCCCAACTCACCGCACCGCTGGTCGCATTTCGATCAGCCAGATATCCGGCTGCGTGAACAGCCGAACGGGGAGCATACTGGTCCCTAGTCCGGAGACGGTGATCAGTGTCTTCTGGTGTTGCTCAAACACGCCACAATAATAGAGCTCCCCATAGTCTGACATGATCATCGGCGCGCCGCCCCAGGGATAGGCGATCTGCCCGCAATGGGTATGCCCCGCCATCACCAGATCGACATCAACCGGGATGTCGGGAAAGATGTCCGGGTTGTGAGTCAACACGATGCGCGCGCCTTCAAGCTGGTCGAGCTTCGCCATCGAGGCTGGAACATCAGCCATGCCGATCGAGGCGTCGTCGATTCCTCCGATTGCCAACGGTCCAATTTGGACTGCCTCGTTCTCCAAAACGGTGACGTGATCGCTCGCGTTCAACTCATCGCGAAGCGCATTCCAGTCGAACCAGTGATCATGATTGCCCGGGACCACGACGGTTCCAAGCGGGGCTTCGAGAGCTTCAAGTGGCGCGACCACTTCCTCCGCAGAATAGGTTCGTGTCGCGACCCGCTTTTCGCTCACCAGATCGCCCGCAATCGCAACTATGTCGGGCTCCAGCGCATTGACCTGCGCGACGATCCGCTCGACCCGCGAGGGCGGCATATCGGGCCCCGCGACATGAATGTCGGCAATCAGAGCGATCACGACCGGATCGGCTTGCGGAGCCATGGAATCGCTGGCGATCGTAACCCGCTGCACGACCGGATCGCGCATCGTGTCATGATAGGCCTTGCCCGCCACAATCAGGCCGATCAGGATAGACAGGAGCAACAATTTTCTGATCATCGGCTTTCTCTTTGCGCCTTGGGCTCAGCACCGCTAAGGAGCGCCGCAGTCACACAAACAACCGGATCAGTTTCGTCTATGGCTCTTCCAGAAATCAAGCGCGTTCTTCTCAAACTGTCGGGTGAGGTCCTGATGGGTGAGCAGGAATATGGCATCGATCCAGCCTACGTCGCGCGGCTTGCAGAAGAGGTTAAGGCGGCCAAGGAAACTGGGTTGGAAGTGTGTCTGGTGATCGGAGGCGGGAACATCTTCCGCGGAATTTCCGGCGCGGCCAAAGGTCTTGATCGCACCACCGGCGATTACATGGGCATGCTGGCAACGGTGATGAACGCGCTAGCGATGCAAAACGCGCTGGAGCAGCTTGGTGTTGCGACCCGCGTGCAATCCGCGATCCCGATGAGCAGCGTGTGTGAACCCTATATTCGGCGGCGCGCCGAGCGCCATCTCGAGAAGGGCCGGATCGTGATCTTCGCCGCCGGCACAGGCAACCCATTCTTCACCACCGATACTGGCGCTGCCTTACGCGCTGCAGAGATGGGCTGTGACGCTTTGTTGAAGGGGACCAGCGTTGACGGGGTTTACGACAGTGATCCCAAGCACAATGCGAATGCCACCCGGTTTGATGAAATCACTTACGACCAGGTGCTGTCCGAAAATCTCAAGGTTATGGATGCAACCGCGGTTGCGCTTTGCCGAGAGAACAACATTCCGATAGTGGTCTTTTCGATCCGAGAAAGAGGAAATGTCGCCAGGGTCCTCGGTGGCCAGGGTGTCCAGACGATTGTGAAAGAGGAAGCCTGATTCATGGCACAATATGACAAGGCCGATATCGAACGCCGCATGGCCGGCGCGGTCGAAGCTCTCAAGAGCGATCTCTCCGGTTTGCGGACGGGACGCGCCAATACCAGCCTGCTCGATCCGGTAATGGTCGAGGTCTATGGCGCGATGATGCCGCTCAATCAGGTTGCCACCGTTTCCGCGCCTGAGCCGCGCATGCTGAGCGTGCAGGTGTGGGACAAGGGTAATCTGATCGCCGTCGAGAAGGGTATCGCCCATGCCAATCTGGGGCTCAACCCGATGATCGACGGGCAGACGCTCCGCCTTCCGATGCCCGACCTCACCGAAGAACGGCGCAAGGAACTGGCCAAGCTCGCAGGGCAATATGCTGAGAAGGCCAAGATCGCGATCCGCAATGTTCGGCGTGACGGCATGGAAGCGCTCAAGACCGACGAGAAGAAGAAGGAAATCTCTGAGGATGATCGCAAGCGGCTGGAGGATGAGGTCCAGAAGCTGACCGACAAATTCGTTGCCGAAACCGACGAAGCGGCTGCCAAGAAAGAGCAGGAGATTCTGACCCAGTGAGGTCAGTCATGGCGCTTTTGGACCTGGGTTCGGACCTGAGCGGGGAGAATTGATGGGCCAGGAGCCCACCAGCACTGACGGGCGCGCTCGCCATGTTGCCATCATTATGGACGGCAATGGACGCTGGGCCAAGAAGCGTGCGCTGCCGAGAGCGATCGGGCATCAACGTGGGGTTGAGGCGGTTCGCCGGCTCGTCCGCGGGTTGGAGCCGATGCAGCTGGAGTGCCTGACACTCTACGCCTTCTCGAGCGAGAACTGGAAACGCTCGGAAGACGAAGTCGATGATCTGATGAATTTGATGCGCAAGTTCATCAAATCTGATCTTGAGGAGTTTGTCGCGAATGGCGTGAAACTCAAGATCATCGGAGATTGGCGTGGCCTTGCTCCCGATATCGTCGCGATGCTGGAGGACGCGCTCGAGCGGACGTCGAAAGGCACGCAGACTCTGGCCGTAGCGCTCAATTACGGATCGCAGAATGAAATCGCCCGCGCTGCCGGGAAGGCGGCGACCAAGGGGGACATCACGCCTGAGAGCATCGCCGCAGAGCTGGATACCGCGGATTTGCCTCCGCTCGATCTCCTGATCCGCACCAGCGGAGAGGTTCGCCTCTCGAACTTCCTTCTGTGGCAATCGGCCTATGCCGAAATGCTGTTTGTCGACACGCTTTGGCCGGACTTCAAACCCGAGCATCTGGCAGAAGCGCTGGACGATTTTGCCCGGCGGGAGCGGCGTTTTGGCGGACGCTGACAAGACTCCCGCCAAGCCCAAGCTGTTGGGGCGTGAACTGGCCGTGCGAGTGGCATCGGCCATCGCGATCATCGTCGTTGCAGGGACCGCGCTGTGGTTGGGCGGATGGTTCTGGATGGGTTTCGTCGCCCTCGTTGCAGGCGGTGTACTATGGGAATGGAATGGCCTGGTTCGCCAATTCGACATTGCTCCGCTGGGAGAGGTCGTGTGGCTGTTTTTCGGAGCGATCTATGTCGGGGCTGCAGCGCTCGCGATGGTTTCGGTCCGCGAGGATTATTTCCCCCTGTTCGTGATGCTGGGATTCTTCCTGCCGATCGTGGCAGTCGATGTGGGCGCCTATTTCTCCGGGCGTTTGCTCGGCGGCCCCAAGATTGCGCCAGCGATCAGCCCGTCCAAGACCTGGGCCGGATTGCTCGGCGGAGCACTGGCAGCCTCGCTGGTGGCGCTGTGGATCGAGTATTCCTATCCCGAGGCGGGCCAGTTTGGACCGGCCTCAGCCGATGGCCCGGGCACGCTCAACATTGTTGGAGCGATTGTAGCGGGCTGTCTGATTGCGGTTCTCGCCCAGGCCGGAGATTTCTTCGAAAGCTGGATGAAACGGCGCGCCGGGGTCAAGGATTCGGGCAGTCTCATTCCCGGACACGGGGGTCTGTTTGATCGGCTGGATGGCTTTCTCGCGGTTTTCTTTGTGCTAGCGCTGATGCGGTTCTTCGTGTGAGATTGTGACCATGGCGCGTTCGATATCGATTTTGGGGGCAACCGGTTCAATCGGGGCTTCGACGCTCGATTTGATCCGGCGGAACCGCGACGCCTGGCGGGTCGATACGCTGACCGCCAATTGCTCAGCCGAAGAATTGGCCGCCCTGGCGATTGAATTTGACGCGCAACAGGCGGTCGTTGGTGATGAGGCGTGCCTATCCGATTTGCGCGCGGCGCTGGGGCCCAGCGGCGTGACCGCCTCGGGCGGGACAGAAGCGCTGGTCGAAGCGGCCTCGCGCCCGGTTGATCTAACCGTAGCCGCGATTGTCGGATGCGCTGGCTTGGCGCCAGTGATGGCCGCGATCGAGCAGGGCGGCACTATTGCTCTGGCCAACAAAGAAGCGCTGGTTTCTGCGGGCGATGTGATGACCGCCGCGGTGGCGCGGCACAATGCGACCCTCCTGCCGACCGACAGCGAGCACAATGCAATCTTCCAGTGTCTGGCGGGCAATGATCTCGATAATGTGGCGAAGATCACCTTGACGGCCAGCGGTGGTCCCTTCCGCACCTGGTCGCACGAGCAATTGGCGGCCGCGACACCGGCCCAAGCGGTGGCCCACCCCAATTGGGACATGGGCGCCAAGATCAGCGTCGATTCCGCGACCATGATGAACAAGGGGCTCGAATTTATCGAGGCGCATCATCTGTTTCCGGTCGGGCTCGATCGGCTCGGTATTGTGGTGCATCCCCAGAGCGTGATCCATTCCATGGTGGAGTACCGGGACCGCTCGACGCTGGCGCAGTTGGGACCGTCAGACATGCGGGTCCCGATTGCCTCGTGCCTGGCGTGGCCGACCCGGATGGAAACCCCGCTCGAACCGCTTGATCTGGCTGCGATTGGCGAATTGACCTTCTTCGCGCCCGATGAAGAGCGATTCCCAGCGACACGGCTCGCGCGCGAAGCGATTCAGGCCGGTGGCGGCGCGCCTGCGGTCCTCAATGCCGCCAATGAAGTGGCGGTGGCGGCGTTTCTCGATGGTAAGATTGGGTTCACTCAAATCACTGTAGTGGTCGAACGGCTACTTTCTCGCTATAGCGCGCCGCAACCCGGCACGCTTGAGGAAGTGCTGGCCCTGGACGCCGAAGCGCGCAGCCAGGCTGAGACCTTGCTGGAGAGCACCACCCTTGTTTGAATCACCACCTTTCTGGATGTATCTGGTCGGCTTTCCGATCCTGATCGGCTTTCTGGTCACGGTTCATGAGCTTGGCCACTATCTGGTCGGCCGCTGGTTTGGCGTGAAGGCGGAGGCATTCTCGGTCGGTTTCGGGCGTGAGATCGCCGGATACACCGACCAACACGGCACCCGCTGGAAGCTCTCGCTGCTGCCCTTGGGTGGTTATGTGCAATTCAAGGGCGATATGAATCCGGCCAGCGTGCCCGATCAGGAGGCTTTGGCGAGCGCCGATGCGGCGACTCAAGAAGGCAGTTTTCACCATGCCAGCCTGTGGAAGCGGACGCTGATCGTGGCGGCGGGCCCGGTCACCAATATTCTGGTCGCTCTGGCAATCTTCTTCGCCTTCTTTGCGATCAATGGGAAGCCGGTGATCGAGTTCGCTGAGGATTCGACAGAGGTGGCTGGTTTTGCCGAGATCTCGGTAGCGCGCGATGCCGGAGTTGAACTCGGCGACAAGATCATCGCGATCGACGGCGACGCTGTCGCTGACTTCTCCGCCCTGGTGGACAAAGTGGCGCTCTATCCCGGCAAGTCTATTGTCATGACGCTTGATCGGGACGGGCGCTCGGTTGAAATCCCGGTCACAATTGGCTCCTCGGTCGAGACCGATAGCTTTGGAAATCAGGGCACCGTGGGCCGGCTCGGCATCATGCGACCCGACGATGTGCCACCGACCCTGACCTACGAAGACGTCGGCGTGCTGGGAGCAATCCCGGAGGCGGTTTCGCATTCAATCGACATCTTCAAGATGATGCTGACCGGGATCGCGCAGATCATTTCAGGAGACCGCTCGCTTCAGGAGCTCGGTGGGCCGATCAAGATCGCCAAATTTTCGGGCGAGCAGCTGAGCCTGGGCCTGTTGGCGTTTGTCAATTTCGCAGCGCTGATCTCGCTTAATTTGGCATTCATCAACCTCTTGCCAATCCCGGCTCTGGATGGAGGCCACCTGGCATTCTATGCTGCGGAGGCCGTAAGGCGTAAACCCGTCGGGCCGCAGGCGACGGAATGGGCCTATCGGACCGGCATCTTTGTGGTGCTGTTGTTGATGGTGTTTGTCACGATTAACGACCTCGTCTCGCTGCCATTATTTGGCAGTTAATCGGGGGAAATGGGCTAGGGGAATGTGGTCGAGCGGATATGTCCGCTTGATTGCTAGAGGCGCATCGGGCAGAGGCGGTTGGGTTCGCCAAATGCTTGTGTGTTGCATCTTATCGAGATTGCGTCCCGGGCAGACGTGCGGTGTGAATTCGGGTTAGACGGGAACAGTTACTTCATGAATCGATGCAACGAGACAGGCAGTCGGTCTGTTCAATCGATCGGACGGTTTGCCATTGCACTGATGTGCGGCACTGTGCTGGCGGGCGTTCCGCAGGTCGCTGTGGCTCAGGACCAGGATGATGCCGCCGCTGCGAGCGAGGCTGAGCCCGCTCCCGCGCCCGCCACTCAAGTGATCCGTTCGATCCGTATTGTTGGTGCTGAGCGGCTCGAGCCGACCACAATCCTGAGCTACATTCGCTTGCGGGTCGGCCAGGAATACACTTCGGCGGCGGCTGACGAAGCACTGAAGGATCTCGGCGCGACCGAACTGTTCTCCAATTTCTCGATCCGCAACGATGTTGGCAGTGTGGTCATCAATGTGACCGAGAACCCGGTGATCAACCGGATCGTGCTGGAAGGCAATGACCGGCTTGATGCCGACAAGATCCTGCCCGAGATCAAGCTCGCGCCGCGGCAGATCTTCACGCGCTCCAAGGTCCGCGCTGATGTTGCCCGGATCATCGAATTGTACAAGCGCCAGGGCCGCTTCGCGGCAACAGTCGAACCCAAGATGGTTCAGCTACCACAAAACCGGGTCGATATCGTTTTCGAGATCAGCGAAGGACCAAAGTCCAAGGTTCGCCAGATCAACATTATCGGCAACGAAGAATTTTCCGATGGTGAACTGCGCGGCGAGATGGTCACCAAGCAATCGCGCTGGCACCGGTTCTTCAGCTCGAACACCAGCTATGACCCGGATCGCCTGGCGTTCGACCAGCAAAAGCTGCGGCAATTCTACCTGACCGAAGGTTATGCCGATTTCCGGGTTGTCTCTGCGGTTGCCGAGCTGACTCCGGACAAGCGCGACTTCATCATCACCTATGTCGTTGAAGAGGGTGAGCGCTACACCTTTGGTGCGGTTGACGTGAACAGCCAGCTGCGTGACTTCGACAGCGATCGGATGAGTGGCAATTTGCCGATGAAGGGTGGCGATTGGTATGACGCCAAGCTGGTTGAGGACACGGTCGAACAGCTGACTGAACTCGCCGGAACTTTCGGCTATGCTTTTGCCGACGTCGCTCCGCAATTCAATCGCAACAAGGAAGATCTGACGATGGACGTCACCTTCCTGCTGCGTCAGGCTCCTCGGGTCTATGTCGAGCGGGTCGATGTGAACGGCAATACGCTCACCCAGGACAAGGTTATCCGGCGTGAATTCCGGGTCAGCGAAGGCGACGCCTTCAGCTCCCTGGGGGTCCAGCGGACCACCGCGCGGATCAATTCGCTGGGCTATTTCCAGGAGAACTTCGAAGTCAGCCAGGTCGAAGGCTCGCAGCCGGACCGGATTGTGCTCGAAGCCAATGTCCAGGAGCAACCGACCGGTGAGCTTCAGTTCTCGGCTGGTTTCTCTTCGATCGAGAGCTTCATTCTGGCAGGGAGCATCCGGCAGCGGAACTTCCGCGGGCGTGGACAGACCGTCGGCCTCAGCCTCAATTATTCGCGTTTCTCTCGCTCCGCTCAGGTGAGTTTGACCGAACCCTATGTGTTCGACCGCAATATCTCGGCCGGGATCGACATTTACCGTCGGGACCTGAACAGCTTCAACTTCAACAGCGCCGACCGGAACACAACGTTTGAGCAAGCGACCACGGGTATCGCATTGCGTGGCGGTGTACCGCTGACCGAATATCTCTCGGCGGTTGTCAGCTACACGCTCAATTACGATCAGATCACCTTGGACGAAGGGCAATTCTTCCAGGATCTGGACGGCGATGGGGTGCCAGAGTGTAGCCCGCTGCTCGCAGGCCGTTTCTTGTGTGACGCTCTCGGCAACCGTTTGAGCTCGATCGTCGGGTTGAACCTCTCATACAGCACGGTCGATTCACGCCTGCGCCCGTCGCGTGGTGAGAACATCAGCTTCTCGACCGAGTTCGCCGGTCTGGGCGGTGATGTCCGTTACCTCCGCTTCCGTGGCCGCGCCGCAAAATACTGGAACATCGGCAGCGGCTTTATCTTCTCGCTCTCGGCTGAGGGTGGCACGATCTTCGGATTGAACGACACCGATGGCGATGGCGAGAACGACGTTCTGCTGACCGATCGCTTCTTCCTTGGTGAACCACAGTTCCGCGGCTTTGATATCCGTGGGGTCGGTCCGCGTATTCTGACGCAGCGATATGATTCGGTCGATGAGAACGGCAATCCTGTCCCCAACACCAATCGCAGAGAAAATCGCGACGATGCCTTGGGCGGCAACTCCTACTATCTGGGCCGTGCCGAGCTTGAGATTCCCTTGGGATCCGGCGCACGCGAACTGGGGCTTCGTCCATCGATCTTTGTCGATGTCGGCGCACTGTTCGGCGTTGAAACTCCGATCTTGCAAGACAATCCCAACGGCATCCAGGACCGCGACGCGAATGGAATGCTGGAGTTTATTGAGGTCATTCCTGATCCCACTCCGGATGATCCAACCACCGGACCGACTGCAATCATCACAACCAATCCGATTGCCGCCGACGGCGTCACCGCCAATGCTCCGAACATCATCCCGGGCTCCGCCATTCGCGAAGTATTCCTGGGCGATTCGGCTTCGCCGCGTGTGTCGGTCGGTATCGGCGTCAACTGGAACTCGCCGTTCGGCCCGTTCCGGATCGATTTCGCTCATGTCCTTCGCAGCGTCGAAGGGGATGACACCAAGAGCTTTACGTTCAACGTAGGAACACAATTCTAATGAAGAAAATCATCAAATCGGTCGCAGCGGCAAGTGTCGCTTCAATGGTAGCGTTCGCCGCGCCTGCTTCAGCGCAAGTCCAAGGGAATATCGCTACGGTTGATCTTCCTAGCACAATTGTCGGCACGCAGGCCTTCGCCAATGGCTACAGCCAGATCAACGAATCGTACAAAGCCCAGATTGATCAGCGCCGTACGCTCCAGACACAGCGCCAAACGATCTTGGGTCAGCTCGACACCAATGACGACAATGAAGTCGATGAGGCTGAAATGACGGCTGCCGAAGGTACGCCGCAGAAGACCCAGCTGGATCAGATCGACGGTCAGATCGCGACATTGACGACCCAGATCGACGGTGCCCGGATCTATGTGATTGAGCAGATCTCGGCGCAATATGCAGTTGCTTTGCAGGAAGTGATCGCCGCGAACCAGATCCAAATCCTGCTCGCGCCGGACGCCGTCCTTCTCGCCCCACCAGAAGCCAACATCGCGCTGAAGGTTGCTGCAGCGTTGGACACAAAGGTGCCGACCGCTCAGATCATTCCACCGCAAGGCTGGGCACCGCAGCGGGCGTCGCTGGGTATCTACCAGCAGGTTCAGGAATTCCTGCTCCAGGCGCAGCTGTTTGCACAAGCACAACAGCAGGCTCAAGCGGCTCAATCAGGTGAGCAGCCGGCCACGGAAGCACCTGTCGGCCGTTGATCGGCCAATAGGCACCGCAGAAGCAGTTACAGGGGGTAGCTATGGCAGAAACCAGCGCAGACGCGCCTGCAGCCGATCGGATCGTGGATTACGACATTCACAAAATCCTCAAGGCGCTGCCGCATCGCTACCCCTTGCTTTTGGTCGATCGGGTCAAGTCGATTGATCTTGGTGAGCGAATTCATGCGGTCAAAGCAGTCAGCATGAATGAGGAGTTCTTCCAGGGGCATTTCCCCGGTGCTCCGATCATGCCTGGCGTGCTTCAGATCGAAGCTTTGGCCCAAGCCGCGGCCATTCTTGGCATTGAAACGCTCGGTCTGGCTGGGACAGGCAAGCTGGTGATCTTCATGGGGATTGATGGAGCCAAATTCCGCGCTCCGGTCACGCCGGGCTGTCTGCTCGATCTCGAAGTCGAATTTCTCCAGCAGCGCCGCACGATCTACAAGTTCAAGGGCAAGGCGAGCGTCGAAGGCAAGACCACTTGCGAGACGGAATTCACCGCGATGATCGCCGATCCGCCGAGCGATTAGAGCCAACTTCGCTTGCAATTTATTGCGGGCACGCTATGTGGCCCGCTTTCCCGCAAACAGCAGGCCCGGTCGGAACCGGGTTCACGCTAGCAAGGACAAGAGACATGAAAGCCGAAGGGCATCCCGAATATCACATGATCACGGTCAAGATGACCGATGGCACCGAGTTTCAAACCCGCTCGACCTGGGGCAATGAGGGCGACACGCTTGCGCTCGATATCGACCCGACCAGCCACCCGGCTTGGACTGGCGGCAACCGCCAGGTTCAAGAAGGCGGCCGTGTCGCAGCGTTCAACAAGCGCTTCGGCGGACTTTCGCTCAAGAAGTGACGCGAGAATTGGCGTGGTGACCCGCCAAGTCGACGCGTCATCCCGGACTTGATCCGGGATCTCGGGCGGTCAAAGATCCCAGCTTTCGCTGGGATGACGAGATAAAGGAAGGCGGTCCTTGGGGCCGCCTTTTTCTTTGGAAGATCGACTCAGTCGAGATTGGTGACCGTGCCGTCGGGCTCGATCCGAAAGCTGCCATCGCCAGCCCCGCCCGTGATGTACACAAAGACCGAGTATTCGCGGCCTGGCTGCAACGGTTGTGCTGTGACAAGCCTGTCGACATCCAATTCTGCTTCAGAGGAGCCATATCTGAAGGGGAGGTGGGCAAGACAGGCCGCACCCTCAGCGCTGGCATCCCAAACCAACTTGCCGGTCGCGTCATCCGTCACTTCGATTGCATCGACGCAGTCTGTAACGAACAGGCCGGGATTGGCATTTCGAAACCAGATCTCGCCATCATCCTGATAGGCCTCGACGGCGATATAGGGCGCGCTGCAGCCTGCCAGCAGCATTGTCGAGCCAGCTAGCATTGCCGCTTTTGAGACACTCATTCGGGCCATCCCCAGGGCTTTTCACGATACCATTTGGTGATCACATATTTGAGACCCTTTCGGACCTTCATCGCGTGGTGAAGCGTGGCAACATTGCCGCTGCGATCTGCTTTGAGATTGTTCCATCCCACAATCTTGCCCCGCTCCGGCATGATCTTCTTATTGACTGACTTGAACCGAGTTGCGCCGCCGGCCTCGACATCATTGAGATAGATCATGAAGGTCCAGGTGCGTTGGCCAGCGACGCCGCAGAACTTCTCCCAATCGGGGCCGCCTGGCGTGAACCAATCGGTGTGCTGCTTGAATTCCTGTCCAACTTCGTAGCGCTGACCCTGGAGCGGCTCGCCATGCGCTGGATCAATGCCGGTGAAGGCGTGAAGCAGACCTTCGAGTTGCTGGACTGCCGGCTGGTCCGGCTTGAGGTCGCAGGTCTCGCTGGTGCGAAATGTGGCGTCGCCATTATAATCGGCGACGGTCGACGGACGCCGGTCGAGATCGATCAGCCGGATCAGCTCTTCGCAATGGTCAGCGGCCAGAAAGTCACTTTTCACAAACAGTTCGATCTTCGGCGAGGGCAGCTGTTTGACGCCAGGGTGGCGCCGCAGAATCTCAGCTGAAGACTCGCCGGGAAGAAGCATGGAGACTCGATAGCGAGGCGGTTTAACCGCGCCAACCGCAAATCGCCCGCGTAATAAAATTGCGCGACTTTGGTTTGGGCGCAGTTTTCGCTTCCCATTGCAGCGGGTTTGTGCAACAGGCGCGGCCCGCCTGCGATCACCGCTTGACCGGTTGTCTCAGGTGCGCAAAAGCCCGCTTTCTTGGCGGGATCGCGGCCAGTCTTGGCCGTATGTGGCGATCGTAGCTCAGTTGGTTAGAGCGCCGGTTTGTGGTACCGGAGGTCGCGGGTTCGAACCCCGTCGATCGCCCCATTTCCGCCCAGAGATTGATTGCATTGCACCTCCTCGGGTGCACTCATGGGGCATGGACATATGACCGCATTCTGGACTGAGCCAGACTTCGATGACCACGAACTCGTGCAATTGGTGCGCGATCGCAAAAGTGGTCTGACAGCGATTATTGCAGTCCATTCTTCCCACCTTGGGCCGGGTGCCGGTGGCACTCGATTCTGGCACTATCCCGAACCCAAGGATGCCATTCGCGATGCGCTGCGCCTGTCGCGCGGCATGAGCTACAAGAATGCCATGGCCGGGCTGCCAATGGGCGGTGGGAAGGCCGTGATCCTGGCCGATAGTGACAAGACCAAGACCCCCGAGATGCTCGCTGCCTTTGGCGATGCGGTCGAAGCTCTCGGCGGGCGTTATGTGACTGCTGAGGATGTCGGCATTTCTGAAGCTGACATGGTCGCTGTCTCCCAGCGGACCCAGCATGTTTCTGGTCTCCCTGTTAGCGGCGACACAGCAGCTGGCGGAGACCCTGGCCCATTCACCGCCATGGGGATCTATCACGGGATCAAGGCTGCCGTGCAGCACAAGCTTGACAGGGACAATGTTGAAGGTGTTCATGTCGCGTTGCAGGGGACGGGAAGCGTCGGCGGCGGTGTCGCGCGCCTGCTTGCCAAGGAGGGTGCCAAACTCACTTTAGCTGACATCCATGAGGATCGGGCTGCAGCGCTGGCACAGGAGCTCGGCGCGGAAACGGTCGCTGCCGATGCTATCATGGGCGTGGCGTGCGATGTCTTCAGCCCCAATGCGCTTGGCGCAATTCTTGACGATGCGGGGATTGCTCGACTCGACTGCGCGATTGTCGCAGGCGGCGCGAACAATCAGCTTGCTCGCGCGCATCACGGCGATGTTCTGGCCAAGCGCGATATTCTCTACGCCCCTGACTACGTCATCAATGCAGGCGGGATCATCTCGGTCGCGGTGGAATATCTGACGCGGCGCGATGGGACTGACAGTGACATCAACGAAGTCCGCAAACGCATCGCGCAGATTCCAGAGCGACTGCGTGAAATCTGGCGTGAGAGCGATGCCAGCGGCGCTTCGCCCGATGTGGTCGCTGACACAATGGCGCAAAAGCTTATTGGCCGCGGCTAAATCCGGGATCAATGCGACGTGACCTGCGTTGCATTGTTTGTTGTTCGTTTCGCTCTTGTCGCCCCGGGCAGGGGCGCTAAAGCAGCGTAGGAAGCTGCAAAGATGCATATTTACGCCAACCCCACTCGGTTCCTTTCACTAGCCCGCTGGATGACTCCGTCCTTTCTGGTGAGCGGCCTGGTGCTGTCTGTGGCAGCTGTCGCCTGGGGCCTGTTTGTTGTCCCGCCAGACCGCTTGATGGGCGAGACGGTGCGGATCCTGTTCATCCATGTCCCTTCGGCCTGGCTGGGGATGGGAGGCTGGACCGGAATTGCCATCTCGAGCGCTGCCCTACTGATCTGGAAACACCCACTTGCGGCAGTGTCCGCCCGAGCGATTGCTGTGCCGGGCATGGTGTTCACCGCGATTTGTCTTGCCACCGGCTCGATCTGGGGACGCCCGACCTGGGGCACTTGGTGGGTCTGGGACGGCCGCCTGACCAGCATGCTGGTGCTATTGTTTCTTTACGCTGGATATCTCGCTCTGGCGCAGGCGAGCGCCCGCGACGGCGGCTCGCACAAGCTTCCGGCGATTTTTGGCATTGTCGGGGCGGTCAACATTCCGATCATCAACCGCTCCGTTGTGTGGTGGAATTCGCTGCATCAACCGCCCAGCATCACCGTTGGCAAGAGCGCGATCGATGCCGAATTCCTCGCTCCTCTGCTGGTCGCTGTGCTTGGCTTTTCGCTGCTGTTCGGCGCGATTGTGCTGATGCGGATGCGGGCTCTGATCGCAGAGGCGCAGGTTGAAGCACGGCTCCGGCGCCGGGCATTGGATGATGAGCCGCTGCCCGATGCGGTCAAACCGGAGAGTGCGTAATGCGTGAAGCGCTTAACCAATGGGATTTCGTGATCGCCTCCTATGTTGTCGGCATCGGTGCTTTGATCGCTCTGCTAATTTGGAGCTGGAATACGATGCGCAAGGCCGAGGCCCGCCGTGACGAGGTCAAGCGGCGATGAGCGCATTCAAGCCCAAGCATCAGCGGATGGCGCTGGTCGTGTTCGCGCTGGTGGCAATTGTGCTGGCGGGCTTGTTTGCGGTCTACGCGCTGCGCAACCAAGCCAATTACTTCTACCTGCCTGAGCAGATGCAGGCCGAGCCTCCGAGCGTTGGTCAGGCGGTGCGCCTGGGCGGGATGGTGCAGCCCGGCTCGATCGATATGCAGTCAGATGGAGTGACCGTTGCGTTTGTTGTGACAGGCAATGAGGCCAGCGCGATTCCGGTGCGATACAGCGGGATTCTGCCCGATCTGTTCGTCGAAGGCTCGGGCGTCGTTGCCGAAGGCAGCCTGCAGCAGGATGGCACCTTTCTGGCGACCAATCTGCTCGCCAAGCATGACGAGAACTACGTTCCGCGTGAGCTTGAGGGGCTCGAGGGGCATCAGGCGGCTGATTATGCCTCTGGCACTACGGTCGGGCTGGACTGAGGGTCGGTCGCAGTGATCCCTGAGATTGGTCTTGCTGCCCTGTGGCTCGCTGCGGCGCTCGCGCTCCTGCAGATGGTGGCGGGCGGCCTGGCTCTGCGTGCAGATGATGGCGAAACATCCCCCTTGGCGATGTATGTCCGCCCGGCGGCTGTGATTCAGGCGGGCTTGGCCATTCTTTCGTTCGGCATGCTGATGTGGACGTTTGTGATCACCGATCTGTCGGTCAAATTGGTCGCGACAAACTCGCACTCGCTCAAGCCGATGCTGTTCAAGATCACCGGCACCTGGGGCAATCACGAAGGCTCGATGCTGCTGTGGATAGCGGTTCTCGCGCTGTCCGGCGGAATGATCGCGGCGCTGGAGAAGCGCTTGCCCGAAAAGACTATGAACGCCACCTTGGCGGTGCAGGGCTTTGTTGCCCTAGGCTTCTACGCCTTTCTGCTGCTGAGCTCGAACCCGTTTGAGCGTTTGCCCATCCCTGCACTTGAGGGGAATGGGCTTAATCCCCTGTTGCAAGACGTCGGCTTAGCGTTTCATCCGCCGCCGCTCTACGTCGGCTATGTCGGGCTGTCGGTTGCCTTCAGCTTCGCGATCGGTGCGCTGATCACCAAGCAGGTCAATCCGGAATTCGCCAAGGTCATGCGACCCTGGGTGCTGGGCGCCTGGGTGTTCCTGACCCTGGGCATCACCGGCGGCAGCTATTGGGCCTATTACGAGCTCGGCTGGGGCGGCTGGTGGTTCTGGGACCCGGTTGAAAATGCCTCGCTCATGCCATGGCTGGCGGCGACAGCCTTGCTCCATTCAACCAGCGTCCTTGCCGCGCGCGATGCCCTGAGGACCTGGACCATCATGCTTGGCGTGGTGGCCTTCTCGATGAGCATGCTGGGGACTTTCCTGGTCCGGTCCGGCCTGCTGACGAGCGTCCACGCTTTCGCAGTCGATCCTGAGCGTGGGACTTTCATCCTGATCCTGCTGGCCATGTATATCGGGGGCAGTCTGGCGATCTTCGCCATGCGCGCGAGCTCGATATCCGAGGGTAAGAGATTCAACGCCACCAGTCGCGAAGGCGCGCTGGTATTCAACAATGTGATGCTCTCGGCAATTCTTGGCATTGTTCTGCTGGGCACGCTCTATCCGCTGCTGACCGAAGCGTTTGACGTCCGGGTCTCGGTCGGACCGCCGTATTTCAATCCGGTCAGCGCGATCTTCGCGGTGCCGATGTTCCTGGTGATGGCAGTCGGCCCGATCCTGCGCTGGAAAGAGGATAAGCCAGCCCGGTTGCAGGTTGAGCTGACATTGCTGGGCGCGCTGATGCTGCTGGTGATCGCTGCTGTGGCCTTCTTCGCCGAGATTTCAATTCTGCCCTTGTTGGGCCTGGCGCTCGCCGCCGGTCTGGGAATCGCCAGCCTATTGCCGCTGCGCGGCCGCAAGCTCACCCGCACTCCCTTGGCGACCTGGGGCATGGTTGTCGCGCATTTCGGTGTCGCGGTGGCGCTGTTCGGCATGGCCAGCGAAAGCGCTTTCACCAAAGAGCGGCTCGCCGCAATGGTCGAAGGCGAAACCACCGAAGTATCGGATTGGACAGTCCGACTCGACAGCGTCGCGCCAGTGCCTGGACCCAATTGGACCGCGGTCGAAGCGCGCCTTTCGGTACAGCGGGGTGGCGGCGAGATGATCACGATGACCCCGCAGGCGCGGTCGTTCTGGGCTCCGATCCAGGCGACCAGTGAAAGCGCATTGCTGACCCGCTGGGATGGACAACTCTATGCCGTGATCGGCACCACCGCCGGAGAGACCGCGGCTGGCGAGCAACGGTGGCAGATCCGTGTTTGGTGGAAGCCGTTTGTGACCTTCATTTGGTATGGCGGCTTGCTGATCTCGCTTGGAGGCGCCTTGTCGATTGTCGGGCGACTCAGGGTCGATTTCAAACAGCGCAAGGCTGCCAAACGCGCGCGTGAAGAGAAGGCGGATCTTGCCGCGCTCGAACAGGCGCAAACCGCATGAGCCGCTGGTATGTCTGGGCGCCGCTTGGCCTGTTCATCTTCTTCGTCGGCCTGGCTGGCTATCAGCTGACCCAGCCCAAGGATGAGCTGATCCGTTCGACCATGATCGCCAAGCCTTTGCCGGAGTTCGAGCTCGAGCCGGCCTTTGAGGGACTGCCCGGAGCATCGCGCGCTGACTTCATTGGCGGTTCGCCGCGACTGCTCAACGTCTGGGCCAGCTGGTGCCTGCCCTGCATCACCGAAGCGCCGCAGCTCGAAGCTCTGAAAGAGGCCGGCGTTGAGATCATCGGCGTCGCGATCCGGGACAAGCCGGAGGACGTCGAGCGATTCCTTACGACCTATGGCAATCCCTATTCCAAGATCGGGGCAGACGCGATTTCAGCGATCCAGTTCGAGCTTGGCTCGTCCGGAGTGCCCGAGACCTATGTGATCGATGCCGAGGGTGTGATCCAGCATCAGCATATCGGCGACATTCGACCCGAGCACGTTCCAATGCTGCTAGAGAAATTGGCGGAGGTATCGCAATGAGGATGGTCTTGTTGATGCTGCTCGCATGGCTTGCGGTTCCTGCTGCGGCGCAAGACGATCTGCCGCCGGCACCCTATGCCTATCAGCAATTGGACGATCCGGCTCTCGAGGCAACCGCGCTCGAACTGATGGAGACCCTGCGCTGCCTGACCTGCCAGAGCCAGTCGATTGCCGACAGCGATGCTCCGATGGCGGGCGATATGCGGCATCAGGTTCGCACGCGCCTGTTGGCAGGCGAAGACCCCGAGGCGATCCGTGCCTGGCTGACCGACCGTTATGGTGACTACGTCAGCTATACCCCCGAGGTGAGCGCCACGACCTGGCCGCTGTTCGCGATCCCTGCAGTCTTGTTGGGGTTGGTGCTGCTGATTCTGATGCGCCGGGTCGGTCGTCGGCGCGAGGATGCCGAGTAATGGGCTGGGTCCTGATCATAGCGCTTGCATTGGTCGCCTTTCTCCTGGCGGCGTTTTGGTACAAATTGCCGCGCGAGGGCTGGACCCTGTTTGCGGCCACTCTGGTGTTTGGTCTGGCAGGCTACGCCTGGCAAGGCAGCGCGCTGCAGCCCTCCAGCCCCAAGGCCGCCATGGAGCAGGCTCCCCGCTCGGGAGAAGACATGGTCGAAGCCCGCCGCGCCCTGTTCGATCCGAGTGATCCGAAGCCCAACTATCTCGTCGTGTCCGACGGTTTTGCCAGTGAGGGCCAATTTGACGACGCCGCGGGCTTGCTGCGCCAGGGCCTGGCCGAGAATCCCGATCATGTCGAAGGCTGGCTGGCCCTGGGTCTGGCGCTGGTCGAGCATGGCGAGGGGTTTGTCACCCCGCCGGCTCGTCATGCCTATGACCGTGCCTATGCCGCTGAACGATCCAATCCTTCTGCACCCTTCATGCTGGGGTTCGCCTATCTGCGTTCGGGAGATTTGCGCGAGGCGAGCGCGGTGTGGGGCGAATTGCTTGAGAACAGTCCCGAGGATGCGCCCTGGCGCGAGGATCTGGAGCTTCGACGGGACGCGCTCGACGCGATGATTGCGCGGCAATTGGCGGCTCCTGCAATGGCCCCAATGGGGACCCCTGAATGAGGCATGTTGCAGGCGCTAAGACTCAGTGCTAGGCGCGCGCATCTTTAGGGCAGTATCGGTGGGGATTATGGCTCCGACCCGGGAAATCCATAGCCAATGAGCGAAACAGCAGCAGCAGCGCCAGCGCACCAGCCTCCTACCGGAGGGAAGGGGCATAGCGCGTCCAAAACCGCGCTCGCTGTCGGTGCGATCGGTATCGTCTTTGGCGATATCGGCACCAGCCCGCTGTATGCCTTCCGTGAAACCTTTGTCGGCCCGCATCCGCTGGCGCTCGACCAAGCGCATGTTCTCGGCGTTATCAGCCTGATCTTCTGGTCGATGACCTTGGTTGTGGCGATCCAATACGTCACCATCCTGATGCGCGCCGACAACAAGGGGCAGGGCGGTTCGCTGGCACTGGTTGCGCTGATCTCGAGCCAGCTGAGCAAGTCCAAATATGGCTGGGTGGCGCTGCTGCTTGGGGTGTTTGCGACCTCGCTGTTTTATGGCGACAGCATGATCACGCCCGCGATCTCGGTCTTGTCGGCGGTCGAGGGCCTGACAGTGGTTGACCAGGGCCTGCAGCAATATGTGATCCCGATCGCGCTCGGCCTGCTGGTGTTCCTGTTCGTCCTGCAAAAGCGTGGGACGGCCAAGGTCGGTGCGCTGTTTGCACCGGTGATGATCGTCTATTTCAGTGTGATTGCGGCGCTGGGGGCGTGGCAGATTATCCAGACGCCGACGATCCTGTGGGCGCTCAACCCCTACCACGCGGTCAACTTCTTCATCCTTGACGGCTGGCTCGCCTTCCTGGCGCTGGGTTCAGTCGTCCTGGCGGTGACCGGGTCGGAAGCGCTCTATTCGGATATGGGGCATTTCGGGCGTGGTCCGATGCGGCTGTCATGGTTCGGCTTTGTCATGCCATGCCTGCTGCTCAACTATTTCGGTCAGGGTGCGATGATCATCGGTCTGCCCGAAGAGGCGGCGGTGCAGGCGATCCAGAGCCCGTTCTTCTTCCTCGCCAGCGAGGAATGGCGATTGCCGCTGGTCTTCCTCGCCACCGTGGCGACCTTTATCGCCAGCCAGGCGGTGATCTCGGGCGCATTCTCGATCACCCACCAGGCGATCCAGATGGGCTATATCCCGCGGCTGTCGATCCTTCACACCAGCGAGACCGAGACCGGCCAGATCTACATTCCGGTGGTCAATTGGGCGCTGATGATTGCGGTGATCATACTGGTCCTGACCTTCCAGAACTCCTCCAACCTCGCGAGTGCTTACGGCATCGCGGTTACCGGTGCGGTGACGATCGATACGCTGCTGATGGCGGTGCTGCTTATTGGGGTGTGGAAATGGAAGTGGTGGTACGCCGCACCAGTCGTGCTGTTGTTCCTGATCGTCGACGGAGCCTATTTCGCGGCGAACCTGACCAAAGTCCCCGATGGTGGCTGGTTCCCGCTGATGGTCGGCTTCATCGCCTTCACCCTGCTGACCACCTGGGCCCGCGGTCGCAAGTTGATGCGCGAGCGGATGAGCGAAGTCGCGCTGCCAATGGAAATCTTTGCCAAGTCAGCCAAGAATTCCGCCGTCCGCGTTCCCGGAACCGCGGTGTTCATGGCGAGCTCAACCGCTGGAGTGCCCTCGGCGCTGCTGCACAATATCAAGCATAACAAGGTGCTGCATGAGCGGGTGGTGATCCTGACGGTGGATATTCAGGAAGTGCCCTATGTCGATCCGGAGGAGCGATGCACCTACACCGATCTCGGCGATGGCTTCTATCGCGCGGTGCTGCGCTATGGCTTTATGGAAGAGACCAATGTTCCGGACGGCCTCAAGAGCATGAAGAATTATTGCGGCGGTGACTTCGACATGATGCACACCAGCTTCTTCCTCTCGCGGCAGACGCTGCTAGCCAGCGACAAGCCCGGCATGCCGATCTGGCGCGAGAAAATCTTTGCCTGGATGCTGCGCAACTCGGCCAGCGCGATGGACTTCTTCAAACTCCCGACTAACCGCGTGGTCGAACTGGGGAGCCAGGTGGAGATCTAGGGGCGGCTAGCGCTATCCAGCGTCCTTCTTGCAGCGCTCGTAATAGGTCTCGACCCTGGTTTCGCTGGTGGGGAAGGGACCTGACAGAGGCTTTTCTCGGTCATAGACAAGCGCAATGCGATCCGCGCTGACGATGTAGAATTCGTATGTGATCGGCTCATCCGAAAACTTGATGGTCAACATCCCGCTGTCTTCGGGCTTGATATCGTAGGTTACCAGGACAGCCGGTGCGGTGCCAAAACTGTCGCGTTGGTCTGTTGCTCGGGCGGCGGCCGGTCGTCCCTCATTGGAAACGAAGAATGCCAGAACCCCCTCGATCTTCGGATTGACGGGCGAGCCGCCTTCGAGTTTTGTCAAGGTATTGGCGTCGATGAGAGCCAGTTGATCCTCTGTCAAAGTAAGCTGATCATCGCAGGAATCGAACCACGGCCGCTTGCCGTTGCGATTGATCTCGCCCCAGGTGCCCTCGACAAAGGCAAGAAAGGTCTCGGGACCGGGAGAATTCGCGAAGGCGTCGAACTTGGCCTGATCGCTGGTCTGCGCCAGGGCTGCGCTTCCGCAGGCCAGGGCCGCAAGCGCCACGATTGTTGATCTGAACATGCTCATCGCCTCCTCGTAGGGCCTGATTAGCCGGTCAGACAGCGCAAATGTTGTAAGGACCCGACCTTCGCCTTGCTACTCGGCCGGCTTGCCGTCCTTACCGGCCTCCTCATCCTCCTCTTCCTCGAGCCCGAGATCGAGGCCGTGCTTCATCAGCATCGGAATCTGGGTGAAGGTGAACAGGAAGGTGAGCGGCAGGAACACCCATAGCTTGGCCCACAGCCAGCCCTCGAAGCTCATATAGTTTCTGAGGCCCTCGTTGAGCGCAGCCAGAGCGAGAAAGAACACGCCCCAATTGCGCGAGAGCTTTAGCCAGCCTTCTTCGCTGACGCCCTCAAACGCCGCTTCAAGCAGGATCTTGAGCAATGCCTTGCCAAGTTTCCATCCGATCAGCAGCGCAACGCCCAACACGCCGTAGATGATGGTCGGCTTGAGTTGCACGAACACCGGATCGCCGAAGAAGATTGTCAGCGCACCAAAGCCGACGATCAGCGCGGTCGAAAACCAAAGCATCGGCGAGACCTTGCCTAACCGCCAGCGCGAGACCACCAGCGCGATCACCGCTGCGACCATAAAGGCGATCGTACCGCGGATGACCGCTGCAAGCTCGGCAATCGGCTCAGGGTCGTCCGGTGCATACCAACGATAGACGCCGAGAAAGACCAGCAAGGGACCATAATCGGTCAGCACATTGAGCCAGCCTGAGCCGGCTTTCTTGGTCTCCGTTTGGGCCTCTGCCTCGGCCATCACGCAACTCCTGCAATCACACGCGCCACCAGATCGGGATCGAACGGGCGCAAATCGTCCATCTTCTCGCCAACGCCGATCGCATGGATCGGCAGGCCATATTGTTCGGCCGCAGCGACCAGCACGCCGCCGCGCGCTGTGCCGTCGAGCTTGGTCATTATCAGCCCGGTGACACCCGCGACTTCCTTGAAGACGTCGATCTGCGACAGCGCGTTCTGGCCATTGGTGGCATCGAGCACGAGGATGACATCATGCGGCGCTTCGGGGTTCAAGCGGCCGAGCACGCGGCGAATCTTCTCAAGCTCGTCCATCAGCTCACGCTTGTTTTGCAGCCGACCGGCGGTGTCGACGATCAGCGCATCGATCCCGGTGTCAGTCGCTTGCTTGACCGCATCGAACACGATCGAAGCTGGGTCGCCTCCTTCGGGACCACGCACGATTGGCACGCCGATCCGCTCCGCCCAGGTCGCGAGCTGGCCGATGGCGGCCGCGCGGAACGTGTCGCCCGCTGCCAGCAGGACGCCGTAATCATCCTCCTGGAACATATGCGAAAGCTTGGCGATCGTGGTGGTCTTGCCGGAGCCATTGACCCCGATCACCAGGATCACCTGCGGGCGTGGGAAGGCCACAATATCGAGTGGCTTCGCCACCGGGCGGAGGATTTCTGCGATCTCTTCCGCGACCGCTTCCTTGAGCTCCTGCTCGGTGATCTCGAGGCCAAACCGCTTCTCGGCCAGCTTGGCGCGGATCCTCGCCGCTGCCGCTGGACCCAGATCCGAAACGATCAGCGCGTCTTCGACATCGTCGAGGGTGGCGTCGTCGAGCTTGGCGGTGCTGACAACGCTCGCAAGATTGGTTGAGAGGCGGTCAGAGGTCTTGCTGAAACCGCCGAACAGGCGTTCCTTCCAGCTTTTCCGACCGGTTTCGTTTTCGCTCATCGCAGCAGGCCTTCTCCAACCCCGGTCGGTACCAGTGAAACTAGTGCGCCCGGAGCGGTTCCGGCGGGCAGAGCGACCCGGGCATAATCCTCGGCATAGCCGCTGCCATCCTTCTCAGCGAGCACCGAAAGCGCGTTGCCCACGTGTGAAGCAAGCCAATCGGCGCGAAGTTCGCCAACCGCGGCCCGCAATTCGGCGGCGCGTTGTTTGATCAGTGTCTTTTCCAATTGCGGCATCCGCGCGGCTGGTGTGCCGGGGCGAGGGGAATAGGGGAAGATATGGCCGTGGACGATCTCTAGCTCGCGGATGATCGACAAATTGGCGGCGTGGTGCTCCGCAGTCTCGGTCGGGAAGCCGGCGATCAGATCTGCGCCAATCGCGACCTCGGGTCTGAGCGCTTTGAGCCGGGCAACCAGATCGACCGCGTCATGCCGCAAATGCCGCCGCTTCATCCGTTTGAGGATCAGATCATCCCCGTGCTGCAACGAAAGATGCAGATGCGGCATCAGACGCCGCTCGTGCGCAAACAATTCGAACAGCTGATGATCGATCTCGATCCCGTCAAGCGACGACATCCGCAGCCGCGGCAATTGTGGGAAGCGTTCAAGAATCGCGCTCACCAGCGCGCCCAGCGGCGGTGTGTCGGGCAGGTCATGCCCCCAGGAAGTTACATCGACGCCGGTCAGGACCACCTCGCGCACGCCAAGCTCGAGATGCTGCTCCACCTCAGCCAGCGCTTCGGCAATGGTCATCGAGCGGCTGCGACCGCGACCCTGCGGAATGATGCAGAAGGTACAGGCGTGATCGCAGCCATTCTGGACCGCAATAAAGGCGCGGGTGCGAGTGGGGACGTGCGGCGCCGCTTCCAGCGGGATATTCCAGGCGCGCGGATCGAGCTTGGTCTGGTTGGCGATCAGTCCATCGACCTCTGGCATGGCGGCGAAGCTCTCGCGCTCAATATCTGCGGCACAGCCGGTCACCATCAGGCGCGCTTCGGGGCGATCGCGGCGCGCCCGTCGGATGGCCTGGCGGGTCTGGCGTACAGCCTCATTGGTGACGGCGCAGCTGTTGACGACCACGATGTCGTCCTCACCCGCCAGCATCGCCTTGATGCGTTCGCTTTCTGCAATGTTGAGGCGGCAGCCCAGGGAAATGACTTCGGCTTTGCTCACAATGCAAAGTCATCCCATTCGAATGTTCCGCGGAAGGATTCGCTCGCCGGTCCGGTCATCAGGATCGAATCGTCATTCTGCCAGTCAATTTCAAGATCCCCGCCGGGCAAAGTTACCGTGACCTTGCGGCCTGTCAGCCGCCTGCTGGCCGCTGCAATTGCGGTCGCACAGGCGCCAGTCCCGCAGGCGAGGGTCAGACCTGCGCCCCGTTCCCACACATGCAGCTTGATATGGTCAGGTCCAACAAGGCTGGCGACATTCACATTGATCCGCTCGGGAAACAGGGCATCGTGCTCGATTACCGGACCGAGAGTGGCCAGATCCACAGCATCAGCGTCGTCGACAAAGAACACCAAGTGCGGATTGCCGACATTGACGGCGACCGGGTTTTCGAGCTCCTGCCATGCCACCGGCATCGCCATACTATCCATCGCATAGGCCAAGGGAATCTCTTCCCATTTGAACCGCGGCCTTCCCATATCGACGGTCGCACCGCCATCGGCAGGGCGCAGCGCAATCTCTCCACCGGCGGTCTCGACCCGCGCCGGGACTCCGTGCAGCAAAGCCACGGCTCTTGAAGCATTGCCGCAGGCTTCGACTTCGCCACCGTCCGAATTGAAGATCTGCATCCGAAAATCAGAAGTCGCGCTTGCGCCGAGCACGATCAGCTGATCACACCCGATCCCCCTACGGCGATCGGCGAGCTTGCTGGCAATCGCCGGAGTCACACTCGGAAGCGATTGCTCGCGACCGTCCAATATGACGAAGTCATTGCCCAGACCGTGCATCTTGATGAAGGCGATACGCATTGCGCTGCGCTCTATTGCGAGAGACCAAGTCCGTCCAGTGGGCTTGAGCGCGCTCGCCGCTCCGGAGAGCTTAGCTTGCCGCGGTCTTCTTAACCGACGGGGGTGTTTCAGAAGGCGCTGTAAATGCAGCTTCAGCCTGCGGCTTGGGATGCAGCAGGTTCAGCCGATTCAGGCGCTTGCGGACATCTTCACCGCATTCCGGCTTGCCATAGAGATAACCCTGCCCCTTCAGGGCTCCCATATTCTTGAGCTCGTTCAGGATGCTCTCGTCCTCAATCCCTTCAGCGGTGATCGGCATTTCGAGTCCATTGCCGAGCGAGACAATCGCATCGACGATCTTGGAATCGCCCTCCGCACTGCGCAGTTCTTTGACAAAGCTGCGATCAATTTTGAGTCTGTCGAAGGGCAGCGAGCGGAGTTGTTCAAGGCTCGAATACCCAGTCCCGAAATCATCCAGACTGACTTTGATCCCCTGGTTGCGCAGGCTTGTGATCATCGATCGAACCAGGCTGACATTCTCATGCAGGCAGCTCTCGGTGACTTCGATCTCCAGCCGATGCGGCTTGAAATTGTGCTGCACCAACAGCTTGATCAGCTTTTGTGCGAACCACGGATCGCGCAGTTGGACCGGCGAGATATTCACCGACAGCGAAAGGCGTGGATCCCACTCCTTGGCATCTTCGATCGCTTGCGCAATCAAACGCTCAGACATTTCGCCAATCAGGCCAATTTCTTCAGCAATCGGAATGAAGATCTCGGGGCTAACCAAGCCAAGCTCTGGCGATTGCCACCGTGCGAGCATCTCAAAGCCGCTCAGTTCGCCGGTGGTCAGGTCAACTTGCTGCTCGTAATAGGGCACGAACTCGCCTTCTCCGATGCCGCGGCGAATTCCGGCTTCCAGCTCGTTGCGGAAGCGCAGTTCGTTTTCCATATTCGACTCAAACCAGAAGTAGCGGTTTTTGCCCTGCTTCTTGGCCTGATACATTGCGATGTCGGCCCGGTGCATCAGAGTTTCGGCATTGCTGGTGAGCGGGTCAAAGCCCAGTTCGTCGTGATCAGTCGAAATGCCGATTGACATGCTCACTCTGATCGAAAGGCCATCGATATCGAATGGCGTAGACATGGTCTCGATCAGCCGCGCAACCTGCTCATCGACCCTTTCGGGCTGATCCGGATCAAATGGAACGACATAAGCGAATTCGTCACCGCCCAATCGGGCAATCAGCGCGCTCTTGGGCAGTTTTGCATAGATCCGGTCGGCAAACTCAACCAGCACCTGGTCACCAACGGCGTGACTATGCATGTCATTGATCTGTTTGAAGTTATCAAGGTCGATCATCACGTATGCGAGTGCCTCTCCGCGGGCATTGGCTTTGATCCGCAGACGATCTGTTGCGTCTGTCATGCTGCGGCGATTGAGGCAGCCGCTCAGCGGATCGATCTCCGCCAGTTCGCGCGCCTGTTCTTCGGCCTGACGACGCTGCTCGATTTCTTCGGTTAGCTGGCGATACCGTCGCCATCCAAAGATCACCAATGCGATGTTGAGCAAGAGCGCATTGACCAGCAAATGGTCGGGCGTCTGACCATTGCCGAGCATGGCGTCCATCACCTTCGGCACCACCGATCCACCGGTGGCGACGAACATGATAATGGCGGCGATAGCTATCCCCAGCGCGATCAGATCGCGCTCGGCAATACCCATGCCCTTCTCGTCACGCTTCTTTTTCACAGCTCATCAAGATGACCAAAATTGGTCGCGCCCCTTGTGGTGGTTTCGTGGTGATTTCACAGGGCGATTTTTGCGCATCCCTATAAAAATTCGATTAACTCCGTGATTTGCAACAAACAGGGGATGGGCTAACCCGGAATTTCCCCGCTAGTCGGACGGTCCAAACCGGATGGATAGGAGCCACTTGTGCCGAATTATTGGCTAATCAAATCAGAGCCCTTCAAATACAGTTGGGATGACCTTGTCGCCGAAGAAGAGGGAGTCTGGGACGGGGTGCGCAACCACCAGGCCAAGAACAATCTGAAAGCGATGCAAGTGGGCGACGAGTGCTTCTTCTATCATTCGCGTGAAGGGCTGGAGGTAGTCGGGATCGCTGAGGTCACTGTGGCGGACATTCTCGATCCGACCGATGAAACCGGCAAATGGGCCGCAGTGAAGGTCAAGCCCAAACGCAAATTCGATCATCCGGTCTCGCTCAAGGCGATCAAGGCCGAGCCGCGGCTCGCCGAATGCCAGTTGGTTCGCTATTCGCGCCTGTCGGTCGCAGCCATCACAGCGGAGGAATACGAAGTGATCAATCAGATGGCTGCGGGCTAAGCGTTTTTCCGCAAGCCGCTGATGCTGGCGCCGCTGGCGGCCAATTGCTCGATATCGATCACGCAATGGATCAGACGGAGGCCCGAACGTGTCTGTGCCTCGGTCAGTGCCTGCTCGAATTGTTCGGTCGTCTCAGCCCGAGCAGTCCAGGCGCCGAACGCAGCCCCGAAGGCCGCAAAATCCGGATTGGCGAGATTGGTCGCGGAAACACGGGCAGGGTATTCGCGTTCCTGGTGCATGCGAATGGTGCCGTAAGCACCGTTGTCGACCACAATCACAAGCAGATTGGCGCCATATTGCGCGGCGGTGGCAAGCTCCTGGCCATTCATCAGAAAGTCGCCGTCGCCGGCCACTGCCACCACCATCTTGTCAGGATGCCGAATGGCCGCGACGACTGCTGCCGGAACGCCATAGCCCATCGCCCCGGCTGTCGGAGCCAGCTGCGAAGGATAGCCCGCATAGCGCCAATAACGATGCCACCAGCCGGCAAAGTTTCCGGCTCCGTTGCAGATCACGCTGTCGTCCGGCAGCATCTCGCGCATCGAGGTCACACAGGCACCCATGTCGAGCGCGTGACCATTGGGCTTGGCTGTGCTCCATTCGAGCCATTGCTGATGCGCCTCCGCTCCCGCGTCGAAGGGGAGGATCGTGTCATCTTCCCATAGCGCAGCGCCTTCAGCGAATTCATCAACCGAACAGCACAGCGCCAGGTCAGTCTGATAGACCCGGCCGAGCTCATTAGGATCGGGATGGATATGGATCAGCTGCTGATCGCCGCGGTCGATCGCGGGAACCGTGTAGCCATCGGTGGTGGCTTCTCCCAAACGAGCACCCACCGCCACTACGAGGTCAGCCGATTTGACGCGCTCGACCAGCTTCGGATTGGGGCCGTAGCCAAGATTGCCAGCATAGACCGGGGAGTCGGGTGAAATGGCATCCTGGCGGCGAAAGGCGGTCGCAACCGGCAAGCCGATCCGTTCGGCGAAGGCCTGGAAATGCTCACGCGCCTTGGCGTTCCAGCCCGCTCCTCCGATGATCGCGATCGGGCTGGCTGCATCTGCCAGCATGGCCAAAAGAGCCTGCATCGCGTCGGGGCAGAGGGCTTGCGCCGGTCGATTCACCATCGGCCGCGGCGTGATGTTTGCTGGAACGCTTTCACACAGCATATCTTCGGGCAGCGCCAGCACGACCGGCCCTGGTCGACCGGAGATGGCCACAGAGTAAGCCCGGGCGATATACTCGGGAATGCGCAAGGGATCATCGATCCGCGCAGCCCATTTGCAGATTGGGCCAAAGAAGGCAGGGAAATCGACTTCCTGAAAGCCTTCTCGATCACGCATATTGCGCGCGACATCGCCGACAAACAGGATCATCGGTTGCGAATCCTGATGCGCGACATGAACCCCGATGCTGGCATTGGTCGCGCCCGGGCCGCGGGTGACAAAGCCAATCCCTGGCCGGCCAGTCAGCGCGCCATCGGCGCAGGCCATGAAAGCAGTTCCGCCTTCTTGCCGACATGTCACAACATCGATTTCAGAGCTCTCGTGGAGCGCGTCGAGAACCGCGAGAAAGCTCTCGCCAGGGACTGTGAAGATCCGATCGCTTGTTTGCGCGACCAGGCATTTGACCAGCAGCTCTGCCGCACTCTGCATTGTTTGCTCTCCCATAAGCGCCGCTTAGCCGCCTGCGATTGGGCGCGCAATCGGGGTTTAGGTGGGAAGCGGTGGTTAACCGCGGTGCTAACTGTTCCAGACTGCGACAGTGCAAAAGCGCGGATTGGAGAAAGTTAAGAAAGTGTTAACGCGTCGGCATGCGACGTAACCTAGTTTTGACCGACGAATCCGCCCGCCACTGGTTTCGGGCGTCCTTGCCACCGCATGTTCGGAGCGACGAATATGCGGCTCCGGCAGAGAAGCTCTGGCGCTTGACGCGCAAAGATGTGCGGGGATTTGCCAGCGCCTATATCGCGTGTTTCGCAGCGGTGCTGGTATTTATCTTCTGATAGATTACTCAGCCGGAGCGGGCTTGTTGGGTCCCGCCGCCGTCGCATCGCGCTCTGCCTTGTGCAGGAGCCAGCCTAGCCAGGCTGACACCGCGGTCAACACTGCGACAAACAGCACCTGATCCACTACCGGGATACCCAGCGCGCTCAGCCCCATGGCTACCGCTGAACCGATCACCATGCCAAGCGAGTTGAGGATATTGTTGGCCGCGATTGTCCGGCTCGCTGCATCTTCAGCGCAGCGGGTGGTTAGGAAGGCGTAGAGCGGCACCACGAACATCCCGCCCGCGGTGGTGATGCCAAACAGCATCAATGACAATGGCGCTGCGAGCGGCTCGAAAATCCAGTCGGTCCAGGTCAGCAATTCTCCGGTTGGGCTTTCAGGCCAGGCCTTTGCGATAAGATAGAAACCCAGCACAAAGCCGCCCATCACCACCACCGAAATCGAAGAGTATTTCGCTGAAACCTCGCCTTTGAGAAGCGCGTTGATACAGACCGATCCCAGCGCAATGCCGAGCGAGAAGATGACCAGGAACAGGCTGGCCACATCCTGTGCGGCAAACAGCTGGTTCTTGGCCAGCGGCAGGAACAGCACGAACAGAACCGCGCCGATGCTCCAGAAAAAGGTGATCGCGATGATCGCCAGCCAGATTTCACGGTTCTGCGTGGTTTCCTTGATCAGCCTGGTGCTCATCACCGCTTGGTCGGCGACCGCGACGAAGGGATAGCCCAGCCAACGCTTCAGCCGGCTCGAGGTCTTCTCCCTGAACGGCTCGAGTAGCGGGAAATGCATCTCGTAATTGCTCTGCGGCGGAGCGTCGGGGACGAAGCGCGCAGATATATAGCCAACCACGGCTGTCACAATGATCCCGACAATGGCCCATTCAACCGGGATAATCCCGGCAAGGATAGTGCCCGCCAGGATCGCAATATAGGTGCCAGCTTCAACCAGGCCGGTCCCTGCGAGAACCTCGTCCTCCTTGAGGTGCTGCGGTAGAATTGCATATTTGATCGGGCCCAGGAATGTCGACTGAGTGGCAGCGAGGAAAGTCACCAATAGCAACAGCGGGATCGCAATTTCGTGCACCGCAATGCCGCTCCAGGCCATGTAGAGCCCGATTGCACCCAGTATGACCCAACCGATCTCGCACAGCTTAACAACGCGAATAATGGCTGCCTTGTCGCGGGTATCGGCCAATTGTCCGGCCAGCGCGGAAAACAGCACAAAAGGAAGGATGAAAATGAAACTGGCGAAGCCCGAGAACATCCCCTCGGTGCTTTCATCATTGTAGATCGCATAGACTACAAGGAAGAGCGCGGCGTACCGGTAGAGATTGTCATTGAATGCATTGAAGAATTGCGTGACCATCAAGGGCAGGAAGCGCTTGCGGCGCATAAGGTGCGTCGACGTGGTCATGTCTCAATTCAGGCAAGCCGTTCCATGTCCCTTTGCAAATAGCGATAAGCGGGCCGTTAACAAGCCAAGTTTCCTATCTTTTGTGTGAAGAGAGTTGGCGCTAAGCAGGTCGCAGCCATGCTGACCTTGCCCAACATCCTTACGCTCTCGCGCATTTTGGCCTTGCCATTGCTGGCTTTCTTCCTGTGGTGGCCGGAGTGGCAGCTCGGCTTCGCGATCGGATTTGTGCTCTATTGCCTAATCGGGATCACCGACTTTTTCGACGGTTATCTGGCGCGGGCCCAAGGCACTGTCTCCAAACTCGGAATGTTTCTTGATCCGATTGCTGACAAGATCATGGTCGCAACGATCATTTTGGTGCTCACCGCGCAAGGCTATTTGCGTGGACCCTATGTCGGCGATTTCCACGTTATTGCCGGATTGATCATACTGATGCGCGAAATTGCCGTCTCTGGCTTGCGCGAGTTTCTGGGCGGGATTCAGGTCTCGGTGCCCGTCTCAAAGCTTGCCAAATGGAAGACCACCTTCCAGCTGGTTGCCTTGGGCGCCTTGATCCTTGGCGGTGCAGTCGAAGGCCCACCGTGCCAATCGCTGGCCGACCAATGCAAGACGATCACAGAAAGCTGGATCCACCTGGTTGGGCTGTCGACTTTGTGGGCCGCTGCGATCCTGACATGCGTGACCGGCTGGGACTACCTCCGCGTCGGCCTTAAGCATATGGATTAAGCCGCAGGTCGTAAAATGCTGCTGTGACAGACTCAATTCGCCGCATCTTGCGCCCAGATTGGCGGAATTCTGCGGAAATCGGTGCAAAATCATGTGTAGCATGGTCGCGACAGGGTTGTGACTGTCGGCCGCTGCATTACGGGCAGAAGTGCTAATGCGGCGAAGTTCGCAGGTCGACAGAATTTGAGTTGAAGGAGTGTCGTAATGAGCATGATTTCCAAAGGAGCCAGGACGGTTCTGGTGAGCGCCATGCTTGCAGGGTCAATCGCGGGTCTGGCAGCAGGTGGCGCCGCAGCCCAGCAACCGTCCGACGTCTTGACCACCGTCTACGGTGGTGAAGGCCCCGAGATTGAGGGTGTGCTTTCCGCCCGCAGCGGAGAATTGATCAAAGTCATCACCGCTGATGGAACCACCACCACCATCGCAGTAGACGATGAAACTCAGGTTCGCAGTACAGGCGGCTTTCTGGGCATCGGGCGCAAGAACCTGACCACCAATGAGCTGCTCAATGGCCTGCCGGTCAAGGTCGAAACCCTGCGAATGGGCGACCGTTTGGTGGCGAGCGAAATCCGCTTCAAGAGCAGCGATCTTGAGACCGCTTCGATGATCCGCAACGCCACCGCTCAACAATTTGCCGAGCAGGGCGCGGCGATCGACAACAATTCGATCGAGATCGACAAGAATGCGATCGGGATTGGCGAGAATGCCGCCGCGACCGCCGCTTTGAAGAGCCGGTTTGGCGACATTGGCGAGTACAATGTCAAAGGCGTGACCAATGTCTATTTCGACTCAGGCAAGTCGAGCCTGTCGTCGCGAGCGAGGGCCGATCTGTGCCAAATTGCGGGCCAGGCCGATGCGATCGACAATTCGCTGATGCTGGTGGTTGGCTATACCGATTCAAGCGGCAGCTATGAGCTCAATCAGGCGCTCAGCGAGAAGCGTGCGGGCAGGGTGGTCAATTTCCTCCAGCAGGAATGCGGCTGGAAGCCCTATCGCATGCTGCAGCCGACCGGAATGGCTGCGTCTGACCCGATGGCGAGCAATGACACAGAAGCCGGCAAGGCTCAGAACCGCCGGGTGTCGGTCAATATCCTGGTCAGCAAGGCGCTCGACAACATTTGATGAGCTATGACGGGTGGGCCAGTTCAGCCCGCCCGCAGCTCTTCCGCCAGCAATCGGAAATCCGCTTCGCGCGGGGAATTCTTGCGCCAGATCAGCACGATCTCGCGCTTTGCTGTCTCGCTTTCGACCGGTCGCGCCACAACCTCGGTGTTGGCGAGAATGCCCGCGTCGAGCGCCATCTCGGGCAGCATCGTCAGCCCCAGATCATTATCGACCATTTGCACCAAAGTGTGCAGGCTGGTGCCGATCATGGCGGCGCTGGCACGCAGCTCGGTGCGATTGCAGGCAGCCAGAGCGTGATCGCGCAGGCAGTGCCCATCTTCGAGCAGTAGCAAGCGACCCTGGTCGATCATCTCGGGCGGGATCACCGAGGGGGGATCGCGCGGATCATCCTTAGGAAAAGCCACGAACAGCCGGTCATCGGCTATATGCTCGACCTCGGCCTCGCCAATGTCATAGGGCAGGGCGAGCAGCACGCAATCAACTCGGCCGTGCTGGAGCGACTCCACCGCATCGTGGCTGGTCTCTTCGCGAAGCATCAGACTGAGGTCAGGGCGCTCATCGCGCAGCCGCGGGAGAATGCGCGGGATCATGAACGGCGCGATGGTCGGGATGACCCCCATTCGCAGCGTGCCGGAGAGCGGCTTTCCGGCAGCCTGAACCAGATCGGACAGCTCCTCCGCCTCGCGCAGCAGACGATGGGCCTTCTGCACCACCTGCTCGCCCAGTGCGGTGAAACGGACGACCCGGCGGCTGCGCTCCACCAAGGTTACGCCGAGCAGCGATTCCAGCTCGCGGATCCCGGCTGACAGGGTCGATTGAGAGACGAAGCTGGCGTCGGCTGCGCGACCGAAATGGCCATGCTCATGCAGCGCTACCAGATATTGCAGCTGCTTGATGGTGGGAAGGTAAGTGGACATCAATCCGCTTCTACCTCGTCATTGCGAGGAGCCGCAAGGCGACAAAGCAATCCATCTCCTAATGATTGACCTGCTCGAACAGATCGCGCCAATCGGGATTTGCCGCTTCGATCAGCTCAATCTTCTTCCGTCTTGATCCACCCTTGATTTGCTTTTCGCGCCGGACACCCGATTCCATCGTGGCGTGAAACTCATACCAAACGAGCAATTTGCAGCCGTAACGTGCTGTGAAGCCGTCAATAGCGCCTTGCTTATGTTCCCAGGCTCGCTTCGGCAGGTCCGATGTAACACCAGTGTAAAGCGCTCCATTCTTCCGGTCCGTCATGATGTAGACAGCAGGTTGGAAGGTTCGACCCATGTGAGATGGATTGCTTCGCTACGCTCGCAATGACGAATAATCCGACACGGCTCCGCGTCTATTCCGCCGCCAGTGCCTCTTCCATGCTGGCCTGCATATCGTCGATATGGGTCATGGTCAGCTTGCCGCTCTTGACCGCGAAGGCGAGCTTGCCTTCGACCAGTTCAAGCGCATCCTTGCCGAAAACGTCATAGCGCCACCCTTGCAGAACCTTGAGCTCGCGAACCCCGGCAGCCAGCGCTTCCATTTCTTCCGCCTTGGTCAGCAATCGCGCAGCAACATCGATTTCGCGGGCGCGGATCTTGAGCAGCAATTTGAGCAGGTCAGCGACCAGCGCGCCTTCCTTGCCCAGCGGCGCGCCGCGCTTCATCTTCTCCGGCATTTCCGACTTGGGCAGCGGTTCGGCCTCTTCAATCACCTTCATCAGCCGCTTGCCGATGTCATTGTCCTTCCAGGCGCCCGATAGTCCGCGGACCTTGGCGAGATCACCCTGCCGCTTGGGCGGGTGACTGGCGATATCGGCCAGCGTCTCATCGCGCATGATCCGGCCGCGCGGAATGTCCTTGTGCTGGGCTTCGCCTTCGCGCCAGGCCGCGAGCGCCTTGAGTCGCCCCAGAACCTGCGGATTGCGACCCGGCTGGCGGATGCGTTTCCACGATTGGTCGGGATCGATGATGTAATTGGAGGAATCGGCCAGCCGCTCCATTTCGGCATCGAGCCAATTGCCGCGCCCCGTCTTGATCAGCTTCTGCAGGATCATCGGAAAGATTTTCGACAGATGGGTCACATCGCCAATGGCATATTCGATCTGGCGATCGGTCAGCGGCCGGCGGCCCCAGTCGGTGAAGCGCGCCCCCTTGTCGATCTGGATGTTGAGCCAGGCATCGACCAAATTGGCATAGCCGATCTGCTCCGACTGGCTGATCGCCATCATCGCGATCTGGGTGTCGAAGATCGGGAACGGCGTCTTGCCGGTCATGTTGACGATGATCTCAACGTCTTGCCCTCCGGCATGGAAGACTTTGAGAACATCGGGATTTTCGGTCATCAGATAGAGCAAGGGCGAGAGGTCGATACCTTCCGCCAGAGGATCCACCGCGGCGGCTTCTTCCTCATTGGCAATCTGTACCAGGCACAGTTCCGGCCAATAGGTGTTCTCGCGCATGAACTCGGTGTCGACCGTGACAAATTCGGACTTTGCCAGCCGCTCGCACAGGTCAGCGAGCGCTTCGGTGGTCGTAATCAGATCATGTATTTTCATTCGTCTTTTCTTTTCTGGCGGGCGGAGTACCGCCCTCGGGCCGAAGATTCCGGCCCCATTGGTGTGAGTCGCGCCTTGACAAAAGCACCCTCATCCCCTGTTAGCGCGCGCATTATCGCGCAATTTGCTTGCGCGCTTGTTATGGGGCGCGCCCTTAGCGCCTTACACCCAAACAGGACAAGAATTTAGATGCACGCCTACCGTACCCACAACTGCGCACAGCTTTCGGCTGAAAATGTCGGCGAAACCGTCCGTCTGTCGGGCTGGATCCACCGAATCCGCGACCATGGCGGCGTGCTGTTTGTCGATTTGCGCGATCACTACGGGATCACTCAGATTGTGGCGGATGAAGATTCGCCGGCGCTTTCGGTGTTCGAAAAGTTGCGCAGCGAGTCGGTCGTGACGATCGATGGCGATGTGAAGGCGCGCACGCCCGAGACCGTCAATGCCGAATTGCCGACTGGTGCGATCGAGGTGTTTGCTCGGGCGATCACGGTCCAGAGCGCGGCGGAAGAGCTGCCGATGCCGGTTGCCGGTGAGCAGGAATATCCCGAGGATATCCGCCTCAAATACCGCTTCCTCGATCTCCGGCGCGAAACCATGCATCGCAACATCGTATTGCGCAGCCAGGTCATCACTTCGCTGCGTCAGCGCATGACCGAGCAGGGCTTCACCGAGTTCCAGACTCCAATCCTGACCGCGTCGTCGCCTGAAGGCGCGCGTGACTTCCTGGTGCCAAGCCGGATGCATCCGGGCAGTTTCTACGCGCTTCCGCAGGCGCCGCAGATGTTCAAACAGATGCTGATGGTCTCGGGCTTCGATCGCTATTTCCAGATCGCGCCGTGTTTCCGCGACGAAGATCTGCGCGCAGACCGCAGCCTGGAATTCTATCAGCTCGATTTCGAGATGAGCTTCGTCACCCAGGAAGACGTGTTCCAGGCGCTTGAACCAGTGCTGGCTGGCGTGTTCGAGGAATTCTCCGGCGGCAAGAGTGTTACCAAATCAGGCGACTTCCCGCGGATCCCCTATGCCGAAGCGATGCTCAAATACGGTTCGGACAAGCCCGACCTGCGCAACCCGCTGATCATCAGCGATGTCACCAGCCATTTCGAGCAATCGGGCTTTGGCCTGTTTGAGAAGATCGTCGGCGGAGGCGGGGTGGTCCGCGTGATCCCCGCGCCCAAGACCAATGAGAAGAGCCGCAAGTTCTTCGACGACATGAACAATTGGGCCCGCGGGGAAGGCTTTGCTGGCCTCGGCTATGTCACCCGAAAGGGGGGTGAATTCGGTGGACCAATCGCTAAGAACCACGGTCCGGACCGGATGGAAGAGCTCTACAATGAGCTCGGCCTTGGCCCCGATGATGGTCTGTTCTTCGCCGCAGGCAAGGAAAAGGATGCCGCCAAGCTGGCCGGTGCCGCGCGCACTCAGATCGCCAAACAGCTCGAGCTGATCGAACAGGATTGCTTCAAATTCTGCTGGATCGTCGATTTCCCGATGTATGAGTATGACGAAGAGCTCAAAAAGGTCGATTTCTCGCACAACCCCTTCTCGATGCCGCAGGGCGAGATGGAAGCGCTGGAGACGATGGACCCGCTCGAGATCAAGGCCTGGCAGTACGACATCGTCTGCAATGGCTATGAGTTGAGCTCAGGCGCGATCCGGAACCACCGTCCGGACATCATGTACAAGGCTTTCGAGATCGCCGGCTACAGCCAGGACGATGTCGACACCAATTTCGGCGGGATGATCGAAGCCTTCAAACTCGGCGCTCCTCCGCATGGTGGCTCGGCTCCGGGAATTGACCGGATCGTCATGCTGCTCGCTGGCGAGGAAGCGATCCGCGAAGTGATCGCTTTCCCGATGAACCAGAAGGGCGAAGACCTGATGATGGGCGCGCCGAGCCAGGCCGAGCCCAAGCAATTGCGCGAGCTGTTCCTGCGCACGGTTGAGCCGCCGCAGAAGCAGGAAGGCTAGGAAAGCAGCTGATCTCAGCGGCTTGACCGCAGCTGTACTTGCGCGCCATCTTGCCCGCGGTGGGAATCGCATTTCCACATTGGGGAGGGCAGCATGAGAAGTCTTTTGGGAAGCGCATTGGCGCTGGCAGCCATACTCGCGCCGGTTGCGGCACAGGCTGAGACTTTGACGGTCGAAGGGATCTACCCGGCCGGGAACAGCGACGCAGCGGCATTGCAATCGATCGCGGTCGAGCGGCTGGGCGGCCCTGATGGCGCAGCGCTTTCTACCCTGATTGGCGATCGTCTCCGCAGTGCCCGGATTAATGGCGAAAGCTGGTTCACAATCTATTCCGGCAGCTTGGTGACCGAGGCCGAGGCCGCACTGAGCGGCTTTGTGAACAGTGATGTGCGGATCGAAGAGAGCTACGACAAAGAGGTGAAACGCTGTGTCAGCCGAGATGAGAACCGCAAATGCCTCGAGCGGGTGACTGAAAAAGTGCCGTGCGATCGCGCTCGGATCCGCGTGTCACCCTCACTGCGGTTGGTCGCACGTGACGGCCAATTGCTGCATTCGGGGAGCTTCGAAGTGATCCGTGAAGTGCGCTTCTGCGCGGATGAGAACCAGCCCTCATTTGACCCGCTGATCGACGAGGCGCTGGCCGAAGCGGCGGACCGCACAAGGTTTGAGTTCGCCCCCGAGCAGCGTCGCGAGGCGATCCGCGTGTTTGAATCGCGCAAGGGTATGGAGCGAGAGGCGGGCAAGCAGTTCCGCGAAGCCGTGCGCCTCACCAAGCGCGATGAGAATGCCGCCTGCGATGCCTTTGCCGCGTTGGAGCCGAGCATCGGAGGGCACCGCTCGCTGCTCTACAATCTCGGGCTGTGCGCAGAGGCGGCTGGCGAGTTCGAGAGCGCGATCAGCTATTATGATCGCTCACTCCAGATCGACGGCGACCGCTCTTATGCGCAAGCCGGGCTCAACCGGATCGCCGATCGGGTTCTCGCGCTGGAACAGATCGAAGCGCATTATCAGTAGTTTCGCAATTGGATTGAATGTTACGCAATGCGACTATATCGTGCTCTGAGCGTCGTAGGGGGCGGCCCATGCCAACACTTGGCATGTCATCACCACTTGCGCTTGTCTGCCCCTTTGATTAGGGCAATTTTGAATTTCACACCCCAATATCAAGAGGGATCAATATGAGCGATACTGCCGACCGCGTGCAGAAAATTGTCGTCGAACACCTTGGCGTAGAAGCTGACAAGGTTTCGCAGGATGCAAGTTTCATCGATGATCTGGGCGCAGACAGCCTCGACATCGTCGAACTGGTGATGGCGTTTGAAGAGGAATTCAGCGTAGAAATTCCTGACGACGCTGCTGAAAAGATCACCACGGTCGGAGACGCGACCAAGTTCATCGAAGACAACAAGGGCTGATAAGCTCTTGTGTCAGCCGCGCCACCCTGCGGGGTGAGCGGCACACCAACAGGCCCGAGCCCATAGCGGGCGCGGGCCTTTGATGTTTTTGGAGTAGAATGATGCGGCGTGTTGTCGTTACCGGCCTTGGCCTGGTTACACCCCTTGGCGGCGATGTTGAGACCAGTTGGGCCAATCTGATCGCTGGCGAGAGTGGCGCAGGACCGATCACTCGGTTTGAGCCCGAGGGGCAGAAATGCACCATCGCCTGTGAGGTCAAGGACAAGGATCACCCCTGGGGGTTCGATCCCGACAAGCGCGTCGACGGCAAGATCCAGCGTCAGGTCGATCCCTTCATCGTTTTCGGCATCGATGCCGCCGGTCAGGCGATTGAAGACGCCGGCCTCGAAGATATGGACGAAGCGACCAAGCTCCGCACCGGTTGTTCGATCGGTGCTGGCATTGGCGGTCTTCCCGGGATCGAGAAGGAATCGGTCAATCTGCACGAGCGTGGCCCCGGCCGGGTCAGCCCGCACTTTGTCCATGGTCGCCTGATCAATCTCGTCACCGGCCAGGTGCAGATCAAATACGGCTATATGGGCCCCAATCACGCGGTGGTGACAGCCTGCTCGACCGGAGCGCATTCGATCGGCGACGCCGCTCGCATGATCGCGATGGACGATGCCGACATCATGATTGCGGGCGGGGCGGAAAGCACCGTCAACCCGCTGGGCATCGCTGGCTTTGCCCAGGCCCGCGCGCTCAACACCAGCTATAACGACCGGCCGACCGAAGCGAGCCGCCCCTATGACAAGGACCGCGAAGGCTTTGTGATGGGCGAGGGCGCTGGCGTGGTCGTGCTCGAGGAATATGAGCACGCCAAGGCGCGCGGCGCCAAGATCTATGCCGAAGTGACTGGCTACGGCCTGTCGGGCGATGCCTATCACGTCACCGCTCCGCACCCCGAAGGCAAGGGCGCGGAACTGGCGATGCTGATGGCGCTCAAGAAGGCTGGCCTTGGCCCGGGCGATATCGACTATGTAAACGCCCACGGCACCAGCACCATGGCCGACACGATCGAACTCGCTGCGGTCAAGCGTGTGCTCGGTGACGGACTCAGCGGCGCGTCGATGAGCTCGACCAAATCGGCGATCGGGCACCTGCTCGGCGGCGCTGGCGCGGTCGAAGCGGTGTTCTGCATCCTTGCCATGCGCGATGGTGTGGTTCCGCCGACTTTGAACCTCCACAATCCTGACGAAGGCACTGAGGGGATCGATCTGGTCCCGCATAAGGCCAAGCAGCGGGAGGTTCGCGCGGTCCTCAACAACAGTTTCGGCTTCGGCGGCACCAATGCGTCGCTGATCATGCAGAAGGTCGATTGATCCGGTGATCAGGTTCGGCAACATCGCCGGCCTCGTGCTCACGGCTCTGGCCGCCGGCTGGTATATTGCGGGATCGGCGTTTGGCTCGGCCACGATCGAGGAAGAGACGCCGTTTGTCATACCGGCAGGCTCCTCCCTGACTTCCGTTGCCAACGATCTGGAACAGCAGGGACTGATCAGCTCGGCTGATGGTTTTCTGCTGCGCGCCCGCCTGCTCGGCTCGAGCGATCCGATCCAGGCGGGTGAGTTTGCGCTGACGCCAGCAATGGACCAGGCCGCAATTCTGCTCGCTTTCCAAAGCGGGGACGTCATCCGGCGCTTCATCACCATTCCCGAAGGCATGCCCTCGATCATGGTGCATGAGCGCTTGATGTCCGAGGAACTGCTTGCGGGTGAGATTGACGTGCCACCCGAGGGTTCGATCCTTCCCGACACCTATGCATTCGAGCGGGGTCAGCAGCGCTCTGCACTGATCGAGCAGATGCAATTGGCGATGGATCGCGCCTTGGCCGAGGTATGGGCCGAGCGCGGCCCGACGGTCGCGGTCGACACGATGCGCGAGGCTCTGATCCTGGCTTCGATTGTCGAGAAAGAGACCGGCAAGGCGGAGGAACGCGGAAAGGTCGCCGGGCTCTATTCCAACCGGGTGCGCACTGGCATGCTGCTCCAAGCGGACCCGACGATCATCTATCCGATCACTCAGGGGAAGCCTTTGGGGCGCCGCATCCGCCAGTCGGAGATCGCCGCGGTCAATGGCTACAACACCTACACCAGAGTTGGCCTGCCGGTCGGACCGATTACCAATCCGGGGATCGACAGCCTGCGAGCGGTCGCCAATCCCGACAGTACCAGCGCGCTGTTCATGGTCGCTGATGGCACCGGCGGCCATCTGTTTGCCGAGACGCTTGAGGAGCACAATGCCAATGTTGAGCGGTGGTATGCGATCCGCCGCGAACGCGGTGAGATGTAGCGCGGGCAGGTCTCAGCCGTGTCGAACCCATTTATCGTAACCGCCGCGCTGCCGCCTGAGATTCAGGGCTGGGCGGAGGGGTTGAGGCGGGCGCATTACCCGCCCAAGCGCAATCATCTCCACGCGCATGTCACACTGTTCCATTCCTTCGCGCCGTCCTTGCTCGAAGAGCTCAAATCCTTCCTCCCTCGGATAGTGGCGGAGTTTGCACCACCGCAGGGGCGGGTTTCGGGGATCATGGATCTGGGTAAGGGGACCGCGATCGCGCTTGAGGCGCCCGAGCTGCTGACCTTGCGCGAGCAGATTGCCGATCACTTCCATGGCAGTCTGACCGCGCAGGACCTCTACGATCCGCGCCCGCATATCACGATCCAGAACAAGGTCACCAAGGAGGGGGCGCGCGCGCTCCAGGCCAGCCTTGCTCCGGAGATCGAACCGCGCGCTTTCACCTTTCCGGCGCTGGAATTGCACCTCTACCGGGGCGGGCCGTGGGATCAGGTCAAACGTTGCGCCTTTCGCGGACGGGCCAGAGCGTGATAGGATCACCCTGACTTACGGGGGGACAGCCATGAGTTTTGAACTGTTTGCGCATGCCGCGGCACTTTTCCTTGTTGCCGCGATGGTGGTGAACAATTTGCGCTTGGTGAGGGCGTTGGCGCTGGTGGCTGGTCTGGCGGCGGTGGTTGCCCTGGTGCTGGCGGGTGAGCGCGGACTGTGGCTGATCTGGGCCGGTCTCTTCACGCTGGTGGCGGGCGGACAATTGGCGCTCAGCATTGCACGGGCGCGTTCGTCTTGGGTCAGCAGCGAAGAGCGCGAGCTGGTTGAGCATGTTTTGTCGCTGTCCGATCCCACCAAGCAGCAGCGGATGAGGGACTTGTTGACCTGGCATGATCTGGCGCCTGGCGATGGCGTGATCAAGCAAGGCGATCCGCGTCCGCCATTGGTCTATATTGCCTCCGGAATGGCCAAGATCGTGCATGATGGCAAACAAGTTGGCACCTGCGCGGCGGGGGACTTTCTGGGCGAAATGAGCATGTTCTCGGGGCAGGGGGCGAGCGCCACTGTCGAGGCGGTCGAGCCGATGCGGATTGCCAAGTTCGATCGCGACTCGCTCGCGCTCTATGCCCGCGAATTTCCCGAAATCAGCAAGGCTGTCGATGGCGCGATAAATCGCTCGCTTGCGGAAAAGGTGATCCGCATGAATGAGGTTGTCTCGACCGCTGACAAACAGACTGATGGTAATGGTTGACCGGACGCGCCAGCGGCCCTAAATGCGCCGCTCGCTTGAGACAAATGGTCTCGCGAATCCCGAAGCGGAAATGGTTTTGGGACCCTTCTGGGGCGGAGTAGCTCAGGTGGTTAGAGCAGCGGAATCATAATCCGCGTGTCGGGGGTTCGAGTCCCTCCTCCGCTACCAGTCAAAGCTTTGATTTCCTTTGATTGTTTATCAAGTTTATGTGTGGATGCCCAAATTCACTTGTTGCATCGTGTCGCGTGCTTTTCCGCCATCTTTCGCCGGCTTCCGATCATTTCCGGCTGGTCCGTGCAGCATATATGCGTCACGAAACGGCGTGCGCGATAGGTGCTGAATCGGCAATTATGGCGTGCCCAATTGAATGACCGCCTTACCTTCGAAAACTCCCAATTGATTTAGGAAAATAATCGGCGGCTTTTGACTTCCTTGTGCTGTATTGTTCGTATAATACAGTCCCTATGGGCGGCTACGGATCAGGGCAGCAATATGGAAGGCCAACAGCGGACGCATCGCGCCGGATCGACATTGCGTGGATGATGGGTAAAGGTCTTGCTGCTGACCGGCGGCTGCGCACCGGAACGCTAAGCTGGAGTTGCAGGGGCAAACCCTCAGCAAGCATCAGCTTTCGCGCCGATATGCGCGAAGTCGGAAACGAACGGCTTGTGCTGAACTACAGGCAGGGCACTGGCGATGTGCAAGAGCATGTTCTCCAAAGCATCTATCTGACTTTCACCCAGCCGCATCTCGGGGGCAAGCGATGGTGGATGCTATGCCCCTTCTCCGGTCAACGCGTTGGCAAGCTCTACATGCCAGTGAATGGAGATCGCTTTGCATCGCGAAAGGCATGGCGGCTGGGATACCAGTCGCAGCGCGTCACGGACCGCGATGCGATCTTTGGGCGTCTGTTTCGCGTGCAGAAGAAATTGGGATGCGAGCAAGGTTGGGGAAACTTCCCTTTGCGGCCCAAGGGCATGCATCACCGCACCTATCGACGCTTGTTGGATGAGTTCGAATACCTTGATAACCTGTGCGGAGTGGAAATGATGCGTGCAACCGGGCTGCTGAAGGCGCTGGATGGGATTTGAAGTAGAAGCTGTGTTTCGTTGGCCAAGAATGCGCACACTATCCCCACCCGTTAAGGCCACCTCACTCAAATCGAGTTCCAAGGTGTAAACGGATTAACCTACTGGCGCACTCTGCCAAGTTTACCGCGCACCGCTATGGGCGGTCAGTCCAGGCCCCCACCGATGGGAAACGGCTGCTTACCTGTTCCCGAGCGTGGTCCTCCAATGAAACCCAAAATTGGGTTGTGGCGTCAAAAGCGCGTATATCCGCATTGCCATCCAGCGAGGCTTTGCGAGGGGCGGGTATCACCCCCTTGGCATCGGCCCATATCGAGTGGGCCAGTCTCATTGCGGGTTTAGCCCTTGCCCGGAAGTGTTGGACAACTCGGAGACGATGAGCAAACCCAAGGCAGCTTCATTTTTCGGAGCGGGTGAAGCGCCAATTCGCATAAACCGCTGATTGCCAGGGCTGGCGAGGCCCATAAGACAAGCTAACCGGTGCCGACTATCGTCGGTAGAAGTACCCTCCTTCCTCGCAGCGATTCTTGATGATTTTCACGTGGTTGGGTGGCCTGATCGAAACGCCGCTTCGAGTTCTGACCTCCGGAAAAACATCGTGCGACCTTTCCGAATAACGGGCAGGTGACCTTGTTCGACCAAGTGATAGACTTGCCGTTGCGTGATCATACCGCCAGTTTCCTGTTCAACGGCTCTTGCGCCTTTGATAAGATCATTTCCGAGCATGTTCGTTGCCTTTGACTTCCATTCGTTCCCTGCTTGTTCTATATAGAACAAAAAAGGAACAATAGAAGTGCAAGAGATCGATTTTTGGGGATAACGCGCTCGGGAATCCTCTTTTTTGCCGATACTTACGCTACACTTGGAAGATCGGAGATCAGATTGACCGCAATCCGCAAACGTGAATGGGTATCACCCAAAGGACAGAAGAAATCTGCATGGCTGGTCGATTACAAGGATCAGCACGGCAAGCGCCGCGCCCGGCAATTCTCGACCAAGAAAGAAGCGGAAGCCTATGCGAATCGCGCGCGGGATGAGATTAGGCAGGGGCGGCACACCCACGATCGGGACAGCATCACGGTAGCGGTTGCAGCTGATCTCTGGATCGCGGCTGGTGATGCCGAGGGCTTGGAGCGCAGCACGATCAAGCGCTACCGAGAACTGGCACGGCTGCACGTTGTCCCGAAGTTTGGCGAGCTGAAGCTCTCGCAATTGACCAAGGCTCAGGTTGTCGAGTGGCGAACGGAATTGCTTATCGAGAAATCCAGACCAATGGCGAGCAAGATCATTCGCGGCCTTTCTGCAATTCTCAACAATGCGATGGAGATCGGCGCGATCAGCCAAAATGTCGCATCCGATGTAAAGGTTGCCAAAGCATAGCGCGAAGCCAAGCGGGTCGAGCCTCCTGCGCGCGCTGACCTCAAGTCGATGATCCAAGCGGCAACCGATGATGAGCGGCCCTTTATCCTAACTGCAATCACCATGGGGCTGCGATCATCCGAGCTGCGTGGGCTTTGCTGGCGCGATATTGACCTGAAGGCAGGGGCGTTGACTGTTCGCCAGCGCGCCGATGAATGGGGAGTGCTGGGGCCGCCCAAAAGCGAGGCGGGACAGCGCACAATTCCGATGCCGCCTCAATTGGTTGCCGAGCTGACTAGGTGGAAGCTGAGGTGCAGGCCGAGCACGATCGGACTGGTTTTTCCTAGCGCGGTGGGCACGCCGCTGAGGCATAACAACGTGTTGCGGCGAACTTATTCCCTTTGCAGGTGAGGGCAGGTCTAGGCGTGCCCAGGCTGGACAAGACCGGCCAGCCGATCATGGATGAGAAAGGTAATCCGGTTCTTAGCGGTAAATACCGGTTCCATGCCTTGCGCCACGCCGCTGCGAGCGGCTGGATTGCAAGCAAGATCGATCTAAAGCGTTTGCAGGTCTGGATCGGACACGAGAGCATTCAGCTAACGCTCGACACTTATGGGCATTTGCTGGCCGATCAGGAACGTGATGCTGAGTTGGCTACGCTCGCAAGTAAGGATCTTTTCGCCTGAGAGCCGACCGTCCGCTAACGACCCAATTGCAGCCACTAGCCCATGGCTGTTTTGACGATCCTATCGCCGGTGCCACCCTCGCAGTTCTCTAAAGCACGCTAGACCGTTTTGGCCCTTGATAGGAATAGGGATCGCTGCATTGCTTGTACCCAGCAATGCGTATTTCAAACAGTTCTGGATCATGGGCGAATTGCTCATCCGGAGCCGAAGCCATCGGGTTCATCGCACAAGCATAAAGCAATTCGGTGTGCCTCTCTCGCTGAGCGAAGAGTGGCGCAAGGAAGTTCTCGAAAGTCCCTACTTCGATCGTGTTATGCAAATGCCATGCTGCGAAGAACTCAGGTGAGTACTGGCCAGCGATCCTGCGATTTATAAAGCGAGCCAAGGGGTTGTCTCCTGTCGCACCGATTACCACCTCGTAGTGGTATTGGACGCCAATAATCTGCCCATTCTCAATGACATCTTTGTAGTGAATGCGAAGGCACATGACTTTGCCAAGGAACGGCATGGATTTTCCCATGGCCCAACCGTCGTTCTCACAATAAAAGATATCCAGTTCGGCATCGGCGGGGTAGGTCATGCCATAGGTGCTGTGTTGCATGGCTTCCTGGATTCTGATCTTTGCGCCAGCCTGTGCCAAACCGCCGGCTCCGACTTTACCCCGAAGCACAGCGCGGCAATGGTCGGAAGGATGCCACAAGAGATATCCGTCGACGGTGTGGCCCTCGTAGCCAGGCGTATCTTCAAGCGTGACCTTAAGGTTCGGAAAATTCTGAAACCACCAGTGGATCATCTCGCTCGTCACGCCGCGAATAAGCGAATGGTTCAGGACAGCACAAAACTGACCGTTGGGTCGTTCGATTATCTCGAACCGGGTGGTGTCGAGCGATTTCAGGTTCCAGCCGAATTCACGAGGCTTCGGCATGATAAATGGGTCTGCCAATCGAGCTAACTCCTTCGCAAGAGATAGTGGCAGGTTATCAGTATCTCGCCGCACCTGACTTAACCAAGGTTAAGTGCCGCTTGTTCGATTGCGCAAAAATCGACTGAGCCCTTGCGGCGTGATCCCAAGAAAGGATGCGATTTCTTTTTTTCGGGTCAGGCCAATGACTTGCTCGTATAGGTCTTCCAACGCGCGGTAGCGTATTTCGGTCAATCCGATCGTCTTGGCGACCATGATCTCTTTATCGAAGCACAAGGTCTCCATGAGTTTGTGACGCAGATACTCGCCAAGTGGTCCGCCATGAAGATAATCCTCTCGAAACACCTGGTCAGGCACCTCTATCCCCGCCACATCCGTGATCGCCATCAGATCGTCGGTGGCAAATTCCTTCATCCATGTGCTCGTGAGGTTGCCGCAGAATTGGCCGCGTTCAAAGAACCGAGCGATCGAATGCGAGCCATCCGGATGTGATTGCTCAGAGGCCACTATACCTTTCGCAACGAACAGCCACCGGTCACCAATCATGTGCTGACCGTAAATTGATTCTCCGGCATACCAGTGCATCTCGCGAATATTCGCTTTTACTGCTGACCACTCTTCGTCACTGATCGCTTGGACAGTTGCCGCAATGTCTGCTTTGAATATCCCGAGTGGTGACATTGATCGCTCCTTATGGAGTGGATGCTAACTGAAAGTGATCACTATGAAGTCGTTGGCGCCGGGTTCAACAGCATGATCGAACCTATCGTATCGGCTAGGTCCCTCGGCACAAGAGCATGGCTTTCCGATTTAGATTGCCCGCCGCCCGACCCACGCAACGAGAAGGTCACCTTCCACCCCCAGAAACAGCCTCATGCTTACTGATAGGATTGACCTGCAAGCGGACTGACATCTTCAAAGGGTTGTTAGCCATTCGCGTCTGCCCAGATCCCGCGCCAATTTCCAAACATCTGGGACTGCGACAGAATTTGTGCCCTTCTCTGGCCAAGTAGGCACATATCGATATAGCGTTTCCCCAAGGAGACGAACATGGCAGAACCAAGCAGGCAAATTTTGGCCGGAAAGCTGCTTCTCACATTGGGAACAGCAATGTACACCTTTATCCCGCCGGCTGTCGACATCCTGACGCCGACGCATATTTTCCACCCCGATTGGGTTCCGCATGCCCGGTTTCACACAATGTGGGCGATCCTCTCGGCTTCGACGATGGGCCTGATCGCGCTTTGGATGCTGTGGCGGGCCCCGGCCGGAGCGCGCACCGGAGTGATGATTGCGGGGTCTATCAGCAGCGGTGTCTTGGGCGCCTTCATGGTCGCGGCGATGACTATGCCGCTTTATGGCGGGGCGCTTTCTGATCCGGGCGGCGTGCAACCGTTGGCTGGTGGCCTGGATGCCAACCTGGTCTCCTTCGCTGCGGCGCTCGCAATGGTTGTGCTTGGTTGGCGATTGGCGTCCGCAACACAGCCGTAGCAGCGGCCGATCGAGCGTCGGCTCACACCTCCCACCAGAAGCAGTCTTTAAGCGGCCAAAGAGGCAATCTCGGTAGCGGACTGGCTGCTTCACTCGGCAACTTACCGAAAGCGGCTGGTCAGCTCCCGACCCAATAGCAGACGTTCGAAGAAGTTGGCCCTGATGTCTGCCAAGGGCGCATGGCGGACATTATTCAGTCTCCGCAAGCTTTCATATCGTCTCACGCCGAAATTCTCTCATTTTGGCATCGTGAGGTTTAACGCTTAGCCAAAATTCATGCGCTGTGTGCGTACGTTACGATGTACAATCTTGCCTGTGGGTGTGACCTTTGTATTTTCGAATGCAACTTCAGGATGACTGAGGATGTTGCAAAGGCATTCCAGCATCTCAGACATACCATCCCGACGGCTTTCTCTCGCCTTACTGCGACGGAAATTCAAGGTGCCTCGCAATAGGCCGCCGAGATATTTTTTGGGGAAAAGATGGTAGATTGGCCGCTTAATATGGACGTCCTCAAGTGGAACGATTTCGAGGCCCTCAGGCGTTGGGAGGTCCCATGAATGGAACCAAGCTTTCGATGGGTGATCGGAATGCCATTTGGGATGAAGCACTCTAGCTTCGTAGACCCCAATCTCAAAGAACCACCTGAGGTACTTCCTATGCAGTGAGCGAAGCGATTGGCTTTCTAAATAGAGAGCCCTTCTTAATCGTGGGACTTGGGCGAGGCGGTCCAATTCATCAGAAGAGCGCCCGGATGGATGGATTGCAATCGTGAAGTCGCAGTCCAATTCGAGAACGCAATTGAAGGGCGAATTTTCTACAATACCACCATCCGCATAGTTACCATCGCCGATTGGGTTCTCAACGAATATGGCAGGCAATGCCGCACTTTGCAGCAAAATCTCCTCAACATTTGGTTCTTTAGAAATATCGAAATATTTTGGTAGCCAACCGTAACACTCAACCGGGCGAAGTATATTATAGTGAAGCGATTTGACTCTATCTTGGTCTCCGGCCCCAGGGAACGGAAAAAAAGATGGGTTGTCTGGATCAAACCAGAGGGATTTTTCAGCCACTGTCACGAATGTTGGCCGGACATAACTACCACCCTCGCCGGTTTTTGTATTTGCCATTGTTACCTGGGCAATCTGTGCTTTCAAATTGTCTTGGACAGAAAGAGAGAAATGCTTTGCCGTAAAGTTGCTTAAATGTAGCCCCAAAATCCGAATACTCTTCGCCACGATTGGTAGGTAAGTCACAGCAAGTACGAGCAAGGCTAAGGCACTGACCCAATCAAAATCCTGCACTAACCAATACACTAGCGCCGCCGAGGCTATTAGCCGAAACAAGAATCCGGGAAGAAGTCCTCCCCATAAGCGAAGTAGGATCGACAGCCCCTTAAGTGCCAAATAGATTGGTAGCGTTGGCGAGAATTTGATAACTCTAGTGAGTCCGATATTTTGCCAAAGCTCTTGTAACTCTTCCACCTGCCCCAAGGAATATGCGCAAGCGTTAAGTGCACCGGAAGACACGCCAGAAATGAATGCAATGTTGGTAAAACCTGCATCTGATAGAGCCTTTAAGCACCCCGCTTGATATGCGCCCTTCGCCCCAGATCCGCTCAATACCAGCCCTATTTTGCTCTGCTGAAATTCTTGGAAAGCTTCCATATCTCGTAGTGCTTGGAGCTTAGCCTGATACTCGGATTCAAAGCGAAGCTCGGCTCTTTGAGAAATGGCACGATAGAGTATTCTAAGACCCAACGGAAACTCGCAAAGAAGAATCGACCGTCTTTCTATATGGCAAAGTCTCGCTTCTGGACATTGAATTTTCCGAAGTCCAATTGATGATAAAATCCTCAAATAGAGTTGATGAAACCCACTTTTATTTCTGAACGTGGTAGTGTCCGCTTCCACCTACCAGAATCAGCCTTACAGCGGTCCCGGAGGCTGTGCTGACAACGGCCGGTCGGCTTTAGCACGGTGCCAGCCGAAAGCGGCTGGTCGGCAACCGACCCAAATCAAGACGGTGGCGCTCTTAATTGAAGGATGTTGTCAGACTAACGAGGTTTGATGCGCTGTGCAGGGCGATGCGTGCAGAGACATTTAAGCTATTACTGTTGGCAAGACGGTCATTTGGGTTGAGGCCAGCTGAACAAACTCCATTCAAATCCGATGAATCCGGAAAAATGAAGACATCAGCACAAGAATGATCTCGAACCAATTGCAGTCACATGGTTGATGTCCATTTAAACACGGTATTGACTAAGTGAGATTGGAGTCGTCAAGTACTTGCTGAAACTGACTCATCGCAGATTCCCGAACCAATCATAGGAGCCTCTTAATGATTTCATTCGAAGATCAAAAATCAAGTGCGGAAATGGCCCTGCTCTCATTTCTAGTGCCAGATTTTGAGGCAGGCCCTCGAGGCAGTGAGCTGAGCGCATGGATGATTTCAAATGTCCTTGGTGAGGTTCCAGAAGGAGGAAGTCCTGACGCATTTGAGGACGAATTGAGTATTGAAATTTTCGATTTAGCTGGGCGCCATCTTTTTACAGAATTGATGCGCAGGATTGACGGTCAAACCTGTGTGCGTGTGCGGGCTTCAGCCGACGATACCCTTGGCGCGCCGGTTCAGAGAATCTCGATTGGAGCAAATCCGAATTTTCCAAAGAAGGTTGAGGCAGCGATTGAGTTTGCGGAAGGAGAGGGGCTTCAAGTCGAAACGCCCATACGTATTGTAATTTACAGCGACCCCAAGTTGGGCATTATTGCAAGATCAAATGATCAGCGCATAGTTATTGACCTTTTTACGCACGATTTGATACCTGTAAATCAAGATATTACTGGAGAAGAACCAGAATTCATTACAGCATTTACGCCTATGCCCGATAAGAACGATCGGATCGACCGCTCCGTTAACAAATACCTGCATTTTCAGGCGCTGCAATTGAATGATGAGGTAGCGAAGGCGCTTGGTTCATCTGGTTTGATAGAGCATGTCACCGCAAGAAAAGACTTCATCACTGAGAAGACACTTGGCGGTGTAGTGTTGCATCCACAGGCTACGGACGTTTTTTGTGCAGTAGCAGTTGCGCAAACCATCCTAGAATTCCACGGCCATACAGTGGAGCAAGATACAATTGCAGAAACCATGGGAACGACGGAATTTGGAACGGTCGCATCTAAGCAAGTTGCCGCATATGCCGAACTTTCATCGTCGGAGTTGAAAGGAGTGCTTGACAAAGAGCCTACGTTTCAGGAGGCTCAATTTTCTATAAATGACAATCGCCCAATCAAGGATGGGATTTTTGGCCATGCTAGGACAATTGTCGGTTGGAAGGTCGAGCAAATCGAAGATGTCGAGATGAGGTGGGTAAATGTTTATGACCCTTACCCTCCAGGCACCGGGGACCGATACTGGGAGGATTGGACCGCGAGGAGACACCTGAATTTCATAGATGTCGACAATAACTAAAGGAGATCGGAATGGCTAAGCTGAGTGAATTAGAGTTGCCAGAGGGAAGCGGTGCACTGCCTGCCGCAGCGGGCGACATTACCACAGATAACCTAATAGCATTGGCGTGGGGCAGTATCTCGCCTGAAATTGCAGCGCTTTCAGTTAAGGAGCTTCACTCTGTCACCGACTCACTTCAAGAGGCATACAGTGGAATGTTTGTTAACGGTGAGATAGCGGAAGGTGGAAGCTGTTGTTGCTGTTGCCCTTGCTGCTGCTGCTCTGGTAGAGATCCTGATTAGGGCTTGCGATTGATAGAATCGGACTTGTTGGCTGTTTATGACTGCCGTTTCGATTGATACTCCGTTATTCGTTCGGAAACTCGATTGTATTGAAACTACCTCAGGAACCCTGCTTAAGAGGGGGTGTACTGCCTTGCTTGTCGAGGGTGCGGAGTACAATTCGAGTGTCGACAACGTTATACGCAAATTGGCTGATGCGCCAGTTTCGATGAGGGAGTTGGCTCGGGAATTTAAGCCAAATGAGTTTGAGGTATTTGCGGCGCTCTTGCGAAGGTTGCTGGATTTGGGTTTGGTTGAAGTGTTCACCTCCCTAACTTCTGACCTTAGCACTTCGAACTCGGAAGAATCTCCATTGGAGCTATTCTTCTGGGATATGAAAACCGATGCGAGAGAAGTGCGTTCATCTCGGTCGAACTTCTCTATAGTTTTGGTCGGATCTAATGAAATTGTTCGCAAGATCGGTTTGCTGATAGCGAATTTGTCAGCAAATCAGATCTCGTCTGTTGCTGACAGCTCTTTGTCTGACGAAATGGAAACACAAGGTGGGGCACCTGTATTTGATGGCATTAATGCTGGCAATCAAATTACTGGATCAAGTATAGTAATTGCAGTATCCATGGACGGCAGCGTTGACCGCCTTTTGCATTGGAATGCGACTTGTCACCACAAGAACGCAGTATTTGTGCCGGTATTGTTCGAGAACTTAACTGCACTGATTGGGCCAATCTACGAACCAGGTTGCGGAGGGCCATGTTATCAGTGCTTCATAGATCGGCAGCGGTCAGCAATTGAGCTTGATGAGACGAAGCGCGCGCTCTTTTCCGCCGCATTGGATTCTCGTCGCGAGACGATGAGCAGTAGTGAATCTGTCCTAGATTTCGTCGCTCAAGTAGCTGCATTGCAGATTGAGAAATTGATTTCGGGCTACAATTTTAGTCAACGCGGAGGGGTGACCGATGTTAGACCCCTCATACCTTCAGTCGTTCAACGACGAGTTCTTAGGGCGCCTCGTTGTTCCGTTTGCTCAGACTTCATGGCACGGCCACAATTGAATGAAGTCTAGATAGCTGCGAGTTCTAATCTATTGGGTGCTTGATGGGTCTTGCGGAATACATTGAAAGGTTAACCGAGCCGCTAGTTGATCCCGATTTTGGGGTTATCAATTCGCTTGTTGAAGTGCCAGTCAGGCCTGGTGCACCAACATTCTTTCACTACGCTGCGACTTCCGCTTCGACCAGTTCATTTGGATATCAGGCAAATTTCAACTCTGGAAGCGGCGCGTCGATGTCTCGTGAGCGCGCACAAATCAAGGCGATAGGCGAGTGTATTGAGAGATACTGTGGAGCGATTCAAAACTCTGAATCGGTTGGACTCTTTCGCGCAACCGAACTGACTTCGAGGCACACGTGTCCCAGTAGCTACGCTCAACCTCAACCAATAGGCTTGAAAGAGGGTACTTCGCCATGGCCTTGCTTTGATTGTGATACGGTAGTTAGTTGGAGCAAGGGCATACTGGCAGCCGATCGCGATCCTATACTAGTGCCATCGCAGCTTATCCATATTCCCTATCGGTCAGATCCAAACGAAACCGCAATATCACAGACGATCTCAACCGGACTATCTTGTCATTCCGACTATGAGCATGCTGCATTCGCTGCAATATGTGAAGTAATCGAGAGGGATGCATTTACGATCACATGGCAAAGAAAGGTTCCGCCCCATCTAATCGAGTTCGACGTCGATGATTTCGAGATTTTGAGGTTGAAGACTGCGCTTGAACGTTGTGATGCTCGGTGCTTGGTGTTTGACATTTCTCTGGACCATTGCGTTACAATTGTACTCGCTTTGTTGGTTGCGAACGACATAGGGAGACCAGCACTAACCGTGGCCGCTTCGGCCAATCCGTCGGCACGCGACGCGATAATTGGTGCACTAGAAGAACTCGCCCACACGCACCGATACGTTTGTGTTCTTTCGCAGGAAGCTGTCGAGAACGGTGAGAAGCCGATTTCTGAGCCGTTTGAAGTGACAGATCAGCATCATCATCTGCTGTACTGGAGCGACCATGACCGGCTGCCAGACGTCGACTGGATTGTCAAAACCAACGCCAACATAAGGCTATCTGCAATGCTGGCGCGACCAATATGTGGCTTTTCGAAGGTCGTTGAACACTTGAAAGCATCCGGTCTAGATGCGGTGCTAGTTGATGTGACAAGCTCCGATATTAGGCCGACCGGGCTTTCAGTCGTGAAGGCAGTTATTCCTGGTATGCATCCGCTGTTTCTCGGACACCAGAACCGCTTTTGCGGTGGAGAGAGGCTTTGGACGGTGCCTGAAGAACTTATGCTAGAAACACAAACATCAAAGCCACACGATAATCCGCTTCCTCACCCATTCCCATAATTGATTAGAGACGAGGTACTGTAACCCAATGCCCAGCTTTGAGGATGAAATCGATCGGGTTTGGGAACTCTATCATGCGAATTCCAAGAACTCGAAGTCAAGTGGCCTGTCGAACCCCTATTCATCTCCCAAAACTGGAGCGATGTATTCGGGATTCTCATTCGCCGAGAACGACTCTGTTGTTCTGCCGTCACCTGAACAGAGTCTTCACTGCGATCTTCTAGAAATTATGCGTGTTCGGCGTTCAGCGCAGCCAGAATGCCGACAAGAATTGCCTTTGGGGACACTTTCGAACCTGCTCTATGCGGCTGTGGGAATTATCAGCAGTGAGGGGGGTGGGCGCAAGTCAACGCCGTCTGCGGGCGGTCTGTACTCTATTGACCTATTTGGTCGAGCAAGAAATTGCGAGAACATTCCTGACTCTATTTTCTACTATGTGCCTCAAAATCACCGTCTGTCGCTTTTAAGGGTATCTGACAAAGAATATGAAGAGACGATCTTTCTGCAGAAGGAGTTTGTGGACACTGCAAACTTAGAGCTATTCCTGTGTGCCTCATTTGGTCGATTGACTCCGAAATATGGAGAGCGTGGCTACCGATACTGCTTGCTAGAGGCGGGTCACGTGGCTCAAAATCTGACTTTGGCGGCCACTGCGCTTGGATTGAAGTCATGTTGTATCGGTGGTTACTATGATCAAGCGGCTGAAAGCTTGATTGCACTGGACGGCGTCCGCCAGTCCGTAATTTACTCTTGTATCGTTGGTTTTTAGCGCCTCTGCCTATTCTGCACGAACCTTTCTTAGGTTCGGAACCCAATAAAACACGTCCGGCCCATTTGGACTGATTGAGAAACAACTTCGAATGGATGGGAATGGAAGATGCGGACGGCCTTCACCCATATGCCGTTGTCACGAAGTTGGCGCGACCTAAAGGTGGGATTGGAACGGATGGTCAAGAGCTAAGCTTCGTCCATCGTTTGGGCGAATATTGGGCGTCTTGTCTGATAAGTGCTGATTTGAACTCAATGTCCGAGGCGATAAAAGTCGCGGCAGAATCGTTAGACAGCTTTGATCGCATATCATGGCCAAATTTGGCTGCGGTGCAGTAGATCGCGATCGTCCGCTTCCACCTACCAGAATCAGCCTTACAGCGGTCCCAGAGGCTGTGCTGACAACGGCCGGTCGGCTTTAGCACTATGCCAGCCCAAAACGGTTTGTCCGCTCACGACCCAATTTCGGACTATCCATGGAACTCACCCAAAATCGCTGGCGAGTGAAACCTAACAGGCAATATCGAAGCTTATGGTATCTGCCTCGCCTTCAGATATGATACACGATATTTTTAGCGCCATATCGTAGATTTTCATGTCGTAGTCGCAGTAAGTCAAAGCGTCCCAGAACCTCTCTTTCAGAGCGTGACTTGAGACAATTGCAGCTCCTCGCATTGCCCACGGCTCGAAGAATACAATTGCTTTCTCTTTCACATACGAGGTCAAAAAGTTCGCTATCTCAGTGTTCTCTAAGGTGTCACCAATGGGAAGTGATCCATGTAGATTCTTGCCTCGCAACACCTTTGGGAAATCGAGATAGCTCGAGGTAACAATTCGCTTTATTGCCAAGGTATCCTGATCGGAGAGAATGAACACACTATCGTGCTCTTCAATCGCTAAACGCGCCACGATCTCGCGGCTAGATTTGGAACGCAAGACTTTAGATCTGCGCAGGATCTCTTCTGTAATCTCCGACATGACTAACCTTCTGCTTAATTCTCGTGATCCTTGAATGCCGCTTTGCCCTTGCCCTTGTTCTGAAGTTTTGGCTGGTTGTACTCGCCGGTAGGTTCGTGCGGCTTCAACCGACCTGCTTCCATGCCCGGTGGGTGCTTTTTGGGATCATTGTTACGGTCTTTGGACCCATCAACAACCCCAGCTTGCTTGCCGTCCGATCCTTCCTTGATCTGTCCGCGAGGCTCATTCGGCCTGTTTTGGACGTTTCGTGTCGACTCCCTAGAGGTAGGGACTGATGGATTAGCGTCTCGTTGTGCTGCACGCGCCGTGCGTCGCTTTTGTCTAGAATTTTTCCTGCTTCTTCCCTGGCTAGCTTCAATTCGATCTGCTGCGTCATCGAAGGCCTCTGTAGCGTCTTTCCCTCCTGCAATTTCAATTAGAGCCCGGAGCGTTTCGCCGAGTACGGCCCCGGTATCTCCAGGTTTTTTACGATTTTCTCCTGTCGGATCCACTGTATTGATCGGATCATTCCCGACATAGGCGTAGAGGTTGAACTGATCCTCGTACCCAATCGGATCGGTCTGCATGAAGCGGCCGAGCGTCGGTGAGTAGATCCGCGCCTTGTAGTAATACATGCCGAGTTCGGGCAGCCAGGCCTGGCCGGTGTAGCGGAAGCGGCCCTTGGTGCCGATGTCGAACCCGGTCGCCTGATCAGGAATGCCATATTCGTCATAGGTGTTGATCGCGACCGTGCCGCCGCTGTCATCGGCGACCAGCACGATGGAACCGCGCGGATCGGCGAACAAATGCCGCGCATTGGCAAGCGCCACGCTGGAGCCGGGATACCACACCAGCGCATCATCGGCGTCCACGTTCGAGCCATGGACATAACGCTGCTGGATTGAGGTGCCGGCATTGTTGTATTCCATGGTCAGCGCATTGCCATCATGGACGAAACGCTTGGTCCCGGTCCCGCCGGTCTGATCTTGCAAGCGGTAGAGCCGCCCCATCGGATCATAATAGAGCCGCGCGATCAGTGAGCCGCTGTAAGACAGGCTGGCGCAATTGCTGTTGGTCTGGGTCCGCCTCTCAACCAGACGGTTCTCTACGTCATAGAGATAGACGAAGCCGGCGGTCGCATCGCCATCGGCGGTGAGATTGCCATTGTCGTCATAGCAGAACACATCCGAGCCGGCGCCAGTGTATTGGTTGAGCCCGTTGACGGTGTAGCTCAGCGTCGAATCGACATGCCCATCCCAGCTGTAGGAATCATTGCTAGTTAGGCAAAAAGCTCAAGTCGTAGCCGTTTGCCTGTCCCCATTTCACAAACTCGGCAAGATGGTTTTGAACTTGAAGATTACCCTTAAGGAAGTCTCCATCCTTGTAGGCTTTCAATACGGCTTGATTTTCTTCAAACCGCTCATCAAAACTGGATACAGAAATTCTATCAAATATCTGCAAGGCTAGTTCGTTAGTGCCCGCGCCCCAAAATGTGAACACACCCTTGACGCAAATAGCTGAAAGCTCATCGCTCTCGCCGCGCTCAAGGCATGAGATACACTTCTTATGAACACCGTCTTCAAATGGAAAGAGATAGCAGTAAAAGTAAATCGCTTCAGAGAGGAGCCAAATATCTTCAGAATCGATTATCAACCTCTTCAATTGATCCGCCTCAACGGATGTCAAATCTTCGCCCTGGCGGAATTTCTGCCGGATTAGGTCAAAATTAAGTGCCAACTATTAGCTCCATCGAAGTCATATACTTACGGCGTCTTTGAGGATCGATTCTGGATTTCTCTCACCTTTTGAAGTGTACGTCGGGCAACTCCAAGATAGGTAGTACCCAATGATAATGCATGTTGTGCTCTAAGTTTTTGCCCAATCGGTACGTTGGGTTGGCTAATGAGCCATTTCGCTGCAGCAATATCTCTCCTTAGGCCATTCGCCGTCTCCCTGATCTCATTGATGTGGTCAAATGGTTTCCCATCTTTCCTGATTTTTACCACCTGTCCTTTGGCTTCTCGGATTGCTGCTTCTCTATGCCGAGCGTCGAGACTATTGCCACGGCGCGCGACTTGAGCATAAAGTTGACTTCCAGGCCCACTATCGGGGTTGGCGCGCGCTTGTAGCCAAGCGTCTGTGCCCACAACAGCAATGCCAAGTGCGACAAGGCTTCCGACTGTTATTACCCTTGCCTTTGGTGAGTTGACAGAACTATCGTCATCGAGCGGTGGACCACCATTATGGCCAGCTCCGGCCGGAGTAGGCTGATTATGGCCAATCGGTGGTGGCCCCATATTGTTGGACTCTGTGGGCGCAACAACGGAAATCATGTTCCCGTAGATGCCTCCCATATAGTAAGGTATGAAGTTTCGTTCAGCGGCCAACCCACTCGGATCCACCCCATTGATCGGGTCGTTCCCGACATAGGCGTAGAGGTTGAACTGGTCCTCGTACCCAATCGGATCGGTCTGCAGGAAACGGCCGAGCGTCGGTGAGTAGATCCGCGCCTTGTAGTAATACATGCCGAGCTCGGGCAGCCAGGCCTGGCCGGTGTAGCGGAACCGGCCCTTGGTACCGATGTCGAACCCGTTCGCGCTGTCGGGAATGCCATATTCGTCATAAGTGTTGATCGCGACCGTGCCGGCACTCTCATCGGCGACCAGCACGATTGAGCCGCGCGGATCGGCGAACAGATGCCGCGCATTGGCAAGCGCCACGCTGGAGCCCGGGTACCACACCAGCGGATCATCGGCCTCAACGTTGGAGCCATGCACATAGCGCTGCTCGATCACGGTAGCATTGGAATTGTATTCCATCGTCAGCGCATTGCCATCATGGACGAAGCGCTTGATCCCGGTGCCGCCGGTGTAATCGCGCAGGCGATAGAGCCGACCCATCGGATCATAGCGCAGTTCCGCCACCAGCGCGCCAGCATAGGATAGCGAGGAGCAATTGGTGTTGCCCGATCCGCGCTGGCGCATCTGCACCAGCCGGTTCTCTACGTCATAGAGATAGACGAAGCCGGCGGTCGCATCGCCATCAGCGGTGAGATTGCCATTGTCGTCATAGCAGAACACATCAGAGCCGGCGCCGGTGTATTGGTTGAGCCCGTTGACCGTGTAGCTCAGCGTCGAATCGACGTGCCCATCCCAGGAGTAGGAATCATTGCTCTGCGTCTCGCTGAGGATTTGCGAGGCGGCGTTGCGGGTGAAGGTCCAGCTGACATCGGCCGATGACGAGCCATTGGCAATGCTGATTCCGCTCAAGCGGTTGGCATTGTCATAGGTAAATGTGCTGTCCTGCACGCTACCGGGGCGGGCGGCGCTGGTCAGCAGGCCGCGGTCGTTAAAGCTGGGCGTGACCAACGTGTTGCCGCTCTGATCCTTGATCGCGCTCAGCCGATTGAGGCCATCATACTCATAGCTGAAAAAGGCGCCGTCGTGATGGGTGACGCGGGTGCGATTGCCATTAGCGTCATATTGCGAGGTGATCGCGAAATTGTATCCGTCAATCGTATTGGTCTCGCTGACCATCCGGTCAAAGCCGTCATAAGATTTGAGAATGCCCTGCCCGGTCGGACTGCCAAAGCGCGCAGAGGTCTGCAAACCGTTGAGCTCGTAAGTGTAGTGGACGTTGCGCTCATGCACCGAAGGCAGATTCCCCCGATTGGGGATCGTCTTGCGGGTCATGCGATTGAGATCATCATACAAATAGGTGATCGTCATCCCGTCGCGCTTGCGCAGGCTCAGCCTATTGCCATTGTCGTCATGGGTATAGGCTTCGTAATCGCCGGGGTTGGTTGATCCGGCTGTCGACAGCGCCAACGCTGGCGTGCTGTCATTGAAGCCGGTCGGCAGCGTTTTGGACGGGAAGATCCATTTGTTCTGGCGATCGTGCCCGTCATATTCGAGCTTGGCCTTATTGCCATTGGCGTCGACCAATTCTTCGATCTGGCCATTATCGGTGTAGCTGTAAGTGACATCAGCGATCTCGACCGATGTGCCCACTGCCTTGCGGATCTGAAGCACCTGCCCCGCATCATCATAGATCGTCTTGGTGATGCGGTCGGGCCCGTTGGAACCTTCCGTCCCAAGCGTGCAGGCGCTCGCAGGGAGCGAGCCATAGGCCGCCGGGTTCATCCGCAGCGCGGTGCATTCGAGCCGCCCGGCGCTGTCATAGGAATATTGTGTCAACCCAAATGCTGTGGCTGTGCCGCTGGTAACGCCGCTAACCTTATCGGTCAGCTTGCGGTTCATCGCGTCATACGTGGTTTCAGCGATGGTATGGACGGTGAAACCGGGCCAGGCCGAGGGTGCGACCGACTCGCTTTGCCAATTGGCCAGCTCCCCCGTCTCGACCTTTTCGACATTGCCACGCGTGTCATAGGTGGTCCGCGTGGCGGCGTATTTGAGCGAGCCCGTGCCATCGGGATCGGGCGCAATTGTCCCCACGACCCGGCCCATCACGTCATAGCGCGAAGCCGAAGTGTAATCCGATGGAGAGCTTTGTGCAGCGGCCAGACCTGGCGTGAGAGCGGCGGCGGCGAGAGCAAGAGCGGCAAACAGCTTTTTCATGATCCTCTCCCTCACAGACAGCTCGTCAGGCCAGCCTTGGGCTGGGTTTCGGAGATGGCGCGGCCCCATTTGTCGTAGGACATGCAGGTTCGAAGCGTGGGGCCGTCGGCGGTTACGGCCGTGCCAAGCAGCAGCAGATTGCTCCCGGTCGAGCTATTGCCACTCTCATATTCGTACGTGGTCACCACCTCGTCCGAGGTTCCAGCCGCGCAATTGCCATTCACATCGGCGGCGCTGGTGCGGCAATATTCTTCGGACAGCAGCAGCCAGATCGGCGTCGCGGCCTGAACGTAGGAGCTGCCGCTCTTGAGCCAGGCGTAACGTTGCCCATAGGTATAGCGCATCTCGGGCCGCACACCGTTGTCGTCGGCCGGCAGCGTGCGCTTGAGCACACCGCCATGGTCCGAGGAATAGCTGATATTGGTGACATTGCCCTCGGGATCGGTGATCGAATTGGGCTTGCGGCAATGCACAATAGAAGAGCAATCATAGGTGTAGGTCGTCACCAAATCGGGTTCGCTCGAACCTTGCTTGGGCTTGACGCGGGTTTCCAGCACCGAGCCAAAGCCATCGTAGGAATATTCGATTCTGTTGCCTTCCGGGAACTCCCAATATTTGGCCGAGACCGCGGCGCAGCCGGTCGCTCCACCCGGGAATGGACCTTGCGGAGCGATCACGATCGTCACGCAATAATCCGAGGTCATCTCGCGCCCGAGCGTATCGACAATCCGGTCAGGCCCTTCGGAAATGACAAAGGAGTCGCCGTAGACATAATTGGCGCGCATCATCTCCTGATATTCGATTGTCTTGGTCGCACCATCGCTGCGGGTCATTGTCCCGCCAGCCACTTCCTTGTTTTGTTCGGTGTGCTCGGTGACGTTCCACGAATAGGTGTAATCCGGGCCAAGCTGGAAATCCTGACTCTGGGTCGATTGCGTGAACAGATCGCGGAAGATCGTATTGGTCAAATAGGGCGTGGTCTCGCCCGGATGAGTATAGCTTTCAGTCCAGGTGTATTGCGTGTTTGGGGCGTTGTTGAGTGCAGTCTGCCAGGCAGTGGGACTGAACGTCGAATTGTAGCCATAGCTGCGCGTGTCGGGATGGACCGCCGTGCTCATAGTGCCGTTGGTGGAATAGCTGTAGGTGGTGCTGTAGCTTGCGCCTGAGCAGGAATTGCTGGTTGGTACTGTATCGACGGCGGCGTTGAACAGGCACGCCTTGGAAATGAAATCGTCGACCGGATTGCTGACCCATTCGAAAATCAGCACATAGCCCGCGCTGCTGGTCACCCGGCGCAGGAAGGCCGGATTGGTTGAAGTCGCGGCGTCATAGCTTAGCGTATAGACCGTGCCGTCAGGCTCTTCGATCGTCTCGGCGTAAAAGCTTGGCCAGGTGCCCGCCAGGATCTGCCCGCGATTGGCCTGGTCGCTGATCGAGGTCTGCTCGCGGAAGGTGACCTTGGTTCCGTCAGCCGTGGTGTAGAGCAGCTTGCGATTGAGCGCGCCAGACCCGGTCGGAATCGCCTCGAGCGTGGTGCGGTGATTGGTCGCCGCGGTGTAGAAATTGTTGGTATTGCTGCCGGTGACGAATTGCTGCCCGCGCGATCCTTGGACCGCGAAACTCGCGCCGCCGCCAGAGATCGTCTTGTAGGTCACATAGAGATGCCAATTGTGCGAGAACTGGCCCATCGGCTTCCACGCATAGCGGATCTCCGACCCCGAACTGCGATCGAGCGAGATCCCGCCAACCCCGCCCATCTGCAGATCGGTTTTGGAATATTGATACTGGCCGGTCCGCATATCGACCCCGCCATCGCTAACCGCGTGATCCTGCGCCGGGCTCGGCGGAACCGCGTCGATCGGTGGCGGGGTTTGCGCCAGTGCACCGCTGGCGGCTGAGAGTGCGGCCAGACCGGCTGCGACCGAGGCCAACTTCGTGAGCCGACGGCGGAAAGCGAAGGCGCTCATTGGGACACCTCGCTCGCCAGATCGCACAATTTCTGGGGGGTGACGCCGTGATCCTGTTCGAACAGCACGGAGACGCTTTGCGGTATGCTGCTGGCATAGCGGCACATCTCTGTGCGATAACTCGCCAGCTCAGCGTCGCGGCCATTGCACGGAGCGACCGAATATCCTGCCGCCTCCATCTCGCCCTGACGCGCGGGCAGCAGCAGCGCCCACATATTGCCATTGGTCATGCAGACTGTGGTCTGGCTCTGGCCTTGCGCCAGCGCTGGTGTGGTTGGCGCGGTCACGAGGGCCATTGCGAGGGCGGCCGTCAGGCCTGGGAATGCTGATTGCATCATTGTGCCTTTGGTTTGCGGAAATGGGGGTGTTGGCTTGGTCGGTGTCATCGCGGCGCTCCCGTCAGTCAGAGGTGCCGTAATAGGTCGACTCGACCTCTAGGACCGAAGCGGTCGGCATCGAGTATCCGGTGTCAAAACCGCTTCCGAAGGTGTTGGAAAAATAGACCACCTCGGAATTGGAGACCAACCAGCACGATTCCTGCGTCAGCGTGAATGGCGGCGGCAGAGTGATTGAGTCGCAGTCGTAAGTCGCAGTGTGCGCGCTCAGCACATTCAAGCTCGAATCGGTCAGCGCGATCTGGCTCGGAGGAGGGGGTGGCGGAGGAGGGGGCGGGGGTGGAGGAGGAGGCGGGGGCGGCGATGCATTCGTCGTCGAGACCACCTGCGTGCGGTTGCTGGCCTTGTCATAATCGTAGTCACGCTCCGTCCCATCTTCGGTGCCTCCCGTCACTTCAACCGTGATCAAACGGCCAAGTGCATCGTAGGTGTAGGTTTCAGTACTTGACTGAGCCGCTGCGTTATTAGCGAGTGCTAAGGTCGCAAGGGAACAGCCCGCAAAAACTATTGCGAGTCGCATCAGTGAAAGCTCCGATTTAGGGATGCGCAACTTCAGAAATCGGATCAATAGAGTCAAGCGATTCCGATCGTAGAATTCGATAATGATGCTTGACTAGATTTAGTTGAGGTTCTGCGCCATTTTTACTTACATTGATGTAAGTCAATTGGCGAAATTTTTGTGAACATTCACACAGCGAACGCCGATCTAAGAAACGCTTCTAAAGTTACCAGCAGGTGAATCTGAATTGCCACTATTTGTCCCGAAACCAACCAGAACACTGAAAGATAAAAATCCCAGGCGGCAGTGGCGCTCGCGACCGAATGATTCGCATTGTCCGGTCCTAGGGTCACTCAGGCTTGAAGGGTCGGTCCGCTTAGCGTCCCCTTCCACCTACCAATGTCAGACGTCGCGTGCTCAATCGGTTTGCCCCTTAAGCTGCCCAAACTAATGCTCTATGCAACACCACGGCAACAAGTGATGTCCAAACCCGCATAAAGCCTTGCGAAATAGGCGGAATCATAATCCGCGTGTCGGGGGTTCGAGTCCCTCCTCCGCTACCAACAGAATCTCATATGTCAGCAGTCTTTGGTTCGCCCATGGCGTGCCGGCCAGCTGCAGCCGCCACTGTAGAGCCGCTGCGCCCACTTCTGCCTGATCGATCCGTCTGCTCTGCGAAAGGAAGCCGAGTGTCAGCGCTTGACATACTCTTCTTCTAAAATATGATATTTATCATATTTAAGCGACTAACGAAGAAAAGGTGCGGTTCTGATGAGTTCCCTACGGTCGGAATATGTGGAGGCCCAGTCTCTCCGAGGACGGTCTCGATTGGCTCACATTTTGTTGTTCGGGCTCATTGTCACAACCGTCGGTTGCTCAATGGCTCCGGCATCCTCTGAACTTGGCCAAGGCGATCGGGTGTCGAAAGAATCCAGTTCTTTGACCGATGGTGTTCTGGCCAAGTTCAAAAGTCCGGAATTTGAGCGCCAGCTTGCTGGTCAAGGCCAAAGGCGTCGGGAAAATCGGACGGTGTGGCGAGATGACATCAGAGGTGGTGACTTTAGCGGCCACGACTTCTCGGGATTTGAATTCGTGGGCGTCGACCTTGTTGATGTCGATTTTTCAGAAGCCAATTTCGAACGGGCGAAATTCTCCGGGGAAAGTTTCATTAATGCGCGGCTTCAGTTCGCGAATTTTTCCTCCGCTGAGATCGCAGCGGTCGACTTTACGGAGAGTGACTTGCGCAGCGCCTGCTTCGCCAATGCTCGGATCGTCGGCAGCGACTTTCTACGTAGCGACATGAGTGCAAGTCTTCTGGTAGGCGCGAAGATGATCAACAACACTTTCACCGAGACCGAGCAGGCAAATATTGTTCGCAACGGGCCCGCCGACTGTCCGAAGAGCAACTGAAAGACCTATGGTCCGGTCTGGCCGTTAGAAACGCCAAGCACCAAGCACGAATAGTCCCAACCGAACCTTGTCTTTCCAGGCTTTGCTAAGCCGAGACGTCATCTGTCACCAGATCCCTTGCATTGCTTGCACATGCAGCAAGCAAGTCCTCGATCTGCTGCTGATCTGACAAGGATCTGGCCAGCACCAGCCCACCTACACAGGTCGCGATGGCCGCCATTGCGTTGCTCTCCGGAATGGTGGTGTCAGCTTTGCCACCGGTGGATGCAGAGAAGGTCTTTACAAGTCGCCGCAGGGCTCGACCAAAGGCGGCCTTGGTGCCTGGCTTTGATCGGGCTACCTCCTGTGCCGATGCCGCCATTGTGCAGGCTTTAGCGACTTTCTCTGACATCGCTGGGTCAAGGTAGTACTCAGAGGCGATCAATGCGCGATTCTTGTCAGCTAAATCGGGTCGATTGGCGAGATTGTCGAGCTGATTTCGGAAGTCGAAATCCTGACCAACGACTTCTTCAAATAGCGCTTCTTTGGATTTGAAGTGGGCGTAGAACCCACCATGGGTTAACCCTGCTTCGCTCATGATCTGGCTGACGCTAACGCCTGCCACACCTCGAGCGCGCATGAGCCGCCCAGCAGCGTCTAGGATCTCCGAGCGGGTTCGCTCAACATGCTCTTTCGAATATCCCATACACGCCTCTGCAATTCGAGTTTGACCGGCATCTTCTTCGCTCTCGTTGACTTTGAGAGCCAATCCCAGCGGTTGTTGTTATACACGATTTCATGAATGGGGCTTCGCGGTGCGGAATTTGGAGTAGGTGGCCTTCACATATACGCCCGCCGGGTGATCCGCCCACCGTTCCAGCCAGCGTTGACCGGTTGGATCCGATTTCACCAATTCCGCCCCTGTTGTTCCCTCGGGCATAAACAGAGGATAGAGGATTGATGCGGCCGTTAGGTCGGCAATGGTAAAACGATCAGCGACAAGGTGCCCGCTGCTCGATGCCTGGGCAACATCATCAAGCATCTGCTGGACGTCTTGCCGCAGCTTGTCGGCGTCAGGCGCGCGCTTCTTCAGCATTCGTACCAGCAAAGGGGTCATCACCTTAAACAGCACATTGTAACCGATCATGGATCGATCGCGGCGATTGTCTGTCAAAACCTTCTTGAAAAACGCTTTGTCGTTGAGAAAGTCGTAAAACATCGCGCCCCTTGCAATCGGGCCAATTTCATCCAGTCGTTCTTGCCACTCGAGCGCCTTGGCCCGAGCTGACTCCTCTGCGGGTATGAGCGGTTCGCCCCCAACAGCTTGATCGACGTAAGCGACAATATTGGCTGAGCCGGTGATAATCATGCCCCCGGCTTCGAGTACCGGCACAGCGGTTTGTCCGCTGAGCTTCCGGATGGGCCGCATGTGCGCAAACGGGAGATACTCAGAGGTGGTGTAAAATGCGCCCTTGTAGTCGAGCGCCCAAAGCGCCTTCTCGCAGAAGTTCGAGAACGGGAAACGATGCAGGTGCAGCGTCTGATCGATCATCGCTTGGACTCCAGCAAGCCAATCCGATTGCCATAGGGATCAATGAATTGCGCCATCCTCATGCCGCCAGGAAGCTCCATTTCCGGCATGGCTGTCTGCCCGCCTAGATCCGATACTTTTTGAAGCGTTTCGGAGATCGAGCCGACCATGACATAGAAGGTAACGTAGGTCTCTTGTGTTCCGGGGAAGGGTGCAGAGATTCCACCCCCAATTCCGCTCTCACTGTTCGACTTTACGGCCCCGTAGTTCAGCGGGTTATCGGCATTGATTTCCCAGTCGAAAAGACCAGCATAGAACTCTTGGGCATCGCTTGAGTCAGAGGTGATTATCTCGAAGTGAATGACAGGGTTTCCCATTAATCGCATCCTTTGAATATTACATACATCATATTTATAGTTCTAACTATGCTCGCTTGGTGATTGAGTTTGCCTCGGGCTATTGGCTGGGTTGCAGGCTCGCAGCGGTGCCAGATTGCTTTCCGTTGTCGGGATCGCGTCTCTGCATCGGCATATCAGGCCAAGCGAGTTCTTCTTGAGTCCATTTGGCGATCACCTGGCCAATCTTCTGGCCATGGTCCTCCTGGAAGAAGTGCCCCCCTTTGCCGATCCGGATCGTGTCGAGCCTATTCCAGGTCTCAGCCAGTTCTGCCGCATAAGCAGGAGATATGAGAGCGCCCTGATCAACATAGAGAAGCAGCTTTGGTGTTGGAGATTGGGATAGCCACTTAGCGTAAGAGGCGACCCTTAGAGCAACCGCACCCGGTTCCCCGTCAAAGGGCAGTTCTCGAGGCCAAACCAGGGTTGGGATTCGCGACCCATATGTGGGAAATGGTTCCCGGTAAGAGGCCAGCTCACTCGCCTCGAGCTCGCGCCAAACGCTCATTGGCAGGAGCCGCTCAACAAAGAAGTTGTCGCCGAGGACTATCAGTTCCCCCATCACTGGAGTGCGCATTGCTTGAAACAGCGACTTCGCTGGTTGGCCCATCGCGCCCAGTTCGGGTATCTTGGTGATTGCCTCCATGAAGATGATAGCACGGACGTTGGCTTCGTTTTTTGCTGCGTAGTCGAACCCCATCGCCGACCCCCAATCATGCACGACCAGCGTGATGTCACTCAGGTCAAGCTCCCGGATGAAACCATCGAGATATTCGGCGTGATCTGAGAATGTGTAGGAGATGTTGGGCCGATCTGATGCCCCGAAACCAATGTTATCCAAGGCCACGACGCGTCCACCAGCATCAACAATCGGCGGAATGACATCCCGCCAAAGATATGAGGAAGTCGGGTTGCCGTGCAGCAGGAGAAACACCGGGCCATTTGGATCGCCTTCATCGATGTAGTGAAGTTGCGATCCGCGGACGCTCACATAGCGCGACTCGAACGGGAAGTTGCTCCAGATCTGGGACATGTCTCGCTGGGATCGCTTGAGCGGCTCAACCTCCAATTGAGAGAGGTAAGCGCCAAAGAGTACAGCGACTGATGCCAGCACCAGCGCCATAATGCCGACCCACTTTGAAAGCGTCTTTATCAAGTTCTCTCTCTTCTTCGGTGCTCCGCGCGGGATTCGCGTCCTTCAGGCCCGTGCTTGACCGCTCGGAATCATCAGTGGAACTAAATATGATGATTATCATATTTATAAGTGGAGTCAAATTCACGGCCAAGCGATGCGCTCCAGCCCATTCCCCAACACCGTATTGCTCAGGCGCGCGATCAAATGGAGGAATGCTAATCCAATCCGTGCGCGGCGTAGGCCGCTTCGATCAAGCGCCCTAGGTCGGGCGAGATGCTCGAATTGCTCGATATCACCTTGTAGCCCGATATTCCGTCAAACCTTTCTCTGATAATCGCTGCAATTCGAGCGGCATCCTCGTCCATGCCAGCCATGTGATAGGCGGTCAGGGCCGCCATGGTTGAATAGACCCGGGCGAGGTTCAAGGCCTCGAGCTTGCGCACGCTTTCAACCGCCGTTTCGGCGTCGTGCTCGACTATTGCAACCAGGCTGCGGGTTTCGAGATTGTAGATCGGGTTGAGCCATGCGGGATGGATTGTATCAGCAATCTCAAGGTGTTTCCTGGCGATTGCGGCATTGCCCTTTTGCACCTCAAGCCTCGCGAGATCGGCCTGCGCCCAATAGTTCGAGGGCGACAGCTCGACAGACTTTTTGAGATAGCTCTCGCCAATCTCATGCTGGCCGATGAAGAAATGCCGGCGCGCGGCTGCGAGCGCACAGACTGGATCGAGCGGGTCGAGCTCATAGGCGCGGACAGCAGCGGCTAAGCCATTGCGCGAATGCAGGCCCATCCCCGAATTCCATTTCCAGAAGAACCGCGAAAGATTGGCCATAGACAGGCCGGCATAGGCCCTCGCAAACCCCGGATCTGTGTCTACCGCGCGTTGAAAATACTCGGTCGCTCCGTCGAAATCGGGCGCGCCGAGCGTTTCGAAGCGCGAGATGCCCAGATGCAGATTCTGCCAGACGGCGAGGTCATCGGGGGTCCGCAGGCGCGCGCTTTGCAGTTCGTTCAAGGCGATGCTCTGATCGATATTGGTCGCGACATTGCGAACAACCTCCTCGCGCATCTCATGGATTTCCTTGATTGGGATCTGCACGCCATATCGCCACACAAGCCGCTGAGTTTGTGCATGCGCCAGTTCGATCGAGATGCGCAGCCTGGGACCGTTGATCTCCAACTCGCTCGACAGCAGATAATCGGCCTTGAGTGCCTGGCCGACCTCCTGCGGAGAAGCGTCGTAGGAGCGGTGCTGGAAGCTCGACCCTCTCGCGATAACAAACAGCGATCGCATCCGGGCAAGCGCGGTCAGGATTTCGTCGGGCAGCGCTTCGGCCAGAAAGTCGAACGGCGTCGGCGCTCCGTTCAATCGTCCCTTGAGCGCGGCAATCGAAGGTTGCGCCAGCAGGTCCGCTGCCGGGAGGTTTGGATCCGGCAACGCGCTGTCAGACGCTATCGTTATGGAGGACTGGACTTCGACATCGCCGGTGAATCGGAACCCACGCCCGCGAATAGTCTTCAGCAGAGCGTCTCTGCCACCGGGATCGTCGATCGTCTGGCGCAGCGACCAGATCCGGACGCTGATTGCACCTTCGCTGATGGCGCGTCCGTCCCAGACCTCATCGATCAATTCCTGCTTTGAGACCAGGCGAGCGCGATTGATCAGAAAGAACTTGAGCAACGCCAGCACCTGCGGTGTCGCGCCGATCAAGCTTCCATTGTGTCGAAGCTCCTGGCTTTCAGCGTCAAATTCAAAGCCGTTAAAGCTGTAACGCACGGTTCAATCGCTCCACCGTCATACGAAGTCGTAAGTATTGGCTGCGCGGACTGCTGCAGCTTTCCAATCCTGGTTCTTGAATTGGACAGTCGAAAACCAATCGGCCAATCGCGACGGCAGAAACAGGCGCTTCATATTGGCCGAAGCGCTCCGCAAGGCATCTTTCCGGCCCGCCAGATAGAGCGTCATGAACACGCAGCAATAGGTGTTGAGCCCCAGCTCGCCCTGGCGGTTCATCTTCTCGGCCCGGTCCGCCGCCGCCTTAAGCCTGGATGAATCCAGCTCGATGATCAGCCTGGTCAGCTCGGTCGATTCCGGGTTGAGCGAGAGGGGATCAAGCAACTCAACTTTTCCCAGCGTCTTCTGCGCCTCGTCCGGTTGACCAAAATAGGCCTGAATGCGGGCCAATTCGGACAGTGTTGGCGTGTAGCTGGGAGAGAGCTGCACCCCCATCTCAACATATCTGCGCCAGCCAGCATAGTCCTTTGACAGGACAGCAGCGCGCCCGACAGCGAGGTTGCAGAACGGATCGGACGGGTCATCCTGCAAGGCATGGGCTGCTTGCTCAACACAGCTTTCAGCGAGCAGTTCGGGTTCCTCCGTATTGCCCCAATAGTGCTGGAAAAACTGGACCTGGGAAATGCCGGCCCGGGCTCTCGCCATTCCTGGATCCAGGTTCAGTGATTGTCGAAAATAGACGTCCGCATCGCCATAGCGGTCCACTCGGGACGTGTTCAGACGATGCATTCCCATATGGAAACACTGCCAGCTGTCGAGCGAGTTGATCGGCGCATGCAGCGCTGTCTCAAGCTCGTTTCGCTCTATATTGTGATGGAGCTCCTGTCCGATTGACTGCGCAAGCTCGCTGCGAAACTCGTAGATCTCCTCCAGCTCAATGCTTCGCCGATCGCGCCAAATCACCCGTTCCGAGATCGTATCGGCAAGCTCGGTCGAGATGATGAAGCCTTTCGGGGCAACTTCAACGCTGCCCGACACGCAATAGCGCGCGCCCAATCGCTCAAGGATCTCGCTCGGCGGATGCTGGTGCGAAGTGAGCTGAAAGCTCGACCCTCTCGAGATCACCAGCAACCATTGGAGCTTGTAGAGTTGCGTCAAAAGCTCGTCTGGCAAGGCATATTGCAGAACCCTGTGCTGGTCGGTGGTTCCCAGATACAGAAACGGCAGCACGGCGACCGACGGCCATGGCGGAGTGGCCCCACCAGGCTGCAATTGCACAGCTTCATCAGCTGAGTGTACGAGCGAGGCCCGTTGCTCAGCCCCGGTCGTTTTGGCCTGAACCGGGGCGACAAACCGGAAGCCCTGGCCTCTGACCGTCTGGATGATGTTCTGATCGGCTCCACTATCACCGATCGCTTCACGCAGTGCGTTCATCCGCACGCTGATCGCGCCGTCCGTGATCGCTCGGCCTTCCCAGATCTCCTCAACCAGCTCATCCTTGGTCACGACCCGCGGGCGACTGACAAGCAACAATTGCAGGATCGCCAAGACTTGCGGCGTGGCGCTAATCTGTCTGCCGCCGTGTCTGAGCTCAAACGCTTCTGTATCAAACTGGTAGTCGCCGAATGCGTACTGCATGACCCAAGCTGCCCGTTGTCGCTGCACTAACCCAAGCAAAATGGCACTTTACGGGCAAAGCGGGAATAGCTTCGGCCAGTCCGCTGCCGAGTGCTTTCGCGCCGCCGGGTCCAAATTGGACTAAAAGTCTCGAAAAATCATATTGTTGGGCAACTTACCTTACCGTTTGCCGACCGCTTTCCTTACCAAAATGTTAGCTAGATGTTGGGTAGCGATAAAGCTGCCCGGCTAATTTTCCGACATTCACAGCATCGAGAGCGGGCGCCATTTGTCTTCCCGGATGCCCGCTCCGCCCCTTTGCTTTGGTGAGGTGCGCAAGTGCTGATTGTTACGATCGACATGATCTCGGGTGTCTACTCGCCAAGCCAGAAGCGAAACCTGTTCCACCGCATCACTGAGGCAGCAGTGGAAGTCGAGGGTGAAGCCATGCGCGAGCAAATCTTCGTCAAACTCAACGAAGTCAGCTCGGCAAATTGGGCGATTGGCGGCCTGCCAATGGAACAGGGGGACGCAAAAAACATGCTCGGAGGGTCGAGCGGGGATGCGTTGGATGACGCCACCTCACGCCGGCTTAGCCGACACTTGCGACGAGGAATCTAACAATGAGAACGAGGGCAAACCTCTCATTTCGAGGAAAACTACTTTTCACGGCGGCGGGACTTGCAATTGCCGCGCCCCCGATGGCAGCTCCCTCCGCAGCCTATGCGCAGGATGAGCAGGCTTGTCGGGCCGGCGAGGATCCTGACACCAATGCCGAACCGACAGGCTCGACAGAATGCGGTGAGGATGCCGAGGCGCGCGACGTCAATTCCACCGCCATCGGTTTCAACGCCATTGCCGATGCGATGAATTCGGTCGCCTTGGGCGCCAATTCCTACGTCGATGAGGCTGATGCAGTGTCGGTCGGCAATCGCATCACCGGGCTGACCCGCAAAATTATCAATGTCACCGACGGAGAGCTTAGCGCGACATCGACCGACGCGGTGACCGGCGCGCAATTGTTCGCGACCAACGAAATTGTCACTGCCAATTCAGTTCTGCTGGGCGACATAGATTTCAACGATGGCGAGGATCGTGGCGATGCATTTGCCCGCCAGCAGGCCACCGCAATCGGCCCAGGCGCCAATGCCAGCGCCCGCTATGGCATAGCGATTGGTAACGGCGCCACGACGCTGCAGAATGATCCGCGCGGCGGCGGCAATGGCTGGAGCATTGCGATTGGCTATCAGGCCGAGGTCCGCTCGAGCCAGGGCGTTGCTCTGGGCGCCGATACGCTTGTGACAGGAACCGGCGCGACCGCGATCGGTGATTTTTCGAGGGCGCTAGCCGACGATGGTGCGGCGCTTGGTCAAGGGGCGCAGGCGAGGGCGCTCAATTCGACAGCACTGGGTGCCGACGCAATTGTCTATGAGGGTGCGGATGGCTCAGTCGCGATCGGCAAGAACTCGCGTACCTCTGCTTCGAGCGCGGCGGCGATTGGGCTCAATTCGATCGCAGATGAAGAAGACACCGTATCGTTCGGTCGGGTCGCGATCGAGGATGATCCCGACACCACCGATGTCGACGAAACACGCACCGCCATAACGCGTCGACTGGTCAATATCTCCGATGGCATCGACGATAGCGACGCGGCGACAATCGGGCAGCTCAACTCGGCCACTCAATATGTCACGGTCAACAGTACCAGCAACCTCCCGACCAACACTGGCACGGAATCGATTGCCATTGGCGGCGGTGCCGAGGCGACCGCGGCGGGTGCCACAGCCTTGGGCGGCGACTCCAACGATGATGGTCGCGGCGCGCGTGCCAATGCCGTCAATGCCACTGCGATCGGTAATGAAGCGCGTGCCACGATGGACGGAGCCACCGCGCTGGGCGCGGGTGCCTTTGCCACCGGTCAAACCGCGCTGGCCCTGGGCCCAGGCGCAACAGCATCGCAATTTGGAGCGGTAGGCCTGGGGTCCGGCTCGGTCGCTGAACACCAGTTCTCGGTCGCATTGGGTGCGGCGTCGCGCACGGGCGGAGACTTCGAGATCTCGGTTGGTGCCGGGCCCGGCAGTCCGATCGAATTCACCCGTAAAATCACCAATGTTTCGGACGGCACTGCCGATACGGACGCGGCAACAGTTGGTCAGCTCAATGCGCTCGCGGCTGCAGGATTGAACTTTAGCGCCACCAATTATCTGGATGGCGAGCCCGGCTCAACGGCGTCCGGTGACAATTCCTATGCTGCTGGCGACGGCGCGATGGCCGAAGGGACCGGAGCAATCGCAATCGGCGGCGACTCATTCGACGGAATCGATACAGACGATGAGGGCGCCAAAGCCACGGGTGACTATTCCATGGCGCTTGGAGCCGATGCTTCTGCTGGCGGAAATCTTTCCTTCGCATTTGGCCCTGGGGCAAGCTCCAGCGGGACCAATTCGATGGCGCTGGGAACCAGAGCAAGCGCGATTGGAGTGGGGTCCCTGGCACTGGGTTTCCGCTCCGAAGCAAGCGGCACTACCTCAGCCGCGATTGGTCCATTCGCAAAAGCTCTGTTCGATAACTCGACGGCGATCGGGTTTCAGGCCGCGACCACGCGCGCCAATCAGATTGTGTTGGGGACCATAAGTCAGACGGTCACCCTCCCAGGACTGCCTCGGGCGGGATCCAACAACGCGCAGTCAGGCTCGCTGTTCTACGTGACGGTCGACGCCAACGGAAACCTGGGTTTTACCGATATTCCCAGCACGACCAGTTCGACCGCCGCGGCGCCGCCACTGACAACCCAATCACAGCCGAGCAGCATTCCTGATGCTCCGGCTCTCGCAAACGCTCCAACCACAGCGCCCGTGGGGAAGAGCGTCACCGCTGCAGCGCCTCAAGTTAGCAGTACCCCAACCTCGGGTGCTGCAGCGGTACCCCCTTCAAACAGGACGTCTGCGCCAAGCTATGATCAAACCAGCCTGGATGGTGGACCAGCGCTGGCGGCCGGTGAGGGCGCCATGCTCGCCCAGGCACCCGACAGGGAAGAGATGATCGCAGCCAATGGCACGGGCGATGGCGCGGCAAGCATGACGCAGCAGGCGGCTTTGCCCACTGCGGAACAATCCAACGGCAGGCTTGAAGCGGCTTTGTTCGAGGAGACCCAAGACGTCCCCGAACCGCCCGAGAATGCCGATGTCAACGCTGGAACCCGGAGGGTCGCAACTTCTGCCACCAGCAGCAATCCCGAGGCTCTGACGCCCAACATTGTGCCTGCGGTGAGCCAGGTCTCAGTGGCTGATTTCAGCGCCCTTACTGATCGGGTCACTACGCTTGAGGGACAGGTCAACACGCTGTTCGATCTGAGCTCGACGATTGATCGTGATGCGCGGCGCGGGATTGCGTCGATCGCGGCCCAGGCTCAGCCGCATTTCCCGAGTGAGCCGGGCAAGACCAGCTACGCTTCCAACGTAGCCGTCTACCGCGGTGAGATCGGGGTCTCAGCCGGCCTGATGCACCGGTTTGAAGGCGATTTCGCGATCACCGCAGGCGTGACCTACGCCGGAGGGAATTCCACCAACGTGCGGGCCGGCATTGCAGGGGAATTCTGAGCGAAACCCTGACTGAACAAGCAACCACTCCGACCCATTCCAAGCAGGAGGAAGGCGACCATGACAGCCCACGATAACGACAATGGCAATCCAACAAAAAAGACCTGGAGCAAGCCTGAACTTTTCAAAGTCGGTGCGGAAGTAGCAGACGTGGAATCGTTCGGAATTGGTCCGGCTACGGATGCATTCCCGTCGCCAACAGTCGCAACGAGTTAAACCTCGCCATCGATGGAACCTGGTTGGCTCGGTGGCAAATAGCCAACTCGACCCGCGCCGCTTGAGTTCATCGAAATACGAGTGTGACGCTCTCTCGGGTGCAGCGAATGATGGTCTGTTTGCATCGGGGAAGGGCGTCAAAGCCAGGGGTGAACGGTCGCAGTCTCCTGGCGCCGGCGCCATCGCACGCTGTTCTGCTGCCTAGTGCTCAGCGGCGATGGTCGCCGGTTCTTCCTTACGACTGGAGGTTTGGACTGAAGTATCGGAGGACAGGATGATCAATGCCCGACCCAATGAGCGCCAGCGGCGTAGCTATGTCGCGCCCAAAGTGATGCGGCCTAAGGTGCCTGGCCCCGAAGGAAAGCCGGGACTGACCGTTTTTGAAGCCACTCCAACGGGATTTCCGTCCGGTGGGCCTTCGTAGGCTCTCCCGAACCTTGCTCCGATTGCTCGCTGCTCGCGCTATCTGGCAACAATTGATCGAGAAAAGCTGACCCTGCTGCCCCTGGCAAACAGTGCATCGAACAAGCCTTTCCAGGCCTTCAGCCTGCGTTCCGAGAGCTCAGCGAGTAGGAAGCAGGCGATCAGCGTCACCAGCCCTGCGCCGATGTAATGGGCAGGATTGGCTGCGTCATAGACCGGGATGGCATGGAGCAAGGTCAGAATCGGATAGTGGAACAGGTAGATCGAGAAGGTCGCTCCAGCGAGCCAACGAATGGACTGTTCGATCCGTGTGCTCACCCAGCTGGCTTGCTTGGCCAGGAAGTAAACGCCGAGGAAGTGGCTGGCGAACAGAATGGCGAGCAGATTGTTCCATAGGAACTCATCTGCAAACCCGAACATCTGCCATGGCGTTGCCGTTGCGCCTGTCATCACAAAAGTAAGGTTTGTCAGTGTCTTGGGGAGGGCGGTCGCCTGCCACAGCGCATAGGTCAGCCAGGGGCCGATTGCCATTACCCAGGCAAACTCTGGCTTGATCTTGGAGCTGTCGACCTTCGCCGTCCATGCCTGCAGCGCGACCCCTGCTAGCCAGCATGGAGCCAGCAGCAGGACTGGCAGGCCTGCCAGCAATGTCACCGCACCGAGCAGCGCCATTCGCAGCCAGCCTCGCGTGAACATGGCTAACCCGAACGCCGCATAATACCACGCCTCGTATGCGACCGACCAAAACGGCCCGTTTGTCCCAACGCGGATGTTGTCGCCGGCCGCTTGAGTCGAAAAGGTCAGGGCGCGCCACAATTGTTCGCCGATCGCCTCGCCATTGTACCACCAGCCTTGGTAGGCTTCGGGATTGATTGAACGGCCAATCAGATCACACACCAGGGTCACGACCAGAGTCGGGATCAGCACGCTGTAGAGCCGCGACATCCGCGCCTTGGCATAGCTCGCCCCGGTGCGTTGCTTGGCGTCGGTGGTGTAGGCAATCACGAAGCCTGACAGCACGAAGAACAGGATGACGGCATCGGATCCAAGGTTAAGCTCGCGCATCCAGGCGAGATCGCCATTGGAATAGCGCGGATAGGCCACATGCGAGAACAGCACCAGCACTGAGGCGAGAAAGCGGACCGCGTCGAGATAGATCGAAAAGCCCCGGGTCATGCGCGGCGCTCCTCCAACGAAGGCGCATCATTGCGTTTTCGGTTAGAAAACTCATTAAAAGGAACCAAATAGGCCTCTTTGAGGGAGTTGTGCACCTGGGGCTGGGCTGCGCCCGCGCGGTCAGCAATTCCAAAGGCGAGCTCTTCTCGGCCGTTTGGAATGTAGAGCGTGCCAAAAATCCAATCCCACACCGCCAGCGTCAGGCCGTAATTCTTGTCGTGATGCTCTGGCGCCATCGAATGGTGGATCTGGTGCTGGGCAGGGCTGATCAGAATGCGATCCACGATCGGTCCGAAGTCGAGCCAGATATGCGAATGGCGCAGGGCACCGCCGGTGACATTCATCAAGGCGATCAGGGCGGTCATGCCGAAGATCGTTGCGAACTCGACAATTCCGAACAGGCCGAAGATGGCTCCTGACGCGGGCGCGATCATGACAACCCGCACCAATCCGAGCATAAGATCAAACACCGGATGGTTGCGCTTGGCCGTGATCGGGGTCAGCACTTCAGCCGAATGATGCAGCTTGTGGAAGGGCCAAAGCCAAGCCGATTCATGCGACATTCGATGGGTCACATAATAGCTGAAATCGAACAGCAGCGCGACCAGCAGCGTAGCCAGCGCGATTGCGCCCCAGCCAGGTTCTTGAGCCTCCGCCTGTGACAGCGACCCGCTTGCGAGGAGCGCAGTTGCAGACATGATCAGCGCCCCGAGTGGGAGCAGCACAGCGGCAATAAGCGGTTTGATCAGGCGGCCGGCTATGTAGACTTTTACATCAACCCAGGATGAGTTTGAGAGATAAAGTTGTGGTGGGAACAGAAAGCTCAGTAGGTTGACGCCGCCAGCCTTATCCTTCTGCTTTTCAACGAGGAATGCGACCGTACCGAGCGCCAAGAAGGCGGTGAGGCCGGTCCAGTGCAAGCGCGAATCCGTCCCAAAGGGCGAAAGCAACAGGGCAATATCCCACAGCCAGCCGGTTATGGCCGTGGCTTGCTGTGAAAGATCGATCTTGGCCAACATCGGTAGTCCAGCTTGATTGCCTGCCTCATCTTGGTGAAGGCTGCCGCACTTAACAAAGGAGTACTAACACCAGGTTGTGATGGCCGGATTTCTCCGTACCCGGCGCTCCACCACCTGTTTGTCTTTGCCACGGCTGGACGGTGAGGATATCCCTGCGCAGGAACGGGAAAGGGGGCGTCATTGGCAATTGTAACGCGGCGCAAGGCACTAGCGATCGGTGCAGCAAGTTCGCTTGCGGCTGCCTGCTCTGGACCCGCAGCGCGCCAGCCCAAGCGGATCGCCATCGTCGGCGGCGGCATTGTCGGAGCCTCGATCGCGCTGCATTGCGCCAAGCTGGGCGCCGAGGTCACCTTGCTCGAACGCGGGGAGATTGCCGGCCAGGCCAGCCGCGGCACCTTTGCCTGGCTCAATGCCACTTGGGCCAAACAGCCGCGCCATTATCACCGCTTGAGTCAATTGGCGCTCGCGGCTTGGCAGGAGCTCGAGAGCGAGCTCGACATTCCGATCAAATGGGGAGGGTCGATCGAATGGTTTTCCGCGGCCGAGCGCCAGGAAAAGCTCAAGCGTCAGATCGCTGAGCAGGTCGAGTGGGGCGAGCCAGCACGCATGGTCGATCCGGCCGCGATGGCCGAGCTCGAACCCGGGGTTGATTTCAGAGGTGCCCAAACGGCCGCCTTATCGCCCAATGATGGCGCGGTTGATCCCGTGCTTGCCACGCAGACAATGGTCAATCGGGCGGCGGAATATGGTGCTCAAATCATCACCGATTGTGAAGTGATCGGAGTGAGTTCGTCCTCTGAATCACATTTACTTGCAACATCTTGTGGCGATCATGAGGCCGATTTCTGGGTGCTGGCGACGGGCGCGGATCAGCGCGCAACCCAGGCTTTGGCGGGGATCGAGATTCCGCAGCGGTCGACCCCCGGTGTGATTGTCGTGACCAAACCGCTTGGGCGCCTGCTCAACCGCATTTTGGTCGCCCCCGGTGTCCATATTCATCAACGGCTCGATGGCCGCCTGGTATTGGGGGAACAGCAAGGCGCTCCCGACACTATGGCCCACGCCGAAAGGCTGGCCAAACGCCCGGTTCAGTTTCCCAGCCGCGAATTGGCGGAAGAGCACGCAGAGCGCATCGTCGCCATTGCTCGATCCTACCTGCCCGGACTGACCGAGGTGGAGATCGACGAGGTCCATATCGGGTGGCGTCCCCTGCCACTCGATGGCCATCCGGTGATGGGATTTTCTCCATCGCAACCCAATGCTTATCTCGCAATTGCGCATAGCGGGGTGACGCTTGCTCCTTTGCTGGGACGTTTGGCTGCGCAGGAGATTGTTGAGGAAAGCCGGGCCTCACTCTTGGCGCCTTACCGACCTGATCGGACGCTCAACGAAATCCGCCGCTATTAGGCCGTGGCTAGTCGGCAAGAGGGGTTTGGTGTGTGGTGTTTGGCCGCCAAACGCTGCACGCCGGTAAACCCCGTCTGAAACGTTTCAAGCGGTCGCGATGGAAGCGAGGCCAGCCGAGCGGGACAAGGATAAGAGCGTTCGAACGCGTCGAAAACGTAGCCAAAGCCCTTGGCAAAGCAGCAAGAGAATTCGATTCGCGCGCTTCACATTCACGGCGTTTCCGACTGTGTGACCAGCCTCGATTGAACATTTCGAAACATGTCAGGGTTAATAGTGAGAACGATCCCAGATCGCGGGGGTCAATCCATGAACACTGGGTTAACCGAATTAGCCGAAAAGCCAAAAACCCACTGAGAACGGCACGAAACAGCGGTTTTTAAGCCCGCCCTAACTGTTCTCTAACCATTTCTCATTAGCGGGCCTTAGGTATGAAAACCAAGGCCATCTTTTCCACGCTCGTCACCACGTCGATCTCGGCGGCTTTCGCCCTTTCCGCCAGCAATGCTCTGGCTGGAGGGGTAGACGCAGGGACGCTGATCGAGAACATCGCAACCGCGACCTACGACACGGGCGACGGCACCGAGACCGTCGATTCCAACACCGTGACGGTCAAGGTCGACGAGTTGCTCGACGTAACCGTTACATCGCTTGATTCCGGGGCGATTGCGGTCACGCCGGGAGAGGTTGTGTTGACCTTCGAGGTGACCAACCAGGGCAATGGACCTGAGGCGTTTGAGCTGACCGCCAATCCGTCGGTCGCAGGCAATGACTTTGATACGACGGTCGACGCAATTGCGGTCGATACCAATGGCAATGGCACCTACGACCCGGGCGTCGATGAGATTCTGACCGCGCCAGAGACCACTGCGGTCCTGGATCCTGACCAAGCGATCACGGTGTTTGTGATCGTTACGGTGCCCAATGGCGCGACAGACTCACAGGAAAGCGATGTCGAGCTCACCGCGGATGCTGTGACCGGCACCGGCACGCCTGGGACAACCTTTGCCGGGCAAGGCGTTGATGGCGGCGACGCGATCGTCGGCTCGACCACTGCCAGCGCGACCGCCGTCGGTTCATTGATCGCGCAGATTGTCTCGGTCGATCTGGCCAAGTCTGCTTCCGTCCTCGATCCATTTGGCGGCACCAGCGCGGTGCCTGAATCGGTCATCACATACACGATCGATGCGTCAGTCACGGGCACCGGCTCGATCGACAATTTTGTCATCACGGACGCGATCCCGACCGGCACCACCTACGTCGCCGGATCGCTCACACTCGACAGCGCCCCCCTTACCGACGCCAGCGGCGATGACGCAGGCGAGGCCGATGCCGCGGGCATCAGCGTCGATCTCGGGACGGTCGCGGGCGGAAACACCCACTCCATCACCTTCGATGTCTCCATCAACTGACTAGCCACTGAACCAACTAGAGGTCTCTAATCATGAAACTTTTTGTTCAAATTGTCGCAGCGCTTCTGGCCTTCGCGGTCCCGGCTGTGCCGGTGGCTGCTCAGGAGCAACAGCCCGTTACCCTGTCTGGTGACGTCAAGCTGGTGAAATCCACCACCGACGAAAATGGCGAGACGCAAACCGAGCTGGTTGCGCCGGAAGTCATCGTCCCAGGCGATCGCCTGATGTTCATCACCGCCTATGCGAATTCCGGAGCGGAAGAGGTCACCGATTTTGTCGTGACCAACCCGCTGCCCGCAGCTGTTCGTCTGGCGGAGGATGCTGATCCAACGCTCACAGTCTCCGTCGATGGCGGCGAGACTTGGGGCACGCTCGAAACCCTGACTGTGACCGATCAGGATGGCGCCACGCAAGCCGCTTCACATTCCGATGTGACGCATGTGCGCTGGACCCTCGCGACGGTGCCAGCAGGAGCTTCGGGAGAGCTCACTTATCCAGCAATCATCCGCTGAGAAGCGGACGGTAACCGCCAAGTCTCGCGGGCGGCTTGATGTCGCGGGGCACACGCAAGGACCAAGACCATGAAGAAGACCACTCAGCTGATGGGTGCAGTGAGCGCTTCGGCGCTCGTTGCGTTCACATCAGCCCCGGCCATCGCCGCAGGGACCGATGCCGGGACTACAATCACCAACACGGCGACTGTCGGCTATAGTGTCGGCGGTGTCGAACAAGCCGATGAAACCGCTTCGGATTCGTTCACTGTCGACCGCAAGATCGACGTGACTGTGGCCGAAAACGGCGGCGCGTCGACCACCGTTGCCCCTGATGAGCAGGACGCAGCAATCACCTTTACGGTGACCAACCTGTCGAACTCTGTTGCTGACTTCGATCTGTCGGTCGTTCAGTCGGCGTCTGATGACTTCGACATCTCCAATGTTCAGTTCTACATCGATAATGGCGATGGTACGTTCAATTCTGCGGACGATACCCTGGTCACATACATCGATGAGCTGGCTGAAGACGCATCGGTCGTCGTTCACGTTGTGGGCGATATTCCTGACACCGTGAGCAATGGCCAATCGGCTGATGTTGCTCTCGTGGCTGACGCTCACGAAGGTGGCGGCGCTTCTGCGCTTGGCGCAGAGATCACCGCAACCGCTGGTGCGAACACCGCCGGTGTTGACACCGTGCTTGCTGACGGTGCTGGCGACGAAGATGCGGCAGAGGACGGCAGCTTCTCTGACACCGACACCTTCGTTGTTACGGCCGCAGATCTGACGGTTACCAAGACCAGCACGATCATCAGCGATCCGATCAACTCGACAACCAACCCGAAAGCCATTCCTGGCGCAGTTATCGAATACTGCATCACCGTGGCTAACGGTGCAGGCGTTGGAACGGCCACCAATGTGGACGTGTCCGATACTCTGCCGGGTGAAGTGTCGTTTGTCAGCGCGTTCGGCATTTATGTCGACGGCGACGCAGCCTGCACCGGCGGTACCGAAGGTGTTGGCAGCGGCGACGCAGCGTTTAACTCGGGAACCGGCGAAGTCACCGGTGATCTGAGTGACATCGCGGCGAGCGAAACCCGCTCGCTCTACTTCCGGGTCACGATCGACTGATCTGATCAGGAAATAGACTTTGCGTGTTACCCCGTCTCTATGGCGCTGGGCAGCAATACTCCTGGGAGTATTGCTGCCCTTAGTCGTGCCTGGAGACGGGGCTCACGCGCAGTCTGAAAGCCTCCGCACGATAACCAATGTCGCCCAGGCGACCTGGAACCTCGACGGGAACCCTGCGGAAACCAGTTCGAATCCCGTCACCACAGAGGTCAGTGCCCGTCCTCCCGAAATCGTCACGCTTCGGCGCGGACCACGCGGTGGAGGAGGGCTAGATTACCTCGAACCCTTCTGTGCAGCGGCTTCTCGTTCGCCGCAATCGGTAGGATCGGGTTTCCAGGGGCCGAATGGGCAATCTGGCCGCCGTACCGCCGAGGTGGAACCCAGCAGCACGGTTCGTGTCGGAGAAGATCTTTTCTTTCAGATACTTGCTGATGCTGCCAATCTCGACCCCGATGTCATTGACCGGATGGATGTGGAGATCACCACCAGTTCTGGTGATCGCGAGGTCATTGTTGTCTACGAAACAGAGATCAACAGCGCTCTGTTCGTCGGTTCCATTCCAACTCAGCGCATTCCACCGGCTCCGGTCGAAGAGGATTGTGTGTTGAGCCTTGCTGAAGGCGACACGATTGAGGTCGGCGGATCACTGCCTGGCGAGGATAGCATCCTTGTTACGGCCCAAGTCGACGTCCTGGTTGATCCATTTGGGATAGTGTTCGATAGTGAAACAGCCGAACCGGTTAATGGTGCAGTTGTGACATTGGTCGATGATGTCACTGGCCAGCCCGCGACGGTGTTTGCCGAGGACGGAGTGACGTCCTGGCCGTCGACGGTCATTTCCGGGCAGCCAATCACCGATGGTGGCGGCACTATAGTGACCATGGGGCCGGGTGAATTCTGGTTCCCGCTAACCTTTTTGGGCAGGTACAGGTTGGATATTGAACCACCTGAGCCCTATACGGCGCCCTCTGTGGTAGCGCCCGAGCAATTGCGACAACTGCCTCACCCCGATGGTGGGGAATTCGTCATTCTTGATGGATCTTATGGTGCACCCTTTGTGCTCGACAATCCAACTCCGGTGCAAATCGACATTCCGGTCGATCGACCGAGCCTCGATATATCGCTGAGCAAGACCGCATCGAGGCCCAAGGCGCAGCCGGGCGATGTGGTGTTCTATTCGGTTACCGCGAACAATGCCGATCCGTCGCGGATCAAGCGCGATGTCACGCTGGTCGACCGACCGTCCAGCTGGCTGCGATTGCGACGCGACACCGTTCGTATCGACGGAGCGCCCGCTCCCGACGCCTTGACGACGAATTCTGACGGCACTTTGCTGACTTTCTCGCTGGGTGACATTCCGGGCGGGGCCTCGCGCAAGGTCACTTATGCCATGGTTGTGCGCGCTGACGCGCCGCCTGGCGAGGCGATTAACCGCGCTGATGTGACTGATTCTCTTGGGAGAACCGCAAGCGCCAGTGCGGTGGTGGATATCGAGCGCGACGGCATGGCCGATCGGTTTACAATCATCGGTCGTGTGACCGCTGGACCATGCAGCCTGGAGGGAGAGCGCGCCGGAATCCCGGGGGTCAGAGTGATGCTGCAGGATGGCAGTTATGCCATCACCGATGCCGACGGTCGCTACCATTTCGAAGGCGTGGTACCGGGCACCCACGTGGTTCAGGCTTCGCGGATGACGCTGCCGGATGGCGCGGCATTTGTGGATTGCCATCGTTCAACCCGCAATGCCGGCAGCGCCTCATCGCGCTTCGTTATTGGCCACGGTGGCGCCCTGGTTGTTGCTGATTTCCACGCCGATGTACCGGTCAGCCAGCAGGCGCTCGCGGTTCTGTTTGGAGAGACCTCTCCCAACAGCGAGGTCGCGCGGTCGATCAATGCGATTGCTTCGCGTGACGACGCTCTGCCAGCACAGACCGTGCGTGGAGATCGAACCCAAAGGCAGGCTGTTTCAGCGCCCGAAGCGCGATTGGAGCCGACCACCGATTGGTTGGCGCTGGGTGACGGCGAAGACGGCTTCCTGACGCCTGAGATCGGCCACAACCCGCGCGCGCCAGCGATCCGCGTCGCCATTCGCCACCGCAAGGGGCAGAAGATTGTGCTGCGGGTCAATGGCGAAGAGGTCACGGGATATGCCTTCGAAGGTACGCGTGAGCCGCGCAAAGGCCGCTATGCGGTCAGCCTGTGGCGCGGCGTGAAGCTGCCGTCAGAGCGCACCGTGCTCGAAGCCGATGTGATCAGCGCCTTTGGCGGGGTTCGTGAGACCTTCACGCGCGAAGTGTTCTTTACCAACACGCCGGCTAAGGTCGAATTCCTGCCCGAACAGTCGAACCTGATTGCGGACGGACGGACGCGGCCGGTGGTCGCGGTGCGGGTGCTTGATCGCAACAACCGACCATTGCGCGAAGGCATTTCCGGCGAGTTCACGCTCAACGCGCCTTACGAGAGTGCGGAGCAACTCGACCGCCAGCAGCTAAACCAATTGACCGGCCTCAGTCCAAGTTCTGCCCGCTGGGTGGTCGAGGGCAGTGATGGGATCGCCCGGATCGAACTCGCGCCGACCATGGTGAGTGGGTCGTTGAGGCTCGAATTCACTTTTGACGACGGTGAGATTGCCCGCACACAGGAACTGGACACCTGGATCGAGCCGGGAGACATTGAATGGACCATCGTCGGTCTGGCTGAGGGATCGATCGGGGCCAGGACCGTTGCCGACAATATGGAGCGCGCAGGCCGGTTCGACAGCGATCTCGGCGACAATGCCCGCGTGGCGCTCTACGCCAAGGGCCGCGTACTCGGGAAGTATCTCGTCACTCTGGCCTATGACAGCGCCAAGCAGGAGGAAGATCAGCGTCTGCTCGGCGCGCTCGATCCACAGGCCTATTACACTGTCTTTGCCGATGGCTCGAGCCGTCGGTTTGACGCTGCGAGCCGCGAAAAGCTCTATGTCAGGATTGAATCCTCGACCTTCTACGCGCTCTACGGCGATTTCGTCACGGGCTTCAACCAGACCCGGCTGGCGCGCTACAACCGGACCGCGACCGGGGTTAAGGGGGAACTGCGCCTCGGGCAGGTCAAGGCGCAGGGCTTTGCGGCTGAGATTTCGACCCGCTTGCGGCGCGATGAGATCCAGGGGCAGGGGATCACTGGTCCCTATCGATTGAGCAGTCGCAACCTCGTCGCCAACAGCGAAAAGGTTGTGCTGGAAGTCCGCGACCGGTTCCGGTCCGAAGTGATCATCTCGAGCCAGGAGCTGGTGCGGTTTATCGATTACGACATCGATCCGCTGTCGGGGACGATAACCTTTGCCCAGCCAGTCCTCAGCCGCGACGGCAATCTCAACCCGCAATTCGTGATCGTCGAATATGAGACCGACGGGCTGGGTGAGGCGCATCTCAACGCCGGGGTTCGGGCCGATTGGACCAGCTCTGACGGAGCGATCCGGGTTGGCGCCAATGCGATCACCGACCGCGGCGAGGGCGATCGCACCGACATAGGGACAGTCGATCTGCTGGCGCAGGTCGGGGACAGTACCGAGGTCCGCGCTGAGCTTGGGGTGAGCCGCCGCAATGGCGAGAATTCGGTCGGCTGGCTGGTCGAAGCCCAACATCAGACCGGCAAGCTCGATGTGCTCGCCTATGCCCGCCAGCTCGACAGCGAATATGGCGTCGGCCAGCAGAACGGGAGTGAGCTCGGGCGCCGCAAGTTCGGGGTCGACGGGCGCGTGTTGCTGAGCGAGGAGCTCAATGTGACCGGCAGCGTGTGGCAGGATGACAGCCTGACCGATGACAATCGCCGAAGGGCGGCGCAGGTTCAGCTCAACTTCCTCGGCGAAGACACTGATCTCAGGGTCGGGCTGACTCATTTCAGCGATCGTCTCGCAGACGGTTCGAACAATGCCTCGACCGTGCTGGAGGGAGGCGTCACGCACCGATTGCTGGACAATGACCTCGAGCTGAGCGCCGCCGCCTCAATCGCATTGGATGATGCCGACAGTGTTGACTTGCCAGCGCGCTATCGCCTGGGTGCCCGCTATTCTCTGACCGATGATGTTCGCCTAATTGGTTTGTATGAGATCGCTGATGGCGCGGATTTGGATGCTCGTACCCTGCGCGGCGGGATCGAGGTCACTCCGTGGCAGGGCGGTCAGATCGTCACCTCGGTCGGCCAGCAGGACATTGGCGAGCTCGGCAAGCGCAGTTTCGCAGCCTTTGGTCTGGCCCAATCTGTTCAGGTCTCGCCGAGCTTGGCGCTCGACGCGACGATCGACGGCAATCGCACTATCGGCGGAGCGCCCGATCCCAATGATCTGGTCAATCCTGCGCAACCCGCGGCGAGTGGCGGCCAATTGAGCCAGAACACTCTGTTCGAAGACTTCACCGCGGTCACACTCGGCGCTGCCTGGCGCAAGGACCGCTGGAGCGCGACCATGCGCGGAGAATATCGCGACGGCGAATTCGCCAATCGCACCGGAGCCACCTTCGGCGCGATCCGCCAGCTCGGCGAGGGCAGCATTGTCGGATCCGGGGCGACCTGGACCAGCTCCACCTCGAATAATGGGGCCAAGACCAAGATTTTCGACGCCTCGTTGGCGTTCGCGCATCGCCCCGACGAATCCGAAGTCGCTCTGCTCGGCAAGCTCGAATTCAGAAGCGATAAGGTCACCAATGCCATCGCCGGAGAAGCCGGAGCTGCGGGGCGGACCGCCTTGAATGTAACCGGAGACGCCTCGTCCAGCCGGCTGATCGGCAGCGTCTCGGCGAACTGGTCACCGCGCGGCTGGGACGAGGACGAGAACGGCGTCAAACAGCAGGTCCGGCGCGATGAATACTCGCTGTTCCTGGGCGTGCGCTACAATCTCGATGAGTTCGAAGGCACTGAATTCTCGGGAACAAGTGTCATGGCGGGAGTCGATGCGCGGATCGGCATTGGCGACAAATTCGAGCTTGGCGCCACCGGAACCGTGCGCACCAATCTTGAGGATGACGTGACCAGCTTTTCATACGGACCGCAGGTCGGCTTTTCTCCGACCGACGATGTCCTGCTGACAATTGGTTACAATGTAGAGGGTTTCCGCGACGCCGATTTCGCCGGAGCCCGCAGCACCGACAAGGGCGTCTACGCCTCGGTCCGGATGAAGTTTGACACCGATACGTTCAGCTTCCTTGGTCTGGGTCGCTAGCTATTGAAAAGATGGAGGATTATCGCGCGGTAAACCCGCTGTTTACCATAAGCGCGTATGGCAAACGGATGAACTGGTCGGACATAGAACACTGTGCCGGACGGATGGTGGCAACAGCGGTCAACCTGCTGATTGTCGCGCTGTGTCTGGCGTTTGCCCAACCCGCGTTGGCGCAGACGACAACGACCTATGTCAACACCACCAATGGAACGATCAGCGCCGCCACGCCGTGCACCAGTCCGCTGGTCAGGACCTTCGTTGTCGGCGACACATTCACCGTGGCTGATGTCGACCTGGGGGTGTTCATCACGCACACCTGGCGCGGTGACTCGCGCATCACGCTGACATCGCCTGATGGAACCAGTGTCCAGCTGGTCGACGGCGACGCCAACAGCACTTCGGGCGACAATTTCAACGTCTTGTTGGATGACGCTGCGACGCAGACCGTCAACACTGACAGCGCGACCGGTGCGCACTCAACCGCCGCGCCGCCGCCGTTCGACAATACCTTCAGTCCCAACTCGCCGCTCTCGGCCTTCAACGGCGAGTCGAGCAATGGCACCTGGACGCTTGAGATCTGCGACATCTTCACCGGCGCGGACAATGGCACGTTCCAGCATGCCGAGCTCTATCTGACCTCGCTTCCGGCGAATTTTGCCGACCTTTCTCTGACCAAGGTCAATGTCGGATCGCCAGCCGTCCAAGGCGGCACAGCCACCTGGCGGCTGACGCTGACCAATAACTCTCTGTCGACCCTAACCGCGACCAATATCATCGTCGAAGACACTTTCCCGAGCGGGTTCACTTTCGCTTCCGCAACCGGGGATGGCAGCTTTGACTCGATCAACAGCGAATGGAGCATCGGCTCGCTCGCGCCTGGAACCAGCGTGACACTCACCGTGAGCGGCACCGTGTCCGCTACTGCGGGCACGACGCTGACCAACACCGCAGAGATTACCGCCAGCGACCAGACCGACAGCGATTCCACGCCCAATAATGGCGTGACGAGCGAGGATGATTACGCCTTTGCCAGCTTCACGGTGCAGACCGGCCGATCACCGGGAACGCCGCCGGTTCTGTCGTGCCCTGCGTTCCAATCGACCTTCGATTGGGACACGATTTCTGGCTGGACCGCTGGTTCGCTCGACAACACCTATGCTTTCTCGACCTTCGGAAACATCCGTTTTCAGATCACCAATGACGGCGCCTTTGTGAACAGTGGCGGCTTTGGCGGTCAGTCGCCGACTGTGGTCGACACCTTTGAAGGGGGCCTTTCGCCGGCCGAGGACAGCCTCACGCTGCTCGCCAACCAGGCCAACCAGTCGGGCGAGGCTGAGGTAACGATTACGCTCCCGCGGACCTTCACCGGGCTGCAATTTACAATCTTCGATGTCGACTTCGGCAACAACCAATTCGCCGATCGGGTCGAAGTGGTCGGCACCAATGATGGCGCCACCGTCAATCCGACGCTGACCAATGGCAATGTCAACTATGTCAGCGGTGGAGAGGTCATCGGCGATGGGGCATCGGGCTCCGGCGATGCGCTGGGCAATATGGTGGTGACCTTCACCGACACAGTTGACACTGTGATCATCCGCTATGGCAACCACACAACCGCGCCCGCCAATCCTGGTCAACAGGGTATCGGCGTGCACGATATCACCGTTTGCGATCCGGTCGCGTCGCTTTCGATCACCAAGACCAGTTCGATTATTTCCGATGGCTTCAATTCCGCCGCCAATTCTAAGGCGATTCCTGGCGCGCTGATCGAATATCTCATCACGGTTACCAATGACGGACCCGATGCGGTCGACGCCGACACGATCGAATTGATTGATGACGGCCCGGCTGAGGCCAAATTCTGCCTGGTCACCCAAAGCGGCGGACCAGTGACCTTTGCCGAACCGCTTGGAACCGGATCGACCGGGCTGACCTACACCTTCTCGGGCTACGCCAGCACAACGGATTCGCTCGATTTCTGGGACACGACCGACAATGATTGGGAGTATGAGCCCCAAGACGATGGCGAGGCTTGTGACCCGGCGGTGACCGAATTCCGTATTACTCCCGATGGGGCGATGGAGCCCAACACCAATTTCACCGTCAGGGTGCGTTACCGGATCGAATAATCCTTCGTCATTCAAATGGTGCGCAAATGCGGAGAGCTCTGCTAGGCCGCGCGCATGAATCACTGGATCAAACATGGATTGGGCGCTGCCAGGGCAGCCAGAAGCTATTGCGAGGCGGTGCGCGCCGCGGTTGAGGCTCGTGTTGCCAATTACGGATCAATCGACAGCGACGCCATAACCGGCGATCAGCATGTGGTGCATGGCCTTGCCTGGATCGCGTCCACTATCACCGCGCTCGAATCCATGGTCGATTGGGCCAACCGGGCAGAAGCTGCTGATCAGTTTGGAGACAGCGAAGAACTGGTTTTTCGGTTAGTTTTTGGCGAGTACTGTGCTCAATTGGTTAGTGGGGTGCCGATGAGCCAGAGCGAGACGGTTCGACCGCGCGCTCTTGGCACCTCCGAATCGGCCGTCAGGCTAAGCGAAGACCCGGACATCGGCCTGTTCCTCGATCAAGGCAGCACCGCTGACACTCGCGCCCAGTTTGCAGAGCTGTTGTGCGACGGTGTGCTTCCTTATGAGGGACTGGGTGACGAAACGCTCGATCTTGTCCGCTCGCAATTTCGCGGTTTCACCGTTGATCGCATCGCTCCCAGCGCGCATGGCTGGCATCTCGATGATGCTCTGATTCCTGACGAAATCGTCGCAGAGATGGCCGAGCTTGGTGTGTTCGGCATCTGCATTGACGAGCAATTTGGCGGGCTTGGGCTGGGCAAATTGGCGATGTCGGTCGTGTCAGAAGAATTGTCGCGCGGTTGGATCTGCGCTGGCTCCTTGGGGACCCGCTCAGAGATCGCAGGCGAATTGATCGGTGAGAACGGGACCGATGAACAGAAAGCCAAATTCCTTCCCGGCATAGCGGACGGCTCAATCCTGCCAACCGCAGTCTTTACCGAACCCGACACCGGATCCGATCTGGCAGCGGTTCGCACGCGAGCCGTACAGAACGCCGCGGGTGATTGGGAGATCACCGGGGCCAAGACCTGGATCACCCATGCTGCCCGGACCGATCTTATGACCGCATTGGTCCGCACCGATCCTGATGCCCCGGGCTATCGCGGCCTATCGATGTTCCTGGCCGAGAAGACCCGTGGCAGCGACGCCAACCCGTTCCCCGATCCCGGCATCGATGGCAGCGAGATCGAAGTGCTCGGCTATCGCGGGATGAAGGAATATGCGCTGGGCTTTGACGGCTTCACTGTTGCGGCGGAAGGCCTGTTGGGCGGGGTCGAAGGGCAGGGCTTCAAACAGCTTATGCGGACCTTTGAAGGCGCGCGTATCCAGACCGCGGCGCGGGCGATTGGCGTGGCCTGGAATGCCTTCGATCTGGCGCTCAAATACGCGCTGGATCGCAAGCAGTTCGGACAGCCGATCGCAGGCTTTCCCAGAGTGGCGGACAAGCTTGCGCTGATGGTGGCGGAAATCGTCGCCAGCCGTGAGCTGACCTATTTCGCGGCGCGCCAGAAGGATCAGGGGACGCGCTGCGATATCGAGGCTGGCATGGCCAAATTGCTTGGCGCTCGAACCGCATGGTCGGCGGCTGATAATGCGGTCCAGATCCATGGCGGCAATGGCTATGCGCTTGAGTATGAGATCAGCCGCGTTCTGTGCGATGCGCGTATTCTCAACATCTTCGAGGGCGCCGCTGAAATACAGGCGCAAGTGATTGGTCGGGGCCTGCTGACAAACCAGTCGAGGGGTTGAGCCAGGCTGACAATGCAACTCACTACGTATGCAGCCGATTGACCCGCTATTGTGAGCGGTTAAGGAAGAGGGACATGGCCTCTCTCCCTGTCCTCGCCTCTCCGCCGTCGCTTGAGAGCCTTCTTCAGGGTGGGCCAATTGCCATGTTCATGGATTTTGATGGCACGCTGGTTGAGATCGCCCCCGGTCCCGACGCGATCACGCCACTGCCAGATCTGGCTGCGCGCTTGGCCAATCTGGGCCAGAGGGTGGGTGGGCGCGCTGCATTGGTCAGCGGGCGGGCCTTGAGCGACATCGAGAAGCACATCGGGCCGCTGCCGCTTGCAGGTGCGGGCTCTCATGGCTCGGACATCCGCCTACGCGATGGCAGTGCCATTGGCGAGGCCCCTAGCGGCTTTCCCGTGTCTATCCGGGCCGCGCTGAGGCAATTCGCTTCGGACAATGGGCTGGATTACGAGGACAAGCCGCATGGCGGGGCGCTGCACTATCGCTCTTCGCCGGAAAGAGGTGAGGCTGCCGAGGGTTTTGCCCGGCGGATTGCAGAACAGCACGGCTGGAAGGCACAAAGTGGCAAGTGCGTCGTTGAGCTGGTCAAGGGCGATGCCGACAAGGGCAGTGCGGTGCGCGCATTGATGCAGCAGCCGCCCTTCGCCGGGTCGGTGCCGATCTTTGTCGGGGATGACCTGACCGATGAGGCTGGCTTCGAAGCCTGTCAGCAATTGGGCGGGTTTGGAATTTTGGTCGGTGAAAGGGCATCGGCGCAGGCAGGCTACAGGCTGGCCGATGTTGCTTCCGTCCACCTTTGGTTGGGATTATGACAGGGACAAGGAACACTATGGCATTCGAGCCCAATCTACAACTTTGGCCGATTGGCAATTGCCAGGTTAGCGGATTGATCGACCGCACAGGGGCTTTGGTCTGGGGCTGTGTCCCCCGGGTCGATGGCGATCCGGTGTTCTCTGCCCTGCTCAATGGCGACCAACGCGAAGCCGGAATCTGGCGGTTTGAACTCGAAGGCGAAGTCAGCGCCAAGCAGGAGTACATTCGCAACACGCCGCACCTGTTGACCACGCTCAAGGCGGAAGATGGCAGCGCGGTCCAGATCCTCGACTTCTGTCCCCGGTTTGAGCGCTCGGGCCGGATGTATCGCCCGGTCGCCTATGTCCGGATCGTGCGGCCATTGGCTGGCAATCCACGGATCCGGGTGGTGCTCAATCCGACCAAGAATTACGGCGCCGAACTGGCCGAGACCACACATGGCACCAATCACATCCGCTACATTGCGGGCAATCAGTCGCTGCGCCTCTCCACCGACGCGGCGGTCGGCTACATCCAGGAAGGGCGGAGCTTTCGGGTAGAGGACGATCTGCACTTCTTCCTCGGTCCGGATGAGCCTTTCGTTGGCGATCTGCGCGATACGATCCGATCGATGGAGCAGAACAGCCGCAAATACTGGCAGAATTGGGTGCGGATGCTGGCCATTCCGCTCGAATGGCAGGAGGAGGTGATCCGCTGCGCGATCACGCTCAAACTGTGTCAGCATGATGAGACCGGCGCGATCGTTGCGGCTTTGACGACTTCGGTCCCCGAGGCTGCTCATTCGGAGCGCAATTGGGACTATCGTTACTGTTGGATCCGCGATTCCTATTACACCATCCAGGCGCTCAACCGGCTCGGCGCGCTCGATGTAATGGAGAAATATCTCGGTTATCTCCGCAACATTGTCGACGGTGCCAAGGGCGGCCAGATCCAGCCGCTCTATTCGGTGATGGGTGAAAGCGAGCTCAGCGAAACCACCGCCTCCTATCTCGCCGGCTATCGCGGGATGGGCCCTGTGCGGAAGGGCAATGCCGCCTACAAGCAGGTCCAGTACGATTGCTATGGACAGATCGTTTTGCCGAGCGCGCAGGCCTTTTTCGACACGCGGTTGCTGCGGATGGCGGATGAGCGTGACTTCGAGAATCTTGAGCAGGTCGGCAAGATGGCCTGGGCGATGCATGATCAGCCTGATGCGGGGCTGTGGGAATTCCGCACACGGCAGGAAGTGCACACCTATTCGGCCGTGATGTGCTGGGCTGCGTGTGACCGCTTGGCCAATGTCGCTGATCACATCGGCAAGACTGATCGCGCTGCTGTGTGGCGCGAGCGGGCCGAGAGCATCCGCGAGAAGATCGAAGAGGCGGCTTGGAAGGAGAATGGAGCCACGGACTCAGATGGCGGGCATTACGGCGCCAGCTTCGAGAGCGATTATCTCGACGCCAGCCTGTTGCAAATGGTCGAGCTGCGGTTCCTCTCGCCTGATAATGAGCGCTTCCAATCGACTTTTGCTGCAGTCGAGAAAGAGCTGCGGCGCGGTGATCACATGCTGCGCTATGCCGCTGAGGATGATTTTGGCGCGCCGGAGACGGCCTTCAATGTCTGCACCTTCTGGCTGATCGAGGCCTTGCATCTGGCCGGGCGGGATGAGGAGGCACGGACGCTGTTCACCACCATGCTCAGCCACACGACCCAGTCGGGCCTGCTGTCGGAGGATCTCGACTACGAGACCGGCGAATTGTGGGGCAATTTCCCGCAGACCTACTCGCTGGTCGGGGTGATCAATTGCGCCGGGCTGCTGTCCAAGCCGTGGAGCGAAGTTCGGTGACGCGCCTGGTCGTGATCTCGAACCGCGTGGCGGTCCCCAAGGCGCGCGGCGTGGCGGGCGCGCAGGGCGGGCTGGCGGGCGCGCTCAACTCGGCGTTGAAGGATTATGGCGGGCTGTGGTTCGGCTGGTCGGGGCAGGAGAGCGATGACCGGACCGGCAACATCAATATGCAGCGCGGCGACGGGGTCACAACTGCAACTATCGACCTTTCTAAGCGCGATGTTGATGAATATTACAACGGCTATGCCAATTCGACTCTATGGCCCCTGTTTCACTATCGGATCGACCTGACCGAATATGAAAGCAAGACCGGAATCGGTTATGAGCGGGTCAATGATCGCTTCGCTGAAAGCGTTACGCCGCTGATCGAAGAGATAGATCTGATCTGGGTGCATGACTATCACCTGATCCCTCTGGGTGATCGTTTGAGACGGCGTGGACTGACCAACCGGATCGGTTTCTTCCTGCACATTCCCTGGCCCCCCACACGCCTGCTCACGTCGCTGCCATTCCATGAACGCCTGGTCCGCACGATGCTGGAATATGATTTGATCGGTTTCCAGACCGAGGAATGGCTTGGCAGCTTCTTGCACTATTGCGCGAATGAGCTTGGGGCCGACGTCGACGAGACCAGCGGTAAGATCAGTATCGATGGACGCTCTACCATTGCCAAAGCCTATCCGATCGGGATCGACTGGGATCATTTTCAGTCGCAGGGTAACAGCGAAGAGGCGAAGGCGGCGGAGCAGCGTTTGCTGGCTTCGACCCGAAACAGGACAGCGATGATCGGTGTCGACCGGCTCGACTATTCCAAGGGCCTGCCAGAGCGGATCGATGGCATTGGACGGTTCTTAGATCAGAACCCGGATCGCACACGGGATCTGGTTTTCATTCAAATCGCGCCTCCGAGCCGAGAGGACGTCGAGAGCTACCAGCAGATCAGGACGCTGCTTGAGCAGAAGGCGGGCCAGATCAATGGCGCCCGTAGCGAGGTCGACATTGTCCCGATCCGCTATGTGAACCAGGGCTACGCGCATTCGGAATTGTACGGATTCTTCCGCGCTTCCAAGATCGGTTACGTGACACCGCTGCGTGACGGGATGAATCTGGTCGCGAAGGAATATGTTGCAGCTCAAGATCCGGAAGACCCAGGGGTACTGATCCTCTCCGAGTTCGCTGGCGCCGCGCTTCAACTAAAAGACGCTGTTCTCGTTAACCCGCATAGTCCTGACGCATTGGCTCGGGCTATTGAAACTGCGCTGGACATGCCGCTTGAAGAGCGTAAGCGCCGCTACCAAGCGATGATTGGGACGATCCGCGACGACAATGTTCAGGATTGGACCACCAATTTTTGTAGCGATCTGGCTGCATCACGCGGCTAGTCGGGCCCAAATTTCACAGGAGGTATCGTGCTGAGCGATCCTTGGCTGCCCCTTGAGGGCATTCATAATTTTCGAGACTATGGTGGCTATGCCATTCCCGGAGGCACGCGCGTGCGCTCCGGCCTGCTGTTTCGCTCGGGCCAACATATGGAGGCCAGTGACGAAGACCTCGGCACCCTGCAAGAGCTTGATATCCGCACGATCATCGATTTGCGGGGAACCAGCGAGCGCACCAATTTTCCCTGCAAGCGCCACCCCGAATTCAAGGCTGATGTGCTTGCTTATGATGGGGAGACCAGCAATTCACCGCCGCATGAAGCGTTGGGCGGGAAGGGCATGTCGGCTGAGCTCGCGCTGGAGCGGATGATCAAGGTATATACCCGCATGCCAGTCAATCCGGCTATGATCGATATGTTCACCCGCTATTTCGCAGCTTTGGCTGAGCGTGAAGGCGGCAGCCTGGTCCATTGCTTCGCCGGAAAGGACCGCACCGGGATCGCGGCGAGCCTGTTGCTCTACGTTCTGGGCGTTCACAGGGATGATATCACCGCCGAATTCCTGCGTACCAATGAAGCACCCAGCCAGCATATCCTGGAGCGCCAGTCATTGCCGCGTATGGAAGCGCACTATGGTACCATTCCGCCAGATGCCCTGCGTAACCTGATGGGGGTTCGCCCCGAATATATCGAAACCTACTTCAGCGAGATCATCAGGGACCATGGCTCCATCGACACCTACCTCGCTGAAACTTTAGGTGTGGATGACACAAGGAAAGCTCGCCTGCGGGAGCGTCTGGTGGAGTGACATCGGCGCACGGCATCCCCATATCGGGCTGCACAAGGTTAGAGATTTGAGAGACTGATTATGGCTACCCATCGCACCAAGATGCTGATCATCGGATCGGGCCCCGCAGGCTACAGCGCGGCGATCTATGGCGCGCGCGCCATGCTCGAACCGATTGTCGTGCAGGGTCTTCAGCCCGGTGGTCAGCTGACCATCACCACCGATGTCGAGAACTATCCCGGCTATCGTGAAGTGGTCCAAGGCCCCTGGCTGATGGAAGAGATGAAGGCCCAGGCCGAGCATGTCGGCACGCGCATGATGTGGGACACCATTGTTGAGGTTGATCTCGCCAACGGTCCTCCGTTCCGCGCGATTGGCGACAGCGGCGATGAATACATCGGCGATACGCTGGTGATCGCGACTGGGGCGCAGGCCAAGTGGCTTGGCGTTCCGGGCGAGCAGGAGCTTGGTGGGAAGGGCGTATCCGCCTGCGCAACCTGCGACGGCTTCTTCTATCGCGGCAAGAAGGTTGCGGTGATCGGCGGCGGCAACACCGCTGTTGAGGAGGCTCTCTACCTCACCAATCATTCGGACGATGTGACGCTGATCCATCGCCGGGATGAGCTGCGGGCCGAGAAGATCCTGCAGGAACGGCTGCTCAATAATCCCAAGATCTCGACCGTTTGGAACAAGACCGTCGAAAGCTTCGAGGCGGGCGAGAATGGCGCCTTGTCGCATCTGGTGCTCAAAGACACCCAGACTGGCGAGACGTCCACGCTTGAGGTCGACGGAGCATTCGTGGCGATCGGCCATGCGCCGGCAACCGAATTGTTCAAAGGCAAACTGCCGATGGATGATAGCGGCTATCTGCTGGTCGAAGCGGGCACGCCAAAGACCGAGATCCCCGGAGTCTTCGCGGCGGGCGATGTGACTGATCATGTCTATCGCCAGGCTGTGACTGCAGCGGGCATGGGCTGCATGGCAGCGCTTGATGGTGAGCGTTTCCTCGCCACCGCCGACTTCGAAAGCGCGATGGAGCAGGTCAGCGAAGCGGCGGAGTAATCCGCCGCCTCGATCTCCTTGGTTAGAAGACTGCGACTGCAGCGTGGTAGATCAGCGCCATCAGCACCACGCTCGATAGCGCAAACAGCACGAACCGAACGATGACCCTATTGGCGGTCACCTGCACGAGGCTGTGTGCAATCCGTAGGCCGGTGTAGATCCAGCCCAGCAGCGCCACCGTGCCGTCGCCGGCACCGACGATCGCAAGGATGATCGCCACGGCATAGAACACCGTGGGGGCTTCGTGCAGATGATTGTAATTGTCCGCCTTCCAATTGACGTTATCCGGCAATTGCGCCCGCAGACTGGCTCCGGTGCTTCCAACGAGCCCCATCGGGTTCTCGATCGATTGCGCACGGTTCATTGCCGGGATGCGGGTGGCATACATCCAGCACCACATGACCATGGTCCAGATCATTAGTGCGACCGCTGACTGCAGTATTCCCATTCCAATCATGATGGCATTGCTCCCGGATCGTTGAACAGAGTCGCACTCAGCGCGCTGATAGCCAGCACGATCAAAGCGATGGTGCTCAGCAGGAACAAAGCGAAGCGGATCGGGATCTTGTTGAACAGGATCTGCCACAACGAGTGGACGATCCTGAGCCCGACATAGGCCCAGGCTACAAGGACATCGGTCGCGCTTGGCCCCACGATCGCAAGGATCATGATCACGGCGTAGAACAGGGTCGGCTGCTCATGCAGGTGGGTGTGGTTGTGGGCCGGCCAGTTGGCCTTGTCGGGAATCTTCCCTTCTAGGTCCTGTCCGCGACCCCCTTCCTTGCCGCTGAAGACCGATTTGTCTTCGACCTTGGCAATCGCGCCAAAGCGCGCCGGAATGATCCAGAACAGAATGATGAGTGTCCACACCACCAGGACGGCGGCGGGCGCCAGAATTTGCGCTTGCATGAGGATTGTCTCTCCCGTGATCCCTGTCAGCGCTTCCTGCGAAAGCTGCCGAAGATTGTCAATTGCAACCGATTGTCTCGGCGAAGGCAGCTGGATCGGCATTGCCGCCGGTCAGCATGATCACTGTCCACTCATCGAGCGGGACTTTGCCAGCCAAGGTAGCCGCCAAGGCAGCCGCCCCGCCAGGCTCGATCACCATCCGCAGATTGGCAAAGGCCCAGCGCTGAGCCCGGCGAACTTCATCGTCTGTAACGGTCACGCCCGGCTCGGCGCGATCTCGCAGCACTTCGAGATTGATCCGTTTGGTTGCTGTCGGCTGAAGCGCATCACAGATCGTCGCGGGAGCGTCCGGCGCGGCCGGTACGATCTCTCCCGCTGCCAGCGCTTGTCCGACCATATCCCACCCGACCGGCTCAACCACATGGATCGCGGCATTGGGGCATGCCAGCGACAGTCCCGCAGCCAGACCACCGCCGCCACAGCAGGCAATGAACCGGCTGGGCTCGCGCTCAAGCTGTGTCTCAGCCTCGATTCCAGCGCTGCCTTGACCCTCGATTACGCGGGCGTTGCCAAAGGCATGGATCAGAGCGCCGCCGCGCTCGGCGATAAGCTGGGCGGCGACTTCGTCCCGATCTTCTCCAGGGCGGTCGTGAAGCACAACCTCCGCTCCCAAGGCACGGGTGTTGTCGAGCTTCACCTGTGGGGCATCGCGCGGCATCACAATGGTGGCGGCTTTGCAGAGCCGTTTGGCGGCCCAAGCCACGCCCTGGGCGTGATTGCCGCTCGAAACAGCAACGACGGCATCGTCCTCGCAATTGCTCAGCGCCCAGAAGCCGCCGCGGATCTTGAAAGCGCCGATTGGCTGGAGGTTCTCGCATTTGACGTGAACCGTGACGCCGTTGATTTCGACCGGCAGCAGGGGCGTTGGCGGCTGGATCGCTGCAATCGCCTCAGCGGCTTGCTTGACCCCTTCGGCAGTCGGAAGATCGCTCTGGCTCATCGGTCAAATCCTACGGGATGGAACACATGGAACAGGGTTATGTTCAAGAAATCCGACCCCGCCCAAGCGGCTGGATAAAGGGACAAAGGGGGGAACGACCTGAGCATATCTTCCCTATGACGATCCGCACGGAAATAGGAAAGCACCGGATCGATTTACGCGGCTCGATCATTGCCCTAGGGAGCGCGCAATATTCGAACACGAAAGGCTGAATCTATGTCGACTGTCCTGGTCATCGGCGCTGGCGGAGTGAGCTCGGTCTGCGTCCACAAAATGGCGTTCAATGCCGAGATATTCTCGGATATTCATCTCGCCAGTCGAACCAAAGCCAAGTGTGATGCCATTGCCGCATCGGTAAAGCAGCGCGCAGGGGTCGATGTTGCGACCTACGAGATTGATGCCGAGGAAGTCCCGGCGATGGTCAATCTGATCAAGAAGGTTCAGCCCAGCCTGGTTGTCAATCTGGCGCTGCCGTATCAGGATCTGCTGATCATGGATGCCTGCCTCGAGGCTGGCGTCAATTATCTCGACACTGCCAATTACGAGCCCAAGGACGAAGCCAAGTTCGAATATTCGTGGCAATGGGCCTATCATGACCGCTTCAAACAGGCCGGCCTGATGGCGCTGCTTGGGTCGGGCTTTGATCCGGGCGTGACCTCAGTCTTCACCATGTGGCTCAAGAAACACAAATTGAAGACGATCCGCCAGCTCGACATTCTCGACTGCAATGGCGGCGACCACGGTCAGGCATTTGCCACCAATTTCAATCCAGAAATTAACATTCGCGAAGTCACCGCTCCCGCGCGGCATTGGGAGAATGGCGAGTGGGTTGAGACGCCAGCAATGCAGGTCTCGACCCCGTTCGACTTCGATCAGGTCGGCACTCGCCAAGCCTATCTGATGTATCACGAAGAGCTGGAGAGCATCGCCAAGTTCAATCCGGAGATAGAACGCGCGCGGTTCTGGATGACCTTCGGCGATGAATACATCAAGCACCTCACCGTGCTGCAGAATGTCGGCATGACCGGGATTGAGCCGATCAAATATCAAGGTCAGGAAATCATCCCGCTGCAATTTCTCGCCGCTGTCCTGCCCAAGCCTGAGACATTGGGCGAGACCACCACCGGCAACACCAATATCGGCTGTATCGCGACCGGAGAGGCACTTGATGGCTCCGGTGAGAAGACCTTCTACATCAACAATATCTGCAGCCACGAAGCCGCTTATGAAGAGACTGGCAATCAGGCGGTCAGCTACACCACTGGCGTTCCCGCGATGATTGGCTCAGCGATGATGGTGCAGAATATCTGGTCCGGAGATGGCGTGTTCAACATGGAGGAAATGGACCCCGATCCTTTCATGGAGATGCTCAATGCGCACGGTCTGCCATGGCAGGTGAAGGAGCTGGATGGGCCGGTGGAGTTTTGATGCGTAAGCAAATCGGCGAGACTCAGCTTGAGGTCGTAACCGGCAATATCGTGCTGATGTCATTTGACGCGATTGTGAATGCCGCCAACTCCTCTTTGCTTGGAGGCGGCGGCGTCGATGGCGCAATACATAGGGCCGCAGGGCCTGACCTTGTCCACGAATGCCGATTGCTTGGAGGTTGCAAGACCGGCCAGGCAAAGGTGACCAAGGGTTATAAGCTTCCCTCCAAGCACATCATCCATACCGTTGGTCCGGTTTGGCGTGGCGGTGAAAATGGGGAACCCGAGCAACTGGCCTCATGCTACGAAGAATCATTGGCTCGCGCCGCGGAAGTGAGCGCGCGAACGCTTGGTATTCCGGCAATTTCAACCGGGATCTTCGGTTATCCGATGACTCAGTCTGCAGTGGTCGCGGTCCGGACTATCTCAATGGTAATAGCGCAAGATCTTGGTGCTTTCGATCGGATCGCGCTGGTTTGCTTTGATGAGGCTGCGACGAATGCTTTCAGCGCTGCCCTTGCAGATGCATGACTGTAATCCGCTCAGCCAAGCATGACGACGCCGATGCGATTTGGCGGGTGATTGAGCCGGTCCTGCGCGCGGGTGAGACCTACGCTTTCGATCGCGATTGGCCAAGTAAGGATGCGCTGGCCTATTGGATGGGTGCAGACAAAAGCTGCTTTGTCGCTGAGGTTCAAGACGAGGTACTGGGCACCTATTACCTTCGCACCAATTACGGCGGCGGTGGCGCACATGTCTGCAATTGTGGTTACATGGTCGCGGCAGAGGCACGTGGGCAGGGCCTTGCCAGTGCAATGTGCCAACACTCGCTTGAAGAGGCGCGGCGGCAGGGTTTTCGCGCGATGCAATTCAACTTCGTCGTTTCAACCAATGCGGGCGCGATAAGGCTGTGGCAGCGCCATGGCTTTGCGATCGTGGGGACCCAGCCCAAGGCTTTCGATCATCCGACCAAAGGGCTGGTCGATGCCTATGTGATGCACCGTGAGTTGTGAATTCTCAGGCCGTTTCGGGTATTCGGAAAATAGAAACGTATATTTTTCAGATAAATAGGGTTCACACGAAGCCACAAAGTCACGAAGATAGCTGCATGAACCGGGACGCTCGCGTTGAAGAATTGGCACGATCTGTCGTGGATTGCGGATATCATTTGCACCGAGATCTCGGTCCGGGGCTGCTGGAATCGGCTTATGAGGCAATTTTATCAGAGCTTCTGAGCCATAAGGGACATGCTGTACGAAGACAGGTTGCGGTTCCGATTAGATACGGCAGCGTTGTCGTGGACAACGCATTCAAAGTTGATCTGCTTGTCGACAATCTGCTGGTGATTGAGCTGAAATCGACGGAGCGCTCAGCTCCGGTCCATGCAAAGCAGTTGCTGACCTATCTCAGACTTATGGAGCTCTCTTTGGGTTTGCTGATGAATTTTGGTCAGACCACCTTCAAGGCCGGGCTCAAAAGGGTTGCGAACAACTACACCGGGCCATTCAAGGGCAAATCATCTTAGTGGCTTCGTGATCTTCGTGTGTGACCACTAAGCAGAGCTCGCACTCCGCCCACCTGCGAGAAACACTATTCAAACCCTCAGATCCTTCCCGCTCATCCAGTACCGGCGATACACAAACCACCCGGTCCACATCACCGCATAAAGGCCCAGCGCGGCATAGATCGCCGGCAACGGATCGTCGAAACTGCTGACTGATCCCGCATAGGCGGCGATCGCCATATAGGGCAGGGTGCCAATCGCCCAGAACAGCGCGAAACGCGCCAGCGGCATGCGGGTCATGCCCGCCATGCAAGCGGTTACCTCAGGCAGGATCGGCGCCGCCCTGGCAAGCAGGATCATCCCGGGCCCGTGGGCCTGGAATGCCTCCCGCATGTCTGCCCGTTGGTCGTCATCGCGGACGACCTTGGCCAGAGCCGGTTCGCCCCAGCGCCAGCACAGAGCGTAACCGATGAAGGCGGCCAAAAATGATCCAAGCATGGCTGCCAGTAGACCAACCTCGAAGCCAAGGAAAAACCCGCCGAGGATCACAATCGTCAATGTCGGCACAGCCACAAACAGGTCGATGAACAACAGTGCGACAACCACGGCGAAGACAGTCCAGGCCGACAATGTGCTGGCGGTTTCGAGCCAGAGGCGGACATTGTCTTCGGTCAGAATGCCGAGCGCCCGGCCGAGGATAAAAGTTGAAGCGAAGGCCAGCGCGATAACCAGCATGGTCTTGAGGAGGGTTTTCATTATTCGCCTTTCTGCATGATGCGATGAGCGAGTCTGGGGGAGAGGCGGTTGATCAGACGCAGCAGTTTGACCTTGCCGATATCCATATCGAGCTGCTGGGCTTGAATGCCGTGGATGATGCGATCGGCCACTTTGCCGGGTGAGAGCTTTCCACTCCCGCGGCCTTCGGTCATCGGCGTATCGACCAGAGGCAGGAAGGCCTGTTGGACCGTCACATCGGAGCCAGCGAGTTGGGCGCGCAGTCCGCGCGAGAAATTGTCCAGCCCTGCCTTTGTCGCGCAATAGATCGCGCTTTCATGCTTGGGCACGATCCCGAGGCCGGAATTGACATTGACGATGAAGGCTTGCGGAGCGGCTCGCAGGCGATCGAGCAATCCGGCGATCAGCTCAATCGGGCTGGTGAAATTGATCGCCGTTTCGCGCGCAATTGTGCTCGGGTCGAAATGCTGGTCAGTGAAGCGCGGTGTGTACTGCACCGCGCCGCAATTGATCAGTCCGTCGATCGCACCGTCCGAAAGTTGCCTGATCTGCCGGATCGCGGAAGCCACGCTGGTGGCGTCGGCCAGGTCGCAGGCAAGGTGCGTTATGGTGTTCCTGGCCAAGTCTGGCGCTGTTCGCGATAGCGCGATGACGCGGTTGGAGCTGGACAGGCGGGCAAGAAGTTCGAAGCCAACCCCGGAACTTGCGCCGGTCAGGACGATTGTTTTGTCTGTAAGTTTCATGCCGATCATCTTTCGATGATTCGCAGCTGGCAGTAATTAACCGAGGTTCATTTGTCGCCTTTTCAGAGACTTGTGATGGAGCAGGGCCGGCCAATGGCGGTGCGTGCGGGTGATCATCTGTTTCGGCAGGGCGATCTCGACACCAATGTCTACTTTGTCAGAAGCGGTCTCCTGAAGGCTTACTACATTCGGATTGATGGCAAGGAGCATCTCAAGTCATTCCAACCCGAAGGCGCGATTATCGGCAGCATGGTTGCGCTGATCGATCGCGAACCCTCGACGTTCAATCTGATGGCCCTGGAAGACAGTGAGATTGTCGGATTGCCCTATGCCCGTTTGGACGAGGCTGCTCGGAGCGACCTTGAGCTTGCAGCCACGCTGATCGACTTCCTCTCCGCCTATGGCAAACGCAAGGAGCGGCGCGAGTATGAACTGCTCAGCCTATCACCAGAGGATCGCTATGCGATTGTCCTGGAGGAGATGCCACAGGTGGTTGAGCGGGTCAGCCAGGCCGACCTGGCAGCCTATGTCGGAGTGACCCCCCAAGCACTCAGTCGGATCAAGCGACGCATGTCCAAGGCCACGGCCTAGCAAGCCTGCCAATTGGAGACTAGGTTCAGCCGGGTCGAATCCTCCGGAGGGCGCCGATGAACGTTGCATGGAGAGATATTGCGTTTGCGCCCGGCAAGGCACTGGCCGCCGGGATTGTCGAGCAATGGCAATGGCGCACGCAGCGCGCTGATCTTACGCCATTTCTCTGTTCGATGCTGGGTGATGTCTTCGCCGAAGACGCGCATGGCATGGTGCATTGGCTGTGTTGCCCGGGCGATCAGTTTGACCGCATTGCTCCCAATCGGGCTGAGTTTGATCGGCTCTGCCAAGAAGATGAGACCCGCCGCAATGAGTGGTTTGGACCGGCACTGATTGAGCGGCTGCATGAGGCTGGCAAGCGGGCGGAGCCGGGGCAATGCTATATGTTCAAGACGCTGCCGATCTTTCCCGATTGCGAATACACACCCGCCAATATTGCGGTCGTTCCGGTCGATGATGTCTTTATCGGCCTCGCCGAGGTGCTGCAGCTTTATGAGGGACTGCCGGACAAGCAGAAGCGGCGCTTGCATCTGTTCGAGTAAGGCCTAGATCGCTGACCATGCAGACCCAAGCCGGTGATCCAGGCGCTTTCGCCCAATTTGATCTCAATCGCGTTGATAGTCCGGCGTTTGTCGTCGACGCGGCCAAGCTGCGCCGCAATTGCCAGATCCTATCCGACATTCGCGATGAAGCCGATATCAAGGTGCTGGCCGCGCTCAAGGCATTCAGCATGTGGTCGGTCGCGCCCTTGATCGGAGAATATCTCGATGGGACCACCACCAGCGGCTTATGGGAAGCGCGGCTCGCGAGCGAGTATTACGATGGCGAGATCGCGACCTATTCCGCCGCCTTCAAACCTGATGAGCTGGAAAAAATCTGTCGCCTGTCGGACCATGTCATCTTCAACTCTCCAGCGCAGATCGCCCGCGCTCAGCTGATCCTTGAACAGGCCCGGATTACCTCGGGCGATGTCGATGTCGGTCTGAGGATCAATCCGATGATCGCCACAGGCGAAGTGCCCAAATACGATCCGAGCGCGCCCGGCTCGCGACTGGGCTTTCCGATCGATCAACTGACCGATGAGCATATGGAAGGGGTCGACGGAATCCACTTCCACAATCTGTGCGAACAGACCTTTGAGCCTTTGCGACGCACCTGGGACCGCGTGTTCGACGCGATCGAGCCCTATTTCGGGCAACTCAAATGGATCAATATGGGCGGTGGGCATCACATCACTCGCGCCGATTATGAGCGTGAGGAGCTGGTGGAATTCCTCAAGGATGCCAAGGAAGACAGCGGGGCCGAGATTTATCTTGAGCCGGGCGAGGCGATAGCGCTCGACGCCGGTATACTGGTCGGGACTGTGCTTGACACTGGCTTCAACGAGGTCCCGATCGGCGTGACCGATGTTTCCGCGACCTGTCACATGCCCGACGTGCTCGAAGCGCCTTATCGTCCGGCAATGCTGGGGGAGCTGTCAGACGAGAGTCAGGTGCCGATCCGGCTTGGCGGTCCATCGTGCCTCGCGGGCGATGTGATCGGCGATTATCGCGTGCCGGTCCCGGTGCAGCCCGGTGCGCGCTTCGCATTCCTCGACCAGGCGCATTATTCGATGGTCAAGACCAACACCTTCAATGGCGTGCAGCTTCCGAGCATCTGGCTGTGGGACAGCGACAGCGATGCGCTCGAATGCGTGAAGCGGTTCGAATATGAGGATTTCCGGGACCGGCTCAGTTAGCGCGGGCTCTACAGCCCCTTCCGACCAAACCCGCCGGAAGGTCGCTGCGCTGCTTCGCGGTCGGCCTCGGTGATGCCATTGCTCTCGCTTGAGGGCGTAGAGTCGAATTTGGCATCGGGCGCTGCCATGGCTCGGCCCCGATCGCTTTGATTGATCGCCAGCGCCAGCTTGGCCAGCGCCGAGAATTGCCCCGCGGTTTTCTCGGCGTTGATGCGGTCTTGCGAAGGATCCATCGAGCCGCTTTCGAACAGGTCCTTGCTTTGCACCGCGATGATCACTTCGCCCTTGCTGAACAGCGCGCGTACGGCATCGCCGCTGAAGGCCTGTTCGAGCGCGAGCAGATGTTCAACATAGCTGGGGTGGACCAACACCCGCGCTTCAACTTGGTCGTCGCTCCAGACCTCGAAAACATTCTCGAAGGCAGGGTGGACCTGGTCGACATAGGCCAATTCATGACCCTTGAACGAGACCTTGTTCTTGCGCCCGCCCAGACCAAACCATTTCTTGTGCTTGCCAGCCCGCTGCAGCAGCGTGGTTGAGTGAAAGCTCCGGCCAAACTGCATGCGGATGATCGCGCCGCGGAAGACTGTGACCCAGCGACGATTCTTGCCACTGCCCCGCCGCTCTTCCAGGTGAGCTTCATACAGACCGAAGTCGTGGTCCTCGATCTGGCCAAACCAATTGTCCTCAAAGTCTGATCGGTCATGGCTGGGCACCAGACCATATTGTTTGGCGGCTTCGAACTCGGCCCCTGGTTCGAGCTCCTCCTGATATTTAATCCCAAACTGGCCTGCGATCGCCGAATTGATTCCGATCTTTATCGTTTCCAGCGCTTCGCCGATCGGAAGATAGCCCCAGATGCCCACTCCGATGACACCCACCGCGCTGATGATAAACTTCCAGTCGCCGAAGAAGCCGGGAACGAACCACAGAAAGGCGAGTATCGGCAGCAGCACGATTGCGCCCTTGGTCCAGCGCGACTTGGCCTTTGCCTTGGCTTCAGCGCGCATCACGGTCTGGCTTGCGAGCCAGGATCCCAGCTCGCCATCCATCAATCGCGCAATGTCGGCCTGCATCACCAATTCAGCGCCCCTCCGCTTGGTTTCGCCTTAAGGAATTGTCGTCTATGTAGCTAACACACGTAAACGGGGAGTGCATCATGAGCATGTTCGGTTGGATCACTATCGGGGTTCTGGTTGTTATCGGCTTCGGGGTTATCGGGATCTACAACCGCTTGGTTGGCCTGCGACAAAATGTGCAGCAGGGCGTGGCCGACATCGATGCGCAATTGCGCCAACGGCATGACCTGATCCCCAATCTTGTCAACACGGTCAAAGGCTATGCCAGCCACGAAGGCGAGACGCTGGAGAATGTGATCAAGGCCCGCAACGCCGCCGCCGATGGCGCGCCGCAATCCGGCAATGAGCAGGCCTTGCGCGTAGCGCTCGATCGCTTGCTCGCCCTCGGTGAAGCCTATCCCGACCTCAAAGCCAGCGTCAATTTCCAGGAATTGCAGACCGAACTGGCCGATATCGAGGACAAGCTGGCCGCTGCACGCCGGGCGCTCAACGCGGCCGTGGCCAATTTCAACACCGCGCGCGAGAGCTTCCCGGCGGTGCTGCTTGCCGGCGCTCTGGGGTTCCAGCAGGCCGACTTCAACCGGCTAGATGACAGCGAGAAAGGGACCGTCGATCAGGTCCCCAATGTCACTTTCTGAAATTACACGGGAACCACTTTGGGCGCTGCGATTTTTGTTGCGAAAGCGCGCGACATGATTATATCCGCGCTTCCGCTGCCCCAAGGGACTAGACCGCAAGGCAGCCTCAAAACCGTTTGGTTCAACAGCTAAACCTTCTGGGGGTCCCTTGAGTTGCACATCTATCCTGACGCCACGGCTGTAGTCCGCGCTCTCGCGCCCGACGAACCCGTCATCCTCAATCGACCGCACGCTGCCAAGCGCGCCGCCCGCTTCTTCATCGAGAAGTTTCCGGGCAAGGTGCTCTATGCGGTCAAGGCCAATCCCGCGCCGAGCTTGCTTGGCGTGCTGTGGGAGGCAGGGGTCGAGCATTACGACGTCGCTTCAATCGCCGAGGTCCGATTGGTGCGCAGCGAGCTGCCTGAGGCTGAGCTGTGCTTCATGCATCCGATCAAGACCAGAAGCGCGATTGCGGAAGCCTATTTCGAGCACGGCGTACGGACCTTTAGTCTCGACACGCATGAAGAGCTGGCCAAGATCATTGACGCCTGCCGCGACCGTGAGACCGGTGAGCCAGCGCAGGACCTGCGGCTGTGTGTTCGCCTGCGGGTGTCGAGCGAATTCTCTGAGCTCAGCCTCGCCAGCAAGTTTGGCTGCGATCTGACCGAAGCGCCTGCGCTGCTGCAGGAAGCGCGCCAGCATTGCGATTGGCTCGGCGTGTGCTTCCATGTCGGCAGTCAGTCGATGGCACCCTTCGCCTTTGCTCAGGCGCTCGATCGGACCCGCGCTGCGATTGTCGAGGCTTCGGTGGTGATCGACATGATCGATGTCGGGGGCGGGTTCCCCAGCATCTATCCTGATCTCGAGCCGCCGCCTCTGGAAGACTATTTCGCTATGGTCGCCAAGCATTTCGAGGCCTTGCCGATCGCCTACAATGCCGAGCTGTGGTGCGAGCCCGGCCGCGCATTGTGCGCCGAGTATTCATCCATGATCGTGCAGGTTGATCGCCGCCGTGGCGAGGAGCTGTTCATCAATGATGGTGCCTATGGTGCGTTGTATGATGCGGCGCATGTCGAATGGCGCTTCCCGGTTCGGGCTTTGGCCGAGAACCTGCGCGATCCTGAGGTCGACTTCGCCTTTTATGGCCCGACTTGCGACGATGCCGATTACATGCAGGGTCCGTTCCCGCTGCCCGGTGATATCCAGGCCGGCGACTATGTCGAGATTGGCATGCTGGGAGCCTATGGCGCGGCGATGAAGACCGGCTTCAACGGCTTTGGCAATGCGGTGGAAGTGGTGGTCGAGGATGAGCCGATGATGAGCCTGTTCCGCGGCGATCGCAGCGTGCCGGTCAGCGACAATGTGGTGAGCCTGCGCTGAGCATGAAAAAGGCCGCGCGAGGCGCGGCCTGTTTGTTTCTCCAAGAACTGGCCGTGAATGACCAAGGCCAACGCCTTGTTCAGAAATCAGGAGGGTCCATAGCTTCTGCCGCCAAGCGTGGTAATCTCGGAAACAGTGGTACTCTTTCCTTCCGGGTAAGTACCTGAAGGGGTCTTAACCAAAGGGGGCACATAACTTCTTTTGTTCGAGGTCTGGTCTTTGGTGGTCATTGGTCGCCCTCCCTAATTCGCATTTGTCGGAATGTTAAAGCCGAACCTCCGAATTGTGAACCCGGTAGCGTTGATTGATCAAGCAAGAGAAGCGATCGCAGCGTGCCGGTCAGCGACAATGTAGTGAACCAGCGCTGACCACAGGGCGATTGAGTTCGGCTTCCGCTTGGTTTAGCCGCCGGGCATGGTTTCAACGCTCTCCAACAGCTCGTTTGCTCAAAACTTTGGGCTCTCCACTCCAATCGCTTGTGCCCCGATGGCGCTGGCCAGTGGTGGGGACTTGGCGGCGGCCTCCGCCCGCGCCGGAGCGCTTGGCCTGGTTGGTGGAGCTTATGGTGATCTGGTCTGGACGAGCCGCGAATATGGTCTGGCACTGGACCTGCTCAAGGACGATGAGGCCGCGCTCGCCAAGCTGGGCTGCGGCTTCATCAGTTGGAAACTGGCGGAGGATCGCTCGGCGCTGGATTGGCTGTTCGATCAGGCACATTCTCCCGCTGCCATCATGCTCTCCTTCAGCGATCCACAGCCCTTCGCCAATGACATCACCGCGCGGGGCATCCCGCTGATCAGTCAAATCCAGAGCATGGCGCAATTGCCTGAAGCCCTCGACGCGGGCGCCTCAGTAATTGTTGCACAAGGTGCCGAGGCGGGTGGTCACGGCCTCACCAGCAGGGAAGGGCGCAGCACCTTCACGCTCGTCCCGGAGATCGCCGACTGGCTGGCGGCGCATGCACCCGAAGTCGACTTGCTGGCGGCTGGCGGAATTGCCGACGGCCGAGGACTGGCAGCCGCGCTGATGCTGGGGGCGGATGGAGCCTTGATCGGCTCACGCCTTTGGGCAACCGAGGAATCGCTCGCCCCCGATGCGGCGATTGAGAGGGCGGTGAAGGCCGACGGGGACGGAACCGGGCGCAGCGCCGTGTTCGATATCCTCCGCCGCAAGAACTGGCCCGCGCATTTCGACTTCAGAGCGCTGCGCAATGCGCTTTACGACAGCTGGGAAAGCCGGATCGCAGAGCTTCGCGCTGATCCGTCAGCCGCGATTGCAGACTATGATGCTGGCGTTGCTGAGGGCGATTACGACCGCGCCCATGTCACCGTGGGCGAGGGCACCGGGCTGATCCGCGAAAACGCCAAGGCAGGCGATGTGATCCGCGCCATTGATGCCGAAGCGCGGCGATTGCTGGAGCTTGATGGAGGCTAATCGCACTCTTTGAATTAATGCATCAGCGGCCCTAGCCTGATTTGACGCCTGTGCGACTTAGTGTATTACGGCACTAAATCACATGGGAGGTTGAATTGACTTTGAGAAGTTTGCTCGCCGCTTTCGCGGTCCTGTTCCCGGTCGCAGCGATTTCCCAGGAAACCCCTACTGCGCAGCCTAGCGACCCGACTCCGGAGGTCATCGAAGTCATGGTGCTCGGGCTGTACCATTTCAACAATCCTGGCAGCGACGTGGTCAATATGGAAGTTGACGACATGCTCGCGCCGCGCCGCCAAAGCGAGATTGCCGTGTTGGTCGATGCCCTGGCAGAATGGCAACCGACTAAGATCGCGGTTGAGAACCAGGCTGAGGCACCTGAACTTGTTATGGAAGGTTATGCTCGGACCGAGGAGTTGCTCACCACTTCGCGCAACGAGACTGTGCAGATTGGTTATCGCCTGGCTCGTCAATTGGGGCACGCCAATGTCTATGGCTATGATGAGCGCGCAGGCGAGGGCGAGCCGGAGTATTTCCCCATGGGCAAAGTGCAGCAATTTGCCGCCGAGAATGATCAGATGGACATTCTCCAGGCGCTCATCGCCGAGGTTCAGGCAGAAAGTGCTCAGCAACAGGCTGAGCTTCCCAACCTGACCGTCGCCCAATCGCTGCTAAGCCACAACGACCCTTCGGAGGTCGCCGCCAAGCACGACCGGTTGTATTATTCACTGCTTCGGATTGGGAATGGCGACGCGCAGCCCGGTGCAGAACTAAATGCCTATTGGTACATGCGAAATGCCAAGATGTTCGCGAAGATCGACATGATCGCTGAGCCTGGCGACCGGGTGCTGATGCTGGCAGGCAGTGGCCATGCAACATGGTTGCGCCATTTTGCCGAGCGCATGCCCGGCTTCCGTTTGGTCGAATCCTTACCCTTTATCGAGCGCGCCGCAGCGCCAGCGAATGATGGGCGCTAGCCCCCCGTCACTCAATCAAACCCGACAAACCGCGCGGCTTCGCACACTTCGCGACGGGTGATCTTGACCGGATTGGCGGGGAAGCTCTCGTCGGGCCAGCCCAAAGCCACCGCCTTCATAATCACCTGATCATCCGGGATATTGGCGTGTTCGCGCACCACCGGTGATTGCATGATGCCTTGCGAATTGATCACACAGCCGAGCCCGCGCGACCAAGCGGCGTTGACTAGCGCAGTGGTCACCGCACCGCAATCGAACACGGTGTCGTCAGCGTCGGAGAGTTCCTTGTCATAGGTGATGATCACGCAGACCGGCGCGTCGAACTGACGGAAGCCGCGCAGCACCCAGTCCTGGCGTTTTTCCTTGTCGTCGCGACCAATCCCCATGGCCTCGAACAGTTGGATCGCACAGCCGACCTGGCGGTCGCGGTGGACCCCCTGAAAGGGATGGCCTTTGCGGAACTCGCGACTGTCAGGCTCGCCTGCGAGAATGCGCTCGGTATTGCCTTTGCGGATCCGGTCGAGCGGTTCGCCGGTGATAACGTGGAAGTGATAGGGTTGGGTGTTCATCGAAGAGGGGGAGCGCATCGCCATGCGAAGCACTTCCTCTAGCAATTCCTTGGGCACAGGCTTGTCGAGATAGCCTCGGATCGAGCGACGCCCGAGCACGACCTCAGCAAAAGTCTGTTGTTCATTCCCACTCACATCTCTCTCCTGAATCAGCTCGCGCCACAGCTAGCGCAGGTCAGACCCAGCGCAAAGGACGCTACGGCAAGGGCTGTCCCGATGTCGCGTTGATGCAAGAAGCGATCAGTTGGGACTGGTATGAACGGGACGGAGATAGGCTAGAGTCATTTGAAGCACGGCATTGGGAGTGAGTTGGGCCGATGAATAAGACCGTTTTGAGTTTTGCACTGCTCGCGGGAGCGACAGCCGGTTGGCCAGGCGCTGCGAATGCGCAAGATGACAAGCTTCAGGCAGCAATCGATCGCTGCGCGTCGGGGACAACGTGGTACTGTGTTGAAGCCGCAAGCGGCTATCAGAAGCTGGAAGATCCGGAGATGCCAACGAAGACCTTGGAATACGCGAAGCTGGCCTGCGACAAGGGCAGTTCATTCGGATGCCGCCTTGAGGCGATGGTCGCTTATGACGCTGGAATCAAACTCCATCAGCGTATCATTAAGACTAGGATTGACGGCGACCCCAAAGGCGAATGGCAGTACAAATCCGTCTTCAATGCTGCGATTGAGCGGGCGCGGTCTTATTACCAGCGTGCAGAAGCCGTGGACTCAGGTCTCAATGACGATTGGGCCGGCTCCTACGCAAGCCTGGATCGGCTTCGCCAGGATTGACCATCAGAAATAGGGCTTGTCGCCCGCCACCGTGACACGCTCCATTACCCGCTTCGCAGGGAAATAGTCCGACACGGCAAGATGTTGGCACACGCGATTGTCCCAGAAGGCGATCGAGCCCGCCTGCCAGCGAAAGCGGCATTGGATCTCGACATCCTTGGCGGTGGCATAGAGATGATCGAGCAACCAGGCGCTTTCCTTGCTGCTGAGCCCATCGATATGGCTGGTGAAGGCGGTGTTGACGTAGATCGCCTGCTCACCCGTTTCGGGGTGGGTGCGGATCACCGGGTGCCGCATGGGCGGGTATTTGTCGTGCAGATCCTCCGGCGCCTTGCCGAGCCGTTTGGCGAAGACACGCGCGATATCATGCACCGCCGTCAGACCCTCGCAAAAACGCTGCATCTGCTCGCTCAGCCGCTCGTAGGCGAGGTGCATATTAGCGAACAGAGTATCGCCGCCGACTTCGGGCACTTCGCGCGCCAGCAGGATCGAGCCGAGCGACGGACACTCGCGCCAAGTCACGTCGGAATGCCAATTGTTTTCCTGCCCGCGGCTTTCAGGGCCATGCGCGATCCGCAGGACTTCGGGATTGGGCTGATCCTTGGGCGTGGCCGGATGGATTTCCAGATCGCCAAAGTGCCGCGCGAAGGCGATATGCTGTTCCTGGGTGAGCTCCTGATCGCGAAAGAAGATCACGCCATATTTGAGCAGCGCCGCGCGGATATCCGGAATGCTCGCAGCAATGTTGTCAGCGCCAAGATCAATATCAAGAATCTCGGCCCCGATAGCGGGCGTCATCGGACGAATGGTGAGCGAGCCCGTGTCGAGCTTTGCGCGATCAAAGGTGGTGGCCAAGTTCCCTCTCCCAAAGGCGTGTTGGGGCGGGATTGTGCGCGAGTTTGGAACTCAGTTCAAGCCGCTTGCCGCAGCTCCAGTTCGAGCCGATCCCAGATCTCGACCAGAGCGTCAGTCAGCTCGTCCATCATTTCCTCAGTGTGCTTGGGGCCGGGCGTAAAGCGAAGACGCTCGGTCCCGCGCGGCACGGTCGGGAAATTGATCGGTTGCACATAGGCGCCGTATTCGGCGAGCAGGATATCGCTGATCTTCTTGGCGCGAACCGGATCGCCCACCATCAGCGGAACGATATGGGTGACGCTGTCCATCACCGGCAGGCCTGCTTCCGCGAATTTGAGTTTGAGCATGGCAGCGGCTGCGTGCTGACCGCGCCGCTCCTCATCGCTCTCCTTGAGGTGCCGGACCGAGGCGAGCACGCCAGCGACCAGTACCGGGCTCAGCGAGGTGGTGAAGATGAAGCCAGGAGCATAGGAGCGGATGCAGTCGATCACTCTTGTGTCAGCCGCGATATAGCCGCCCATCACGCCGAAAGCTTTGCCCAAAGTGCCTTCGATAATGTCGATCCGATGCGCGGCATTGTCGCGCTCCGAGATACCGCCACCATGCTCGCCATACATACCAACAGCATGCACTTCGTCGATATAGGTGAGGGCGTTGTACTTTTCGGCCAGATCGCAAATCGCATGGATCGGCGCGACATCGCCATCCATCGAATAGACGCTCTCAAACGCAATCAGCTTGGGCGTCTCGTGGTCCTCTGCCGCCAGCAGCTCTTCGAGATGGGCAATGTCGTTGTGACGGAAAACCCGCTTCTCGCATCCCGAATTGCGGATCCCGGCGATCATGCTGGCGTGGTTGAGCTCGTCCGAGAATATCACGCAGCCGGGCAGCAGTTTGGCGAGGGTCGATAGCGTGGCGTCGTTGGAGACATAGCCGCTGGTGAACAGCAGCGCGCCTTCCTTACCGTGGAGCTGCGCCAGCTCTTCTTCCAGCTCAACATGCAAATGGGTGTTGCCGCCGATATTGCGGGTCCCGCCAGAGCCGGCGCCGACGTCGTGCAGCGCGTCTTCCATCGCGCCTATGACTTTCTCATGCTGACCCATCGCGAGGTAATCGTTCGAGCACCACACGGTGATCGGCTTGGGGCCGTTGTGACCATGGAAGCAGCGCGCATTGGGATAAGCACCTTTATTGCGCATGATATCGATGAAGACGCGGTACCGTCCTTCCTCGTGAAGACGATCGATCGCCTGGTCGAAGATTTGGTCGTAATTCACTCGCTCATCTCGCGCTGCTTGAAAACTCAACACAAATTCAGTCGGGGGGACTTAGGGCCTCCGCCGCGGTTTTGCCACAGCGATCTTTGCGAATGACTCGCGAGAATGCCAGCGACTAAAACCGCTCAATCTGATCGATCCCATAACTTGCGAAGACCGGCGCGAGTTCCTGAAACTTGCTGAGGTCGCCAGTGGTGACCGCTCGATCGGGACCGCTCTGTTCGAAGCTTTGGCCATCGAGCAGGCTGGCGATCCGGCGCGCAATGCCTGCCGCGCCGTGCACAGCGGCGACCTCGCTGTCGAACTCGGCGAGCAATTCGACGCGCAGCAGCGGAAAGTGGGTGCAGGCCAGGACAAGGGTATCGATCTGGTCTCCGCCTGGCATGGCCCGAAGCTTTGCGACCGCCTTGGCGGTGAGAGCTGGATCAAACGGTCTGCCCCGGGATTTGGCTTCGGCAGCATCAACCAATTCGGGCGCGGCGAGGCGCAGAAGTGTCTTGTCCGACGCAAACTCCGCTTCGAGATTGTCGACATAGGCCTGACGGATGGTCGCAGCGGTGCCCAACAGGCCGATCGTGCCAGTTTTGGTGATCGCAGCTGCGGGCTTAATCGCAGGCACTGTCCCGACAATCGGAATCTCCAACACCTCACGCACCATGCCCAGCGCAATCGTGCTAGCGGTGTTGCAGGCAATGCAGGCAAGGCGCGGCGAATAGCGCTCGGCCATCCGTCCAAGCAGGCCAGCGACGCGCGCGGCGACCTGAGCCTCCGATTTCTCGCCATAAGGCAAGCCGCCATAATCCGCCGCATAGATCACCGGAGCGTGGGGCAGCACCCGCCGCAGCTCTTCCAACACAGTCAGCCCACCAACCCCGGTGTCGAATAGCAAAATGGGAGAAGATGGGTTCAAAATGATTGTTTCCGTCTGCCCTAACCTTGTCGAATGCCCGTACTTACTTTTACAGCATATTCAAAGGACGAGGGGCTGCCTTCAACAGGCTGGCCAAACTGGAAGAGAACTGATGGAACCAATTCTTGCCGCGCTGTTGGGTTATGCACTCGGGTCGATACCGTTTGGCCTGTTGCTGACCAAGGCCGCCGGGCTGGGCGATGTGCGTAGCATTGGCAGCGGGAATATCGGCGCAACCAATGTTCTGCGAACCGGCAATAAGGGGCTGGCCGCCGGGACTTTGCTGCTCGACCTGCTCAAGGGCTTCGCACCGGTCTTTGCGGCGGGTCAGATCTGGTCGGGCGAGCAAGGCCAGATCACGATGGCCTTCGCAGCGGGCGGAGCGGTGATTGGCCATTGTTACCCTGTCTGGCTTGGCTTCAAGGGCGGCAAGGGAGTCGCTACCAATGCCGGGGTCAGCTTCGGGCTCGCCTGGCCGATCGGCCTGGCCTACGCCGGGATCTGGCTGAGCATGCTGGCGATCTTCCGGATCTCATCACTTGCGGGGATGAGCGCGGTAGTCGCCGCAGCCGCTGCGGCACCGCTGTTCGGCTACCCGCAATTCTTCCCCGTGCTGGCCGCCATTGCAGCTTTGATCATCTATCTCCACCGCGAGAACATTGGTCGCCTGGCCAAAGGTGAAGAGCCCAAGATCGGCAGTAAGTCATGACTTTGCGCATCTGCTGATGGAGGGGACAGGGTCGCAGCTGGTTCTCTCCCAAGAGGAAGCCTTCGCACGCATTCGTCTGCTGCGCTCGCCCAATGTCGGGCCGGTCAGCTATCGCCAGTTGTTGGCGCGGTTTGGCACGGCTGAGAGAGCGATAGAGGCGCTGCCTGAACTCGGTTCGCGCGGCAAGAGATCCTATGCTCCTGCACCGGTGGACGCGATCGAAGGTGAAGTGCGCTCAGTGCGTAAGGCAGGGGCGGCCTATCTCTTCCATGACCAACCTGACTACCCGCTCTTGCTGGCGGAGTTGGAGAGTGCGCCGCCGATCCTGATCGTCCGCGGGGACAAGCAGATGGCCGCTAATCCCTGTGTTGCGATGGTCGGTGCGCGCAATGCTTCAGCGGCGGCGACCAAGCTGGCGCGGGAGTTCGCGAGCGAGCTTGCCTGCCAAGGCTATACGGTGGTGTCAGGACTGGCGCGAGGAATTGACGGAGCGGCGCATCAAGGCGCTCTTCCCAGCACGATTGGTGTAATCGCGAGCGGGATCGACATTGCTTATCAGCCGGAGCACGCCGACTTGCAGGAGCGAATTGCGCAGGAAGGTCTGCTGATCGCGGAGCAACCGCCGGGGACCGAGCCCAAGGGGCGCCAGTTCCCAAGCCGCAATCAGATCATCGCCGGTCTCGCTGCCGGAACAGTGGTGGTCGAGGCTGCGCCCAAGTCGGGCTCATTGATCACCGCACGGCTGGCGGGCGAAGCGGGGCGGGAGGTCATGGCCATTCCCGGCTCTCCGCTTGATCCAAGATCATTGGGCTGCAACCAATTGATCCGCGATGGCGCGGTGTTGGTCCAGTCGCCGGAGGATGTGATCGAACTGCTCGAGGGGTTCACCGGCGCGCCGCGATCGCGCTTGGCCGAGCCAAGGCGAGATGCGGAGTTCGATTTTGACGAAGCAGCGTCAGAACCGGATGAGGTGATTGAGCCAGACTCGATCGCGACATTGCTCTCTTCTGCTCCAATAGCTGTCGATGAATTGATCCGGCAAACTGGCGCCCCGAGCGCGGCTGTGCAAATGGCCTTGCTGGAATTAGAGTTGGCGGGTCAGTTGGAGCGGCACCTTGGGGGAACAGTCAGCAAGAATGGAAGTGATCTCTAAGGTTTGGAATTACTACTCGATCAATGAACGCTTCGCGCTGATCATTGCGTTCCTGTGGATCAGCCTATGGGCTTCTTTCGAGGTTTGGGATGGCAATGGTCTGTGGTTTCTCGTCATTGTTCTGATCATGATTTCATTGGGCATTTGCGCCATCGGCTCCTTCGTCGCGATGTTTGGCGAAGGCGGAGGGTTTGAGAAGCGCTGGCGCCGAGTGATTGATCGCCTGCTGCCGGTCACTACCTTGTTTGGAACATTCTATATTTTGACTTCATTGCCGAAAATCTCTTGATACAGAGCTGGAATGCGAATTGCGGCGATGATCTTCCGAAAGGAGATGACTTCTCTTGCAGCAAACCCAAGACTTTTCTCGACGATTGTGGAACCAACAAATCAGCGTCGCGATCAGCGGCTGGAAATGGATTTGGCCATATTTGGCAATCTCAATCCTTGGCTACACTTGGTTCGACACTTTTGGCTACGAGTTCGATGGTCTCTATGCGGCCTTTAGCCTCTTTTTGTGGGGATTGGGCTTCTTCCTTCTGCTTGGTCTCATGAAAGAGGGAAGGGCGTTTCGTAACGGACAGATGACGGGAATCGGGACCTATCTTGGGCTGAGCATCGTGAGCGGATTGGCGATCGCTCTCGGGATATTGCTGTTTGTCTTGCCCGGACTCTACCTGGCAATGCGCTGGATCCCAGCGTATCCGCGAGCTCTCGATTCCTCCAATGGGATCACCAGTGCCCTGGGCTGGAGCTGGGAGAAGACTGGACCGCACCAGCAAGAATTGGTTGGGGCCTTCGCACCATTAGTTGGATTTTATCTCGCTGCGATATCGCTAATCGCCATCTACGAACTGAACTGGGAAGCAATTGACGGCGTCATTTACTGGCTAATGGTTCTCGGATGGAACGCGGCCCTCAGCCTCGCTGTCGCCTGGCTGACAGTACTTGGGGTTGCGCTGTATAGAGAATTAGAGGGAACCGGCCAAGAAATCGCAGAGACCTTTCAATGACCTCTTGACGAACTCCTGAAACACAAACCACTCTCGCGCGTACGTACACGTGTAAGGATCCGACCGAACCATCATGCAGCTCGTTATCGTTGAGTCGCCGGCCAAGGCGAAGACCATCGAGAAATACCTAGGCTCAGACTTCAAGGTCCTGGCCAGCTATGGCCATGTCCGCGATCTGCCGCCCAAGGACGGCAGTGTTCGCCCCGACGAAGATTTCGCGATGGATTGGGAGCTCTATCGCGACAAGCAGAAGCGCTTCAAAGAGATCGCTGATGCGGCCAAGTCGGCCGACCGGCTGGTGCTCGCAACTGACCCTGATCGCGAAGGAGAGGCGATCAGCTGGCACATTCAGGAGCTGTTGAAGAAGCGCAAGGCATTGCCGACCAAGGTCGATCGGGTGACCTTCAACGCGATCACCAAATCGGCGGTCAGCGATGCGATGAAGAGCCCGCGGGAGCTCGATACCGATCTGATCGAAGCCTATCTGGCGCGGCGGGCGCTCGATTATCTGTTCGGCTTCACACTCTCGCCCGTGCTGTGGCGCAAGCTCCCGGGAGCGAAGTCGGCTGGCCGCGTGCAATCGGTCGCGCTGCGGCTGATCGTCGATCGTGAGCGTGAGATCGAAGCCTTCAAACCCGATGAATATTGGTCGGTCCTGGCCAAGCTCGAAGCGGATGGCACCGAGTTTGACGCCCGGCTGGTGCGCTACAAGGGTGAAAAGCTTGAGAAGCTTAGCCTTGGCCATCAGGGCATTGCCGAAGAAGCCAAGGCCGCGGTCGAGGCCGGTCGCTTCACCATCGAAGCGATCGAGACCAAGCCGCTCAAGCGCAATCCCGCCCCTCCATTCACTACTTCGACTTTGCAGCAGGAGGCCGCGCGCAAGCTCGGTTATTCGGCCAGCCACACCATGCGGTTGGCGCAATCGCTCTACGAAGCGGGCGCGATCACCTATATGCGGACCGACGGCGTGCAGATGGATGGCAGCGCGATTGCCGCCGTACGGGCCGAAATTGGCGAGCGCTACGATCCGCCATATCTGCCCGAAAAACCGCGCTTTTACAGCACCAAGGCCAAGAATACTCAGGAAGCGCATGAAGCTATTCGGCCGACCAATTTTGGCCGCGACAACGCTGGTACGGGCGATGAGGCCAAGCTCTACAAGCTGATCTTCAAGCGTGCGATGGCAAGCCAGATGGCGGCTGCGCAGCTCGAACGTACGACCGTCACATTGCGCGATGCGACCGGCCAGCATGAGCTGCGGGCGACCGGTCAGGTGGTCAAATTCCCGGGATTCTTCGCAGTCTATCAGGAAGGCTTTGACGATCGGTCGGACGATGACGACGAAGGCCTGCTGCCAGTGCTCAACAAGGGCGATGTGCCGGCCAAGAAGGCAGTCGAAGCCAACCAGCACTTCACTCAGCCACCCCCTCGCTTCTCGGAAGCCTCGCTGGTCAAGCGGCTCGAAGAGCTCGGAATCGGACGCCCGTCGACCTATGCTTCGACCATCCAGACCCTGCGCGATCGCGACTATGTCCGGATGGAGAAGAGCCGCTTCCATGCCGAGGATTCGGGTCGTCTGCTGACCGCGTTTCTCGAGCGTTTCTTCCCGACTTATGTCGCCCATGACTTCACCGCCGGGATGGAGGATGAGCTCGACACGGTTTCCGACGGGCGGGAGGATTACAAGGAATTGCTCGCCAATTTCTGGAAGGATTTCAAACCCAAGACCGAAGAGGTGATGGAAAAGCTGCCGTCAGAAGTGACGGAAGTGCTTGACGATTACTTGTCGGATTATCTGTTCCCGCCGCGTGAGGATGGTAAGGATCCGCGGCATTGTCCGTTGTGCGAGCAGGAAGGGCGCGAAGGCGGCCGCCTGTCATTGCGCGGCGGACGATTTGGTGCCTTCGTGGCGTGCCAGAACTACCCGGAGTGCAAATACACCCGCCGCTTTGCCCAGCCGGGCGGAGACGGCGATGATGGCGGCGCCGATGGTGTGCTCGGACAGCACCCTGAAACCGGCGAGGATATCCATCGAAAGTCTGGCCGCTTCGGACCCTATGTCGAGACCGAGGTGGATGGCTCAAAGAAGCGCGCCTCGATCCCGAAGGATCTCGACGACTTCGATCTCGAGTGGGCAGTCAAGCTGCTCGATCTGCCGCGGATCATCGGGGCTCACCCGGAAACCGGCAAGGAGATCGAGGCCGCGATCGGTCGCTATGGTCCCTACCTTCGCCACGATGGCAAATACGCAAAGCTGCAATCGACCCGAGATGTGTTCGATACGGGCATGAATGCAGCTGTCACTCTGCTGGCCGAAGCGGCCAATCGCAAGGGTGGGGGACGGCAAAAGGCAGAGCCGATCAAGACCCTGGGCGAACATCCAACCAGCGGGGGTGAAATCAGGGTGATGCCGGGCCGCTACGGCCCCTATGTCACCGACGGCAATGTCAACGCGACCATTCCCAAAGATGTGAAGCCTGAGGATATTGAAGCGGCGCAAGCGATTGAGCTGATTGATGCCCGCGCTGCCAAGGGGCCCGCCAAGAAGAAAGGCCGCAAGAAGGCTCCGGCGAAAAAGAAGGCAGCGGCGAAGAAAAAGGCGGCTGCCAAATAGCACTTTGCAGGCTCAGGGATTTCCCTGAGCCTGTTGGTAAATCGTCAAGCTTTACCGTCTATCCCCCGAGTATGAGACCGGGGGACCATCATCCGTGATTGAAGTCGAAGTCCAGAACGAAACCCACCAGACGCAGGACCGCATTCGCTTTGCGGCGGTGCCGCGCATCGGCGAAGGCATCCGTCTGCGCGAACCTGATGGCATGTGGGCGAGCTATGATGTGCTCGACGTCTGGTACCAGAAGGCAGAATTCGGAGACGTCTGGATGCCTTATCTGCATGTGCGGATGACCCCGGGGGAAGGCGAACAGGCGAGCGACCCATACAGCGCTAGCTTCGATGCCCAGGCAGGGGAGCTAGAGCCATTCAAAATCTGATCAAACGTACGACCGGTCCGCATTCGCCAGCAGCCAAAACCCGCGCCGGGATGGAAGGCAAGACCCTGGCTGAACGCCTTGCCGAAGCTTCGGTCGAGGGGCAGCCTGCGCCGGAGTCTGAGAGCGGTGCGGAGGACCTGGCCGCCGAGTTGCCGGTTGATGCTCGCGATACCGATGGAAGCGGTAGGCCGGCTGATACCGATGCAATTGTCCGCGCTGCCAAGGCCATGCGCGACGGCGGAAGCGAAGTTCAGCAAGCTGCGACCAAGACCTGCCTGATTGTCGATGATAGCCGGGTGATCCGCAAAGTTTCCAGCAAGATCGCCAAGAGCCTGGGCTACGTCCCGATCGAAGCGCAAGACGGCCAGGAAGGCCTCGCACGCTGCAAGCAGGCGATGCCCAATCTGATCCTGACCGACTGGCAAATGCCCGAAATGGACGGAATCGAGTTTGTCCGGCAATTGCGCGCGATTCCAACCCCATTCCCGCCGACGGTGGTGTTCTGCACCTCCAAGGGCGATGTCGAGGACATCCATGAAGGGATCGGTGCCGGGGCAGACGATTACATCGTCAAACCTTTTGACGAGAGCGCCCTGCGCGCCAAGCTCGAGAAAATCGGGCGAGTCTGAATCGAGCGTGCGCCCTACTCGCCATCCTTGCTCTGGAAGATGATCGAGAAGCGGTTCGGGCCGCTTTCAGCGGGAGCGATAGAAACCTGCACCACGGCATCCTGTTCGACGTCCCTCGAGCCGCGCACCTTGGTGCGCTCTTCCGAACTCTCAACCGATGCAACTGAGTAGCCGAGCCGTTCCATCTCGCTCTGGTAGAAACTGGCGATGTCTTCGCGCGAATCTGGCGTTTCGATTTGCATCACGCGGCCCTCAGGCGTGGAGATCACAATGCTGGCATCGGGATAGATCTCGAAGCCAAATGGAGGGCTGTCACCGACCGATGTTGCGACAGTTTCAGTGCCTGTGTCCGCTTGGTTGCTGCCATCGCCCTCCGCGTCAGAGCAAGCTCCCAGGTAGAAGATGGCGGCTGCGATAAGGCTGGCTCGTAATTTCACTTCTGTGGGCTCCTCTCTTATCGGGCTGTGCCGAGGGTATGCATCAAGGCCCCAGCCAGTTGCTTAGGCTGGTCGACAGTCGGCCAATGGCTTGCTCCGGGCAGTTCGACCACATCCAACCCGCTCTGATCAAGCCATTGTATTGAGGCTTGCGCGCAATTGGCGCGATTGACGACATAGGTCACGGCGGCGGATCGCTCGAGCCACTTACCGGGATGCTCTCTTTGCGAGAAGCGATGCGCATCGCAGCCAAGCTCCCACAACGTCCGTGGATCGGCGTTCTCCACCGCGTCGAGATAGCGCGCAAGGATCGGATCATCCGCGGCCTTGGCGGCCAGGCGAGGGAGGAACCACTCACGGAAAGAGGCGGGATCGTCGAACTCGGCCGCGCGACCCGAAAAATAGGCGTCTTCGGCAGTGAGATTTCCTTCAAGCGAGATGATCCGCTCGATCTGAGACTCGGGCGCGCTGGCAGCGATACTGGCAATGATCGAAGCGACCGAATGCGCCATCACGCCAGTCGCGCCATGCTGTGTCGCTTGCTGAGCGACCCATTGGCCCAGGGCCGACAGGCTAGTTGCCCCTGACAAGCAAGGTGCTCCAAATCCGGGAAGGTCGAGCGGGACCAACTCGCATTGCCTTGCAAGCTCGGTTGCCAGCAGCGGCTCGAACATGCTGGCATTGTCGCCAAACCCGGCGATCATCAGGATTTTCATTGAGCGAAATCGCGCCCAAGATAGTCGACAATCACCTCCGCCACTTTGTCGGGCTGTTCGGGCAGCAGGGCATGGCCAGCACCGGCAATCTCGACATAGGTGACCTGTGCCCCCAGCTCCTCGGCCAGAGGACGTCCGGCGAGGTCGGGCGGGGCGATGAAGTCCTGTGCGGGCTGAACCAGCAGGAAGGGCACGCCACCGGCACGTTTGAAGTCGTCTGATTGGACCGACTGCGCTGCGGCGACTTGAGCAAGCGCCAGCTCCGGATACCAGCCATCGAGCCACACGTGTGGATCCTGCCCTTGAGCAAAGAACGCGCAGCGGATCGCTTCCATTCTCGTCTCATCCGAAGCGGCAAGGTTGAACGAGCCGAACAGACAGCCTTGTTGCTCGGCTGACAGTTCGAAGTCACCGCCCGCTGCGAGCAGTACCAGCCTGTCCACTCGCTCTGTCCTGGTGGCGGCGAAATAGCGTGACAGGCGATTGCCGAAGGCATGACCGATCAGGCTGATTTTATCGATCTCGAGTGCATTGAGCGCGCTGTCGATATCTTTCGCCAGCACTTCCATGGTGATTTCGGCGGGATCGAGCGAATCCTTGCTCCGACCGATACCGCGCGGCTGGATCAGCAGCACTGAATAGCCCGCTTGTGCGAGCTCGACCGCCAGAGTCGATCCAAACTCTTCGCGGAAATCCTCGACCCCGCGACCAAGCGAAGGGACCAAAGTGACCCAACCGCGCTCGGGATCGGGTGCCTCATAGGTCCAGACCTCGTTCAATCCGCCTTGCGCTTTGGTGACGAAGCCTTCCTCGAATTTGATCTCAGGCAGGGTCTCATTTTCGCCGCTAGCGAAGGCCGAGTTCCCGATTGCCGCAGCGGCAAACAATAGGGCCGGAGCCAAAAGGCGCCGTGCTGGCCTCACTTGACCCAATCCAGCCCGATCTCCTCGAAGATCTCCTTATCCTCGGACCAGCCCTCAGCCACCTTCACATGAAGGTAGAGATGCACTGTGACGCCAAGGATCTCAGCCAGTTCCTTGCGCGCCGCCTCACCAATCGCCTTTATCCGCTGGCCGCCTTTGCCGAGCACGATCGGACGCTGACTTTCGCGCGCGATCACGATCTGCTGGTGGATTTCAATACTGCCATCGGGCCGCGCCTTGTAGAGCTCGGGGCGCACCGCGCTGTCGTAAGGCAACTCCTCGTGGAGCTGTTGATAGAGCTGCTCGCGCGTGATTTCAGTGGCGAGCAAGCGCTCCGAAGCGTCGGAGACCTGATCTTCGGGATAGTGCCACACGCCATCGGGCATGAGCTCGGCCAGCGCCGCCTTCATCTCACCCACGCCGTCACCATTGAGCGCTGAGACAAAGAAGACCTCAGCAAAATCGACCTTTGCGGTGAGCTCCTGTGCGAGCGCCAGCAGCGGCTCTTTCTTGGCCTTGTCGACCTTGTTGAGCACCAGCAATTTGCGCTCGGGCCGGTTGGTGAGCGTTTCGAGCAAAGGCTCCAACTCATGCCGGCGCTGCTTGATCGGATCGACGATTAACAGCACGGCGTCCGCGCTCTCAGCGCCTTCCCAGGCTGCGCTGACCATCGCCCGATCGAGCCTGCGTTTGGGGGCGAAGATCCCGGGAGTATCGACCAGTATCATCTGGGTGTTGGCGTCGTCAGTCTGGTGCAGCGCGATACCGAGCATTCGCGCGCGGGTGGTCTGTGCCTTGGCCGAGGTGATCGCGACCTTCTGGCCGACCAATTGATTGACCAACGTCGATTTGCCGGCATTTGGCGCGCCGATCACGGCGACCACGCCGCATTTGCTGATCGCGTCAGTGCTCATCCATATTGCTCCAGAAAGGCTTGGGCAGCGCGTTTTTCCGCCGCTGACTTGCTCGCCGCCGTGGCCGTGGCTTCGCCGACGTTGTGGACGCTGACCTTCACCGTAAACTTCGAGGCATGATCGGGTCCGGTGCGGTCGATCACGCTGTATTCGGGCATTTTCCGGCGATTGCCTGCGGCCCATTCCTGCAGCGCGCTCTTGGGATGTTTGAATCGTCCGGCATCGCCTGACAGTTCATCTCCCCATAGCTTGAGAATAATCTCGCGGGTGGGCTCGAACCCATGTTCGATAAAGCTGGCTCCGAGCAGTGCCTCGACCACATCGCCAAGGATATTGTCGCTGTCGGCGCCGCCATCCTCGCGCGCCTGCTTGCCGAGTTGGACGTGCTCAGGCAGGCCGATCTCGCGAGCGACCCTGGCGCAAGTTGCACCGCTGACCAAAGCGTTTAGCAGTTGGGACAGCTTGCCCTCTGGCCAATCGCCCTGGGAATAGAGCCAATTCGCGACCGAAAGGCCGAGAACGCGATCGCCGAGGAACTCGAGCCGCTGATAATGGCGAACATCGGGATTACTGCCCTGGACACTGCCATGGGTCAGCGCCTCGAGCCACAGATCCGGGTTGACGATGGTGAAGCCCTGGCCTGTCAGCCACTCGCGTGTCTCTGCCGTAAGATCGTTCACAGGCCGCCTCCCAATCGTCCCCAACGCGCCGCGGTGAACCAGGTCCATGGCTTGATCCATTCGGCGCCGCCATCGGTCGACCACATCAAGATCGTCGCCCTCGCGATAAGATTGTCTTGTGGAACAAGGCCAACTCCACCGCCAGCACGCGCGGGATAGCGGCTGTCTTTGGAATTGTCGCGATTGTCGCCCAACACAAACATATGCCCTTCAGGGACGATGACCTCGTTGAAGTTATCAGCCTTCTCTTCGCCAAAGTCGAGCACATCGTAGGACACGCCATTGGGCAGAGTTTCGCGATATCGAGGATAGCGACATTCCGCTTCGCCAGCATCGTTAAAGCCTTGGAATCTTCCGCGGGCGCAACCTGTATTTGGAGAGATTGGCACGACGTAGTCGGTCATCTCTTGCTTCGGCACAATGGCACCATTCAAGATCAAATGGCCGCCCTTCATGGCCACCCGATCGCCCGGTAAGCCGATGGCTCGCTTGATATACTCAGTGCCATCGATCGGGTGCGAAAAGATTACAATGTCGCCGGGTTTCGGCTCGCCGGGGAAGAAACGGCCCGCATACGTCGGTGTCGGGAAGTCAAAGGAGTCATTTGAGAAGCCATAAGGCCATTTGGCTGCGACCAGATAGTCTCCGTTCCAGAGCCGCGGCAGCATGCTCTCCGACGGAATGGAAAAGGGTGAGAAGACAAAGCTGCGGAGCAGAAGCATCACCACCATCAGCTTGAGCAGAAAAATGCCGAAGCTCAGCCAGCTTTCTTCTTCCGTGGCGTCGTCTTTTGCTGGTGGGTTATCCACCGGGCCAGATTGGGTCTTAACATCCATTGCTGCTGTCCCTAGTCGCGTGAGACCCGACACGAAAGAGGCTTTGCCGATGACCGACACGATTCTCTCCGTCTGGAACCGTTTGGAGCAGGCGCCGCAGCGCAGCCTGGCGGAATTGTTTGCGGAGGATGAGGAGCGGGTTGGCAAGCTGAGCCAGCGGGTCGAAGCGTCGCTGGGTGATCTGGGTGAGCTCGGCATTCTGTTCGACTGGTCCAAGACCCATCTCGATGATGAAACGCTGAGCGCGTTTGAAGCATTGGCCGACGCGACCGGTTTTGCCGCTCAGCGTGAAGCGTTGTTCAGCGGCGGGATCGTCAATCCGACCGAAGGCCGGGCCGCGACCCATGGCGCCATGCGCGGGAGCGGCACCGGAGCCGATGTCGAAGAGGGTGAAGCGCTGCTGGCGCGGATGGGCATGCTGGTTGAGGCCATTCACCAGGGTGTGCTGGGGGAGATCAACCATCTGATCCATATCGGGATTGGCGGCTCTGCGCTTGGCCCCGAACTGGCGGTGGATGCGCTGGCGCGCGATCTTGCGTTGGTCGATGTGCATGTCGTGTCGAATATTGACGGGCTTGCGCTCGAACAGGCCTGCGCAGCCTGCGATCCGGCGACGACGCTGATCGCAGTTGCCTCCAAGACTTTCACCACGACCGAGACGATGACCAATGCCGCCAGTGCGCTCAAATGGCTCGGCGACAACGGCGTATCCGACCCGAGCGGGCGTGTGGTTGCGCTGACCGCCAATCCCGAACGCGCGGTCGAATGGGGCGTCGATGAGACCCGCATCCTGCCATTCCCCGAGAGTGTCGGCGGGCGCTATTCGCTGTGGTCGAGCATCGGCTTCCCGGTTGCTCTGGCGGTGGGGATGGATGATTTCCAGGCGCTGCTGGCGGGTGCACAGGCAATTGACACTCACTTTCGCCAGAGTGAGGGGCGCGCCAATATCCCGCTGCTCGCCGCTTTCGCAGACCAATATTACTCGCGCATTCGCGGCTGTCAGACCCGCGCGGTGTTCGCTTACGATGAGCGGTTGGCTTTGCTGCCCGATTATCTCCAGCAGCTTGAGATGGAATCCAACGGCAAGAGCGTGACCGCAGACGGCGACCCGGTGACGGGCGCTACGGCCGCGATCACCTGGGGCGGGGTTGGCACCGATGCACAGCACGCCGTGTTCCAGCTGCTGCACCAGGGCACCAGACTGGTCCCGGTTGATTTCATCGCGAGCATCGCACCTGGGGATGAGCTCGACCCGGCGCATCACAGCGCGCTGCTGATGAATTGCCTGGCACAGGGTGCTGCGTTGATGGCGGGCGGCAATATGTCGGACGATGGCAAGGACCCCGCGCGCGCCTTCCCGGGTGATCGTCCGAGCGCGATGATGCTGGTCGATGACCTCGATGCCGCGGCGCTGGGCGCGCTTATTGCCTTCCACGAACACCGCACCTTCGCCAATGCCGTGCTGATGCAGATCAACCCGTTCGATCAATTCGGGGTCGAGCTTGGCAAGAAAATGGCCAAAGATATGGAAGGCGGCGAGGGTGAATTCGACCCCAGCACAATTGCGCTGATGAAAGCAGCCGGACTGGAATGAGGTCGGCTCTGATCCTCTTGATGACCATGGCACTGGCGGGTTGTACCATCGTTCAGATCGATGGCCCCGCCAACGTATCAAGGGTCTATCCCGGTGTCCTGAAGATTGAGCCATCTGACGATGTAAACGCGGTCATCTACAGCGCGGAGGGGTTAGGTCTGGTCCCCGGCCAACACGGATTGACGCTGGGCTACTCAAACGAAAGTGTAGTCGCGGTCAAAGACCCGAGCCAGTGCATTATCGTCTTACTTGAACCCAAAGAGGAGAACATTCAAAATCTGGTTGATCAATTGGGGGCATTGCTAGAAACAGACCAAAAGGTCTGTTTGGCTGGGGGCATAGATGAATAGATTGATGGGGGTGAGCGCGGCTGCGCTCATGGCATTGAGTGGGTGTTCTTCAATTGAACAAGTCCCGCTGGTTTATGTTTCGACTTCAAAGGTGGGAGTGAGCGTTGAGACCGGGTCTCCCGAAGCTCCTGGTGCCAGCTTGATGATCGGGGTGGATCTTACCGATGCTGCGTTTGTCCCGGTTGCCGTTGTTCAGCGCTGTGAAGGTGACACGGTTGAGCTCATTCAAGCGTGCGCGAATGAAATCCAGAAGATCCTGGGTGCACACGGTTTCTCTTCGAGTGAGCAGAATTCGCAACTTTCCGAGATCAAGCAGGAATTGGAATCGAGTACTCAAGGTTATCAGAACGCTGTAAAGGCATATCAGGAGGCCGTAGCTAAGCGTGAGCGGCTGGCCGATACTGTGACTGAGCTTGAGACCGCGTCGGCCTTGATCGCTAGTTTTGATGAATCGCAGTCACGGGCCAGCGTTGAGCTTGACGACGAATTGGAGCGGCATGAAGAGCAACTTCGCCCGTGGGTCAGCGCTATTGTTCCAGAAAGTGAGGAAGTCACAGCAGCCCGCAGCCTGGTGCAAGGCGCAAATTTGGATCAGGCCCGGACCGAACGAGACCAGGCAGTTCGCGAGCTTGGTGCCGCCGAGACGGCTCTCAACGAAAACAAGGCTGCTTTCGATCGCGTTGTCGGTCGTGTGCAGGGGCTCGTCATCGATAGTGAGACCTCCGGCGCCACCCGCGACGATGCGCTGTCAGTGTTCGGCAGTTTCGACGGTGAGATTGGCGCATCAGCCAACACGACAGACGGCGCTACCGTCAGTCTGGGTAAGTCCTTCTCGACCGGAGTGGCGGCACAGCAGCTCAGTCAGGGCATCGGCAACGCGAAGGAAGTCGAGTCCAAAGCCCAATGTCTGTTCGCGCTGAACGAGGTTCTGAAGGCGGCGACCGCTGAGCAGCGCGCGAGTTTTGAGCTCGAGGATATGACACAGTTGTGTCGACCGACGCGGCAGACTGAACGGTGAGCCAAGACCTATCGCGATAGCTGTTCCTTCAGCAATTTGTGGAAGTGGCGGATCTTGGTCTCGCCGTAATTGGCGAAAATCACTTCCTTCGATTTGATCGACTTCATCCCGCGTTGGACATGCGGCAGGTTGACCACATCCTGGTTGAAGACCTTGGCGAGCATGCCAAGCTCGGGCGCGTCGACATAATCATCGTCGAAATCGAGCCAGTGGACCGGGGCCGGGGCAGGGCGCTTCTCCCCCTTCGCGACCGGGAGCATGAACATGATCTCATGCACGCATTCCTCCGGATTGTCGCCATGTGGGCGGAAGCGATAGAAGATCGGATCGAAGCATCCCCACGGGCTGATATTGGGGAACAGATTGTAATAGATCGTGTCGACAAATTCGGCGTCGCTGATCGTGTCGACCTCGTCGCCCAAAGTTTCGCGCCACATCTCGCGCTGTTCATGCGCTGCCGCTTTGCGGCGATCGGGCACTGGTCCGCTGGTGGTCGGGTCGGGCTCATTCTCCCAGCCCTCGCCGAGCCGTCCCCCGACCCAGTCGCACAATTGCACATCGGCGTGAGTCAGCTCGCCTTCGAGATGGTGTGCGCCCTCATCGAAGATCCCGCTGCGCCCGTCACGATGGGTGACCTTGACCCGGCCTTGCTCCAATCGCTCGTAGATCATGCCTGACAGGGCGTGGCGGACCTTGCTGTAGGTCTTGGCGCCCTCTAGCGGTTCCGCGACATAGGCCGGATTGACATGCGGGCTGAGCATCCCATTGGGCGAGATCGCGCGTGAAAGATTCCCGAACACGTCGTATTTGCTGTTCGCATCGCCCATCACATCGAGCAGCGTCGGGTGGGTCGCGACCACGTGATAGGCCTCCATGAAGGCCTCCTGCGCGACCTTCCAATTGCAGCGCAGCTTCTTGGCGACATGCACTGCCTTGTAGCGCCGCTCGAATGGGATCGGCTGGAAATGGCGGTCGATATCGCCGAGGAATTCCTCGAAGGGTTCGGCATTGTCGTCAGGATTGATGAAGACCCAGCCGCCCCAGCGGCCGACCTTGACCTCAGGCAAGCTGTAATTGTCCTTGTCGACCGTCGGAAAGTCCCATTGGCATGGCACTTCCTTGAGTGTTCCATCGAGTTTCCAGCCCCAGCCGTGGAAGGGACAGCGAAACCCGGCCAGATCCTTGGCGTCTTCGGTCAGCAGCGCTCGACCACGGTGGAGGCAGGCGTTGGGGAAGGCCTTGATCTCATTTTCACCGGTGCGGACGATCAGGAAGGACAGCTGGGCAATGTCATAGACATGGGTATCGCCGACGTTGGGAATGTCATCCTCATGACAGGCCATCTGCCAGACCCGCTTCCACAGCCGCTCAACTTCTAGATCGAAGAAATCCTGCGAATAATAGATGCTCGGATCGACGATCGTCGGGCCGGGCTCCATCGGACAGTCTTCGCGAAACCGTGGAGGGACAGCATGCGTGTCCATGTCCAGCAATTCGCCATAGGTGATGCCATTCGAGCGGTTTGTGCCCGTCAGTGTTTCGACCATTTTCTCTCTCCCGGAGGGGGATCACGCGGGCGCGATCCCGATTCTGTCGCAAGGATAGAGTGGTGCGTGCTTGGCCTGGCATCATTGACCTGGATCAATTTAGACAGGTGGATTCGATTTGCGCCTATTGCAGTTCACGCGGCATGTCGAAATAGACCCCCCAATACCAGCCCGCAGCGCGGTCGAAGTACTTCGCGGCCATCATGTCATCCCTGGCCAAACCGGTGTTACCCAGCTTGTCGTGGGTCGCCGACCGCAGTTTGTAGGCATAGCCGTTTGAGTCGCTGGCGCGGATCGATTTGTCCAGATCCGACAACGCGAGCTCATAATTTTCCATACGGTAATGCACCAGGGCCCGAAGGAAATGATAGTAAGAGCTGCGTTTGGCGATCTCGATCATATTGGTGCAATCCTCCAGTGCCAGATCGAGATCCTGCGCTTCCATCATCCGGATGAGGCAGCGATCAGCGAGATAATATTCGCTTTCGGGCTCTTCTTCGACCAGGCCGTCCATCACCGTGAGCGCCCTTTCGAACTGACCCTCGGCCTGCAGCACTTCAATGCGAAGGGAGTCGACACTGGTGTTGGTCAGGCCATTGTCTTGGGCTTGGTCAAGCAGAGCGTGCGCCTGTTCGAACTCAAGCAGTCGAATGTGCAACCGCGTCAGGGCGAGAAGCGCGTCAAAATAGGCGGGTGAGAGGGCGATAGCGCGCGTATAGCTCGCTTTGGCATCGGTCGGGCTGGAACCCAGCTGCAGATCGCCCAGCCATTTGTAATTGGTAGGATCACTCTTGAGTTCAAGCGAAGCCTCCAGATCTTCGATGGCCGCGTCATAATTTCCGATCACTTCGAAGAAATAGGCTCGATTGGCGAGAGCGGTCTCCCGGTCATCGGTGGCGTTTGCCACATGTGCGTCAAACGCCTCTCGATGCGTCTGAGCACCGCCAGAAGCGACATAGTTGCTAATTTCGTGCCACGGTCCTGGCGTGTCTTCGGGAAGGACCAGGGCGACCTTGCGGCGATTGAGATCAGAAATCTGCTGACGCTCGGGCTCAAATTGGCTGGCCGGCAGTTCCCAGCGATTGGTGTAGTAATATTCCTGCGAGACGATCCGATTTTCGGTTTTGCTGACATCGCGTTCGAGATGGTATCCGCCCAAATCCTCGCTAACCGAAGTTTGGCCAGTCAATTCCGCGCGCCCATACTTTTCAGGCAGAATATAGGTAACATTATACTCGAAGAAGCGTGGGAAGCCGAGCGTGACCGGTAGATCTCGAAGTTCTTCCTCGTCCCGGCTTTCCTGCACCGAGAAATTGTTCGCGTGGCTCCACAGCTCATGGCGCTGTCGCTCACCCTTCTTTGACCAGGTCAGATAGGCCAGCCCCTTCGCGGTTAGAAAACCCGTTTCCAATTCATCGTCATAAGTGAATTGTGTCTCCGTCACCAATCCGTCGAGAACGTAGTCAAGTGCGACTTCTTCTGCGGTCTCCTTTGCTCGTTCTGCTGATAGCTGGGTGATAGCATTCTTGATCTTCGTTGCGTCAGTATCTCTTAGTTCAGCATAAAGTTCGAATGGCGCCGGCAGATCCACCCCCGCTTTGAGGTCGTAGGTCACATTGACCCGCTGATAGGGGCGGCCGGGTTTTCTGATTGGAATCTCTTCGAGACCGTTTTCAGTCAGACCAAACCGAAACGTCGGTGAGTCCTGCAGATCGTCCTGACGGGTTCCGGTACCGGTGCCATCGAGCCAGTAAGCCATCCCATCCAACTCAGCTCGTACAACAATATGGTTGAAGGCTTGGAATGACGGAAGCCTTTCAGCCACGGCGTCCCGCTGATTGAGGTGAACCAGCATCGGTTCTGCTGTGATACCGAGACGCCGAAGAGCAGCAAGGAGCAGATAGGTTTTCGCCTTGCAATCGCCATAGCGCAGGCGCCAGGTCTCTTCTGGAGATTGCGGAGCGTAATTTCCAAAGCCCATGCCATTGAAAAGGTATCGGATCTGGTCCTGAACCAGCCGCACAGCCAATGCCATTCGTTCTTTCTTGTCATCGGTTTGCTCGGCAATAGCTTTGATCATCAGGTCAAGCTCTCCGCCGGTCACAATCCCGTCGTCTTCGGGGTAGAGCTTGTCATTGACCTGCCAAACATCTTCCCACGAGGCGAAGCTCGCTGCTTCAAAATAGTTGGCATCCTTGAATCGCACCGGCGCATTCTTGGGAATTTCGACGTCGAGTTGCGGCACCCGATAATCGAAGTCGAGAATGTTCCATCCGTCGATCGTCTGCCGAGACGGAACGATCTCCTCCTTAGACACCCGCCAGTTGACTTCCATTTCTTCGGGCCAGCGAACAATCTGGCGCAGAAAGTCGATATTGACATCCTCGCTCAAGAACCGGCCCGAGGTCTGTACACGGCCGTCGAGCGCGTCATTGGTCTGGGTGATCGTATAGCTCAACCGCACCACGTCACCGAGTTGAAGATCCTCCAACTGGGAGAATGCTGTCAGCATGCCATTGATCATCTGGCGCTCGAGGTTCTTTTCCCGCCGGATAACCTGAAAGATATCGCCAGAGCTGGTCAAATCGATTGTTTCGCCAGCGCGTACGATCTCAAACCGATGAATGATCAGGTTACCCCGATCAGGATGCCAGCTGGGGGTAAAAAGACGCGCCATGTTCGACATCGTCTTTGCCGAATCAATCCGCACGGCGACATCCTGATAGGAATAGAGGTGCGCGGCTTCCAATTGCGATTGCTGATCGATCAGAACCAGAATCGCTTCACTTCCCGCAGCTTGCTCCAGGATCGTATCCAGATCGGCAACCTCAACCCAGTCCGCAGGTGCATCGTAAAGGGGAGCGGCATTTGCATTGGCTGGCGGCGACGCAAGTAACTGGCCTGCGAAAACCACCAGGAGCAATAGCAACCTTATCATTCCGAGAAGCCTTTCTGGAAATTGCAATCGAATCAGATTTTGGGTCGCTAAGTATTCCTACTCATTAGTCTCCATAATAAAAGACAGGAACTTACTGTCCTATGATTTTGGTTACTTCGGGCCTTGCCAGGGCTGAGCATTGACCTTTCAAACCAGGCCAGGCTGCCACTGCCAAGGCTTCTGGATTGGGCAGTGGCTTGGCCGATTCAGTCTGACAAACATGATCAGCAGCAGCGTGCGGGTTTGGGTTCCGGCTCTGGGGCTGGTTCCTTGGCGGCTAGCGGGCCCATGTCGGTTCCGTAGACCGGGATCGTGTCCATCGTGCGATAAACTTCCCAAACCACATTCTGCGGGTCCTGCACCCAATGCTTATCGCTGCGCGCGTAACAGCATTGCGCGTCCTTCTCGTCAGCGCTGGCAATGCTGGCCGCCTGCAAATTGGCGTTGAGCTCGCTCAGCTCTTCTTCTGAACTGGCCTTGATCCCGACATGGTCGATCCCGAGCGGACCCTGATGGTTGGAGAGGGCCAGGGTGAGTGGCGGATCGCTCAGTTCCCAGCGGGCGTAATCGTGCTTCTCGATCACCGGCTCGGCTGCCAACATGCCGGAATAGAATTGCTTGGAGAGGTCGAGATCTTCGACCCGAATGTGCATGTGAACGCGTTTCATGATGAAGTCCTTTCGAAGGTCGCTGCCTGCTCGCATTGCTTTGAGCAGCAATCTTCAAGCAGGAAGGCGCCGAGCGCGCGGATGGTGTCGAAATTGACTCGGTAGTACGCATATTTGCCTTCGCGCCGAACCGCCACGAGGGCTGCCCGCGACAGTGTCGCGAGATGGGTCGAGACGAGGTTTTGCCGGATCCCCAGAGTGTCGGTGATCGCCTGGACCGGAAGGCCGGCATTGCCATGCTTGACCAACAGCCGGATGATATCGAGCCGGGTTTCTTGGGAGAGCGCCTTGAAGGCATCCAATGTCGCTAACGAATCCATATATCAAGATATATTGATATGATTCGTGCGTGTCAATCTCTTTGACTTTTGCAGCCACAGCCCCCATTTGCGCGCCACATTCTGAAACGCAGTAAGCCAGCGTGAAGCGGCGGCTCTGTTTATCCGCCCCGGCAGCGTTTTCAGCGACCCTCTTTTGACAACTTCCCTTTTCACGCGGGCGGTTCTTACTGAACCCCGCGATTGTGCGCCCTTGTCGGCGCACCTCGCGCTTCATTGCGAGTATTTATGTCTACATTTGAAACCCTCGGGCTGTCGCAGCCCGTTCTCCAGGCGCTTGATCTCAAGGGCTATTCCACCCCAACTCCGATCCAGGAACAGGCCATTCCGCCCGTGTTGGAAGGGCGCGACCTGCTCGGTATTGCTCAGACTGGCACCGGCAAGACCGCGGCCTTCATGCTGCCCAGCATTGATCGCCTGCGCGAGAACGACAATCGTATCCCGTTCAAGAGCTGCCGCATGCTGGTGTTGGCGCCGACGCGTGAGCTGGTCACCCAGATTGCCGCGAGCGCGAAGGATTATGGCGCGCTGGCCGGGCTCAAGGTTCAGTCGATTGTCGGCGGAACCAGCGTCAATAAGGATCGCAACAAGCTCCACCGTGGAACCGATATTCTGATCGCGACCCCGGGGCGCTTGCTCGACCTGATCGATCAGAAAGCCTTCAATCTCAGCGCGGTCGAAGTGCTGGTGCTCGATGAAGCGGACCAGATGCTCGATCTGGGATTCATCCACGCGCTGCGACGGATCAATCAGCTGGTGCCCAAAGAGCGGCAGACGCTGTTCTTCAGCGCGACCATGCCCAAGGCGATCCGCGAACTGGTCAGCGGCTATTGCCGCAATCCGGTGCAAGTCTCGGTCACGCCGGAAAGCACCACGGCGGAGCGGATCGAGCAATTCCTGTTCATGGTCCAGGCCGATGAGAAACAGTCGCTGCTCGAGCTGATTCTATCGGGTCGCCATCAGGTGCCCGGCGAATTCGAACGGATCCTGATCTTTACTCGCACCAAGCATGGCGCGGATCGGGTGGTCAAAAAGCTCAGCTGGGCCGGGATCGAAGCCAATGCAATCCATGGCAACAAATCCCAACCTCAGCGGCAACGCGCGCTCGATGAATTTCGGCGCGGCAAGGTGCGCATCCTGATCGCCACCGATGTTGCCGCGCGCGGGATCGATATTCCTGGCGTCAGCCATGTGATCAATTACGAACTGCCGAATGTGCCTGAGCAATATGTCCATCGGATCGGGCGGACCGCCCGGGCGGGCCGTGATGGCGTAGCGATTGCTTTTTGCGCCGAGGACGAGCGCGCCTATCTCAAAGATATTCGCCGGGTAACCGGAGCTGAGCTTGAGCGGTTGGCGCTGCCGGAGAATTTCCGAGCGGTTGTCGAAGGCGTTGGTCCAACCAAGCCAGCACCGCGCGGAGCGACCCGGGTTTCCAATAAGAAGATCAGGCCAAAACCGGCTGGTGGTGAAGCCGCCGAAAAACCGAAGAACAAGCCCAAGAGCAAGCACTCCGCGCGTAAGGGGCGTCCTCAAGGGAATTCTGGCGGCAAACCTGGGAGTGGGCGACCGGGTGGCGGTCGTCCCGGAGGACGGCCAGGAGGGCGATCAGGTGGGGGCAATCGGCGCGGCGGTCCAAGGCGCTCGGGAGGATCTCGGCGAGGAGGAAACTAACGCGATCTTAAGTATATAGTCCCAAGACCACGCGCTCAAATCGCAAAAAGCTCGTGAGGTCGCTCCCCCTATGATCAGGACTCCAACAACTTTGATTGTCGGGGCTGGGGCCAATCGCGAGATCGAGATGCCTGACGGGCGCGAAATGTTGAACCGGATCGCGGCGGGTTTCGACTTCGATCGCCTCGGCACACAGGTGCAAACGCGCGACATGGTCGCGCTCGCCGAGATTTTCGAGAAGGTTGCGCCAAAGCTCGAAACCACGGCTGAGGAATTGCAGCAGGGTGGGCGGACAATTCGCACCGCAGCGGCAGTCAGCCCTTCGGTGGAAGCGATCCTGGAACAGCTTGCGGACAATCCACACGCCATCGCTGCGGGCAAGATCGCGCTAGTCTACTACACGCTCCAGGCCGAAGCGAAATCGACCCTGGCGCCAGAGCCGCGTGAACCGGGCGAACTGCCACTGCGAGGGCAGGAGAACTGGCTGTTCCGGATCGGTATGATGATGGTCAGCGGGGTTCCGCGCAGCCAGCTGGCCGATTGTTTCTACAAGCTCTCGATCGTCTCATTCACCTATGATCGGTCGATCGAGCATTTCCTGCCCTGGGTGCTGACCATGGCCTATGACATGGATATTGAAGAGGCGCAGCAAGAAGTCGGATTGCGGCTCAGGATCGTCCACCCACTCGGGACCGCTGGGCGCTTGCCATGGCAGGACGACGAGAAGCCCAAGGTCGGATGGGGCGATGAACTGACCGAGAATTATGGCGAGCTCGCGACCATGATCCAGACCGCTAGCCAGCGCTCCAGCGACCCACGCTACGCCAGCTATCTACGCTCGGAGATCGAGCAGGGTCGTCGATTGGCCTTTCTAGGGTTCGACTTCGATCCGATGAAGACAGGACTGCTGTTCGAAGAGGCTGCTGGGCACAACCCCGATGTCTTCGCCGCCCTGACCGGATTTGAGCCGGCCGAGCGTGAAGCGATTGCGCGGCTGATCATCAACAACACCGGGCTGGAAGACAGTGAGCGCCTGATCGCGCGCGAAGCATCATCTTATGAGATCTTGCGCGACAATGCCGCCTTTCTCGAAAGCTAGAATAGCTTGCCAGCCTTAGTGGTTGGCAAGTCCTGCCTTGACCGCCATATCCCGCTCCAAACAGCAGGAGACGCGGCATGGCCGAATATGATTATGACCTCTTCACAATCGGCATCGGGTCGGGCGGGACGCGCGCCAGCCGCGTCGCCGCAGCGCATGGTGCCAAAGTCGCCGCGGCGGAGGAATATCGGGTTGGCGGGACCTGCGTCATCCGCGGCTGTGTTCCCAAGAAGATGCTGGTCTACGGCGCGCATTTTGCCGAGGATCTGGAAGACGCCAAGCAATTCGGCTGGACCATCGAAGGCAAGAGCTTCGACTGGATCAAATTGCGCGATCACGTCCAGAACGACGTCAAACGGCTCGAAGGGCTCTACACCGAGACGCTCGACAACCATGGGGTCGAAGTCTTCACCGAGCGGGCCGAGATCACCGGCCCGCACGAGATCACTCTGGCGAGCGGCAAGGTCGTCACCGCCAAGTACATCCTGATTGCAACCGGTGCGACGCCGCAGCGGCTTGATTTCCCGGGCAGCGAGCACGCCATTACCTCGAACGAGGCGTTCCATCTCGATGAAGTGCCCAAACGGATCATGATCGCTGGCGGCGGCTATATTGCCAATGAGTTCGCCGGGATCTTCAACGAATTCGGCAGCACGGTCTGCCTGGTCAATCGCTCAGACCAATTGCTGCGCGGCTATGACCCGGCGCTGAGCGACCGACTGCTCAAGACCAGCCTGATGAAGGGCATTCAGTTCCACTTCCACACCACCTTCAAGAGCATCACCAAGAATGATGATGGCTCGCTTCATGTCGAGCTCGACGGCTCGCCCGACATGGATGTCGACGCGGTGATGTTCGCGACCGGCCGTTCACCCAACACCAAGGGCTTGGGGCTCGAGAATGTTGGAGTGGAATTGGGGCCGAAGGGCGAGATCAAGGTCGATGAATACAGCCGCTCCAATGTCGATTACATCTATGCCGTGGGCGATGTCACCGACCGCGTGCAGCTTACTCCGGTCGCGATCCGCGAAGGCCAGGCATTTGCCGACACGGTGTTCGGCAATGACCCCAAGACGGTCGACCATTCCTGCATCCCGAGCGCGGTGTTCTCTCACCCCCCAATCGCGGCTGTCGGCATGACCGAGGGCGAAGCGCGCAACAGCCTGGGCAATATCAAGGTCTTCCAAAGCGATTTCCGCCCGATGAAGCACGTCGTTGCCGGCCGCAATGAGCGCGGGCTCTATAAGATGATCGTCAACGCCGCGACCGACCAGATTGTCGGGATACACATGATCGCGCCCGAAGCGCCCGAGATCATGCAGGCTGCCGCTGTTGCGGTGAAGGCCGGACTGACCAAGGCCGATTTCGACGCGACCGTGGCGATCCACCCGACCATGGCGGAAGAGCTTGTCCTGATGAAGTAAGTTGCAGCCTGCAATGCACCTCGCTAGCCTCAAGGGCAAAGGGGAGTGCACAATGGCACAGACAATTCTGGTCACTGGTGGGACTGGTTATATCGGCGGTGAACTGATTGATCAGCTGCTCGCAGCAGGCAAGACAATCCACACGACGGTCCGCAATGTTGCCAAGAGCGAGCCGCGGCTGCGGTCGCGCTGGCCTGATGCGGGAGACCGGCTCAAGATCTTTCAGGCCGATTTGATGAGCGACGATGGCTGGGCCGAAGCCAATGCCGGGTTCGATGCTGTGGCGCATGTCGCTTCGCCATTCCCGCTCTCTGTGCCGCGCAACAAGGATGATCTGGTCGTACCGGCCCGCGAAGGGACACTGCGGGCGCTGAGGTTTGCCAAGGCCGCCGGGGTCGAGCGGTTCGTCCAGACCAGCTCCGCCGCTGCTATTGCTTACGGCCATCCCGAGCAGGACCACTTCGACCACACCGATTGGACCAACATTGAGGCTGGCGTACCGCCCTATATCGAATCCAAAACTGTCGCAGAGCGTGCTGCACGCGACTGGGTGGCGGAGAATGCGCCCGACATGGTGTTTTGCTCGGTCAATCCTGTGGCCGTCTTCGGACCGATAGTGAACGACGACCTTTCGACCTCAATTGAGATGGTCAAACAGCTCACCGACGGATCGATCCCGGCGATCCCGAGCATGGGCATTTCGGTGTGCGATGTTCGTGATGTCGCCAAAGCGCATGCTCTGGCATTGGACGCTCCCGCCGACACGGTTCGGGGCGAGCGCTTCCCTACTGCAACCAAGTTTATGTGGATGTCGGAAATGGGCGATGTCCTGCGCGCCCGCGCGCCCGAACTGGCGGGCAAGGTCGCGACGCGGAAGATGCCCGATTGGGTCGTCAAACTGCTCGCGCCGTTTGTGCCTGCGATGAAGCAGGTCAAGGGAGAGCTCAACAATGTCCGTGATGTTTCGGGCAAACACACTGAGGAAGTGCTCGGCTTTACCTTTATCGAGCCCGAGCAATCGCTGGAGGACACTCTGCGCAGCCTCGTCGAACATGGAGTGTTGAAAGTCTGATGGATCTAACTGGCAAGACAGTGCTGTTGACCGGCGGAAGCGCCGGAATCGGCCGTGAGATGGCGTTTCAGCTGCGCGACAAGGGTGCGCAGGTTGTGCTGACTGGACGCAATCCTGAGCGCTTGAAGGCAATGCAGGACGAAGGTTTCGAGTGCATCTCAGCCGACCTTTCGAGCGCAGCCGGGGTCGATGCCCTGGTTGCCGTCTGGGGCGACCGGGAATTGGATGTTCTGCTCAACAATGCCGGACAGCTGGTCGATCATGATTTTCGCCAGGCACCGCCCGATCCCGACGCAGCCGATGCCGCGATCTACGCCAATCTCAACGCCCCGATCCGGCTCACCGTTGCCTTGATGGAGCTGCTCAAGTCGCGCCCCAAGGCTGCGGTGGTCAATGTCACCAGCGGTTTGGCGATTGCACCTGCAGCGAGAACCCCGGTCTATTGTGCGACCAAGGCCGGTCTGCGGTTCTACTCTCTCGCGCTGCGCGAACAGCTCAAGGGCACCAATATCAATGTGATCGAAGCGCTGCCGCCGGTGGTCGATACGCAAATGAATGACGGCAATCCGATGAAGAAGATGCCGCCCCAGGAATGCGCGCGGCAGATCATCGAGGCGATCGAGAAGGATCGCGACGAGGCGAATATTGGCATGACCAAGAGCCTGCGGATGATGGAATCGCTCTCGCCCGCGCTCGCCAAGAGCATAACGCTTCGCTTCTGATGCTTGGGGCAGGCCGCAAGTCGCACCGACTGTTGGCGTCAGCTGCTGCGCTCATGTTGATGGCGACGTCATGCGGCAATCCTGCGGCGAGGAGCTCTGCAATGTCAGACTCAATTTCAGGTGATTCTGAACTTATCATCTTGGCCGCTCCCGCCTCAGATGATGAGTACTATCAGGGCATGCATGAGGAGATTGCCTCATTCCAGATTGAGTTTGCCCAAAGGATCATTGCAGCGGGAGACGAAGTGCTCATTCTCACGGACGTTGAGCAGGCGTCATCCCTGGAAGACAAGCTGGGCCAAGATCATATTCTACGAGCGCCGCAATTGGATATCTGGCTGCGGGATTTCGGCACCGCTAACGCCGCCGCTCCAGCGATGTTTGGCTATACCGCAGAAGGGCAGGGTGGCGGGCGCTCCGGGCAAAAGGAGGCCGATATCGTCCAGGACGAACTGGTCGACCTGATCGCGGCCGCCGGGATCGATTTTGCCGAGCTGGACTTTCTCAATGACGGTGGCAATTTTGTCGAAGATGGCGCCGGCATGGCGGTGCTTAGCCGCAAATTCCTGCGTGACAATTCGCTTTCAGAATCCGCTGCGCGCCTTGCGCTCAGGCGAGAGCTTGGGCTTGAGCACATTGCCTCCATTGAAGCCGATGAGCAGGGCGGGTTGGAGCATTCCGATGGTGTGGTGGCGTTCATCGAACCAGGCGTGTTGGTGATCAATGCCTATCCCGATGATCCCGACTATGCCCGCGATCTCAAGCGGGATTTGCATGCCGGTCTGCCCGACGTGGAATTGCATGAAATCGTCACGCCTTATGATGGATCGACGATTTACGATGAGCGGTTCGGCTCGGCCTGCGGCCTCTACACCAATATGCTGGTCACGCCCGAGCGGATCTATCTGCCGCAATTTGGCATTCCGGAGGATGAGCAGGCCTTGGCAACGATCCAAGCCCTGACGGATAAGACCATCGTTCCGGTACCCTCTGGTGCGATTTGTCAGATGGGTGGAGGGGTGCGCTGCATGAGTTGGCAATTGCGCGGTACAGCTGCTGCAAACCTGCTCGCATACGCCCGCGAAAGCTGACACTGCATTTTTGATACGTTGACGCTGCGGCGTCGCTGCGGCAACGAACGCCTCAATCAGAGAGCAGGGGACTTATGTCAGCCAATATCGCCGAAATGGAACGCCGCCGTGAAGCCTCCAAACTGGGTGGAGGACAAAAGCGGATCGACGCACAGCACGCTAAGGGCAAGCTGACCGCGCGCGAACGTCTGGATGTCCTGCTCGACGAAGGCAGCTTTGAAGAGCTCGACACCTATGTCGAACACGATTGCGTCGATTTCGGCATGGAAGAGCAGAAGGTACCGGGCGATGGAGTGGTCACCGGCTCGGGCACGATCAATGGCCGCTTGGTCTATGTCTTCAGCCAGGATTTCACCGTGTTTGGCGGCTCGCTGTCAAAGCGCCATGCGGAAAAGATCTGCAAGGTGATGGAGACCGCGATGAAAGTCGGCGCGCCCGTCATCGGCCTCAACGATTCGGGCGGCGCGCGGATTCAGGAAGGCGTGGCGTCACTCGGCGGCTATGCCGAGGTGTTCCAGCGCAATGTGCTCGCGTCTGGCGTGGTTCCGCAGATCAGCCTGATCATGGGGCCATGCGCGGGCGGCGCGGTCTATTCGCCTGCGATGACCGACTTCATCTTCATGGTGAAGGACAGCTCCTACATGTTCGTCACAGGTCCGGACGTTGTGAAGACGGTGACCAATGAAGAGGTCACTCAGGAAGAGCTTGGCGGGGCGATCACCCACACGACCAAGACCTCGGTCGCCGACATCGCTTACGAGAATGACATTGAGGCGCTGCTCGCCACCCGCGATTTCTTCGACTTCCTGCCGCTGTCGAACCGCGAAGAGACGCCCGAGTATGTCACCAATGATCCGTGGGACCGCGAGGAGGCTTCGCTCGACACGCTGATCCCCGATAACGCCAACCAGCCCTATGACATGCATGAGGTGATTGCGAAGACGGTCGACGAAGGATCGTTCTTCGAGATTCAGCCGACCCATGCCGCCAATATCATCTGCGGTTTTGGCCGGGTTGAAGGGCGCACGGTGGGCGTGGTCGCCAACCAGCCGATGGTGCTGGCAGGCGTGCTCGATATTGCCTCGTCAAAGAAAGCCGCTCGCTTTGTGCGGTTCTGCGATGCGTTCGAGATTCCGATCGTCACCTTCGTCGATGTGCCTGGCTTCCTGCCCGGCACCGCGCAGGAATTGGGCGGGATCATCAAGCACGGCGCCAAGCTGCTGTTCGCCTATGCCGAAGCGACCGTACCCAAGATCACCGTCATTACCCGCAAGGCCTATGGCGGCGCTTATGACGTGATGGCGTCAAAGCACCTGCGCGGCGACCTCAACTATGCCTGGCCGACAGCCGAGATCGCAGTGATGGGCGCCAAGGGCGCGGTCGAGATCATCTTCCGCCAGGATCGCGGCGATCCCGACAAGATCGCGGAAAAGACCAAGGAATATGAGGACCGCTTCGCCAATCCCTTCGTGGCGGCGCAGCGCGGCTATATCGACGAGGTGATCTACCCGCACTCAACCCGCAAGAGGATTGCTCTGGGCCTGCGCAAGCTGCGCACCAAGCAGCTCGAGAACCCCTGGAAGAAGCACGACAATATCCCGTTGTGAATCAGCGGGGCGAAAAGGACAGACAATACATTGTCTTCTTCTGCATCGTCGCCGTTTTGAGTCTTTTTGCAGTCGCTGATCCTTTCGGTATCGCATCACCTTCAGCTCGCACCGCTGGGGGCTTGATTCTTGGGCCTTTGTCGATTGGCTACGGCATTTGGGGGCTCTTCAAGGGCGAATTCGTCGAATTGTCGCGAGCGTCGAGAGAAGAGAGTGCGCTTCAATTCTGGTTCTGCTTCCTTGTGTTTCTAGTAAACGGAATAGCGGTGACTTGGCTGGGGCTCCGAGCACTTTTGGAGTTGTGAGATGAAGCTAGGTCGCGTGCTCTGTCATTGCGAGCCGCGAAGCGGCGCGGCAATCCAGAATGTCGCACTTGAGGCCCTGGATCGCCACGGCCCTTGCGGGCCTCGCGATGACGGTCGCAAGGATGAATCCACGCTGCATCCTCGTCATTGCGAGCGAAGCGAAGCAATCCAGGGCGGCTCGCGATTCTCTCTGGATTGCCACGGCGACTGCGTCGCCTCGCAATGACGATTAATCCCTGCGTCTACATCATGGCCAGTGGGCGGAATGGCACTCTCTACACCGGTGTGACATCCGATTTGCCCAAGCGGGCCTGGCAACATCGCGAAGCATTGATGGACGGCTTCAGCAAGAGATATGGCTGCAAACTGCTAGTTTGGTTTGAGCGCCACGATTGTATGCAAGCGGCGATCGACAGGGAGAAACAGATCAAGGCAGGCAGCCGCAAGGCTAAGCTGCGACTGATCGAGGCAGACAATCCGACCTGGCGCGAATTGTTCGAAGAGATTGCGCAATGAACCCACAATCGTCATTGCGAGCCGCGAAGCGGCGCGGCAATCCAGAGACAGTGTAAGCTGGATTGCTTCGCTTCGCTCGCAATGACGGGGCAGGAATGACAGCACTATGAAACTAGGCCGACTGAACCACATCGGGGTCGCAACCCCATCGATAGCCGACTCGATTGCGCATTATCGCGATGTCATGGGCGCCACCTCGATCTGCGAGCCGTTCGACCTGCCCGAGCAGGGTGTGAAGGTCTGTTTCGTCGACACGCCCACCACATCTTTGGCTGATTCGGGCCTCGCCGGCACCCAAATCGAGCTGATCGAGCCCTTTGATGACAGCTCGCCGATAAAAAATTTCCTCGAAAAGAATCCGGCCGGTGGACAGCATCACGTCTGCTTCGAGGTGCCCGATATCGCTACGGCACGCGAGGAGTTCGAGGCGATGGGCAAACGCATTCTTGGGCCAACACGGATCGGCGCGCATGGCACGCCTATCTTTTTCGTCCATCCCAAGGATATGCAGGGCATGCTTACCGAGATTATGGAAACGCCGAAGGAAGGGCATTGAACCCCACGCCGTCATGCTGAACTCGTTTCAGCATAACCGCTAGGTTCAAAACGCCTGATCACGACAAAGATGTTGCCCTGAAACAAGTTCAGGGTGACGAGCCAGGGAGAGGCCCACATGTCCGATTACGAAACCATCAAGGTCGAGCGCGAAGGCCCGCTGACCATCATCACCCTCAACCGGCCCGAGCGCCTCAATGCCATGCCGCCGCAAATGGCGGATGAGATTGGCGAGGCATTCTACGATCTGGGCGACAGCCGCGCGGTGCTGATTACCGGAGAGGGCAAGGGCTTCTGCTCAGGCGCCGATCTCGCCGCGCGCGGCGACAGCAATGCGCTGGGCAGCAAGGGCGGCAGCCACCAGGCGCTGTCACAGCATTACAACCCGGCGATCAGCCAGCTGATCCGCGCCGAGGTCCCTGTGATCTGCGCGGTCAACGGCCCGGCGGCTGGTGTCGGTTGCTCGCTCGCTCTGGCGGCGGACTTCACCATCGCTGCGAAGAGCGCCTATTTCCTCCAGGCCTTCGTCAATATCGGTCTGGTGCCCGATGGCGGTTCAACCTGGCTGCTCGCCCGCGCGGTCGGCCGCGCGCGCGCCACCCGGATGATGATGCTGGGAGAGAAAATCGGCGGCGAACAGGCTGAGGAATGGGGCCTGGTCTACAAATGCGTCGACGATGCTGATCTGATGGCCGAAGCCAAGGCGCTCGCGACCAAGCTCGCGAATGGACCGACGCTCGCCTACAAGACGATGAAGCGCAATATCGCGACCGCGCTGGACAATGATCTCAACCATGTCTTTCTGGTCGAGGCCGAGGGTCAGCGGCTCGCTGGCGCGTCGGATGATGCCAAGGAAGGCGGCCGCGCATTCCTCGAAAAACGCGCTGCAGAGTTCAAAGGCTCCTAGACTTCTGCCCCTCGGGCTGACGAAAATGAGGGGGTAGGGGCCCTTCCGCTTTGGCCGCGTCTATGACATGAGGCGCGCCATGAGTGAGAAACCCACCCCCCAAGACTGGAAAGCTCTCGCCGATAAAGAGAGCAAGGGCCGCGACCTGACCTGGGCCACGCCCGAAGGCTTCGACATCAAGCCGCTCTATACGGGCGAAGATCACGCGGATTGGGATCCGGGCCTTCCCGGCTTTGCGCCATTCACCCGTGGGGTGAAGGCCAGCATGTATGCCGGGCGTCCCTGGACGATCCGCCAATATGCCGGTTTCTCGACCGCCGAAGAATCCAATGCTTTTTATCGCCGCAACCTCGCTGCCGGTCAGAAAGGGCTGTCGGTGGCTTTCGATCTTGCGACCCACCGCGGCTATGATTCCGATCACCCGCGCGTGGTTGGCGATGTCGGCAAGGCCGGGGTGGCGATCGACACCGTCGCGGATATGCAGATCCTGTTCGATCAGATTCCGCTCGACACCATGTCGGTTTCGATGACCATGAACGGCGCGGTGATCCCGGTGATGGCGTTCTACATCGTCGCGGCTGAGCGTCAGGGCGTCTCGCAAGACAAGCTCGCTGGGACGATCCAGAACGACATCCTCAAAGAATTTATGGTGCGGAACACCTATATCTATCCGCCCGAGCCGAGCATGCGGGTGATCTCAGACATTATCGCATACACATCGGCCAACATGCCGAAATTCAACAGCATTTCGATCTCGGGCTATCACATGCACGAGGCCGGGGCGACAGCGGTGCAGGAGCTCGCCTTCACCATCGCTGACGGCAAAGAATACGCCAAGCGCGCAATGGAGACCGGGCTCGACATCGACGCATTCGCCGGGCGGCTCAGCTTCTTCTTCGGGATTGGCATGAACTTCTTCATGGAGATCGCCAAGCTGCGCGCCGCGCGGACGCTGTGGTACGAAGTGATGGACGGGCTGGGGGCACAGAGCGAACGCTCCAAGATGCTGCGCACCCATTGCCAGACCTCGGGCGTGTCGCTGCAGGAGCAGGATCCCTACAACAATGTGATCCGCACCACGGTTGAGGCGATGGCCGCGACGCTGGGGGGAACGCAGAGCCTGCACACCAATGCGCTCGACGAAGCGATTGCGTTACCGACCGATTTCTCCGCCCGGATCGCGCGCAACACCCAGCTGGTGCTGCAGGAAGAAAGCGGGATCACCAAGGTGGTCGATCCGCTCGGTGGCTCGCATTACATCGAAGCGCTGACTGCGACCCTGGTGGAGGAAGCGCGCAAGCTGATGGCTGAGGTCGATGAGGCTGGCGGGATGACCGCCTATGTCGGTACGGGTGCGCCCAAGGCGCAGATCGAGCGCGCGGCGGCTGAGAAACAGACCCAGATCGACCGCGGTGAGACCGTGATTGTCGGTGTGAACAAGTACCAACTGGCCGAGCAAGAGCAGATCGAAACGCTCGAAGTCGACAACCAGAAGGTTCGCGCCGGGCAGATCGCTCGCCTGGCAGAGGTCCGCGCCAATCGCGACGAAGCGGCCTGTCAGGCCGCGCTCAAGGCGTTGAGTGAGGCCGCCGCGACCGACCCCAACACCCACAATGCCGCGCTGGCGAGTGGCCGCGATGAGAATGGCATTCCACTCTCACCCACCAAGCTGGCTGAGCTCGAGGCGCAGTCCAATGTCAATGTTCTGGCGCGCGCGGTCGAAGCGGCGCGTCACGACGCGACTTTGGGTGAAATCTCGGATGCGATGGAGCAGGCCTGGGGCCGCCACGATGCCACGCCCAAGCCGGTCAGCGGGGTCTACAAGACCGCCTATGAGTTCGATCGCCGCTGGGCCCAGGTCACCGACGGTGTGGACGCGGTTGAGCGCCGGCTTGGCCGCAAGCCGCGGATCATGGTCGCCAAAATGGGCCAGGATGGCCACGATCGCGGCGCCAATGTAATCGCCAGCGCGTTTGGCGATATGGGCTTTGAAGTGGTCTCTGGTCCTTTGTTCCAGACCCCGGCTGAGGCGTGCCAGATGGCGCTCGCCAATGATGTCGATATTGTCGGCGCGAGCTCGCTCGCAGCGGGGCACAAGACGCTGATCCCCGAACTGATCAACCTGCTCAAGGAAGCCGGGCGGCCCGATATCAAGGTCACCGCGGGCGGGGTGATCCCGCCGCAGGACTATGACTTCCTGCGCGACGCCGGGGTCCAGGGGATCTACGGCCCGGGTTCCAATGTGGTGGAATGCGCCGCCGATATTCTGACTTTGCTGGGGCACAATATGCCGCCGACCGATCTGGACGAGGCGGCGGAGTGAGGATTGCCTGGAGGATTGCGCTGCTATTGCTTGCGATCCAGGTGTTGGCCTACCTTTTCTTCTATGCGGGTTTTTGGTTGACTGGGCTTGGATGGAAGATCGGCCTAAAGACCGAAGGGCCCGCTTTCGGGCTGGCGCTCATTGCTTTCATCTTCACCGTAACTTTGGTGATCGATCGCGTCTTCAAGGAGGATGAATGACCCCAATCCGCCACGACTGGACCCGCGAGGAAATCGCCGAGCTGTTCGAGCTGCCGTTCACCGAACTGCTGTTCCGCGCCGCGACAATCCACCGCGAGAACCACCCGCCCGAACAGATCCAGCTCTGCACACTGCTGAGCATCAAGACCGGCGGCTGCCCGGAGGATTGCGGCTATTGCTCGCAATCAGTCCATGCCGATAGCGGGGTCGAAGCAACCAAGCTGATGGATGTCCAGGCGGTGCTCCAGCGCGCAGCGCAGGCCAAGGATGCCGGATCGCAGCGGTTCTGCATGGGCGCCGCCTGGCGCAATCCCAAGGACCGCGACATGCCTGCGATTGTCGAGATCGTGAAAGGCGTTAGCGCGATGGGGCTGGAGACCTGCATGACCCTCGGCATGCTCGAACCGCATCAGGCCGAGATGCTCGCTGAGGCGGGCCTCGACTATTACAACCACAATATCGACAGCAGCCCGGAATACTACGAGCGGGTGATCTCGACCCGCGATTTCCAATGCCGTCTCGACACGCTCGATCACGTTCGCACAGCCGGGATCAATGTCTGCTCGGGCGGGATTGTCGGCATGGGCGAGACGCGCGAGGATCGCGTTGGCTTCGTGCACACGTTGGCGAGCCTGTCTGACCATCCCGAGAGCGTTCCGGTCAATGCTCTAGTTCCGGTCAAGGGCACCGTGCTCGGTGACATGCTGGCCGACACACCGCTCGCCAAGATCGACGATATCGAGTTTGTCCGCACAATCGCAGTGGCAAGGATCACCATGCCGATGAGCATGGTGCGGTTGTCGGCAGGCCGCGAGAGCATGTCCGAAGCAACCCAGGCGCTGTGTTTCCTTGCTGGCGCCAACTCGATCTTCACCGGCGACAAGCTGCTGACCGCGCCCAATGCCGGCGACGACAAGGATGGCGCTCTGTTCGACAAGCTGGGGCTGACCGCGCTGCAAGGCGAAGAGCCAGCGAGAGCCTGCAAGGCGGCTGAGCCCGCCGAGTGAGTCTAGGGTTCTCGGTTGACGAGCTGCTCCCCAAGGCTCGCGGAGGCGGACAGCTCAAGATGGGGCTGGTCAAGCTGAGCGAAGCAAATTGGCTGCAACCCCAGCCTGATCTGACCGCGCGAGCCCGAGCTTTCGCGGACCATCCCGAGGGCATTCAGCTGACACCTGAGGTCGAGGATCCGGGGCGCGAGCTGGCGTCGATGCTTGGGGTTGAGGGAGCGCTACCCGAAGCCGCGCTGGCGATCCACGAAGATCTTTGCCTGCTGACAAGGTTCGAGGGCGAAGAGGTATACCGGCTTGTTGGCGCGGCGGTGGCCTGGCCGTCAGACTGGCATCCCAAGGACAAGCTCGGCCTGCCGCTGCGCGCGCTGCACGCGCCGATTGCCGGCTATGAGGAACAGCTTGCGAGCGGGGTTGATCGTTTCATGGACACTTTGCGGCCCGGACTGATCTATGGGCGCTGCAATTGGTTCATCGCGCCGACGGGTGAAGGGCGGTGGCTGGCGCAAGGCTCACCGGAAGAGGAATTTGGCCATGTTACCCCAGATAATGCGGGAGAGACCCTGTTTGTTCGCTCCGAGCGGCAAACCCTGCGGCGACTTCCGAAATCCGGTGCGATCCTGTTCACAATCGGGATCTATGTCGAACCTCTCGGCCAGCTGCGTCGCGACAATGTCACGCGCCTCGCCGATGCTGTCGCCAATCTCGTCAGTGAAGAGGGTGACCGTCGCGGCGCGCCGCATTATGCTGACAGTCTGATCGCTTACGCTAATCGAGGGGAAGGCCCATGATTTCTGCCGTGCTCATCATGCTGAAAGCTGCAGGACTGCCGCCATGCGATATGGAAAAGGCCGACCTGGGTATTCAGCGTGAGATGAACATTTGCGCCGCGCATGATTATCAGAAGGCTGATGCTGCGCTCAACGCGCAATGGGCGATCACCAGAGACAAGATGAAGGCTCAGGATGAAGACTTTGCCGAATATGCCTCGGAATTTGACCTTGAGCAGCCTGGTTATTTCGAAAGCCTGCTCGAAGCCCAGCGTGCCTGGCTTAACTATCGCGACGCGCATTGCCGACTTGACGGCTACAATGCGCGCGGTGGGACCCTAGAGCCGCTGCTGGTGTCGACCTGCAAGACAGCTTTGACCGAACAACGAACCGAACAATTGCGAGAGATTGCGGAGTATCCATTATGACTGACCTGCCACCCGAAACCCGGCCTGAAACGCTGGCCGTCCATGCCGGTTGTGAGCCTGATCCGACCACCAATGCGCGGATCACGCCGATCTATCAGACCTCATCCTATGTCTTCGATAGTCCCGATCACGCCGCCAAGCTGTTCTCGCTGCAGGAATTCGGGAACATCTATTCGCGGATCATGAACCCGACCAATGATGCGCTGGAAAAGAAGATCGCGGCTTTGGAAGGAGGCGTTGGTGCCCTGGGTGTCGCCTCGGGCCACGCCGCGCAATTGCTGGTGTTCCACACGCTGATGGAGCCGGGGTGCAACATCGTCGCTGCGAAAAAGCTCTATGGCGGCTCGCTCAACCAGATGTCCGAAGCGTTCCAGAAGTTCGGCTGGGAAACCCGCTTTGTCGATGCCGACGATGCGGAGAATGTCCGCGCGGCGATGGATGACAAGACCCGCTGTGTTTTCATCGAGAGCCTCGCCAATCCCGGCGGCGTGGTCAGCGATATCGCGGCGATCGCTCAAGTCGCGCATGATGGCGGCGTGCCGCTGGTGGTCGACAACACCATGGCGACCCCGGCGCTGTGCCGTCCGTTCGATCATGGCGCGGACATCGTGGTCCATTCGACCACTAAATTCCTCAATGGCCATGGCAATGCCATCGGCGGTGTGATCGTCGACAGCGGCAAGTTCGACTGGAAAGCGCAGGGCAGCAAATTTCCTTCGCTGACCGAGCCCAATGGATCCTATCACGGGGCAGTCTTGGTCGACGCGCTCGAGCCGATTGGCCCGATTGCCTTCATTATCGCTTGCCGGGTTCTGGGCCTGCGTGATCTCGGGCCAGCAATGGCGCCGATGAACGCCTTTCTGGCTCTGACCGGGATGGAGACCTTGCATCTACGGATGGAGCGGCATTGCTCCAACGCGATTGAACTCGCCAAATGGCTCGAGATCCACGACAAGGTCGATTGGGTGTCTTACGCCGGTCTGCGGTCGAGCGATTATCACGAACACGCTCACACCTATCTGGGCGGCCGCGGCGGCGCAGTGTTCACCTTTGGCCTGAAAGGCGGCTACGACGCCGGGGTCAAACTGGTCTCCAGCGTCAATCTATTCAGCCATCTGGCCAATATTGGCGACACCCGCTCGCTGATCATCCATCCGGCTTCGACCACGCATAGCCAACTCGATGAAGAAGGCCTGGTTGCCGCCGGTGCCGGTCCGGACGTGGTTCGCGTGTCGGTCGGGATTGAGCATATTGACGACATCAAGGCCGATCTCGAACAGGCGCTCGCGCAGGTTTGAGGCACAAAATAAGGCGGGCGCATTTCCGCTAGGTTGCAGGACACCTCCGAGGTCGGCATAGGCGTGTGACGCTTTTGTCGTGCTCGGAGGTTTCGTTTGTTTTCTAAGATTCTGATCGCCAATCGCGGGGAAATTGCCTGTCGCGTCATCAAGACCGCGCGGCGGATGGGGATTGCGACGGTCGCGGTCTATTCGGACGCCGATGCACGCGCGCCGTTTGTGCGAATGGCGGACGAAGCGGTCCATATCGGACCGGCTCCCGCTGCAGAGAGTTATCTGATCCCGGAAAAGATCATCGCCGCCTGCAAGGAAACCGGCGCCGAGGCTGTGCACCCCGGGTATGGCTTCCTGTCAGAGCGAGCCAGCTTTGTCGAAGCGCTCGAAGCCGAGAATATCGCCTTCATTGGCCCGCCAGCGGGTGCGATCGCGGCGATGGGCGACAAGATCGAATCCAAGAAGCTCGCCAGAGAGGCGGGCGTCAACGTCGTGCCCGGCTTTGTCGGCGAGATCCGCGACACCGAACACGCGGTCGAAATCAGCAATGACATTGGCTATCCGGTGATGATGAAGGCCAGTGCCGGCGGCGGCGGCAAGGGCATGCGGCTGGCCTGGTCCGAGCAGGATGTCCGCGAAGGTTTCGAAGCGACCAAGCGTGAAGGGCTCAATTCGTTCGGAGATGATCGCGTCTTCATCGAGAAGTTCATCGAGAACCCGCGCCATATCGAGATTCAGATCCTCGGCGATAAGCACGGCAACACGCTCTATCTGAATGAGCGCGAATGCTCGATCCAACGGCGTCACCAAAAGGTGGTCGAAGAAGCGCCGTCGCCTTTCGTGACGGAGAAGATGCGCAAGGCGATGGGTGAGCAATGCGTGGCTCTTGCCAAGGCAGTCGACTATCACTCGGCCGGGACGGTCGAGCTGATCGTCAGCGGCGCCGACAAGACCGGTGAGAGCTTCTACTTCCTCGAAATGAACACCCGGCTTCAGGTCGAGCATCCTGTCACCGAAGCAATCACTGGGGTCGATCTGGTCGAACAGATGATCCGCGTGGCGGCCGGTGAAAAGATCGAGCTGACCCAGGACGATATCGGGATTGATGGCTGGTCGATCGAGAACCGGGTCTATGCCGAGGATCCCTATCGCGGGTTCCTGCCCTCAACTGGGCGCCTGGTCGAGTATCAGCCAACCCTCGAAGGCTGGACCGATGATGGCTCAGCCAACGGCCGCCGCGGTGTCGACGGCGTTCGGGTGGATGACGGCGTCTATGAAGGCGGCGAAGTCTCGATGTTCTATGACCCGATGATCGCCAAGCTGATCACTTGGGGAGCCACTCGCGAAGAGGCGGCTGACAAGCAAATCGATGCGCTTGATCGCTTCCGGATCAAGGGGCTGGGTCACAATGTCGATTTCCTCAGCGCAATCATGCAGCATGAAAGGTTCCGCTCGGGCGAGCTGACCACTGGTTTCATCGCAGAGGAGTATCCCGAGGGCTTTGAAGGCGCGCCTGCTGATGAAGCATGGCAGCGGCAATTGGCCGCGTTGTTTGCCGGGGCCGAGTTCACGGAGCAGGTCCGCGCGCGCAAGATCTCGGGCCAGTTGGCGGGCAGTGACAATCCTCCATCGGATTGGGTGGTGAAGATTGGCAGCGAGTCCTTCCATGTGACGCTGGAAGAGGGCGGAGCAACGGTCGATGGTCAATCGCTGCAAGGCACTTGGGATTGGGAAGTCGGAGAGACCTTCGCTCAGGTCACCGGCGACAACGAGATGGTGATCCAGATCGAGCGCATGGGCGTTCGCTGGCGGATCACGACCCGCGGTGCCTCGCATGAGGCCTTGGTCCTGCCTGCGCGGCTTGGGCCGCTCTCCTCGCATATGATCGAAAAGGAACCGCCGGATCTTTCCAAGATGCTGATCTGCCCGATGCCTGGCATGCTGGTGAAGCTGCATGTTGCGGAAGGCGAGGACGTTCAGCCTGGCCAACCACTCGCCACTGTCGAAGCGATGAAGATGGAGAACATCCTGCGGGCGGAGAAGGAAGGCACGATCGCCAAAATCAACGCAGCTGAGGGTGAGAGCCTGGCGGTCGACGCGATTATCCTGGAGCTCGAATAGAATGAGCGGGGTGGCTGGCTGGAAGGCTGTAAACCCCGCATGGGACCAGGTTGACGCGCTGATCGAGCACCACTTGCTCGAGCCCGATCCGGTGCTCGAGTTTGCGTTGCAGAATAGCCTGGAAAAGGGCCTGCCAGACATTGCGGTCTCGGCCACGCAGGGCAAGTTCCTGCGGATGCTGGTGCAGATCAGTGGGGCCAAGCGGGTCCTCGAGGTCGGCACATTGGGCGCCTATTCGACCATCTGGCTGGCGCGAGGCAGCGGGCCGGAAGGCAGCGTGCTGACGATCGAAGCCGAAACCAATTATGCTGAAGTGGCACGCCAGAACCTTGAGCATGCCGGATTGGAACAGCGCGTGGATGTGCGCGTCGGCCAGGCGGTCGAGGTGCTCGATCTGCTGACCGGGCCGTTCGATTTCACCTTCATCGACGCGGACAAGATCAACAATTGCAATTATGTCGATCAGGCTCTGCGGATGTCGCCGCAAGGTGGCTTGATCGTGGTCGACAATGTCGTTCGCGAGGGCGAGATATTGGATCCCCAGGATGAGAGTGCAATCGGCACGGTGGCGCTCTATGAACATCTGCTCAATCACCCCCGTTTGGACGCGACTGCGCTGCAAACGGTCGGCGCCAAGGGGTGGGATGGCCTCTTGATAGCGCGTGTGCGCTAGTCACCTTAAGCCCCTGATAATTATCCGTTGAATCTGTTCTCGCCAGCCTGAATTCGACTGCCTGTGGATTGAATTTGGGGTGCTTTTCCACAGTGGAATTGGCGAAAACTCAAGAATTTGAGCAGCCTATGACTGCCGAATCGCCGGCGTTCTTGGAGAGGAGTCTTGCAATGGCGAAGAAGGGCATGGGTTTCTTCGACAGGAAGGGGCACTTCTTTCGCAGTCCCAGCGAAGCGACTGCGAGCGATATTGCATCATTGCTTGGACAGATTGGGGAAGGTGAAAGCCTCGCCCCGGGAATAGCGCATCTCTTGATGGAAAAGCGCAGCGAGCTGGAACTTCTGTTTTCCGAGCATGACGAGATGATCGAAGAGATGGAGGCGCTCGAAGCACTGCCGAGCAAGGTCACCAAGCTTCCCAAGCGCAAGATCGCGGAGAAGGTCTAGCCTTCGATCATCGCAACGGCGCGGATCCACCCGGCGCTCGCGCGTTCGATCTTCACCGGGAAGCAGCTGAAGGTGAAGCCGTGGCTGGGCAACGCAGCAAGGTTGGTCAGCTTCTCAATCTGATAATAGGGGCGAATCCGCCCGGCCTTATGGCCCTCCCAGATGATCTGCGGATCGTGCTGCTCGGCCCAGCGCTTGGCGGTGTGGCTGAACGGCGCATCCCAGCTCCAGGCATCGGTGCCGACCACTTCGACCCCGCGTTCGGTCAGCCACAGAGTCGCCTCAGCGCCGAGGCCGACCCCCTGATCGATGAAATTGTCCGTGCCATAGATCGCACCTGATTGGATCAGCACAATATCGAGCGGCTGCAGATCATAGGCAATCTCGGCGAAAGCCTGTTCGAGCTCGGCCGCGGTCACGACATGGCCTGAGGGGAGGTGCGAGAAATCGAGCTTTACCCCTGGACGGAAAAACCGGTCGAGTGGCGCTTCGTCGATACTGGGAGCGGGATTGGCACCTGCATCGGTGGTCGAATGGTAATGCCACGGCGCATCCATATGGGTGCCGTTGTGGGTTGACAGTTCGAGCATCTCCACCGCCCAGCCTTCGCCGTCGGGCAGATCATCCTTCTCCAGCCCGGGGAAGAACATGGCGATCTGCGCCCAAGTGTCTTCGTGGGTCACGTATTGGATCTTGGGGCGCATGACCTCGGGGTCGGAAATCACATCATTGGTGATCGGGATCGACAGATCGATGAATTGAGTCATGATCGGGCGCTCAGCCTTGCAATTGTTCGTTCAGGAAGGCGCCAACATCAGCCAAATCGACGTCTTTCGCAACATAGGCCTGCCCCAGAGCATTGAGCAGGATGAAGGGCAGGGTGCCAGCCGACATCTTCTTGTCGTGCATCATGTGATCGACCAATCGTTTGCCATCGCAATCAAGGCCGAGTGCGGCAATCTCGCTCGGCAGGCCTGCGGCGGCAATCGCGGTGGCAGCTCGGTCAGCGTCGGCTTGGCTTATCTGTCCCCGCCGTGCCGAATAGCGTGCTGCCAGGACCATACCCAGCGCGACCCCCTCTCCATGCAGCAGGCGATCGGAAAAACCCGTCTCCGCCTCGAGCGCATGCCCGAATGTGTGGCCGAGGTTGAGTAAGGCTCGAACGCCGCTGGTCTCGCGTTCATCTTCGGCAACGATCCGGGCCTTGGCCTGCACGCTGGTCGCAATCGCATGGACCAGCTCGTCCTCCTGGCGAGCCAGAACTGCGCTGCCATTGGTTTCCAGCCATTCGAAGAAGCCTGCATCGCCCAACAGGCCGTATTTGATCACTTCGGCATAGCCAGCCTGCATCTCGCGCACCGGCAGGCTGGCGAGCGTATCCGTGTCGATCAAGACCAGAGACGGCTGATGGAACGCACCGATCATATTCTTGCCGAGGCCGGTGTTGATCGCGGTTTTGCCGCCGACCGAGCTGTCGACCTGTGACAGCAAGGTGGTTGGCAGCTGGACGAAGCCACAGCCGCGCTTGAGCACGGCGCTGGCAAAGCCGACCAGATCGCCGACCACGCCGCCGCCGAGCGCGAAGACATGATTGCTGCGCTCAATGCCCTGCTCGAGCATCCAATTGGTCAGCCGCTCAAGGCTCGACCAGCTTTTGGAATCTTCGCCCGATGCGACATCATACCAGGCGATGTCATAACCTGCCGCGGCGAGTGAAGCGGTCAGGCTCTCGCCATGATGCGCCCGCGCATTGACGTCCGCGATCACCGGAACTGTGCCAAGCCTTTGATAGCGCGCGACAAAGCCTTGAGCCTGATCGGCAATGTCTCCGAGCAGGCCGGATCCGATCCGAACCTCGTAAGAGCGCCCGCCAAGGTCGACGGGGATGGTTGAACTTGGGCTTAGAGCCATTTGCCGATCGCCTCGATTATGCTGCGTGCCGTATCGCTATGCGGGCCATCACTGCTGACCACGCGGACTTGTGCCTGTGAGTAATGCGGCTCTCGCTCGCCCAACAAGCGGGTCAAGATCTCTCTCGGGTCGCCATTCTTAAGCAATGGCCGCGTGTCCCTGCGCGAAACTCTTTCGACCAGGGTCTCAATGTCGCAGTCGATCCACACCGCAATGCATCGTTCGAGGATCAAGGCGCGGGTCTCCTCGTCGACAAAGGCCCCACCGCCGGTTGCGATGACGCCGGCATGCTCTTCGATAAGCCGGGCGATCACCCGCCGCTCGCCGTCTCTGAAATAGGCTTCGCCGAACTCTTCAAAGATCTCGGCAACGCTGTGCTGCGCCGCTTCCTCTATTGCATCGTCGGCATCGACAAAACCGCGGCCCAACAGCGCGGCCAAGCGTTTGCCGACGGTTGATTTGCCGACGCCCATCAATCCGACCAGGACGATCGGTCGGTCGATACGAGAGCCAATCTCGTTCAAGTGTTTATCGTTCAAAGCAGCGTGTTCGGTCATTGCCGCATCGCCTATAGATGGGCTAGGGCCGTGGCAATATGTCTGAGACGCACAGTGCCAAGATCGATGCAAGCGATGGAACCGGTCAGGCCGATTCCTGGGCCGGGCTAAAGTCACGCGCGAAATGGTATGCCGGGCTGGCCCTGGTGTTGGCCCTGACCGTTGCATGGATTGATGGCGGTGAGGAGCCGCTTCACCCGATCGTCCAACCGGTCGAGCTGTCGGAGAACGGCTGATGCGGCATGTTTCTTGGAAAGCGGCTGCTGGGTCTGTTGCGCTTGCTACAGCTCTCGCTGGCGGACTGGCGCTGGCGCAGGAGGCGCCCGAATCTCTCCTGCCGCCGGGATTTGATGATCCAGCGCCCGCTCCAACACCGACGGCGCAACCGATCCGACCAGAACCGGTGCTTCCGGGACCAACCCCGATCGGCCCTGCTCCGGCCCAACCGTCACCTGCTGAGCCGGCGCTGCCCGGCGCAGCCCCGCCGCTTGAACCGTCGATCCTCGACAATCCCGATCTGCCGCCACTGCCGGAGATCTCCGAGGAAGAACTGGCGGCATTGCCGACGCTTGAAGAGCTTGAGGAATTGTCGACCGACGAGCTGGACGATTTGCTCGGCCTCACGCCCAAATTTGACATCCCGCCAGCGGCGCGGCGATCAATGCGGCAAGTCGGGATTATCGATCCGGACGAAGGGGGTTTCCCGATTGCATCTTTGGGACGGCAGCCCGGATCCATCGTTCAGGCGACCCTGTCAGGCACAAAGGGGCCGCTGGTTTCGCGGTGGGGACACATACTGCTCCGTCGCGTGCTGGCCAGCCGCCTGACCGCACCGCAATCCATGAGCCCGGTTGAGTTTGCGGCACTGCGGGCCAGCGTTCTGAACGCGATTGGAGAATATTCGGCGGCGCGCGCGATCGTGCAGGATATCGATACCGGCAATTGGAACGAGCAACTCACGCAGGAGGCGATCACCGCCTATGTCGCGCAGGCTGACATGTTGGGGGCTTGCCCCGCTGTGCGCTTGCGGCGGTCCACTCGCGACGATTCTGAATGGCTGTTGCTGAGCGCAATTTGCAATGCATACGCAGGCGATACCTCATTGGCGAATGCTCAATTGGTTAACCTCGTCGATGAGGAGGTGGCACCAGAGATCGACATAAGACTGACGCAGAGGTTCGCCGGCGCGGCCGGCTTCGGACGGCGCGGGGTATCGATCGAATGGGACGGCGTGACTTCGATAACGCCTTGGCGCTTTGCCTTGGCCAACGCTGTTGGAGAGCCAATCCCCGAGGAGCTGCTGGGAGATCTCGAACCATATTACGCCCGAAGCGGCGCTACGGCACCGATGCTGTCTTTGGCAGACCGAGCTGCCTACGCCGATCGAGCGGGCAGTGAGGGCATATTGTCTGCACAGGCCATGGTGCAGCTCTACAGCCAGATCTACGCCAACAATACGATCCAGGGTGAGGCGGCTAACAACGCCATCTGGCTGCGCGAAGCCTATGTTGCACCCGACCCAGCAGATCGGATCGCGGCGATGCGATCGCTGTGGGAGCAATCGCAAGAGGCCGGTACGCAGGGCGCCTATGTTGCGACTGCCTTCGCCGCGGCGCGGTTGGCGCCCAGCGCATCGCACGCCGATAATGCGGCAGAGCTGATCGCTTCGATGCTGACCGCAGGCCTCGACCGCGATGCAGAAACCTGGGTGCCGTTCGTCGAGGCGGGCAGCCAGGCCTGGGCCCTTATCGCATTGGCACGCCAATCGAATGATTCGGTCAATCTGGGTGAAGTCGACGAGTTCCTGGACGACGACGGCAGTGATGAGCAGCGCAAGTCACAATTCCTCGTCGCCGGGCTGGCAGGACTTGGTCGGATAGCCAATGCTGATCGCGATGGTTTGGCAGGACGGCTTGAGCTGGGACTGGGACGCGAAACAAACTGGACCAGGATGATATCGGCGGCTGCGGAAGCCCGGAATCCGGCCCTGGTGGCGATGTTGGTTGGGCTCGGCATGCAAGGCAGCGATTGGAGCCAGATGACACCGCTTCATCTGTTCCACATAACCTCAGCCTTGCGGAGCGTCGGTCTGGGTGCTGAAGCTCGGATGATCGCGGCAGAGGCGGTCGCGCGCGGCTAAGAACGGGAAGCTCCATGTCCGCTGCCACACAATCCTTTCTCGATATGTTGGCAGCCGAGCGCGGAGCCGCTCCCAACACCTTGGCCGCCTACGCCCGCGATCTTGCCGGGGCTGAAGAGATCCTCGGGGATTTGACTCAGGCGAGCCGTTCCGACCTTGCCAGACTGGCAGGCGACTGGTCTTCGCTTGCGCCCTCGAGTGTGGCGCGCAAGGCCTCAGCGCTCCGCCAGTTCTTTGGATTTGCGGTGGACGAAGGCTGGCGTGAGGATGATCCGTCGGGCGCTCTGCCAAAGCCACGTGCTCGGCGACCGCTACCCAAGATATTGTCGCATGAGCAAGTCGAGGCATTGTTCGAACGCGCCGAATTGGAGGCAGAAGCCAAGACCCCTGCAGCCTTGCGGCAATTGGCATTGATCGAACTGCTCTATGGATCGGGATTGCGTGCGACCGAATTGGTCTCTTTACCGATCAGCGCCGTTCCGCGCGATGCGCCGCTGCTGACGGTCATGGGGAAGGGCGGACAAGCGCGAATGGTCCCGATCAGCGAGCGTGCCAAGACTGCGATCGAGCAATGGCTCACAGTGCGACCCGACGGATCGCGGTTTGTCTTTCCATCGCGGAACGGCAAGCATCTTTCGCGGGTGCGGTTGTTTCAACTGCTCAAGGAACTGGCGGTGCGTGCCGATCTGAATCCCGCCGGGATAAGCCCGCACGTGTTGCGCCACGCATTTGCCACCCATCTGCTCGAAGGCGGCGCTGATCTCAGAGTGCTCCAGACATTGCTCGGCCATGCTGATATCGCGACCACTCAGATCTACACTCATGTCGATGCTGCGCGGCTCGTCGAACTGGTCAATTCGCGCCATCCTCTGGCGCAACGGCGTCCCTGAACGGGATCGACAAAACGCTCTCAAGGCTTGCCGCGCGCATCACATCGGACTAGCGGTGGCGGATGATTTCATACCTCGAATTCGAGAAGCCGGTCGCCAACCTCAATGAACGCATCCAGCAATTGCGTAGCGTCGATGCGAGTCACGACGTTGATGTTGCACAAGAGATCGAGCGACTTGAGGCCAAGAGCTCAGACCTTTTGGCAAGCACCTATGCCTCGCTGACGCCCTGGCAAAAGACCCAGGTTGCACGTCATCCCATGCGCCCGCATTTTCGCGACTATGTCGAACAGGCGTTTGACGAATTCATGCCGCTGGGCGGGGATCGCTATTATTCGGATGACCTCGCGATCATGGGGGGCTTTGCCAAGCTCAATGGCCGCCGAGTGATGCTGATTGGCCATGAGAAGGGCCATGACACCGAATCCCGCATTCAACACAATTTTGGCATGGGAAAGCCTGAAGGCTATCGCAAGGCGATCCGCCTGATGGAGCTGGCCGGTAGGTTCAACCTGCCGGTAGTGACCCTGGTCGACACATCGGGGGCGTTTCCCGGGATTGAGGCAGAAGAGCGAGGACAGGCCGAAGCGATCGCTCGGTCGACCGAGGCATGTCTGTCGCTGCCAGTGCCGATGGTATCGGTGATCGTCGGTGAAGGCGGATCGGGCGGGGCGGTTGCCCTTGCCAGCGCAGAGCGTGTGCTGATGCTTGAACACGCGGTCTATTCGGTGATCTCGCCAGAAGGTTGCGCATCGATCTTGTGGCGGACTGCGGAGAAAGCGCCCGAAGCTGCTGAGGCGATGAAGGTGACCGCGCAACATCTCAAACGGCTGGGTGTGATCGACAAGATCGTCAAAGAGCCAGTCGGTGGTGCGCATCGCGATCCGGCTGCGATGGCCAAGTCACTGGCCAAGGCAATCAAGACCGAGCTGGATGGCCTGTCCGATCTGCCAGCCGAGACTCTGATCCGTCAGCGTGAGGAACGCTTCCTGCAAATGGGTGGCTAAACGCTTGCCTGACAGACCTTTGGTCCGATAAGCTTCGCCCCGGTGGGTTGGAAGGCGCCTTTACAAGGTGCTGAATTGACTTGTGGGAGAGGGTTCTTGGCACGCAAACTGGGCGCGAAATCTAGAGTATTGGCCAAATTCGGGGCTGTCGCTCCGCTCGCTCTGATCCTGTCCGGCTGTATGGGTGGCGGGCCGATCCCTTCAGCCTCGACCCCGATCACTCAGGCTGAAGCGCAGCAGGGCGCCGAATTCCATCCCCAATTGCTGGCGGAGTTTGGCGGTGCAATGACCGGCGCGCAGGCCAATTACGTCGAACAGATTGGCAAGAATATCGCGGTTCAATCAGGGCTCGGCAATGCGCGTGAGAGCTTCACTGTCAGCATGCTCAACAGTACGGTCAACAACGCTTTCGCGGTTCCCGGCGGCTATATTTACACAACCCGCCAGCTGGTGACCCTTATGAACAACGAGGCTGAGCTGGCCGGGGTTCTGGGCCACGAAGTCGGCCATGTCGCGGCGCGCCATTCGCAGCGGCGGCAACAGGCTGCTCAGCGCAATTCGATCCTTGGCGTATTGGGGGCGATCGGCAGTTCGATCTTGCTCGGCAATAGCGGGATCGGAGAGACCCTCTCGCGCGGGTTTATGCAGGGCTCGCAATTGCTTACTTTGCGCTTCTCACGCAGCCAGGAGACCGAGGCGGATGAGTTGGGGATCACCTATCTCAATCGAGCGGGATATGATCCGCGCGCGATGAGCACAGTGCTGCGGAGCCTGGCTGCGCAGAATGCCTTGGACGCTCGGCTGCAGGGGCGGGGCAATGCGACCGTGCCGGAATGGGCAAGCTCGCATCCTGATCCGGCTGGTCGCGTGCAGACCACGCTGGCCAAGGCACAAGGGCTGGCGACCGGAATCACCAATCGCGATACGTTCCTCAGCCGGATTGATGGCCTGATCTATGACGATGATCCCGAACAGGGCGTAATCGAGGGAAGCCAGTTCATTCACCCAGAGCTGCGCCTGTCTTTCACCGCACCGCAGGGCTTCTACATGGTCAATGGCACGCGCGCGGTCAGCATCAATGGCCAGAGCGGCCAAGCCCAGATGACGCTGGCCGAGTATAATGGCAATCTCGAAGCCTATATTCGCGAGCGGTTCCGTGCGCTCGGCGGACAGAACAGCAATCTGGCACCGTCCAGCATCCAGCGGACGCGGGTCAACGGAATTCCGGCGGCTTATGGCACCGCGCGGGTCAACAATGGCGGCTCGACGGTCGATGTGACGGTCTTCGCCTATGACTTTGGCAATAACCGTGCCTATCACTTCCAGGCGATTTCGCCGGCTGGTCGGACCAATCCGTTCTCGGCGATGTTCAATTCAATGCGGCGAATCACGCAGGCCGAAGCCAATGCAGTGATTCCGCGAAGGATCGATGTGGTGACTGTGGGGAGCCGGGACACCGTCGCTTCGCTGTCGCGGCGAATGGCCTATTCCAATGCTCAGGAAGAACGTTTCCGCGTGCTCAACGCATTGGGCTCCAATGAAGGCGTGCGCGCCGGGCAGCGGGTCAAGATTGTGGTGCGGGCGCGCTAGTCTAATCTGGCGCTGTTCGGTCGCGCCCTCTGCACAAAAGAAAAGGGCGGCAGGTTTCCCTACCGCCCCGTTCAAAGCTTAAGTGTAAAGCTTACTCAGCTGCAACGAGCTCATCCGAAACTTCGGTGAAGGTTGCGTCGAGGTTGTTGCCGAGGCTCTGCATAGCAGTGATAGCAGCAACAGCGATCAGAGCGGCGATCAGGCCGTATTCAATTGCGGTAGCGCCTTGCTCGTCACGAGCCAGTTTCTTGAAGAAAGTCATGTCTAGTCTCCTGGTTCAGTCTTCGGTACCCATGCCTATCCAGGTCAAAGGACAAGCAATTGTCGGAAATAATCGGCAGCTCTTGAAAAATTCCTAATTCGGACCCTTTCAAGAATCTTAACCGCCCATCACTTCCTCACTCGCGGTCTGAACGGTGCTCCACACATCGTTGTTGGCATTTGCTACGCTTTGTAGCGCCCCAACCATGGCGAGAACGACCAGACTCACGATCAGTCCGTATTCCACGGCAGTGGCACCTGAGTTGTCGTTTCCAACCTGTTTGAGTAGTTTGGTCACATGCATTGGAACACTGCCTTGTTACGTTCCTGATGCTGCACAAATCGCCTCAACCCCTTAAGAAAAGGTTATGGTGAGGCACAAAGATGGAAAAAAATCCGACAAAGAGACTGTCGCAATGCTGGTCGTAGCCGGTGCTCTCGCTAGGGGGGACGGGTGCTGGCTGATGCACAAGCGACCGCTGAACAAGCACCACGGCGGATTGTGGGAGTTTCCCGGCGGCAAGGTGGAAAGTGAAGAATCTCCGCGACTTGCCCTGGTACGTGAGCTTGAAGAAGAGCTTGGAATAAGGGTCCGGGTCGAGGATTGCGAGACTACGGTGTTCGCACTGGATGATCCCGAGCCGAGCAGATCGACCATTGTCATCCTGCTTTACACAATCACCCAATGGAACGGCGAACCGCAGGCGCTGGAAGGCGAAGAGATCGGCTGGTTCCTGCCCGAAGAGGTGGCGGAGCTCGAGAAACCGCCGCTCGACGTGGTGCTGACGCAGCGCTTGTTCGAAAAAGCCTGAGTTTGGGATTGCCAAGTGCGGCGCACCCCCTTATGTGCCGCTCCTCACGCGCGCCAGTAGCTCAGCTGGATAGAGTACCTGACTACGAATCAGGCGGCCGGAGGTTCGAATCCTTCCTGGCGCGCCAAAAAAGCCCATCCCTTGCGGGGTGGGCTTTTTTGTTGGGTTGTATGCATTTCTGTCTTGCCTTGCCGCCCACGCCCTCCTCCCTTCCACCCGGATTGTGTTCCGGTAAGCTCCGGGTGGAAGGGAGGAGGGCGTGGGCTGGCCTGGTCTCAAAACGCAAACCCGCTCCCCCAGGGGATGACATTGCGTAAATCAATCCTACATAGAGGCCTATGGGGAGACCGAGAGCCGCTGCAATCTCGACCCGCGTTCGATGATGCAAACTTTGCATGGAACGCTTTGATGCGACGGTGATTTTTATCCTTGGGATCACGTTAAGGAAGTATAACGGACCAAGTACCGGGTCTTTTTGCTTGCCAGGAATAGGCCGGAAACGGCTACAGAGAGGTAACGCTATGAACTACATGAATTTGCATGACCAAGATTTTGACCCGGATAATCCGTTGAACAAACCAGACGTACCCGAAGATGTTCAAGATGCTGTACGGACGATCCTGCGCTGGGCCGGGGACGACCCGGAGCGTGAAGGCCTGATCGATACGCCCAAGCGGGTTGGCCGGGCCTGGCTTGAATATTGCCGCGGTAATCAGGAAGATCCTGCGATTCACCTCAGCCGAATCTTTGAAGAGGTCGGCGGCTATGACGAGATCGTGCTGCTCAAGGGAATCCCGTTCCATTCGCATTGCGAACACCACATGGCGCCAATCGTCGGCAAGGCACATATCGCCTATCTCCCCGACAAGAAGGTCGTCGGCATTTCCAAGCTCGCCCGTGTGCTGCACGGATTTGCCAATCGCCTGCAGGTGCAGGAGCGGCTGACGGCCGAGGTTGCACAATGCATCTGGGACAATCTTGAACCGCGCGGCGTGGCAGTCGTGATCGAAGCCGAGCATGGCTGCATGACCGGTCGCGGCGTCAAGGTTCACGAAGTCGAGATGCTGACCAGTCGGATGATGGGCTGCTTCCTCGAAGATCATCGCAGCCGCAAAGAGGTGATGAGCCTGATGGGCTATTGAGCTCAAACGCTTTTCGGGCGATGGGCGGTCCATGACCGCCCAGAAGCTCACATTGAAGTTGTCGGCCGAGCAATTGGCCGACTTTTTTGTTGAGGCCTTCCCGGGCCAGAACAGCTCCGCTCATGCTTTCGAACAATTGCGCCCGGGCTTTGTCCGGATCAAGCAATCAGCAGAGACCGTGATGCTGCGGCCAGGCGGGATTGTGTCCGGCCCGACGCAGATGGGGCTGGCTGACCGGGCGGCCTATGCGGTGATCCTGGCGCATATCGGGATCGTCCCGATGGCGGTGACCAGCAATCTAAACATGAGCTTTCTGCGCGGGATTGAGGCGCGCGACTTCTTTGCGGATGCGCAGTTGATCAAGCTCGGTCGACGATTGGCGACCGTCGACGTGCGGATCTGGCAGGATGATCCTGCGACCATTGCTGCACAATCGACGGTGACATACGCGATCCCGACCAGCTGAGCCGACTCGTCAGTCCGACGGGATAAGTGATAGTTGGTGCAGGCTTCGAAGCCGCCGTCATCCTAAACTTGTTTGTCCTTCGGTCGTCTTCGACTTCAGCATAGCCCCCTGGCGCACGGCAGATTGTTCTCCCGAAATGAATTCGGGATGACGGAGAGGTCCTTGTTTCACCGTCATCCTGAACTTGTTTCAGGATAACTCAAGTTGACACTGCAGCTCGTTATTCTGAAATGAATTGGCCGTTGGCCTTCTGCGAATCTAGAATGACGGTAATTGGGTCGTTCGCGGAGGGTCGACTTTCGACACCTGTGCCTTCGTCACGAGCATGGCGTTCGTGTTTGCCACCGAAGGTGCAGGCTGATTCCTGCACGATCTCGTTAGGAACAATTGGTCCCCCGCAAGGGCTGATCAGTCCGACGGAATCAGCGTCAGCTCGGTCTGTCGTCCGTCGAGAAAGCGTACAGTCTCTCCGTCGAAGAACGCATCCTCTTCGGTGCGGAAGTCGACTCTTTGGCCATTCCATTCTGGCACCGCGCTATAAGAAGTCAGCTCAATCGCCCAGGCGGTGTTGGCACGAACCGCGCCGGCGCCTTGATCATTGCCATTCTGATTGTCCCAAAAGCCAATCGCAGGTCCGGCCCCATGACCGTGAATCCCTAGCGCATGGGTATAGATCGATGGCTCGATGCCTTCTGCGATCGCTTGTTCCCGTGATCGTTTGAGGATTTCATTGCCGCTCAAGCCAGGCTCAAAGTTGGATATCAGAATGTCCTGCACCCGATTGCTTTGAGCGAGACCGGCAGAAAGGCCCGCAGGCGCCGCGCTCTTGCCGGGCTTCAGCACATAGGCGAGATGCTGGGTATCGGTTGAGAGGCCGAGATAGGTGATTCCGAGATCAGTCCACAGCAGGTCGCCGGGTTGGATCACTGCGTCATCATAGAGCTTGTTTTCGGAGCCAGCGCGCTGGATCCCGAGCGAGGGATGGAACCAGGGGGTCAGGCCCAGCTCGGTCATCTTGTCGCGATACCACCACTGGACTTCACCGACGGTGGTCTCGCCGGGCGTGATCACCGCGCGCGAGAGCGCTTCGCTGATCAGGCTGCGAGCGACTTTTACGATGTCGGGATAGATCGCGACTTCGTCCGCGATCCGGGTTTCGAGCCAGCGGGTCGCCAGAGTTTCACCCGAGATCAATCGCTCGACATATTTCGGATCAAGCTTTGCTGTTAGGGCGCGATACTGGCTGAGCGTCATACCATCGCCAAAGGCGGTCAGATCCGAGGTGTTGATGGCAATGTTTGCAGGGTCGCGCTCGGCAATCAGATCCGCGACCCTTTGCCATTGATCGGGTTGCTCTTCGGGCGACCAAGCGGGTTCGAACAATCCGGCAAGCCCATAGCGACTGACAGTGAGCCGTTCGATATCCTGGCCTTCACCAGGATCATGAAAGATCAGGATCGTCCTGCGCCGGGCGCTCATGCTTTCAGCATCGAGCATCGAGGCGACCACCGGCTCTTCGAAATACTCCCGCGCCATCAAAAGCCAGAGAGTGACGCCCTCTTCACGCATGATTGTGGGGATCACGCGATCGAGCCGGGCCGCCAAAATTGCGTTCCTGACCTCTGCGCGGTCACGCATGGAAAGGATCGGAGGTCGGTCCGGCTCAGCCTGGGCGCTCGCTGGATCAAAAGGCTGAGCGGCGACCGGTGTTCCGATCGCCGCTATGATTGCCGCCGCAAGTCCAAACAGGCTGCGCGGCATAGATGGCCTTGTTTGGATCAGAGCTGACCCAGCATATATTCTGCGCTGGAAACCTTGAACTCGGGACCGTCTTCGACGTTGAGTTGTTCGACCACACCGTCATTGACGACCATCGAGAAGCGCTGACCGCGAGTGCCCATGCCGAAGCCCGCGGCGTCCATTGTCAGGCCAACTGCTTCAACGAATTCGGCATTGCCATCCGCCAGCATGGTGATGTCATCGCTGCCAGCAGCCTGGTTCCATGCACCCATGACAAAGGCATCATTGACGGCAGTGCCGACAATTTCGTCGACGCCCTTATCTTTCAAATCGCCGGCCTTCTCGACAAAGCCGGGAAGATGTTTGGCTGAGCAGGTCGGCGTGAATGCGCCCGGAACCGAGAACAGCGCTACCTTCTTGCCAGCGAAATACTCGCTCGACTGAACTTGCTGCGGTCCTTCGGCGGTTGCCTTGACCATCGTAACATCGGGAAGGGTGTCACCAATCGAAATCGCCATTTCTGTGTCCTCTCTTTGGATCAGGAGTTTGCGGGTAAGATATATAGTCTGATTGCGCCGGTACAACGCTCAAAACAGGCATGGGTGCCACACTGGTTTTGGTTAAGTTCGCTTCACCTTCGGTTTTGAAGATCGGGTAAACACAAATCGCGACTCTTCTCCCATCGCGCACTTCAAGTCGGCGTGGTGAAGGAGGTAGGGACAATGTTCAAACTGAAGGCTATGGCAGCGGGCCTTTCGATGGCCGGGGCAGTCATGATCAGCACACCGGCGGCGGCGGATCCGATCGTCAACAATGCGGAAAAGATCCGCAAGCTCAACATCATGCTGATGGTTACATCCCTGCGGTGTCGGGCAGGGGAGCACGATTTCCAGCTCGAGTATCGCCTGTTCAAGGCGGCGCATGGGCCCAGCCTTGCGGAAGCGGATGGTCACCTCCAGCGGCAGATGAACGCGCGTTATGGTGAGCAAGTGCGCCCGCTTGATCGGATCGGCGTGAGCATTGCCAACACCTATGGCAATGGCCACCCCTGGATGGATTGCGCGAGCCTGAAGGATGCGACGCTGAAACTGACGATGAGCCAGGATCGCCAGCATCTGGCTGATATGGCCGGGGTGCTTCTGGCAGATGCGCGCCCTAAGCTTCCAGCTGCAGTGGCGGAGCATAAGCATGTGCCTGCAAATCCGGCCCTTCCTCCGCAAGAGTCTGAGTCGGATACTGCCAAGATCCAATGGTGGATGCGCGGATAAATAAAGATATAAAGAAAACTTTATATTTGCTCCTGAAGGCTGGGCTCGCTATGGGCTGCGCAGCATTGGGGTGAGCCTGCACGCTTCACCCCGAGATCCATTCAGGAGACAGATTCGTGGCCACCGCAGCAGCGACGCAAGACTACATCATCAAGGATATCGCCTTGGCCCAATTCGGCCGGGACGAGATCGACATCGCCGAAACCGAAATGCCGGGCCTGATGGCCCTGCGCGAGGAATATGGCGCTTCTCAGCCGCTCAAGGGCGCGCGGATTACCGGTTCGTTGCATATGACGATCCAGACCGCTGTTCTGATCGAGACGCTGGTGGCCCTGGGCGCAGAAGTGCGTTGGGCGACCTGCAACATCTTCTCGACCCAGGATCACGCCGCCGCCGCGATTGCCGACAAGGGCATTCCGGTGTTCGCCATCAAGGGCGAAACGCTGGCCGATTATTGGGATTATGTCGGTCGTATCTTCGACTGGTCGAGCGAGGCCGACCCCGATCTCACCGCCAATATGATCCTCGACGATGGTGGCGATGCCACCATGTTCGCCCTGTGGGGTGCACGGATCGAAGCCGGCGAAGAGATGCCAGCACCTGCCAATGCTGAAGAAATCGAATTCCAGCGCGCGCTCAAGGCCTTCGTGGCCGATAAGCCGGGCTACCTCACCAAATCAGTGCAGACCATCAAGGGTGTTTCGGAAGAGACCACCACTGGCGTGATGCGGCTGTATCAGATCGCCAAGCAGGGCAAGCTCCCGTTCCCGGCGATCAACGTCAATGACAGCGTGACCAAGTCGAAATTCGACAACCTCTACGGTTGTAAGGAATCTTTGGTCGACGCGATCCGCCGCGCAACCGACGTCATGCTGGCCGGTAAGGTCGCTTGCGTTGCGGGCTACGGCGATGTCGGCAAGGGCTCCGCTGCCTCGCTGCGTGATGGCGGCGCCCGAGTGATGGTCACCGAGATCGATCCGATCTGCGCGCTGCAGGCGGCCATGGACGGCTACGAAGTCGTGTCGATGGACGAGGCTGTGAAGCGGGCCGATATTTTCGTCACCGCAACGGGCAATGAAGACGTGATCACCGGCGAACAGATGGAAGCCATGAAGAACATGGCGATCGTCTGCAATATCGGTCACTTCGACAGCGAGATTCAGATCTCGGCGCTCGACAATTACGACTGGAAAGAGATCAAGGAAGGCACCGACATGGTCACCTTTCCTGATGGTTCCTCGATCCTGGTTCTGGCCAAGGGCCGTCTGGTCAACCTCGGTTGCGCCACCGGTCACCCGAGCTTCGTAATGAGCGCGAGCTTCACCAACCAGACGCTGGCTCAGATCGAATTGTTCACCAAGTCAGACGAGTATGAGAACGACGTCTACGTCCTGCCCAAGCATCTCGACGAGAAGGTTGCCGCCTTGCATCTCGAGAAGCTGGGCGTGCATCTGACCGAGTTGAGCCAGAAGCAGGCCGATTATATCGGCGTGCCGCAGGCTGGTCCGTTCAAGCCGGATCACTATCGCTACTAAGCCAAAGATTGCTTTCGCATTTGGGCGCCTCGTTCCCGTTCATGGGAGCGGGGCGCTGTTGGTTTTGGCTCAGGCGGTTTCTCTCGCGAACAGCGGCGAGATTGCTCCGAACACAGCGCGCTCCCGCTCAAAGATCGCCTTGAATGAGGCGCGCGCGAACATCCGATCAACATGGTCGGCCAGGTGAGGGTAGGCGGCGCGATCGACTGAGACATCGGCATGACCGAAATTGATGAAGATGCTGGCTGAGGTCAGATCAGCGAGGGTGAGTTGCTCGCCGAGGAAGTAGGGCTTGCCGTGGGCGAGCTGCTCCTCGAGGTAGCCGAAATAGCGCGGGATCAGTTCAAACGCGGCGTCGACTGCAGCCTCGTCCGATTCCTTGCCAAGAAAGTTGGGATTGACGAAGCGGTTGATGAAGATCGGCGCTTCGACCCGTGAGAACAATCCGGTGCCGAGGTAATCGCACAGCCACAGCATCCATCCGTGATCCCACCCCTCGCTCGGGAACAGCGCTGGGGTGGGCACGGCGCTTTCCAGAAAGGCGCAGGCCGCCAGGGAATCGGGCATGAATCGTCCGTCCACTTGAAGCACGGGGATCTTGCCCAGCGGGCTGATTTTGAGGAATTCCGGGTCGGGCTCTCCCAGCGGGTTCACATTGATGTGGTCGTAGGCAAGGCCCTTTTCTTCACAGGTCAGCATCAGGCGCCGGACCCAGGGTGAGACAATCGCGCCGTGGATGGTCAGTTTCATATCGGAAAACCTCATCAATGTGGTTGCAATATGAGACCAGATGACATATTCAGTCTTATTATGCAACCAATTTGATTGAGCGCTTGGTTGTCTGGAATTGGCCTCTTAGGTTGGGCCAAACAACATTTGGGAGAGGCCTATGAGTAAGACCGCAGTGATCATCGGAGCGGGCGCGTCCAACGGTGTCGGCGGCGCTCTAGCGCGGCGTTTCGCGAGCGAGGGGCTGCATGCGGTGGTGGCTGGTCGGACCGAAGTCAAGGTCGCGGCTATCGCTGACGAGATTGCGGCTGCCGGAGGAAGCGCCGAGGGGATCCGGGTCGATGTCACATCGGAGGAAGACCAGGATCGTCTGTTCGAGGCGGTCGCTGCACGCGGCGATGTTGCCGCCGTGCTCTACAATGCTGGAAACAATGCGATCATCCCGTTCGAGCAGCTCGACGCCGAGACCTATGAGAGCTTTTGGCGTGTAGGAAATTTCGGTGCCTTCCTCACCGCCAAGCGCGCGATTCCGTTGCTCAAGAGCCAAGGAGAGGGGAGCCTGTTCTTCACCGGTGCTTCAGGCTCAATGCGCGGTCGCGCGAACTTCGCGCACTTCGCATCGATGAAAGCCGGTCTTCGCATGCTGGCGCAATCGTTGGCCCGCGAGTTTGGCCCGCACGGCGTTCATGTCGCGCATTTCGTGATCGATGGTGTCATCAATGGCGACATGGTGCGTGGACGGTTTGGCGAATATCTCGAACAGCTTGGCGAGGACGGCAGCCTCTCACCCGATGCGATCGCAGAGGCCTTCTGGCATGTCCATACCCAGCACCGTTCGGCATGGACCCACGAAATGGATCTCAGGCCGTTCAAGGAGAACTGGTAGCCCTTTTTGTTGGAGCGAGAGAATCAACTCCCAAATCGAGCCCGGGGCGACGAACCATCGAGATTCCGCATCCTGATCTCTCCCAGATCCATCGGTTCGCCATTTTCTCGACGAGGCCAAACTTGCGGCAGCTTCTCCCCAGACGCCAAGTCGATGATCTCAGTCTCTGGTCCTTCATCATGAGCGACCCATTTGTCGCCCCATTGCGCCAATGCAATCAACACCGGAGCCAATTCGCGGCCGCGCTCCGTCAGGATATATTCGTCGAAGGCCGAGCCATCTGATGCGCTGACTTTCTCGAGAATGTCAGCCTCAATCAGTTGTCCAAGACGCGCTGAGAGCGTGTTCTTGGCAATCCCAAGCGACCGCTCGAAATGCTTGAAGCGGCGGGCACCCATCATGGCATCACGAATGATCAGTAGAGACCACCAGGATCCGACATGTTCAAGGGCTCGTGCGATTGAACACTGCATGGTTGAGAAGGATTTGGTTTTCATCGGTCGCTCTTTCCAAACACCCCTCCTTCAAAGCACAAGTGGTTCCATATCGCAACTAAAGGGGGCGAGTTCTCGATGATCCATCCACTCGCCGCATATTAAGGGGGCAGAACTGCTTGATGTGGTTGCATCGCTGACCTTGCGCGCATAGCTCATAAAGCATGGAGTTTTCGCCCGTCGCATTGGCCATTCTTGGCCTTGTGCTCGCTGCCTGGACGGTTGCAGCGGCGATCGTCATGGTGCGTGCGTCCAACAAGACCCGCCGGACCCAGGCGTTGCAGATTTCACTCAAGCGGATGCAACAAATGTTGGAAGTTGCTCCTGCCGTCCCACTGCTGGTGCGAATTGATGGCAGGATCGAGGGCGCGCCGCGTCTTGCGCGCTGGCTCGGGCTGGATGTGATGCCAGCCTATTTGAGCGAGCTCTCCGAACAGGCTCCAGATGGTGAAAAGGCCGGTCTGTCTGCGGAACAGGTTGAACAACTCTCTAACGCGGTCAAACGCACTCAGAAGTCCGCGGCGCCTTTTACGCTGGCCCTGACCCCTCCGGGGTCGGGTCGAAGCCTGGCATTCCAGGGCGCGCTGGCAGACCCTGAGGTCTCTCCGGGCGGTGCCGCACTGGTCTGGGTGTTCGACTTCACCGAAAGCGAGGACGAATTGTCGCGGCTTCGGCATGCGGCGAGCAGTGCCCAATCCGATTTTGCGGCGCTTGTCGGACTGATTGAGGCTGCGCCGGTGCCGATGTGGTTCCGCGGTCGGGACATGAGACTGCAATTGGTCAACCAGGCCTATGTCGCCTCCGTCGGTGCCAGCTCGGCTGAGGAAGTTGTCGCCGAACAGATCGAATTGCTGGAACAGCACGCCGGAAAGAGTCCTGCAGAGGTCGCCCGCGCTTGCCTCGACGCGCAGGACAAGTCGGAACGCGTTGTCGCTTCAACCATCCATGGAGAGCGCCGTACTCTGAGGGTGAGCGACTTGCCGCTCGGGCAGGAGGGCGTAGCTGGTTATGCAATCGATGTTGAAGAGCAAGAGCAGCTAGCGCGTGAATTCAGAGCTTTCCGTGATGCTCAGCGTGCCATGCTTGATCAGCTTTCGATCGGCGTCGCGCAATTCGACCCGGAAGAGCGCCTGTTCTTTGCCAATCGCCCATTTCGGCGACTGTTTGCGTTGAACGGCGGTGCGGTCGAAGAGCGCAAGCCATTCACGCGTTTCCTGACGGAAGCCCGTGAACAGGGCCGCACACCTGAGGTCCGTGATTTCCCGGAATGGCGCAGAGAGCATTCGGCCTGGTTCGAGGCAGCCGACACACTTGAAGAAGCTTGGCCACTCCCCGGGGGTACGCATTTGCGGATCGTCGCGCAGCCGATGCCCGATGGCGGATTGGTCATGATTGCGGAGGATCGCACCGAGCAACTGGCGCTCTCAGCGACGCGCGATACTCTGCTGCAGACCCGGACTGCCACGCTCGACAGCCTGTTCGAGGCCTTGGCGATCTTCGCGCCGGACGGATCGGTCCAATTGTGGAACCGCAGCTTTGCCGGGACCTGGGGCCTGACACCGGAATTGCTCGATACCCATCCAAGTGCAGAAAAGCTGATCGAGGCCATTTCCGAGAACCTCGCAAAACCAGCAAAGGCGGAAACGATCGGTGCTGTCGTTCGAGCGGCCACCCTTGATCGACGTGAAAAGGCTGGCCGAGTCGATCTCAAAGATGGTCGGACCCTCGAATTCGCAGGCGTTCCTCTACCCGATGGAAATGGCCTGCTGACGGTGCTCGACATAACGGATTCGCAAATGGCTGAGAAAGCACTGCGAGAGCGTAACCAGGCATTGGAGGAGGCCGACAAGGTAAAAGGCAAGTTCCTCGCGAATATGTCTTACGAATTCCGCACTCCGCTGACTTCGATTGGTGGCTTTGCTGAGCTGATCAAGAGCGGCGCTGCCGGGGAGACCAATGAGCAGCTGAGTGAGTATGTCGATGCGATTCTGACCTCGGTCGCCCGCCTGACAGAGCAAGTCGAGAATGTGCTCGACTTATCGCAGAGCGAAGCAGGCTTGTTGCCGATCAATAAGGAATCGATCGATCTGGTACCGTTTGTAACCAAGCTCGTGCGAGAGCGAGAACAAACCATTGTCGCAGCGGGATTGGGCCTCGATCTCAAGGGCAAGCGCGGCCGGTTGGTCGAGGCTGACCCGCGTCAAATCGGACGCGCCATCGGCAATTTGTTGGACAATGCCATCGCTGGGACGCCGGAGGACGGTCATATCCAGATTTCTATTCCCAAACTGTCTCAAGGCGCGAAGATTACGATTGCCGACACTGGCAAGGGAATGTCGCCCGCAGAGTTGGCGATGGCGCTCGGCGGGAAGAGCGCGGGCGGGGAGAGTGGCTCGGATAAGCGCCAGGGCCTAGGCATTCCGCTCGCCCAGCAATTGGTTGAAGCGCATGGTGGAACGCTTGAGCTGTCGAGTGAGCCAGGCAAAGGCACAACCGCTACCATCCGCCTGCCATGATCCTCGAAGACTTGCCTGATCTCGACGCCATGAGCGCCTTTGGGGAGCGGATAGCTGGGAAATTGCGGGCAGGAGACGTCATTGCCCTGTCAGGAGACCTTGGAACCGGGAAGACGACACTGGCGCGCGCGATCTTGCAGGCTTTGGGGCATCGCAGTGAGGTGCCATCGCCGACATACACGATCATCGAGCCCTACGATGCACCACCGCTTCGACTGCCCGCCGCGCACGCCGATTTCTACCGCTTGAAAGATCCTTCAGAAGTCCTCGAGTTGGGCCTGGATGACTATCGCGATGGTGCGGTTCTGATTGCCGAATGGCCAGATCACGCTGGCGGATTCGCACATGAGACCGGCTGTCTGTCAGTCAAGCTCGAGCGTGTCTCAGAAGCTGCGGGAAAGGGGCGGATTGCGATTGTCGAACTCGGCTCGGATTGGCTAGGGCGCGAACCATGAGCGAACCAGTCCAGGGCCTGCATGAATTCCTAGTCAGCATTGGCTGGGATGATGCCGAGATCGATCCCATTCCGGGCGATGCCTCTTTTCGGCGCTATTTTCGGTTGAACAGGGTAGGCCAGCGCGGCGGAATGCTGATGCATGCGCCGCCGCCACATGAAGACCCTGTCCCGTTCTTGCGGGTTGGCGAATGGCTCAGCCAAAACGGAATGCGCGCGCCGGAGATCATCGCAGAAGATGCTGCCAAGGGCTGGGTCCTGACTGAGGATTTCGGCAATGATCGCATGCGCGATTGGCTTGACCTCAATCCTTCAGGAGAGGCGCGCGCCTACGAAGCCGCAATTGATGCCTTGGTTGAGCTGCATCGTCACCTTCCCGGACCGTTCCCAAGCTATGATCTTGCGACTTATCGTCGTGAAGCGAACCTGCTGACGGAGTGGTATTGTCCGGCGCAAGGTCTGGAAGCAGATCAGGCGGGTTATCAGGACGCTTGGGATGAAGTCTTGGCTCCAGTCCTGACTCGGCAAACGCCCGGGGTCACGGTTCTGCGGGACTATCACGCCGAAAACATCATGCTGCTGGGTCACCCCGACAGCGGCGCTCCGCAGGGATTAATCGATTTTCAGGATGCGCTGGTCGGCCACCCAGCCTATGATTTGGTTTCGCTGCTGCAGGATGCGCGGCGCGATGTTTCGGAGGAGCTCGAACAGGCGATGTTGCGCCGATATGTTGAGCGAGCTCAGGCCGATGACTCTTTTGTGGCTGATTACGCCGTCCTGGGCGCGCAGCGTAACGCCAAGATCGTTGGTATATTCACTCGGCTCTACAAACGCGACGGCAAGCCGCGCTATCTCGACTTCATTCCCAGAGTTTGGGAGGCGATGGAGCGGGATCTCAAGCATCCCGCTTTGGCTCCGGTTGCGCAGTGGTTTGATAGCAATATACCGGCTGAATTGCGCGAAGATCTGGGAGGGACAATTTCGTGAGCACCGGGGGGAAATTGGCGAGCAACACCGCAATGGTGATGGCCGCCGGCCTCGGCAAAAGGATGCGCCCCTTGACCGCGACCCAGCCCAAGCCTTTGGTCCGTGTGGCTGGCAAGCCGCTGATCGATCATGCACTGGATCGGCTGAGCGAAGCCGGGGTAGGCAGAGCGGTGGTCAATGTTCATTACCTCGCCGATGCTCTCGAAGCGCATGTGCTCGATCGCCAATCGCCGCAAGTTGTCGTTTCCGATGAGCGCGAGGCGTTGCTTGAGACCGGGGGTGGATTGATCAATGCGAAGGATCAGCTGCCCGATCCATTCTTCTGTCTCAATGCCGACAATATCTGGCTCGATGGACCGCGCGATGCCTTCGCTGATCTGTCAGCGCGTTGGGATCCTGACCGTATGGATGCGCTTCTGTTGGTCGTCTCGCATGCTCGAGCGGAGAACTTCGCCGGCCCGGGCGACTTTCATATGGACCCTTGCGGCAAGCTCTCTCGCCGCAGTCCCGGCCGCATCGCCCCCTTCATCTACACCGGCATCCAGCTGATTTCGCATCGCTTGTTGCGCGACGCGCCCGAAGGAAGGTTTTCGACCAATCTGTTGTGGAACAGAGCGATTGAGGAGGACCGATTGTTTGGCCTCTCCTTCAATGGTCTCTGGTTTGAAGTCGGAACGCCGCAGGCCATAGCTCCTACCGAAGACGCGCTAAGGCGTGGGTGAAGCACCCGCGCCAAGAATCTATTCGATCGCGGCCCATCGCGGATTTGCCGATGCGCTGGTCGCGGGCCTGATACCGCGATACTCCGAGGCTGATATCGGTCTTGCCAGGCTTACACTTCTGCTGCCGAGCTCGCGGATGGCACGGCAGATCGGCGAGGCCTTCATTCGCCATGCAGGTGAGATGGGCGAGGACGGTCTGCTAATGCCAAGGCTGGTGACGATCGGCGATCTGGAGCTCGATGAGGCGCTGGGAAGTCTGCTTGACTCGCTTGATGCCGAAGCAATTCCTCCCGCTGTGGATCCGACCCGGCGCTGGCTCGCGATTGCGGACATTCTGCGAGAGGAGCTTGGCGACAAGGCCCCATCGTCGGTCGGCCTGCTGCGATTGGCGCGAGAGATGGCGCGGACCATGGATCGCGTGCTGGCTGAAGATATCGCGCCTGACCAACTCATCGGGGAGCCGATCCTCGATATGCTGGGCAGTCTGTCGGAGCATTGGATCAAGTCGCTGCATCTGTTCCTGGGAGTACAGGATCGCTGGCTCGAGAGTTTGAAGCAGCGTGGCGAGGTGGATGTTGCGACCCGGCGCAATTTGCTGTTTGCGCATGCGGCTCGGCAATGGCGAGCTAGCCCGCCCGCTGGGCCAGTTGTCGCGGCAGGGATCACGAGCGCTGCCCCCGCCTTGGCCCGCCTGCTTCGCACCATCGCGGGTTTGCCCAAAGGCTTGGTGATACTTCCCGATCTTGACCTGATCCTGTCAGACGAAGCGTGGGAGGAGCTGGGCCGGGCCGGCTACAGTCCCGAGCCTGGCGGAGAGGTGTTCGGCAGCAGAGATGCTTTGACCCACCCGCAATATCATCTCAAATTGCTGCTCAACCGGATGGGCATTGCGCGCGAGGAGGTGCGGCCATGGCACAGGCGCGGACTGACTGCAGCCAATCCGGACCGCAGCCATGCAATCAGCTCGTTGTTTCTTCCACCTAAGGCAAGCCAGTCCTGGGTCGACCTGCCGGCTGCGAAACGGCGTCTATCCGATGTCAGACTAATCACTGCGGAGACGATCGAGGAAGAGGCGCAGTCAGTTGCTCTTCTGGTCCGTCAGGCGATTGAGCAGCCGAGCAAGAGAGTGGCCGTAATCACGCCCGATCGCAGCCTTGCAGCACGAATTGTTCAGCACCTCAATCGCTGGAACATCGTCGCGGATGACACGGCGGGTCGCCCGCTTGCGATAACCCCGGCCGGGCGATTGCTGCTGCTGCTGGCGGAGCTGGTGAGCGATCGGATGGCGCCGGTGGCTCTGATCGCGACCTTGTCGCATCCACTCGTGAAACAGGGAGAGGAGCGCGCCGCATGGTTGGCTGCGGTCCGCACCTTTGAAAGAGCACTGCGCGGTCCGGCACCGGCGCCCGGTTTTGGGCCCTTGCGCGAGGCTGCGAGTCGCGCCGGGCTGGAGGATTGGTGGGGTGAGTTAGAGCCAGTTCTACAAGCGCTGGTGATCGACAAAGCGGAGATGGCCATCGCAAGTGCGATCGACATTCTGGCCGAAGCCGCCGAGACATTCGCGGACCAGGCAATCTGGGCCCGCGAAGACGGTCGTGCTCTGTCGAGTTTGGTCGAGGATCTTCGGCTTCAGGCGCGCCAATTGGATAGCCGGATTGAAGTGAAGGATCTCGCTGGGGCGCTGCGCGAGATGATGCAGGAGATCGCGGTCAGGCCGCCCTATGGCGGACATCCTCGGGTCGCTGTTTACGGTCTGCTTGAAGCGCGTGGGGCGAGGGCGGACCTGATTGTCTGCTGTGGCTTGAACGAAGACAGTTGGCCGCAAAATGCGAAGCCCGATGCGCTGCTGGCTCCTGGGATCTTGCGCCGATTGGGCGTGCCTGGCGCAGAATTCCGGGTCGGCCTGGCTGCGCACGATTTGGCGAGCGCTCTGGGCGCCCCTGAGGTGGTGCTCAGCCGGGCGCGGCGTGGAGCGGATGGTCCAACGATCCCCTCTCGCTTTCTGTTGCGGGTGGAAGCCCTGCTTGGTGAATTGGCCGCTGGTCACGAAGAACAGGTGATTCCGGGGTTGGTACCCCAGCTTGATCGCGCGGCCGCTCCAGCGGAACCCTATCCGCAGCCCCGGCCCGATCCCTCGCCTAATCTGCGCAATGTCCCGATCAAGGTGACGGCGCTCGATCGGCTATTGGGTGATCCCTATCAATTCTACGCCTCGGAGATCTTGCAGCTCCGATCGCTCGAAGCGCTGGCGGCGGATCCCTTTACCGACCCGCGTCTTCGCGGAACCTTGGCGCATGACATTCTGGAAGCCTGGCACAAGGCGAGAGTGGATGAACCCGGCGTTTCCATCATGGGGCTGGCGGATCAGCATTTGCGTGAGGCCAACGCCCATCCCCTGCTTTGGGGATTGTGGCGGCCGCGGCTGCTCGCGGCACTAGGCCGGTTTGCCGATTGGGTCGCCGAAGCAGAGCGCGAAGGGCGCCGCGTCCTTGCAGTCGAGTGCGAAGGCTCGATGGAGGTCGTGGGAGTTCGAGTTTACGGGCGCGCCGACCGGATCGACCAGCTGGCTGACGGTGGGCTGGTGGTGGTCGATTACAAGACTGGCCAGCCACCCAGTGCCAAGCAGGTCGAGGCCGGTTTCGCGCTGCAATTGGGCACGCTTGCGCTGATTGCGCGCGATGGCGCGTTCAAGACGCCCTCGGGCCAGCTAACAGGTTTGGCGACCCGATTTGAATATTGGTCGATGGCGAAGAAGCAAGGTGAATTCGGATTCATCGATCAGCCGCTAAAGGTGGGTCGGAAGACTTCAGGGCTACCGCCCGAGGAGTTCTTGCTGCACCACGAAGCCATGCTCAATGAGGCGATCTCGCGGTTCATCAAGGGTGGCGATCCCTTCACCGCCAAGGAGAACCCGGCCTATCCCGGCTACACCGAATACGATCAGCTGATGCGGCTAGAGGAATGGGCGATCCGCATGGGCGAGGGGGGTCCGGAATGAGCGGGGGTGGCGGAAAGGTCTTCCCGCTGCAGGGGAACCAGCGGATCGCGGCAGACCCTCGCGACAACGTCTGGTTGTCGGCTTCGGCGGGGACCGGCAAGACCCAGGTGCTTTCCGCCCGGGTGCTGCGGCTATTGCTTCGCCCGGAGGTCTCACCCGACGCGATCCTGTGTCTGACTTTCACCAAGGCCGGCGCGGCCGAAATGGCCAATCGCATCAATGCGGTGCTGGCGCGATGGGTGCGATTGGATGAAACCAGCCTTGCGACCGAGCTAAGTCATCTCGGTGCGGAAGTGGACCCAGCCACTTTGGCGCGGGCGCGAACCCTGTTCGCAAGCGTGCTCGATTGCCCGGGCGGTGGCCTGAGGATCGATACGATCCACGCTTTCGCGCAATATCTGCTCGCCAATTTCCCGGGCGAGGCTGACTTGCAGCCCGGGGCTCGCCCGATGGAGGATCGCGAGCGCGAATTGCTTGCTCGCGAGGTTCTGTCGGACATGCTTAGCGCTGCCGAAGCGCAGGGTGATCATGTCTTGCTCGCGGCTGTTGAGACCTTTGTCCGCGCCAAGAGTCCAGACGATCTGAGGCAATGGCTGATGCATTGCGCCCGGCACGAAAGTCTGTGGCTCGGACCCAATGGCTGGCAGCCGCCGATGCGTGGGCGCGTCTTGACGATCCTGGGGATGCCGGCGGATGCTGATAGTGGTTGGGTTGAACAAGCGCTCGATCCCACAATCTTCCCCGACCAGCAGCTTGAGCAGATGCTGCCGTCACTAAAGGATTGGAACGCCAAGGGCGGGCGTGAGAGCTCGGCATTCATCGAGCAATGGCTTGCCAGCGGCACCGCAGACCGATCAGCCCTCTTGCATGGCTTCATGGGCACGCTGTTGACCAAGAAGGGTGAGCCCAAGAGCATGCCTACCCCGGAGAAGGTCGATCCGGACTTCAAGCTCAGGCAGGTGGAGATTGCTGAGGCCGTGGCTCTGGTGGCTGAGCGTCAGGCTCTGCTCGATCTGGTCGAGCTATTGGTCCCCGCGCTCGAACTGGGCCGAACATTTGCTTTGCGCTGGAGCGAGGCCAAAGCGCGCGAGAGTCTGCTCGATTTTGACGATCTGATTGAACGTGCCGCTGCTCTGCTAGGCAACAGCGATGCGGCCGACTGGATCCGCTACAAGCTTGATCGGCGGTTCGATCACATTCTGATCGACGAAGCGCAGGATACCAATGCTGAGCAATGGGATATCGTCTTCGCGCTGATCGACGATTTCTTCACCGGCGAGGGAGCTTCGGGCAAGGCCTTGCGGACGATCTTCACCGTGGGCGACTACAAGCAGGCGATCTTCGGCTTTCAGGGCACCAGTCCGGAGAATTTCGCCAGCGCGCGCGAGAAGGTCCGCCAACGCGTTTTGCAGGCGCGTGAAAGCGCAATTGAAGCGCGTGAGCGTGGCCCGATACCGGATTGGAAAGGGCTCGAGCTTGGCCAATCCTTCCGTACCGCCGATGTCGTACTGCAATTCGTCAATCGCGCGATCCACGCCCTTGGAGCAGAAGCGTTTGGATTGGATCAGCTTCCCGAGGATCATCAAGGCGCTGAGCGACCGGGCCTGGTCACGCTGTGGAATCCTGTCGTCAGCGCGCGTCTCGATGCAGCGGATGAGGATGAGCAGGACTGGCTGACGGATCACGAGCGGGCGATGGCGGATCGGATCGCCGAGCAAGTCTGGCGCTGGCATTCCGGCGCTGAACCGCTGGCACTCGCCAAGCACGGGGAGCCACGCGCAGCCAAAGCCGGCGACGTTATGGTGCTGGTTCGCAAACGCGGAGTTCTGGCAGCTCTGATTGTCGCTCGGCTGCATGCCAAGGGCGTTCCTGTAGCGGGGGTCGATCGGCTGCGTTTGGGCGCTCCTTTGGCCGTGAAGGATCTGATGGCGGCGATCCGCTTTGCATCGCAGCCGCTCGATGACCTCAACCTCGCCAATCTGCTTGCCTCGCCTCTGCTGGGTTGGTCGCAAGACGAGCTGCTCGAATTCGTCCCGCGGCCAAAGGGCGGGCGCCTATGGCACCACTTGCGCGATCATCAGGCGCCTCGTGTGATCGAGACGGTTGGGCGACTGCGCGATCTTTTGGCACGGGCGGATTTTGATACACCGCATGCGACTCTGTCCTGGCTGCTGGTCGGACCGTGGCAAAGCCGGAGGAATTTGGTCAAACGGCTGGGCTCGGAAGCGAATGACTCAGTCGATGAGCTGCTCAACTCGGCGCTCGCCTACGAAGCGGTGAACACGCCCAGCCTGGCAGGCTTTATCGAATGGTTCGACGCCTCCGATGCCGAGCTAAAGCGCGAAGCGGGCGAGACCAGCGATCAGGTCCAGGTAATGACTGTGCATGGCTCCAAGGGATTGCAGGCTCCGATTGTGATCCTGGCTGATGCGACCGGCGCGCCGCGAGCAGGCGGAGTCGACACAATCGAGGAGGCGCCGATAGGGCAGTCGTCCGGCCAGATCGTCCCGCTGCCGCGCCTGTCAAACCAAGAAAAGCTCGGACCGCTGCGTGCTGCCGATGAGGCGGCGTCGGAACTGGACATGCAGGAGCACTGGCGGCTGCTCTATGTCGCTATGACGCGGGCGGAGGAAGCGCTGTTCATCGGCGGGTCGCTGAGTGCGCAGCAGGCCAAGAAAGGCCCTCCAGAGGAATCCTGGTACGCTCAGCTCGCGCCTTTGTTCAACGGCGATGCGCTGGAGGACGATATCTGGGGTGGGCGCAACGAATGGGGCTATCGCGCTGAAGGAAAGGTCCTCGACCGCTCCAAGGCCCCCGCTGAATCCACTACTCTTCCCGATTGGGCCACGCGGCCAGTCGGAGCAGAACCACGCCCACCGCGACCGCTCGCGCCGTCGGCCGCCGGCGAAGATCTCGCCGCTGATCCGCCATTGAAACCTGAAGTCGCGCAGCAGGCCGCACGGCGGGGGGTTTTGATTCACCAATTGCTTGAGCGACTGCCCGCTCTCGCTGATGAGCGGCGCGAAGCGGCGGCGCGAAACTGGCTTGAGCGCCAGGCGCAAGAGATTGAGGAGTCCGCGCGCGAAGAGATGATCGCCAGCGCGCTGTCTGTTCTCGCAAACCCCGATTTCGCCGCCATCTTCGCGCCCCAGGCTCTGTCAGAGGTGCCCCTGGCCGCGGTGGTCGATGGCCAGGTGATCACAGGCACGGTTGATCGTTTGCTGGTTGAGCTGGACCAAATCACGGTCGTCGACTTCAAGACCTCGCGGCGGCCTCCAAGAAGCATGGAAGACATCCCAACACCCACGCTCAGACAGATGGCGGCCTATTCGGCAGCGCTCGCCACGATCTATCCCGACAAGCCGATAAGAGTCGCCGTGCTCTACACCCATGCGCCGCAATTGTTCGATCTGCCGAGCGAGCTATTGGAGCAGCACAAACTCAGATTGTCGGGGACGCAGGAAAGCTATTCGGTCTGACGTATTGAGTGGCGCGCATTCTCGCCTAAATTGGACCCAACGCCGCACTGCGAGCGAAACAGGAGAATGAATATGGCCACCGTCAATGTCACTGATGACAGCTTCAAAACCGATGTGCTGGGCGCCGACAAGCCCGTTCTGGTCGATTTCTGGGCCGATTGGTGCGGACCGTGCAAGATGATCGCCCCGGCGCTGGAAGAGATCAGCAATGAGCTGGGCGACAAGGTCACCATCGCCAAGATGGACATCATGGAAAACACCAGCATTCCGGCCGACATCGGGGTGCAGTCGATCCCACTGATGGTGCTGTTCAAGAATGGTGAGCCGGTTGCGCAAAAGCTTGGCGCTGCTCCCAAGAGCCAGCTCAAGGAATGGCTCGAAACCGAGCTGGGCTAACCCCACACCGGGAAATTCTGACTTGGCGAGCCGGGGGTCTACGGGGACTCTCGGCTCGCTGTCTTTCTGACTTGCAAACTATGCGCGCTTGGCGCCTCCGCTGCCGAAGCCGATGTCAAAACAGACCCACCATTCCACTCTGAGATTTGATCTTTGGCGGTCCATATGTGACGTCGGGGTTGAGAGGAGTGGATGAGCTTGCGCAGATTTGGCAAAGCCGCACTGATAGTCTTTGGCGTTGTCCTGATCCTCACAGGCCTCGCTCTGTGGCAGCGCCATAGCTTGCTGCTTTTGCTGTTGGGGACGGGGGAAGAGCCTGAATTGCTCGAAAACGTCGCTGATGTTCCGGGCGGCGAATGGTTCGACGATTACTTCGTGATCGTGGCTCTTGACGCAAACACCTTCGCGATTGCCGAGCCGCGTTATTGGCAGCGCAATTTCAATTATCTGATTGTGGGGAGTGAGCGCGCCGTCCTGTTCGATGCTGGCGCGGGTCATCGCGAAATTGGCCCGGTGGTCGACCACCTGACCACTCTTCCCGTTACCTTTATCCCCTCACACTTTCACTTCGACCACGTGGGCAATGACATCTCCTTTGATCACGTGGCTGTGATCGATTTGCCCCATCTGCGAGAGCAATCGGATGGTAATCGCCTAACGCTCACGTGGGAGCAGTATTTGGGTGCGGCTGAAGGCCTCGAACAACCGGTTCTCGAGATTGACGAATGGCTTCCGCCGAATTCGGATATCGATCTCGGCAATCGAACCCTGCGCCTGCTCTATACGCCCGGCCACACTGACGACTCGATCTCGCTCTTGGACCAACAGGGCGGGTATTTGTTCACCGGAGATTTCCTCTACCCCGGACCGTTGGCGGCGATCTTTCCCAACAGCGGGATGGGTGACTATCTCCAGGCGACCGAGACAATCATCGCGCAGGCGCCCCCTGACAGTACCCTGTTCGGTGCGCATAGAATGGAAGACGGCGGTGTCCCCTCGCTGGAAATGGCGCATGTCAGAGATTTGCGCGACAGCCTTCAGCGCATACGAAGCGGCGAACAAAGCGGATCGGGCCTCTATCCCCGGGTCTATGTCGTCAATGACACGCTTGAGATTTGGGCTGACCCCGCATTCTTGCAGCGGTGGGAGCTAACCTATCCCGAGGATTGAGGAGTCGGCTGGCTACGGATTGCCATGTGACTGACACCCAGGCCCGCTTTCAAAAACTGTGACCTTTCGCTTTAGCCCAGCGTTTCTGCGGGTTTGCGAGGTCTATGCGCCCAAAATGTGTGACCTTCCGAGTCGGCGTCGCTCCATCGATAGACAGTGAGAAAGAGCTGCCTCGTATCTAGCGGCCCATCCACGTTTAGGAAATGACGCACAATTTTGTCATTATGACAAACAAACTTGACAAATTGCTTTAGCTTCACCATATCCCAATTTGTAAAAAGAATTTTACATAAAGACAAAATCATCTTCCACCCTTGCGAGGGCGGACTGTGGTGCTGATGGAGCCAAAATGACAAGAGATAACGAAGATCGAAAAACAGGAGGGCCCGGCTGGTTCGGCGCGCTCAAATGGCAAGGGATGCGGGAGAAGGACCGGGCCAACGAAAAGCGGGTGAACAGCTACGCTTTCGCCTGGGCCGGCTGCTTTTTGGTCGCCAACCTGCTGAGGGTCGCAACGCAAGTGCCGGAGGTGGTCAGCTTGGCGATTGTCCTCGCCTCGATGATTCCAGGCTTCCTGTTTGTGAAGGCCTATCTCAAAATGCTGCGCGAAGCAGACGAGATGCTGCGGCAGATGCAATATGAAGCTCTGGCAGTGGGTTTCGGGGCAGGCATTGTGTGCGGCTTCACCGCCATGTTCCTGCTCCCGCCCAGCCCGGTGTGGGGCATCGCAACCTTGATGCCCATGGTGCTGGGATTCTGCATTCGCGTCATTCTGGCGGGTCGAAAGATCGCCCAAGAGGCCGCGGCGTCCGAAGACCTCGGAGGGGCGGACGAATGAACAACCGTTTGCGCGTCTTGCGTGCGGAACGCAAAATGTCACAGGCGGAATTGGCGGAAATGCTCGACGTCTCGCGGCAGACCGTCAATGCCGTCGAGGCTGGCAGGCATGATCCCAGCCTTTCGCTCGCCTTTCGCTTCGCTGTGATCTTTGATCAGCCGGTCGAGGAGATCTTCCTCGGCCTGCAAGAGGCCCGCGAAGCGCTTCAAATCGCTGATGCTTCAGCCAATTCGGGAGCCTAAGATATGAATGACAGTTTTTCCCTCGCCCGCTTCGTGGTCTTCACCATGGTTGGCCTGCCGCTTGGTTTCATCCTGACCGCTCTGGTGTTTGCGATCTCGGCCATGCCGATCGAGGCGGTCGCGATCATTCCTTGGGCGCTTGGCATTGCCGTTGTGATCGGCGTGCTGGGTGGGTTCTGGAAGCAAGAGGCCTGATAGGGGTCCCAACGCAAGTGCAGTCCTTTCGTCGCCAAGGCACCCAGCTCGGCTCTGCCAATGGCTGCTGTTCACATTGCGACCGATTGGCCGCCGCGTTACTGAGTCCAACCCTGCATCAAATGCGAGATCGACTTGAAATATGTTGAGCGTTATTGAGCAAGTATCTGAAAAAATACACTGACTAGGTTGATCTATGGAACTCGTCTTGTTTGTCGGCATTCAGGCGACCGGAAAATCGACCCTATACAAGCAGAGATATGCGGACACGCACATTCGACTAAGCCTTGATATGCTGAAGACGCGGCATCGCGAGTCGATCTTGTTGGATGCCTGTCTTGCCGCGAAACAGCCCTGCGTGATTGACAACACCAACCCCACCAAGCTCGAACGAGCACGATACATAGAAGCCGCGCGCCAGAAAAAGTTCTCCGTGAAGGGTATCTTCTTCGCTTCGGGCATAGAGCCTGCCCTTAGTCGCAACCAGAACAGGCCGCCAAACGAGGTTGTTCCGGATGCGGGCATTAGAGGGACGCGAAACCGATTGGAATTGCCCGATTACCAAGAAGGGTTTGATACGCTCTATTATGCAACGATTGCAGATGATGGAGAATTCTCGATAGCGGAGTGGGAACCGTGATCTTTGAAGAACTCGACCAGCGTATGCGCGTCTTCGAGACCGAGAGTGATCATTGTGTTCTGCCTGGAATCCATATCGTTGCTCGATTGGATGGTCGAAATTTCACACGACTTACAAAAGACCTACATGGATTCGAAGCGCCATTTGACGAGCGATTTCGAGACCTGATGGTCAACACGACCAAGCACCTGATGGGATGCGGTTTCCGCACACTCTACGGATATACTCAAAGCGATGAGATCTCATTGTTGTTGCATCAGGCTGATGAAACCTTTGGCCGAAAGACCCGAAAGTTGAACTCAATACTGGCCGGTGAAGCTAGCGCGGCATTTTCGTTGGGGCTGGGTGCAATGGGTACCTTTGACTGCCGAATATGTGAGCTGCCCAAGGAAAGCGACGTGGTCGACTATTTTCGATGGAGGAACGAAGATGCAAGTCGAAACGCGCTCAATGCGCATTGCTATTGGATGTTGAGAAACAGTGGTGCTTCTCGGTCTGACGCGACCAATGAGCTCTCAGGCAAGTCTGTTTCTGAAAAGAACGAACTCCTCTTCCAAGCTGGTATCAACTTCAATGATTTGCCGGCATGGCAGAAACGAGGCATCGGGGCTTATTGGGAAGACTATGAAAAGCTTGGGACAAATCCCAAATCGAACGAGACGGTTCGGGCTGTTCGTCGCCGACTAAAGGTTGATACCGAACTCCCCATAAGAGACCAATACAGTCAGTTCATTTCAGGGTTTTTGCCGACAGCATGAGATGAGACCATACAAGTCTTTTTGCCAGAGAAGGGTCTGTAGTTTTTGGGGCCCGATGCCTTGAACGGAGTGTGATGTGCCCAAAGTTGAGCAAGGACGTTTGTTCGGCCTTTACGGCATGGGCAGCTACACATTCGAGGAGCTGGATCGGTTGGCCGACGAGCATCTTCAGCGCATCCATGATCCCGAGAACACCGACGATCCGAAGTGGCTTAGGCGGCGAGCAGCTCGCCTTCGAAAACTGGCTCGGCAAAAGGAACAGGCGCTAGAGCATAAGCTGGATCAAAGTGACAAACGCCATTGATGTGCGCGGTGCGGAGACAATTGTGATCGATCGAGGGCTGGACTATCGTTCCAGTCATGTGGCTCCGACGTGCAGTGAGTGTTGTTCTAACCGCCTATCTCGGTGGGTTCTTAGCGTCTCTCATTTGGCAGGCAGGTGAGGCCGAAGGCATTGATTTTAGGCTTGGTCAGCCTTTTGGCATCGCCCTGTTTGCGCTGTTCTTCACAATCCCTGGAGTGATAATGGTCTCGGCAGCCTACTCGGAGTTGAGGCTGCGACACTCAGTCAGGGTGGCCTACACATTAGCAGTCTTGTGCGGAGGTCTGATCGGCGGCCTTATGCTTGGCGTCGTTGCTCCCATGCTTGAGGCCTTCGCGTTTGGCGCATTTTTCGGATTCGTGACGGCATCGGTCTGGGCTGGTTACAACCGCTACATCTCGACTTCTTTCTGATCGACCTCTGCCACCATAGTGGTCGCCGCGTAGGACAAAGCTAAAATAGCTCGCTTTCAGACGGCTAGCTAGTCTCTCCTAGCCCAAAATCCGCCCGACAAATTCATCCCAGATCGCCGGGCTCGACGCGCCGACGAGGCCCGGCTTGCCATGCTCGTCGACGCGATAGGCGCTGCCATCGAGCCGCGCGGCCTTGCCGCCTGCCTCGTTGAGCCACAGCACGCCCGCGGCGTGATCCCAGGCGAAGGTCCGCTTGAAGCTCGAAATGTCGTTCTCGCCCAGCGCCAGGCGCGGGTATTGCTCGGCCGCGCAGCGCGGGATGTCGACCAGTCCATAATGCGGGGCGAGCTTGGCATCGACCTGGGCTCGCTGTTCCTCGGTCAGGAAGATCCGTGAGATCGCGGCCACGGGCGGTCTCTTTCCGGTGGTCTTGGCGGCGATCTTGTCACCATTCACGAAGGCGCCTTCGCCGCGCTTGGTATGGCACAGCCGCTGCTTGATCGGATCGTAGATCCAGCCCGCCACAGCCTCGCCCGCATCGGCCAGGGCGATGATGATCCCGAACGGCTCCTTGCCTTCGGTGAAATTGGCGGTGCCGTCGAGCGGATCGATGATCCAGCACTGGCCGGAAAGATGCTCGAGCACGCTTTCGTCAGCATGCACGGCCTCTTCGCCGACCACGGCTACCCCGGGTGCGAGCTTGGTCAGCGCCTCGGTCAGAAAGTTCTCGACCTCGCGATCGACGACGGTGACCGGGTCATCCTCTCCCTTCATCTCGACCTCATCATCGGCGAGGGCGCGAAAGCGCGGCAGCATCGAACGTTCGGCCGCAAACTTCATCAGGTCGAGGATCTCGTCGTCGAGCGCGCTCATGAGCGGTAATCCGCATTGATCGCGATGTAGCCATGGGTGAGGTCGCAGGTCCAAACTGTGGCCTGGCCTTCACCAATGCCGAGATCGACCGCGATGTCGATCTCCTCGCCCTTGAGATGCTCGGCCACTGGCGCTTCGTCGTAATCGGGCACCGCCAGGCCATCGCGCGCGGTCCAGACCCCACCGAAGGCGATCGCGAGCCGGTCACGATCGGCGGGCTCTCCGGCCTTGCCGACAGCCATCACTACGCGGCCCCAATTGGCGTCTTCACCGGCAATCGCGGTTTTGACCAGAGGGGAGTTGGCGATCGACAGTCCGACCGTGCGCGCGCTGTCGTCGCTCACTGCCCCGCTGACCCGGATCTGGATGAATTTGCTGGCGCCTTCGCCATCGCGCACCACCAGATGCGCCAGCTGGCGGCAAAGATCGGTGAGGGCGGCGGTAAAGGCATCGGCGCCTGCGCTGTCGAAGCTTGCGATCGCGGGCGCTTCCGATTGGCCAGTGGCAAAGGCCAGCACGGTGTCGCTGGTCGAAGTGTCTCCATCGACCGTGATGCAGCTGAAGCTCTCGGCATTGGCGCGGTTGAGCGCTTCTTGCAGAAAGGCAGGGGCCACGCTCGCATCAGTGAAGATATAGCCGAGCATGGTCGCCATGTCTGGCGCGATCATGCCCGAGCCCTTGATGATCCCGACCAGCGTGACCTTGGTGCCGTTGATTATCGCGTTGGTGCTGGCCGCCTTGGGATAGGTGTCGGTGGTGCCGATTGCCTCGGTGGTCTCCTGCCACGAGCTCTCCGGCGCAGCGGTCACTTCAGCCAGGCCAATCTCTGCGCGATCCTGCGGCAATGGCTCGCCGATTACGCCGGTCGAGGAGACGAACACTTCGTCTTTGGTGCAGCCGAGATGCGCTGAGATCCTGTCTTGGATCAGCTCGACTGCGGCGCGTCCTTTGCCGCCGGTGAAAGCATTGGCATTGCCGGCATTGACCACCAGCGCGCGCGCCTTGCCCTGTTTGACCTGCTCGCGGCCCGCCTCAACTTCGGGAGAGGCGCACAGGCTTTTGGTGAAAACACCTGCGATTGCAGTGCCTTCGGGCATCGTGACCAAGGTGATGTCGGCGCGCTCCCAATCGCGATATCCTGCACGAGCGACGCGGCATTCCACCCCCGCGATCGAAGGCAGGTTGGGGAAAGGTTTTGCTAAGGGAGACGGTGCTAGATCCATAATCGCGCTCTAGGTCGCCTGCTGCGCACAGTAAATCGTCTATTCAAAGTAGACGTGCGACAAATGAGCGCCTATTTGGGAATGCAATGACACGTCACTTTCTTGCCTTGATCGCCCTGGTATCCGGGCTGCTCGCGCTGCAAACGCCAGCGCAGGCAAGTCTGGTCGATGCGCTCAGCAGCGATACCGATGTGTCTGTCGGAGCAATGCAGGCCTCGCAAAGCGATGCCTGTCCCTGCCAATCGCAAGAGCGCAAGTCACAGTCTGGCTGTGCCGATGCCGACCCTCAGCCCGATGCCAAGCGGCTGCCGCCGGTTTTGCGTCTGCCAGTGCTGATGGGCGTCGAGCGCGCTTACGAATAGCATCAGCATGGTTGCTCGCGCGTAACCCGCGCTCAATTCTGCTCGCCCTTATTCAGGCGAGACCCACCCAGCACAGATTTTCCGGCCCCACTTCAAGCGGCCTCACAGGACTCACACAATGTTCAACGCACTCGTCAAATCGGTCTTTGGCTCATCAAACGACCGCTACGTCAAATCGATCGGCAAGATCGTCACTCAGATCAATGCGCTCGAACCGCAAATCCGGGCTTTGTCGGATGAGGAACTGCAAGCTCAGACCGACAAGTTCCGCGCACAATTGGATGACGGCGCCACGCTCGACGATATTTTGCCAGAGGCCTTTGCGACCGTCCGTGAGGCATCGATGCGGGTGCTGGGCATGCGCCACTTTGACGTTCAGATGATCGGCGGCGTGGTGCTTCACCGCGGTGAGATATCCGAAATGCGAACCGGTGAAGGTAAGACGCTGGTGGCAACGCTGGCGGTCTACCTCAACGCGATTGAGGGCAAGGGCGTCCATGTTGTGACGGTCAACGACTACCTCGCTCGGCGTGACGCCGAGTGGATGGGGCAGCTCTACAATTGGCTCGGCCTCAAAGTCGGCGTGATCGTTCCGAACATGAATGAGCTCGACAAGCGCGACGCCTACAATGCCGACATCACTTACGGCACCAATAACGAATTCGGATTCGACTATCTGCGCGACAATATGAAGCACGATCGCAAGGAAATGGCGCAGCGGCCGTTCAACTTTGCGATTGTCGATGAGGTCGACTCAATCCTGATCGACGAAGCGCGGACCCCGCTGATCATCTCGGGCCCGACCGAGGACAAGTCGGATCTCTATGTTGCGCTCGACGAAGTCGCCAAGGAAATCCCCGAGGAGTGGTACGAGAAAGACGAGAAGACCAAGCAAATCCAGCTTACCGAAGATGGGCTGGAAGAGGTCGAGAAACTGCTCATGGAGAAGGGGCTGCTCGAGACCGAGAACCTCTATGACATCGAGAACACCCAGGTCGTCCATCACTTGGACCAGGCGCTCAAAGCGGTGCACATGTTCAAGCGCGATACCGATTACATCGTCAAAGACGACAAGGTCATCATCATTGATGAATTTACCGGCCGGATGATGGATGGGCGGCGCTGGTCGAATGGTCTGCACCAGGCGGCCGAGGCCAAGGAAGGGGTCAAGATCGAACCGGAAAACCAGACCATGGCCTCGATCACCTTCCAGAACTATTTCCGGATGTATCCCAAGCTAGCCGGCATGACCGGCACCGCCTCAACCGAGGCGGCAGAATTCTGGGACATCTACAAGGTCAATGTCGTCGAAATCCCGACCAACAAGCCGGTCGCGCGGATCGACGAAGAGGACGAATTCTACAAGAACACGATGGACAAGTTCCAGGCGATTGCGAAGGCGATTGCCGAGAAATCGCAGATCGGTCAGCCGGTGCTGGTCGGCACGGTCTCGATCGAAAAGTCCGAATTGCTGAGCCAATTCCTCGACAAAGAAGGGGTCAAGCACGAGGTTCTGAACGCCCGCCAGCACGAACGCGAAGCGCATATTGTCGCCCAGGCGGGCCGGATCGGTGCAGTCACCATCGCCACCAATATGGCCGGCCGCGGGACTGACATTCAGCTAGGCGGCAACCTAGAATTCCGGATCAGTGATGAGCTTCAGGATATGGCTGAAGATGATCCGAAGCGTCAGGCCGAGATTGATCGCATCACTGCCGAGGTCGAAGAAGAGAAGCGCAAGGTGCTCGAAGCGGGCGGGTTGTTCGTGCTCGGCACAGAGCGCCACGAAAGCCGCCGGATCGACAATCAGCTGCGCGGCCGCTCAGGCCGTCAGGGCGACCCGGGCCTGTCGCGCTTCTACCTCTGCCTCGAAGACGATCTGCTGCGGATCTTTGGTCCCGATACGCTGTTTGCCAAGATGATGAATTCGAACCTCGCCGACGGTGAAGCGATCGGATCGAAATGGCTCTCGAAAGCGATTGAGACCGCGCAGAAGAAGGTCGAAGCGCGCAATTACGATGTTCGTAAGCAGGTGGTTCAATACGATGACGTAATGAACGACCAGCGCAAGGTGATCTACGAACAGCGCGGCGAGATCATGGATTCCGAAATGGTCGACGATGTTGTGCTCGATATGCGGCACGACACGGTCAATGCTATTGTCGGCACCGCTTGCCCTCCCGGTTCCTATCCCGAGCAATGGGATATCGAAGGGCTGGAACAGAAGCTTGAAGATATATTCGCGCTCAAGGTTCCGCTCAATGAATGGATGGAAGAGGATCAGGTTGAGCCTGAGATCCTCGAAGAGCGGATTCGCGCGATCACCGATGAAATGATGGAAAAGAAGATCGGTGAGAGCGATGAATCGCTGTGGCGGATCGTGGAGAAGGACGTGCTGCTGCGTCAGCTTGACTTCCACTGGAAGGAGCATTTGGCCACGCTTGATGCCCTGCGTCAGGTGATCTGGATGCGCGGGATCGCGCAGAAGCAGCCGATCAACGAGTATAAGCAGGAAGCTTTCGGACTGTTCGAGAACCTGCTTGACACTCTGCGCGAGGAAGTCACCAAGATCCTGTTCAAGTCCGAACTGCGGATGGCGCCGCCTGAGACGCAATCGCTGCCCGATCTGCCCGATTTCCTGACCAGCCATATCGACCCGCTGACCGGGCTCGACAATTCGGCCGATGGTGACGGCTCTGCGGAGCGGACCGATCTGCAAGGCGCTTTCGCAGGCAGTCCACGCCCCGCAGCACGCGTGGGCGGCACGATCACCGAAAATCCCTACGCGCATCTCAATCTCAGCCGCAATGCCCCATGCCCGTGTGGCTCGGGCAAGAAATACAAGCATTGCCATGGAGCGGTCGGAATTCCGCCGGTTGCTGCGCCGCTCTGAGCTTGTATGAGGGCTTGAGCCGGTGATCGGAGCGGTGCCGATCATGTTGGCGGTGGCGTTCTTCGTCACCGCGCTGCTCTATGCCGCAGTCGGGTTTGGCGGCGGCTCAACCTATGCCGCTCTGCTCGCACTTTCGGGGCTGGACTATCGTCTGCTTCCGCTGGTCGCACTGGCCTGCAATATCGTGGTGGTGGCGGGCGCTTCCGTGCGATTTGCTCGGGCAGGGGTTACGCCATGGAAGGGCGCGCTGACGCTCACTGCCTTGGCCGCTCCGGCAGCGCTGTTGGGCGGGCTGACACCGATCGATCAGGACAGCTTTATGCTGTTGTTGGGTGCGAGCCTGGTTCTGACCGGGATTTCAATGCTCGTTCCGGTGGCGGAGACCCAATCAGGCGAGCCAAGCCGCTTGGCCAAGGCCATGCCGTTTGTGGCAGCACCAATGGGGTATCTCGCCGGCCTGGTCGGCATCGGGGGAGGGATCTTCCTCGCTCCCTTGCTGCACCTGACGCGCTGGCGCGATGCCCGTGCAATTGCGGCAACGGCCAGTGTCTTCATCCTGGTGAATTCGCTGTTCGGGCTGATCGGCCAAGTGCTCAAACAGGGGCCGGGCGCGTTTGGCGGCGCTGTGGGGGCGGCGCTGCCACTGATCATTGCGGTCGCGATTGGTGGTCAGATTGGCAGTCTAATGGCGCTCAAAGTCCTGCCCAAGCGCTGGATCCGCTGGTTGACAGCGGCGCTGGTGATGGTGGTTGGAGTAAGGTTGCTGACCGGGCTTTAGCGCGCGGAATCACGCAGGTTTGGACGCACGCAGCCGATAGAAGATGCCGCTCTCATCCTGACCGGTCAGTTCCAGAACACCGCTGACGATATGGACCTTGGTCTCATTGGTCGGGAAGGGCGTGTCGGCATAGACTTCGATGAATTGATTGGGCGCCGCATGGAAGTGGAAGGGGCAGCCCGGAGGGTAGGCCAGCAGCACGAAGTGTTTCTGGGTTGAGCCATTCTCCAGCGGCGTCATCCAGCCAGCGACCTTGATCCGCTTGCCGTCGAGGCTCTTCACCTGCTTGGTGAACAGCGGCTTGGAGACGATATAGCCCTGATCGTCCTTGCGGGTGACCTCTCCGGTCGCTTCCAGGACTTTCCAGGAAACCCCGCCCTTGGGCGTGGCTGCCGGTTTCCAGATGTCTTCAACCGGCGCCTTGATCTGCGTGTCGAGCATTTGGGCGTTGATCGAGCTGGCTGGAGCGGTGGTGGCAATCATTACCGCGCCCAGCGTTCCAACAAGTTTCTTCCAGCTCATTTCCGTTCTGCTCCAAACATCAATTTCATTCTAAGATCGGGCCAGCGTCTGTGCCGGATCTATCCGATAAACGCGCAAGGCCGGAATCAGTGCCGCAAGCGCGCCGATTCCGATCACCACCGCGATCAACAGTGCTTCCTGCGGCAAGAAGCGCCAGGCGGTCAAACCCAGGTCGGACAAAGTGGCAAAGCTGCTCTGCGCGACGGTAATCAATCCATGCGCGGCGATCCAACCGAGCAGGGCACCAAACGCTGCCGTGATCACCCCTTCCATAATCACTGTTACGAAGACCTGAACGCGGCTCGCGCCCATCACTCGCAGCAGCGCCAGATCGCCCTCGCGGCTGCGCGCCATGTTGAGCAATGCAACAAAGATCGCCAGCCCGCCGGTCAGCGCCAACAGCCAGGCGAACACGCGAATTCCGTCGAGGCTTGCTCCCAAGAGTTCGAGCAGCCGCGCGGTTTCGGTGGCTGGGACAGCGGATTGCATCTCGGTCTGACGATTGACCATCGAAGGAATGCGGATTGCACCTGAAGCATTGCGATAGGTGACGAGAAGCGCTGTCAGCTCTGGCTCCAAACCTGAGCCCGCCGCCTGCAGGATCGGATTCTGCCTTGCCGCCGCACCAGTCTCCTCATCATGATCGTGCGCGTCGTGTTCATGGCCCTCATGGCCGTCCCCGTGGTCGCCCTCGCGGTCGTGACCATGGGCAATGCCATGCACGTCCCACACGCTTTCGACAGAAGTAAGGATCAGGCGGTCAACCACTGTTCCGGTTGGCGCGAGTATGCCGACGGTTTCGTAAGGAGCATGATCGTGGCCTTGGTCGCCGGTATCATCGTCGGTAAAACCATGACTGCCGACAAATTTCTGGCCGAGGTCAGCACCTGTTTCTGCTGCCACCTTGGAGCCTAGGACGGCCTGCATCTGGCCTTCGACCCTTTGTCCCTGAGCCAGTTCGGTCTGATAGAGATCGTCGAAGCTCGCGTCGGTGCCAACGATGCGATAGCCGCGGAAATTGTCACCCAGGGCTAGCGGTACCGCCCGCGCCACAGCGGGATCACGGCGCAGCAGTTCAAGACTGCTCAGCGGAATATTGCCGGTCGGTTGATCAACATGGAACACACTGGACAGGATCAGCTGGAGCGGTGAGCCCTTTGCTCCGACCACCAGATCCACACCTCGCGCATCACGCTCGAACCGCTCGCTCGCTTGCGTGCCGAATTGCAGCAGCAGCACCAGCATTGCGACCGAGATTGTCAGCAGCAGAACATTGAGCGCGGTGGTGAGCGGGCGATCGCGGAGATAGGCAATGGCGAGACCGATCATGCCGACAGCCTCCCGTTGTCCAGCTCGAGCGTCTGCTCAAAATAGGGCTTGAGCCGATCGTCGTGGGTGGCGATCAGCAAAGTCGCTTGCGCCTCTTGCGCGAGCTCCAGGAGCAGCTTTGCCACAGTCTCGGTATTGGCCTGATCCAGTGCGGAAGTGGGCTCGTCGGCGATCAGTATATCGGGCTTGACCACCAGCGCCCGCGCAATCGCGGCGCGCTGCGCTTCCCCCTGGCTGAGCTCGAACGGGCGCGCATTCGCCCGGTCAGCAATGCCCAAACGCTCGAGCACCTGCTCAACCAAAGCAGGATCCGTGCTGCCCGTCTGCAATCGCTGAGCCAGCGCAAGATTGGCTTTCACATTGAGTGCAGAGACCAACCGCAGTGTCTGGAAGATGATGCCCATATGGCGCCGCCTTATGGTGTCGGCTTGTGATGATGTGATCGTGGCATCGCCCAATTGCACCTCGCCGGCATCGGGTGATTGCAGCCCGCAGATTATATTGAGCAGGGTCGACTTGCCTGAGCCCGATGGGCCGAGCAGTAAGGCTCGCCCCATATCTGACAATTCGAAAGAGATGCCGGTCAGGACCTCACGTCCATAATAGGCTTTCTCAACGCCGGTGACCTGCAATCGCATGGCTAGAATTTGGGCCGTCTTTTAGTCGGATGAATTGGACGCAGTACGCGCGTCTTGCTCTTTCTCAAGCGTGTCCAGCGGCGTCGAGGCCTTGGTTGCCTTTGCCTCTGACGACTTCTCGTCACCCTTGGCCTCAGCCTTTGGTGCAGGCTGTTCCGGCTGCGTCTGTTTCTGAGGCGGACCCGATGGTGGAGCGAGACCACCGAAACCAGGGAGTTTGGCAAACGGGTTGAACCGATGGAATCCGGGCAGGCCATCGAGGTCGCAGGCGATCGCAGCGGTTGGGCTGGTCAAAAGGCCGAGACAGATGGCAGCGCTGAGAATCCGGTTGGACATGGCATGAGACTTTATATCAAGGGGTGTGATAAGTCCACATTGCCGCCACGGACGCAGGACCGCAAGCAAAACCGGACCTGGGTCACGGCGGTGGTCGAACAGCATTGACCGTTCGTCGACGACAATTTGCTTGCCATGGTTGCTGACAGCTTCCAGTCTTGCGGGGATAAATAGGGGACAGCCTAATGAAAGCCGTGAAGTTTCTGCTCACATGCGTCGTAGCCTTGGGAATGGGAGGCGCGGCGATTGCAGAGACCGCGGACGATGCTGACCAGCCCAAGCTATCCAGCGGAACCTTCGAAGCTTTCAATTTGCGGGGCATCGGGCCGGCGCTGATGTCAGGTCGGATCGCCGATATCGAGATTGTCCAAGATGATCCTGCCACCTGGTATGTCGCGGTCGGTTCGGGCGGGGTCTGGAAGACCGAGAACGCCGGAACAACCTGGACTTCGCTGTTCGACGGCCAGGGCTCCTATTCGATCGGTTCGCTCGGGCTCGATCCCAACGACTCCAACCGCATCTGGGTCGGGACCGGTGAGAATACCGGCAGCCGTCACCTCGGCTTTGGCGATGGGATCTATCTTTCGAATGATGGCGGCAAGAATTGGGCGAAGAAAGGGCTGCAGGAATCGTCCCAGCTTTCGACAATTATCGTCCATCCAGACGATCCCAACACGGTCTGGGTGGCGGCGCAGGGTCCGCTGTGGTCACCCGGCGGGCAACGTGGGGTCTACAAGACCACCGATGGCGGTGAGACATGGGAGAATGTTCTCTCGGCCGGAGAGTATACTGGCGCGACCGACCTGTTGATCGATCCCCGCAATCCTGACCGGCTCTATGCGGCTCTGTGGCAGCGCCATCGTACTGTAGCTGCCTATGTCGGCGGTGGACCCGAAAGTGGCCTCTACAAGTCGGAAGATGGTGGAGAGACCTGGGAAGAGCTCAAGACCGGCCTGCCCAAAGGCAATATGGGCAAGATCGGGATGGCGATCTCGCCGATGCAGCCCGATGTTCTCTACGCTGCAATCGAACTGGACCGCCGTGAAGGTGGAGTCTGGAGATCAACCGATCGCGGAGCCAGCTGGACCAAGATGTCCGACCAGGTTTCGGGCGGCACCGGGCCGCACTACTATCAGGAGCTCTATGCCAATCCGCACAAGTTCGACCTGATCTATCTGGTCTCCAACACCTCGCAGATATCACACGATGGCGGAAAGACCTGGAGCGATCTCAACAACGAGCTCAAGCACGTTGACGATCACGCCATCGCCTTCCGCGCAGATGATCCGGATTACATCATGTTCGGGTCCGATGGCGGGCTGTACGAAAGTTATGACCACACCAAGACCTGGCGCTTCATCGACAATCTGCCGATCACCCAATTCTACAAGGTTGCGGTCGACGATGCCGAGCCATTCTACAACATCTATGGCGGGACTCAGGACAACAATTCCCAGGGCGGCCCTTCGCGGACCGACAACCGTCACGGCATCCGCAATTCCGACTGGTTCATCACCCTGTTCGGCGACGGCCACCAATCCGCGACCGAACCTGGCAATCCCGACATCATGTATGCCCAATGGCAGCAGGGCAATCTGGCGCGGGTCGATCGCATCACTGGCGAACTGATCCACATCAAGCCGCAGGCCGCCCCGGGCGAGCCGATCGAGAGGTGGAACTGGGATGCGCCGATTTGGGTCAGCCAGCACAATCCGACCACGATCTATTTCGCCTCGCAACGGTTGTGGCGTTCAACCGATCGCGGTGACAGCTGGACCGCCGTCTCTGGCGATCTGACGCGCAATCAGGATCGGCTGTTACTGCCAGTCCAAGGCCGGCAATGGAGCTGGGACGCGGGGTGGGATTTCCTCGCCATGTCGCAATACAACACGATCACTTCGATCGGCGAGTCGCCGATCAATGAGAATATTCTCTACATCGGCACTGACGATGGCCTGATCCAGGTGTCTGAGGACCGCGGCAGCACTTGGCGTCGGATCGAAGCCGGGGCCCTGCCGGGGGTGCCCGATACGGCCTTCGTCAACGATATCCGCGCGGATCTTCATGACGAGAACACCGTCTATATCGCGCTCGACAACCACAAATACGGTGATTTCACCCCCTATCTGCTCAAGAGCACCAATCGCGGGCGGAGCTGGACTGACATTACCGGTGACATCCCTGATCGCCATCTGGTGTGGCGGATCGTGCAGGATCACGAAAATCCAAACCTGCTGTTCACCGCGACCGAATTTGCGCTGTTCTTCACGCTCGATGGCGGGAGCAAATGGGTCAAGCTCAGCGGAGACGCGCCGACAATCGCTTTCCGCGATGTGACGATCCAGCGGCGTGAGGATGATCTGGTTGCCGCCAGCTTTGGCCGTGGCTTCTTCATCGTGGACGATATCTCGCCGCTGCGGACGCTGAGTGAATCTCGCTTGGAAGAGCGCGCGATGCTGTTCCCAGGCCGCGATGCCTGGTGGTATATCGAGCAGCATCCGCTGGCCTTCTCCGAAGGCGGGTCGCAGGGCAATGGCTATTTTCGCGCGCCCAACCCGCCATTTGGCGCGAACTTCACCTATTACCTGTCTGAGGATGTGCAGTCGCTCAAGGACATGCGGCAGGAGCGTGAGAAGCCGCTCAATGAGCAAGGCGCAGACACGCCTTTCCCGGGCTTCCCGGCGATGACGCGGGAGCTTCAGGAAGTGGCTCCCACCGTTTGGCTGACCGTGCGCGATGCCGATGGCAATGTTGTGCGGCGGATCAAGGGACCGGCCAAGAAGGGCTTCCACCGGGTCAATTGGGATCTGCGCTATCCGGATATGAGCGCGGCTGCGCCAGTCCCTCCAGGGGATGATGAACCATCAGGCTTCCTGGTCGCGCCGGGGCAATACACCGTCTCGCTTTCGCAGAGGGTGCGGGGCCAGACCACTGAGCTGGTCGGTCCGCAGCCGTTCACGGTCAAGCCGCTGCGCTCGGGAGCACTGCCGCCGCAGCCAGACGGTGCCGAATTCTGGGCGCAGGTCGCTCAATTCGATCGGTCGGTGACTGCCGCAGCAACGGTGTTGGATGATGCCAAGAAGAAGCTTGATCTGCTCGCGATTGCGGTCGAGCGCGTGCAGGGCGGTGATCCGACGGCACTCGATAATCGCTTGCAGTCGATCCGGACCGAGACTTTGGCGCTCGACGGGCTGCTCAATGGCAATGCCGCGCGGAATGCCTTGACCGAGCGGACCCAGCACACTGTCCGGAGCCGGCTGGGCACGGTGCTGACCGGTCTGTTTGCGTCGACCTATGGACCGACCCAGACGCACCGCGATCAGTTCAATTTCGCCAGGACCGAATTTGACGGGATCAAGAGCCGTCTGACTTCGTTGACAGAAGCAACCATCCCAGCGTTTGAAGCGGAGCTGCAAGCCGCGGGAGGCCCGTGGGTCCCCGGCGGTCGAATACCTTGATCCAATGAATCCCAAGCGACTTTTTCGCCTGATCCACTACTGGCTCTCACTTGCAGTCTTTGTGCCCGCCGGGATCATGTTCGCGGCGGGCATCTTTCTGATGCTCAAGAAAGAGGTCGACTGGATCCAGCCTGCCACCAGCCAGGGCTTGGTGTCGGAACAGATCCCCGCTGCGAGCTTTGACCAGATGTTGGAAGCCAGTCGAGCCTATCCGCAGGCTGGCATCTCGCAATGGTCAGATATTGATCGGATCGATCTGCGGGTCGACAAAGGCATTGCAAAGATCCGATCGCACACCGGCTGGGAAGTTCAAGTGGATACCAACACGGCTGAAGTTCTGAACGTGGCCTATCGCCGGTCCGACCTGATCGAGAGCATTCATGACGGCTCGTTCTTCTCCGACGAAGTGAAGCTCTACCTCTTCCTTCCGACCGGCATTTTGCTGCTGATCATGTGGGGTACGGGAATCTATCTGTTCCTGATCCCGCGGTTGCGCAAGCGACGTAAGCAGAACTAATCCGACAATCCCTCGAACGTCTCAAACCAAGGACAGGATGATGCGCTTAGCACTCACCGCCACCCTCTCGGCCTTCGCATTGCTCGCTTCGCCCAGCGTGGCTGAAGAACCCAAACCCGTTGAGGAACAGATTGGTGCCGGCGGTCGCCCTGTAGGCGCAAATTGGTCACGCAGTCCGGTGATGGCAGCCAATGGCATGGCGGCGACCGCGCATCCTCTGGCCACGCAGATTGCTGTCCAGATTCTCAAGGACGGTGGCAATGCTGTCGATGCAGCGATTGCTGCCAATGCGGCGCTCGGCCTGATGGAGCCCACCGGCAACGGGATTGGCGGTGATCTTTATGCAATCATCTACGATCCGAAGACTGACAAACTCTATGGCATCAATGGCTCGGGCCGGTCGCCTAAGAACCAGACGCTCGAGCAATTGCTCGAAAAGCTCGACGGCGCCGAAGCCTTGCCTGCTGTTGGGCCGCTTCCGGTGACCATTCCGGGCACGGTCGATGGCTGGTTCGAGATGCATGAGAAATTCGGATCCATGGCGATGAGCGATATCCTCGCTCCGACAGTCAAATATGGTCGCGAGGGCCATCCGGTCGCGCCGGTCATTGCGATGTATTTCGACCGTTCGCTTAGCGCCTACACCCGCCGGCTGGAGTCGATCGAGTTCGAATTCGACAATGCTCGTGCGACCTATTTTGCCGGGGATCGAGCGCCCAGAGCAGGAGAGATCTTCAAGAACCCCGATCTGGCCGACACGCTTGAGACGATTGGTCGCGACGGTCGCGACGCCTTCTACAAGGGCGAGCTTGCTGAGGTGATGGTCGATTACCTGCAGCGGCAGGGTTCAGCCTATACAATGGAAGACTTTGCCGCGCACACCAGCGATTGGGTCGAGGTCGCCTGTGTCGACTATCGCGATGGCTATGAGCTTTGCGAGCTACCACCCAATGGGCAGGGTTTTGCGGCGCTGCAGATGGTCAACATCCTCAAGAATGTTGATCTGCGCCAATGGGAACGCGGCAGCCCTGAAGTGATCCACTACATTACTGAGGCCAAGCGCCTCGCCTATGCCGATGTAGCGCGGTTTTATGCTGACACCGACTTCTTCCCGTTCCCGATGGAATTGCTGAGCGAGGAATATGGTCTTGAGCGTTTTGCCCTGATCGATCCCGCGAAGGCCACCCCCGAGTTTGGGCCAGGTGAGCCAAAACTCGAAGGGCCGGGCGATACGACCTATCTGACTGTGACCGACAAGGACGGCATGATGGTAAGCCTGATCCAGTCGAACTATCGCGGCATGGGCGGCGGATTGGTGCCTGATGGCCTGGGTTTCATGTTCCAGGATCGCGGAGAACTGTTCAGCCTCGATCCCGCCCATCCCAATGCCTATGAGCCAAACAAGCGACCGTTCCACACGATCATCCCGGCCTTCGTGAAGAAGGACGGCAAGCCATATATGACACTGGGTCTGATGGGTGGTGGCATGCAGCCGCAAGGGCATGTCCAGGTCCTGATCAATATGGTCGACTATGGCATGAATGTGCAGGAAGCGGGCGACGCCGCGCGGATCAACCATGATGGCGGCCGTCAACCGACTGAGGCGCTGACAGGACCGGCTGCGGATCCGCTCGGAACGCTCAATGTTGAGCCCGGTATTCCGTCCGCAACAATCGAGCGCCTGCGGGAGATGGGACACAATGTCCGCGTGGTCGACAATGGCATCATGTTCGGTGGTTATCAGGCGATCGTGCGTGACCCCGAGACCGGGACCTATGCTGGCGGCACTGAGATGCGCAAGGATGGGCAGGCCAGCGGCTACTGAGGCTTGGTCAGAACCTGGCGCTGATGCCCGCGACGATATGGCGACCAGGCTCATTGCTGCCCGAGCCGTGGGCGCGATAGGCTTCGTCGAGCAGATTGTTGAGCGCGATCGTGAGATTCAGACCCCTCGCAATGCTGGCTCCTGCGCGGAGATTGATTAGGCTGTATCCCGGGGTGCCTCTCGGCGGAATGCGCTGAGTGTCCAACAGGTCACCGTTGCTGAGCTGGTCAGCCCGGTCGACCAGGCGGATTTCTGCGCGCGCCCAAACATTGTTGCGCTCCCAAGCAAGGGCCAGATTGCCGGTGAGCGGTTGAATGCGGCTTATCGGTTCCTCAATCGGCCCGGCAAGGCCCGGCACAGTCAAACGGCCCCGCAGCCAGGTTGCATTGCCTTCTAGCGAGAAGCCGCTGCCTAGCTCAGCGTCGAGCCAGAGCTCCGCCCCGCTGATATGACCCGCGGCGGCGTTGCGCTTGGCCACTTCGATCAAGCCATTGCGGACCTGGCCGGTAGGGACGGTTGCGATGTAGTCGTTGAGGGAGGTGCGGTAGAGATTGGCTCCGATCCTTACGCCGTCTGACTGATAGCGATATCCCAGCTCAAGTGTGTCGAAGGTCTCGGGCTCCAGGGTAAGACTGGCGATCTCGATCTCGTTTGAGCGGCTGCGCCCAAACCTGCTGATATCGGCAACATTGGGTGCCCTGAAGGATCGGCTGTAACCGGCCCAGATGCGATGGCCCTGGTCCTGCCATTGCGCGCGGAGCGAGCCGGACAGATTGCTCCAATTGTCGTCGAAGGATATCGCGGCGCCAGAGAGGGGATCAGCGAATCGGCCGATATCGACAGCGACCAATGATCCCCTGAAGCTGACTTCGATCGAGAGAGTAGGGGAGATCGTGCGAATGGCGCGGACGAACAGCCCGGCTTGATCATAGTGCGCATCGTCGCCAACTGGACCCTGAACTCTGATCAGTGTCATGCCACTAACAGGGTCAGTGTCGGTTCGATCGCTGTCGATCCACTCACGGCTCACATCCAACCCATAGGTCAGGTTGAGTGGGCCAAGCTCCGCATTGGCGATGGCGCTGAATGCCAGCATATCGGAATCGAAGCCCTGGTCGATCACCATTCCATCGGCGCGGATTCGATCCTCGCGCTCTCTGCGCGCTTGATGAGAGAGGGTCAGCTCGATGCTCTGAAGCCAGTCGGACGCGGTCGAACCCCTTGCCTTGAGGTAGGTCAGGCTGCGATCGTAATCTTTCTCGCGCAGTAGATCACTACCAACGCTCGTGCCCGCGAAGGATCGAGAGAAGACGGTCGAATGGGTGCGAGGCACATCGTCCTGCCACAGGCTTTGGTGATTGAGCGTGACAAGCCAGGTCGGGCTCAGCGCCAGATCGAGCCGTGCGTTCGCCGCCCGCTGACCATAGCTCGTGTAGGGCAAGGTGCCGAGGTCAGCGGCACGGACATTGCCATACTCACGAAGTGTGAAACCTCCGCGCAAACCCCATTCGCCGCCCTTGCCAAGCTCAAACGCGCTGCGCGAGGTCACGCTGTTATCACCGCTTGAATAGCGCACCACCTGCTCGCCAGCGGCGTATTGGCCAGCCTCGCCGGCCATCGCGGTCGGGCGGGTGGTGAGATTGAGCACGCCGCCAACCGCCTCGCTGCCATAGAGCGCGGACGAGGGTCCCGCGACCAGCTCGATTTGCGATAGGGTGAAATTGTCGATCTGCGCGAAATACTCATTCGCCCCGTCGCGGTAGGTCGCGTTGTTGTAGCGCACGCCGTCAATCACCAGCAGCGTGCGGTTGCCGGTAAAGCCGCGGATATAGGGTGAGCCGTGGCCTGATGCGGTCTTCTGCACCAGCACGCCAGGCAGCTCTCCAAGCGCTTCGGGCACAGTTCGCGGCAGCTCGCGCTCAAGCTGGGTCTGATCGATCACCTGGATCGAATAGGGCTCTTGCTCGATTTCGCGGTCAGAGCGCGTGCCGGTAATTATGATGGCGGCAGGCGTGGCCTCCAGCAGCGCAGCCCGCCCGGCGTCTGGTGCTTCAGCTTCCGCTGATACCCCAGCCAGCGGCAACAAGAGCGCAAAGGCCGCGACGCTCTGCGCCGCGATCCTCGCTATGCCATTCCTGGCGGTGCTATTGCGGCCAGTTGGGGACGCCGCTGCCAGCGGTGTAGGGCGCACCCAGTCCAGCAAGCTCGCTCTCCATCGCCTTAACCCGCGCTTCGACATCGCGCAGTTGCGCCAACGCGGCAGCAAAGTCGGTCTTCGCGATCTCTAGGGCAGTCTTGTCCGATCCAGTCACGGGCGACTGATGCGCCCAACCCCAGCCACGGATTTGACCAACCCGAGCGGAGATCGAGAACGGTGCCGGTTCATTGCGGCTGGTGACCGTGGTATCGCCAAACAAAGCCACATCGGCATTGTCGAGCACGCTCTCTGCCTGTTGGATCCGGGCACGCTGTGCGTCGTTCGGAACAGTCAAGGCTTCCACCGCAACCTTGAGCAGCGCCAAACGGTTGCGGAGCTCGCGTGAGGCTGCACCCGCACCGCTGACAGCACCGGCGAGATCAGCTGTCTCTTCCTGGAAGGCGAGCACGGCTGCGCGGTCTTGCGCCAGCTCCGGACTGTTCTCGAGCGCTTTGACGGTGAAGCTCTGTGGTCCGGCGATCTGAGTCACCACGCCGTTGATCCGCTTCGACAGCGTTACGGTGTAGGTGCCGGGGACAACCATCGGTCCAGTCGGCACACCGCCGAACAGCGAACCGCTGGGCGGAGTCACCTGCGCCGGGTCAGGTGCCTCGTAACGCAGGTCCCATGCAACCCGGTGCAAGCCCTTGGAGCTTGGTCCGGTCATGCGTCGCACCACATTCCCTTCGGCATCGCTGATCGTGAACAGGATCGCTGGATCATCCTCGCGGTCCTCTGCCCGCAGACGGTCCCAAGATGGGTAGGGCGTGTCGCCGCCATCCTTCTCGATCTCGCGCTCGGCTTCGCGCCGAGCCTTGGCGAGGGACTTGAGTCCCTTGTTCAGTGTGTAGGTGAAGACCGCGCCGAATGGCGGGTTCTTGGCATGCCAGAAATTGTCGCCATTGAAGCCCTTGGCGCCGCCCCATGTGCCCCACAGATCGCCTTCGACATAGAGCCAGGGATCGCGAACCGGGAACAGTGTGGCTTCGGAGCTCGCGACACTCGCCGCGCTGGTGCGCAGCGCCGAGTAGTCGTCGAGCACATAGATCCCGCGGCCAAAGGTTCCGACGACGAGGTCGTTCTCACGACGCTGGATCTCAATGTCGCGAACATCAATTGTCGGGAACTTGTTCTTGAGCTGGTGCCAGTTCTGGCCACCATTCTGGCTGTAGAACAGCCCGAACTCGGTCCCGACAAACAGCAGGTTGGGATCGACATGATCTTCGGCAATCGTGTGGACAGAACCCCAGACGGGCAGGTCGCCGGCGATCGATTGCCAGGTCCTTCCGCGATCGTTTGAACGATAGACATAAGGATTGTGATCGCCGCGCTTGTGATTGTCGAACACGGCATAGGCGACGTCGGCGCTGTGCGAGGAAGTGATGATATCCTCCACCAATGTCATGTCCGGCACGCCGCGCACGCTCTCGAGCCGCCGCCAGCTGTTGCCATTATCCTCGGTGACCGAGATCACACCATCGTCAGTGCCGACATAGATCAGGCCCTGAACGACCGGGCTCTCACTCAGTGCGATCGCCGCGCCAAAGATCGAGGTGGAATCGTTCTTGGCGATGGCATCGACGCTCCACACGCGATCCATCACTTCGAGCGCATTGCGATCAATCTGGCGGGTGAGATCCGGACTGATCTTCTGCCAGGAATTCCCGCGATCATCCGATGCGAACAGATATTCCGCCGCATAATAGATCCGGTCAGGATTGTGCGGGCTGATCAGCAGCGGGGTGTTCCAGTTCCACTTATAGGCTGGCTCACCCGGCTCGGGCTGCGGCGTCAGGAACACACGCTCCTGCGTGCGGCGATCATAGCGAACCAGACCGCCATACTGATATTGGGCGTAGACGATGTTGGGATCGCGTGGATCAATCTGCGGTTTGTAGCCATCACCGCCCAGCACGATGTGCCAGTCTGAATTGGTGATGCCGTGAATGACTGTAGTCCGCGACGGACCACATAGCGAGTTGTTGTCCTGCGTACCGCCGCAGACGTTGTAAAACGGCGCGGCATTGTCGGGCTGGATCCGATAGAACTGGACAATCGGCAGATTGTCGGTGTGCTTCCACAAAGTGCCGCCGTCCCAGCTTTCATAGATGCCGCCGTCACCGCCGATAATCATATGGTCGGTGTTGTTCTCGTTGATCCACAGTGCGTGGTCGTCAACGTGGCGCTGACCAATGCCGAGATCGGTGAAACTCTTGCCGCCATCGGTCGACCTTTTCGAGAAAGTGTCGAGCGAATAGAGCGTGTTCGGGTCCTTCGGATCGACCACGATCTCATTGTAATATTGCGGGCTGGTGGTCATGTGGCCCGAGCGCTTCTCCCAGCTCTGACCGAAATCACTTGAGCGGAACACACCCTGTTCATCGGGCTGTGCTTCGACAATGGCGTAGAGCGTGTTGGGGCTGGACGTTGCCATGGCCAGGCCGATCCGGCCGATGTCGTCATTCGGCATGCCGGACTTGATTTCTTTCCAGCTCTCGCCGCCATCATCTGTGCGGTGGATGCCAGAGCCCGGGCCGCCATTGATCAGCACCCAGACGTGGCGCCGGCGTTGATAGGAGGAAGCAACAATCACGTCGAAATTGTCGGGATGAACCACGAACTCGTTGATCCCGGTGTGCTCATCGATATCAAGGATGCGATCCCAGCTCTCGCCACCATCCGTAGTCTTGTAGAGCCCGCGATCACCGCCCGAATTCCACAATGGGCCCTGAGCCGCGACGAGAACCGTGTTGGCGTCTTCGGGGTGGATCCAGATTTGGCTGATATGGCCTGAGTCCTTCAGCCCCATATTGCTCCACGTCTTGCCGCCATCGGTTGATTTGTAGACTCCATCACCAAATGCGACCGAACGCTGTGCGTTGTTCTCACCGGTTCCGACCCAGATCGTCTCTTCATCAGAGGGGGCGATCTCGACAACGCCAATCGCATAAGTGCCTTCGCGGTCGAAGATCGGGGTCCAGGTCGTGCCGGCATTCTTGGTTAGCCACAACCCGCCAGAGGCAGTCGCAACGATGTAGTGATGTGATCCGCCAGAGAAGAATGCGAAGTCCGAGATCCGGCCAGAGGGATAGGCCGGACCGATCAGCCGCAGGGGCAGCGAGGAGAGCGCGCTTGGCTCCTTGGCCTCTTCCTCTTGCGCGATCGCCGCTGGCGCAAAGCTGCTCGCGAGCAGCAGGCCGAGCGCAGCCCAAACCATTCCGAATGTCTTGCCAAGTCCCCGCATGGATGCGTCCCTCTGTCTATAACCCCTCATCCAACAGCTTTAACTGTCTGACCGCATTCCGCAACTTTGTTGCGCACGGGAACAATGCTGTTGGTGGGGCAGAGTGCGGCGTTGGGCGAATATGCCGTGCTGCGTGTCATCTTGCTATCCCGGGGTGCATCGTAAAAGAGCCGCCTATTCCACGAACTGGTCCCAAGGCTGGAACCAAAATCATATGTCAAACACACAAACACATTGGCGGTGCACAGCCAATTCTATAGTATCGATGATCGAATGTGCAGTAAAAACCATTCGAGAAACGAGAGGGCGACATGGCAGATCAATGGGATCGCGAAATCATCACTAATCCGAATTGGGAAGATCATATCCAACACTTCTTCACGGATGGTGATATTCAGTGCATGGATGGCATGATGGATTTGGACAGCTTTGAGAGTGTCCGTTTCTTCGCGCGCAGAATCTATGGCGTCACCGAGGCAGGAACGATGCCAATGGGGGAACCAGAACGGCGATGGAGCCCCAATCGTCTCGGAACCTTCTACAATTGGATTAAGAATGGCTCTCCAGAAACGAAGGACGATGAGTCTGTTCTGGAGCATCTTAGGTTTGAATTGAACACCGAAGGTGGTGTCAGGATTCGCAAAAACCTGGCCTCGATTGATCCCTCTGGAGATGAGATGAGGCAGCTAAAGGCAGCCTTTGAAGGGATCATGAACCGCGCTCCAGGTGAGCCGAACAGCTATTTCGATGTGGCAGGCCTGCATTGGTACCCGTGGCCCGCGACTTACTGCGTCCATGGAGAGGATCTCTATAACCCCTGGCACAGGGCCTATCTCTTGGCCTTTGAAAATGCATTGCGATCCGTACCAGGCTGAGAAGACGTCACCCTGCCGTATTGGGACATTGGCTCAGGCCAGATTCCAGACGTTCTATTTGAAGAGCCTTTCGACCAGTACATTTTTCAAGAGAACGTTGTGGGTGATGGCGGCACGCTTGAGGCTGAGCAGGGCGACCCCACTATTCGGAATACGAAGGTGCAAATCGAGAATGCGCTTCAGTCGCAGCCGCCATGGTCGAGCATCGCCAACTCTATAGAGCTGGCTCTCAGGGCAGAATCCTGGCTGTCCTTCAACGGCCTGCCGCCCTTTGCAAACAACATCATTGGAGCACACAACTCCGGTCATGAGATCTGCGGCGACACGATAGCTGTTCCCAACACAGCCTCTTTCGATCCTCTCTTTTGGTTCTTCCATTGCAATTGGGATCGGCTGTGGTGGCAGTGGCAGCGCAATGCGAAGGTCCAGCGGCTGGCTGACTTCCAGGACCTTATGGCGCACACAGGTGAAGACGCCAGATGGCTTGATGATCCAGTAATCGGTCTTGTGGTGCCGTTTGGCTTCTTGGCGGAAGAGACGATCGATAGTGTCGAGATGGGGGTCGACTATGAATTGCCACCAGGGCCAGAGTCACACGACATGTTTGAGGTTTGGACTGCTGAGCGATCTGGGCAAAAGAGCATCTCGATCGCGCGGACGCCGAAAGTGATGGTTCGGCTAGAGGGATTTGAGCGATTGGGCATTCCAGGCTCGGTCCTGATTGAATTGCTGGCAGCCGAGCAAGTGGTTGCTTCGCATTATATATTCCAATCCACCGTGCCCGAGAACTGTCCGACTTGCCGCGAGAAAGGCCGAGTGAATATCGATTTTGAAGTGCCCTTGTCGAGTGTCGAGGAGGTCAAGCTAGGCGTTAAGGTCACCTGCGTGGGCACGAAGGGCAAGCGCGAAAATGTTCCGCTTGAGGATTGTGGCAATCCGACACTGAGTGTTCGGCTGCCGCTTGCTACGGCAGCACAATAGGGACCAAGCGCTGGCAATTAGCAGCGAAAAGCCAAAGGCTTGCACAATCAGACGCCAAGAATGTGTGAGTTGAAATGGCTCCCCGAGTTGGATTCGAACCAACGACCAAGTGATTAACAGTCACCTACTCTACCGCTGAGCTATCGGGGAGCAGCACTCGCTTTGTCTGCCGAGTGCGAAGCGCGCCTATATGGGTCAGAACGGCGCAATGCAAGAGTGTTTGAGGGCCTTTTTGAAGATTGTTAAGAGTTGGGAGGGGGAACGGTTTTTCGGGTTCGATGCCGCCCGCTCCCTCCGGCCTTCCACCCGGATGCTATCCCGGTAGGCTCCGGGGGGAAGGCCGGAGGGAGCGGGTGGCTAGGCTATCTCAAAAAAAGCACGCCTAATCCGTCACAAATTGCTCCGACACGATCCGGTCTTCGAGTGATTGGCCGGGGTCGAACAGTAGTTCTAGCTCGACCGCCTCGTCGATCTCGCACCAGACTTCGGCAATATCACGAAATTCGCGCTGGTCGGCTACGACCGCAACCGGACGCTTGACCGGCTCCAGCACCTTGAGGCTGACGCGCAGCCGGTCAGGCAGAATGGCACCGCGCCAACGGCGAGGGCGGAATGGGCTGATAGGAGTCAGCGCGAGAACCTTGCTGTCGAGCGGCAAGATCGGTCCCTGGGCCGAGAGGTTGTAGGCGGTCGATCCCGCCGGGGTCGAGACCAACACGCCATCGCAGACCAATTGCTTGATCCGCACCCGCTGGCCCACCGTAACCTCGATCTTCGCGGTCTGGCGGGTCTCACGCAGCAAGGAGACTTCGTTGATAGCGGCGAACTCAAAACTCTCGCCGACCTGATTGATCGCCTGTCCGCGCAAGGGAGCGATCCGGATCCCGCGCGCCTTGGCCAGGCGCTGCAGCACGTCGGCGCGCTTGCGGTAGGGGTTCATCAGAAAGCCAACCGTGCCGAGGTTCATGCCATAGGCGGGAATCACCCTTCCGCGATCCAGCATGCCGTGGAGCGCTTGCAGCATGAAGCCATCACCGCCGAGGACCACCACCGCATCGGCCTGTTCGATCGGGGCCCAATCGTGCTGGCCAATCAGATCGTCATAGGCTTGCTGTGCCCTGTCGGTGTCCGACGCGAGCAGCGCAACGCGTTCAAAACCAGATTCTTCTGCCATGAATCGCCTTTCCCGGCGCTGACTTAGTTAATTGGAGGCCCTGATGTTCCATATTCGGTCGATTTGCAAATGTGGTAAGATTTCCTGCGAGTGTGCGTCTAAGGGGGCCTGATGGGTGGAATTCGATCATCACTGCGCAAAGCCGAACGCAATGTGTTTCCAGGCGTGAAACCCGAAGCGGTCGAAGCTGATTTGATTCGCGCGCTTGAGCGGCGAGAGGTTGAAGTGCTGTTCCAACCACAGTTCGCTTGCAGCAATGGAGCGGTGGTTGGCGCTGAAGCGCTGGCGCGGTGGCAGCATCCGACCTTGGGAGAGGTTGGAGCCCGCGATTTGTTTGCTGTGGCCGAGCAAGCGGGGATGGTTGCGCCGGTTTCGCGGCACGTCGTTGCCAGGGCGCTGGAGGATGTTGCGCATTGGCCTGAAGAGCTGGGACTTTCGCTCAATATCACGCCTGAGGAACTGGCTGATCCACGCTTTGCATCGGATTTTGCCGAGCTGATCGGGAGTAGCTCGCTTGCGCCCGAGAGGCTGACGCTTGAGATCACCGAAGACGTTTTGCTGCGCAATCTGTCGCAGGCGCGCGAAGCGCTCAAGGCGCTGCGCAAACTGGGATTCCGCACGGCGCTTGACGATTTCGGAGCGGGCTTCTGCAATTTCCGCTATCTCAAGGAGCTTCCGCTCGACGTGCTCAAGCTCGACCGGGTGATGCTCGACGGAGTGCCAGAGGATGCGCGAGACCTCGCGGTCCTCAGGGCGTTGATCGCGCTTGGCAAAGCTCTTGGGCTAGCGGTTGTTGCTGAAGGCGTGGAGAGCGACATCCAGCGCGCCACCGTAATCAGCGAGGGGTGCACCTATTGGCAGGGCTTCCTCCGGGCAGAGCCGATGCGCAGCGAGGAAGTGCTGAGTATCGCGAGATCAGCCAAAGCCTAGGCTGCTCTTCTGGACTTCTCTGCCTTGCGCGCAATGCGGCTCAATCCCTTGGTCAGCTGAAACAGGCCGTTGAGGCGGCTCTGCGGTTCGCCCCATGCACGGTTGATCACCAACTTCATATCAGGGCGCAGCTTGGCGGTGCCTTGCAACTTGTCGACATAGGCCAACAGCCCCGCTGGATCGGGGAAATCATCCTTGTGGAAGCTCACCAATGTGCCGCGCGCTCCGACATCGATCTTGGCGATATTGGCCTCGATCGCTTGATGCTTGATCTCGATCAGACGTATCAGGTTCTTGGTCGGGGCGGGAAGATCGCCGAAGCGGTCGATCATCTCGGCCGCCATGGATTCGATCTCAACCTTGTCCTGGGCCTGGTTCAGACGGCGATAAAGCGCCATGCGCACAGCGAGGTCCGGGACGTAATCCTCCGGGATCATGATCGGAGCATCGACCGTAATCTGCGGCGAAAGCGCGTCACGGCCTGCCTCCAGGCCCATTTCGCCAGCCTTGGCGGCAAGAATCGCGTCCTCCAGCATCGATTGGTACAATTCGAAACCAACTTCGCGAATATGGCCCGATTGCTCATCGCCAAGCAGATTGCCTGCGCCGCGAATGTCGAGGTCGTGGCTCGCCAGCTGGAATCCGGCGCCGAGCGAATCCAGATCGCCCAGAACTTTCAACCGTTTCTCAGCCACCTCCGACAACTGCGCGTCCTTGGCGTGGGTGAGATAGGCATAGGCGCGCAGCTTGGAGCGGCCCACGCGCCCGCGCAGCTGATAGAGTTGCGCCAATCCAAAGATATCGGCCCGGTGGATGATGATGGTGTTGGCGCTCGGCAGATCGAGCCCGCTCTCGACAATCGTGGTCGACAGCAGGACTTCGTACTTCCCTTCATAGAAGGCGCTCATCCGCTGTTCGATCTCGCCCGCGCTCATCTGGCCATGTGCGCTGACCGGTTTGACCTCAGGCACATGCTCTTTGAGCCATTCCTCAACATCGGCCATGTCGGAAATCCGCGGGACGACGATAAAGCTCTGCCCGCCGCGATGGTGTTCGCGCAGCAGGGCTTCGCGCATCACCATGTCATCCCATTCCATAACATAGGTTCTCACTGCCAACCGATCGACTGGCGGGGTCTGGATCGTCGACAGCTCGCGTAGCCCGGTCATCGCCATCTGCAGCGTTCGCGGGATCGGGGTCGCAGTCAGCGTCAGCATATGCACGTCGGTCCGCAGCTGCTTGAGCTTTTCCTTGTGAGTCACGCCAAAGCGCTGTTCCTCGTCAACAATCACCAGGCCCAGATTCTTGAACTCGGTCGAGTTCGACAAAATGGCGTGAGTCCCGATCACTATGTCGATCTTGCCATTGGCCAGGCCTTCGCGAGTCTCGCCCATCTCTTTGGATGAGACCAGTCGGGAAAGCCGCCCCACATTCAGCGGGAAACCGGCAAACCGTTCGGTGAAGTTTTGGAAGTGCTGGCGGGCGAGCAGGGTGGTCGGAGCGACCACGGCAACCTGCTGGCCATTCATCGCTGCGACAAAGGCAGCACGCAAAGCGACTTCGGTCTTGCCGAAGCCAACGTCACCGCAGACCAGTCGGTCCATTGGCTTGCCGCTTTCAAGATCGCGCAAGACATCGGCAATCGCGCGGTCCTGATCATCGGTTTCTTCCCATGGGAAGCGGTCGACAAACTGGTTGAAGCTGGCCTCTTCGGCTGCAAGCACCGGCGCTTTCTTGAGCGCGCGTTCCGCCGCAACCTTCATCAATTCGCCGGCAATCTCGCGGATCCGCTCCTTGAGCCGCGCGCGGCGCTTCTGCCAGGCTTCGCCACCGAGACGATCGAGCGGGACGCTCTCCTCGCTTGAGCCATAGCGGCTGAGCACGTCGATGTTCTCGACCGGGATGAACAGCTTGTCTCCGCCTGCATAGGACAGCGCAACACAATCATGCTCGCTCTTGCCGACAGTGATCGGTTCAAGGCCGAGATATTTGCCGATCCCATGCTCGACATGCACCACCAGATCGCCCCGACCGAGCACTTGCAGCTCCGCCAAGAAGGCGTCTGAGTCTTTGCGCTTCTTCTTGCGGCGAACCAGGCGATCGCCGAGCATGTCCTGCTCGGTAATCAGCTCAAGGTCATCGTTGGCAAAGCCAGTCTCAAGCGGGAGCACCGTGGCCACTGCCTTGCCCTTGGCCGACAGGCCGAGCGCTTCCTGCCAAGTGTCGACTAGGGCGGTCTCGCACCCAGCCTCCGAGAGGATCGAAGCTATCCGCGAGCGTGATCCGGTTGAATAGGCCGCCAGGATGGGCCGCTTGCCGGACTTGCTAAGCGATTGCAGATGTCCAGCGGCTGCTTCGTAGACATTGTCTCCGCGTGCTCGCTCTGGTGAGAAATCGCGGGCGGAGGAAAAGCCGAAATCGATCCCTGACTGGCTGTCCGGCGCGGCAAAGATCTGGCTGCGATGGGCCTTGGCAGCACTGAGGCCCGCTTCAAATTCGTGCTTCGCAAGATAGAGCGCATCCGCTGCAAGCGGGCGATAGCTTCCTTTGGCTTCGCCGGCAGCGCGGGTGCGCTGATCGTGATAATCGACAATGTCCGACAAACGCTCTTCCGCTGCCCCAATCGCGCCGCTGTCGATGATGACCAGATCCTCGGCAGCAAGATGATCGAACAGCGTCGCCAGTCGATCCTCGAACAGCGGCAGCCAATGCTCCATTCCGGCAAGACGGCGACCGTCGCTAACCGCTTCGTACAGCGGGTCCTGGGTTGCCGCCGCGCCAAACATCTCACGATAACGTCCGCGGAAACGTTTGACGCTCTCGTCATCGATTAGCGCTTCCGAGGCGGGCAGAAGCAGGTGGGAATGGAGCACCCCGGTCGAGCGCTGGGTCGAGGTGTCGAACAGGCGCAGACTTTCAAGCTCATCCCCGAAGAAGTCGAGCCTGAGGCCCTGATCCAGACTTGAGGGGAAGATGTCGACGACTGAGCCGCGCATTGCGAATTCGCCGTGGTCGACCACGGTATCGGTCCGCGAATAGCCTTGCCTTTGCAGCAGCGCGGCGAGGCTATCATGGCCGATCTCACTGCCTGGTTTGAACTCGCGCACACCCTCTCGAATGCGAAACGGAGTGAGCACGCGCTGGAGCACGGCATTGATCGTCGTCACCAGCAATTGCGAGCTGGACGAGGGGTTCTGTAGGGCATGCAGCGCTGACAACCGTCTTGCGCTCACAGCCAATGCTGGGCTCGCCCGGTCATAGGGCAAGCAATCCCACGCGGGGAACTCGATCACCTCGATTTCGGGTGCGAAGAAACCCGCCGCTTCGCTGATTGCGCGCATGGCCGCATCGTCCGGTGCGATAAAGACAGCCCGCTGCTTGGCTGCCCGCGCCAGATCAGCCAGGACGAGCGGCAGCGCTCCGCGCGGCAGCGAAGAAAGGGTCAGCGGATCACTTGCAGTGAGGATGCGATCGAACTTCGGCATTTTACCTTTGGCCAAGCATAAATGCCCCCTCCTCTGTGAGGAGGGGGTAGGGGTGGTGGCCGCATAGCGGTGTGCCTGAGAAAGCACCACCCCACTGCGACTAAGTTCGCTGCGCTCCCTAAGTCTCGCTGCCCCTCCTCTGAAGAAGAGGGGATGCCTTCAACGCGGGACGTCGACGTAATCCAGTTGCCGCATCAATTCCATCTGCGGACCCTCGAAGCGCTCGGGGACCTCGGCAGTTCCCAGGGCCCAGGCCATGACGTCAACATCGTCCTCCGCCAGCAGATCCTCGAACCAGTCGATCTCGGTCTCGGTCCAGTCTTTTGCGTAGCGATCGAAGAATCCGCCGATCATGTAATCGGCTTCGCGGGTGCCGCGATGCCAGGCGCGGAACTTCGCACGAGCGAGACGTTGTTCTGTTGAGGGAATGTCGGTCATGGCTCCCACCTAGTTTTACCGTCATGCCAGCGCAAGCTGGCATCTCTTTCCACATCATCGCTCGACAATGTGAGATCCCAGCTTTCGCTGGGATGACGATAGTGCTTTAGTCGCGCCATGCGGCCAGAGGCACTCAATTCCCTGTTTGTAGAGACTGACGCCTTGGAAGGTGTCGGTCCCAAGCTTATGAAGCCGCTCGAAAAGCTTGGCCTCACGCGGGTCAAGGATCTCGCCTACCATCTGCCCGATCGCTTTGTGACCCGGCGTGCGATTGCCAATCTAGACGAGGGCGGCGAGGGCGAGCAGGTCATCATCGCCTTAACCCCGACCGAACACCGCGCCGCGCGCAGCCAGCGTGGGCCCTATCGGGTGCTGGCACAGGACGAGATCGGCAATATCTGCGCGTTGACCTATTTTGGCCGCGCTTCTTACACCGCCAAGAAGTTGCTGCCTGTGGGCGAGAAGCGTTGGGTTGCCGGGCGGCTCGACCGCTATGGCGACATGCTTCAGATCGTCCATCCTGACCATGTCGAAAAGGACAGCGCGGCGCATCTCGCTCGAATGAATGAGCCGGTCTATTCGCTCTCGGAAGGTCTTACCCAGCCGCGCATTGCCGGGCTCGCCAGTCAGGCGCTCGAGCGAATTCCCGAGCTGCCCGAATGGATCGAGCCGGGCCAGTTCGACAAGGAGGGCTGGCCGAGCTGGCGTGATGCGCTGCGTCTTGCGCACAAAGATATGAACACCTCGGCGCGCGATCGGCTCGCCTATGATGAGTTGCTGGCCAATTCGCTTGCCTTATTGCTGGTCAAGGCGGAGGGTCGCCGTCGCAAGGGCCAGGCACTCATTGGTGACGGGCGATTGCGTGAGCGCTTGCAATTGCCCTTTGCCATGACTGGCGCTCAGACCCGCTCGATCGGAGAGATCGAAGGCGATCTGCAGCAGGAATCGCCTATGTTGCGGCTTTTGCAAGGCGATGTCGGGGCGGGTAAGACGGTGGTCGCTCTGGCCGCCATGTTGATTGCCAACGAGGCAGGCAAGCAGGCCGCTATGTTGGCCCCGACCGAAATCCTTGCGCGCCAACATTATGAGACATTGCGCAGCATGGCGGCTCCAACCGGGGTTGAGGTTGCGCTGCTGACCGGGCGCGACAAGGGCAAGGCGCGGGAGAGCATATTGATGGGTCTGCTCGATGGTTCGATCGACATTCTCGTTGGGACCCATGCGATCTTTCAGGACAGCGTGAATTACAAGGATCTCGGTCTTGTCGTGATCGACGAGCAGCATCGCTTTGGGGTTGCGCAGAGGCTGCAATTGGCGGCCAAGGGCAAGCGCGCACCGCACACTCTGGCGATGACAGCGACACCGATCCCGCGCTCGCTGACCTTGGCGCAATATGGTGAGATGGATGTCAGCCGGCTGGATGAGCTTCCGCCTGGTCGTCAAGCGATTGATACCCGCGTGGTCTCACAGGATCGCTTGGAAGATGTCATTGCGGGGGTTGAACGCCATCTTGCCACTGGGCAGCAGGCCTATTGGGTCTGTCCAATGGTGCGCGACAGTGAGGTCGCCGATATTGCCGCGGCAGAGGCGCGCTATGCCGGATTGAGAGAACGTTTTGGTGACGATGTCGTGCTGGTCCACGGTCAACTCAAGGCCGAGGACAAGGACGCCGGGATGGAGCGGTTTGCCAGCGGCCAAGCGAAACTGCTGATCGCCACGACTGTGATTGAGGTCGGCGTTGATGTGCCAGCGGCGACGCTGATGGTGATCGAACAAGCCGAGCGGTTTGGTCTGGCGCAGTTGCACCAATTGCGGGGCCGGGTCGGGCGTGGCTCGGAAAAGTCGGTCTGTCTGCTTCTGCGCGGAACCGAGTTGAGCGAGACGGGCCGAAAACGGCTGGCGCTGATGCGCGAGACGCAGGATGGCTTCCGGATCGCGGAGGAAGATCTGGAACTGCGCGGGGGCGGGGAGCTGCTGGGGACCAGACAGTCAGGCGAAGCAGCCTTCCGAGTGGCGGAGTTGGAGCAGGTTCAACGGCTATTGCCTGCCGCGCACGCCGATGCGCGTCTGCTGATGGAACGCGACGGTGGGTTGACCAGCGAGCGTGGCGATGCGGGGCGATTGCTGCTCTATCTGTTTGAGCGCGATTGGGGCGTCCAATTGCTGCGCGGGGGTTAGGCCTCGGCTTTTAGCCGCGCGATGATTGCTTCGGCCGCCGCAGTGACGTCTTCCCAGGTCACATCAAAGCCACCATCGTCACCGTAATAGGGATCCAGGACGGTCTCGCCTTCGCGGCCGGGTATCACATCCAGCAACATCGAAATCCGTGCACTTCCGCCGCGAGGTTGCCGCGCTTTGATTCCGGCCAGATTGGCCTTGTCGAGCGCAAATATGTGAGTGAACTTCCGGAAGTCGTCTTCGGTCAATTGACGAGCGCTCAGCTGCGAAATGTCGACGCCATTCTTTTCGGCGACCGCAATTGCACGGGGGTCCGGAGGATTGCCGATGTGGTAGCTGGCGGTGCCGCAACTATCGACCACCATCTCAAAACCTGCCCTATCCGCAGCAGCGCGCATGGCGCCCTCCGCCATGGGAGAACGGCAAATATTGCCCAGGCAGACGAATAGGACGCTGGGCGTCGATGAGTTGTGCGATTTTTTAGCCAAGTTACGTCCCTCACCCAATTTATGGCCGAGACTGGCTGTGAATTCAATAGCTTCTTGGCAAATTCAAGTATCAGGCTGCTCTGGCTGGGAGTGGCTTGGTGGAAGCCAAGATCTCTTCAGTAATCCGACGAACATTGGCTTTCGCTTTTAGCTTTGCGCCCAGCAAGGCGGTGCCACTAACCTTACGCTGGACAAACAAAGTTTCGATCGGGGGGAAAGCCCAGGTGTCCTTGTCTTGCGCGATTTCCCATCCCTCGTCGCGGAGTAGGGGGACAAAGGCGCGGTCCCCAAAATCAAACGGGCCGTCATTACGCATCTCGTTGATGACAATGTCGATCATCTTGTCGACCCGGTCACCGTGCTTCTCGACCACGATCGGCAGCATGAAGCCTGCCTTGATGGTCTCTTCGCGGACACGGTCCTTGTCGCCTGCCAGTCCAGCCGCAAGCAAGTTGCGATAGGCATTGCCAACATCGGGATCGACTTCGCGGCAAGCACCAAAATCGAGCACGACGATGTCCCCGGTATCTGGTCGGAACAGATAGTTCGCAAAGTTGGGATCGGTCTGCATGACGCCGAACTCGAACAGTTCGCGCGCAACCAGCCGGATCAGCCTTGAATAGACCTCGTCGCGGCGTTCATCGCTCTCTTCGCTGAGCTTCTCGATGCTGACGCCCTCTTCGAACGACATCGCCAGGATGCGGTCGGTGGTTAGCTCGGCGTGCAGCTCTGGCACTACGAAGCCGGGCACATCGGCAAGCCGCTCACGATACATTGCCATTTGTGCGCCTTCGCGGCGATAGTCAGCCTCTTCATGAAGCTGTTTCTTGGCCTCGGCCAGCAGCGCTTCGATCTCCAGCTCGGGCGGTGCGAACCCCGCGATCTTGAGTAGCGTCATGACATTGTCGACATCGCTGTCGATGCTTTGCGCGACACCAGGATATTGCACCTTGATCGCAAGCTCCTGACCATCGCGGGTCAGTGCTTTGTGGACCTGGCCGATCGAAGCGGCCGCAATCGGGCGCGGATTGAACCAGCGGAATTGCTTGCGCCAATCACTGCCCCATTCCGATTTGAGCACACCATCCAATTGCCGCGCTGGCATGAAGTTCGCCTGATCGCGCAGTCGAGCGAGGATGTCAGACAGTTCGGCCGGTAGAAAATCGCCCGAATCCATGCTGATCATCTGCCCCATCTTCATCGCCGCGCCACGCAGATGCGCCAGTCGGTCGGTCACCCGTTTGACATTGCCAGGAGTCAACATCAGGTCGCGCGGATTGATCGCGTCACCGCTGGCCAAGCGCCGTGCGCCTTCCGCCATCATCCCGCCAGCGACTCCGCCGGCCAGTCTGCCAAAGGTCGAAATCCGCGCGAGGCGGCTCGACGGAACGGCGCGTTGGCGGGATTTGTCGTCGGGTTCGTCAGCCAAGGGGTCTCGGTCCGTGAAAGTTACTGTGGTCGCTCAACGGTCGTGACCGTCGCCCGTTCCTACGTCGGGAGGCTTAGCTGATGCACAAGCCTCCATCGACCGGGAGGCATTGCCCGGTGATGTAATCGCTATGCGGCGAGGCGAAGAACACCGCGAGGCCTTCGAGACCTTCGTGATCGCCCGGACGGCGCAGAGGAATCCGTTTCTCCATCCATAGTGCAAATTTGGGATCAGCCTTGGCAGTGATGTCGGTCTCGTAATAGCCGAAAAGCAGAGCATTGGCGGTGATGTGATAGCGCGCGAGCTCGAACGCCGCTGCCCGGGTGAGGCCATTCACAGCCGCCTTGGAGGCGGCGTAGTCAGACGAACGATTGACCCCCATGATCGATTGACCGGAGGAGGTGACGATCAGCTTCCCGCCCGCGCCGCGCTCTACCATATGTTGTGAGACATATTTGTAGACCAAGGCCGGGCCGCGGGTGTTGATCCGCAATGTGGCATCCCAGCCTTCGGAGCGAATGTCCGGGATTGTGGTGCCCGCTCCTGAGATTCCGGCATTGGCAAAACAGGAATCGACATGCCCATAGTGTGCCAGGGTCTCGCTCATCGCCGCTTCAATCTGATCTTCCTCCGCCACATCGCAGGGGAGAGCAATCGCCTGTCCGCCGCCGAGCGCGTTGAGCTCTTCCAACGCCGCGGAGTTCTTGTCGGGATTGCGCGCCCAGATCGCGACATTGGCGCCCGCTTTGATCAGCCCGCGCGCCATAGCCAGGCCAAGGCCGCCATTGCCGCCGGTTACCACGGCCGCATGGCCGGAAAGATCGAATAGGTTCATGCCGGGCTTGGTGCCGCAAATGCCGGTCTGGAGCAAGCAGGCGGGAACCAGCTGAGCCTCCCGCGCTTTGGCCCAACATGGACGGACACAACTCGCTCACACCCGCTTCGCGTTGGCTCGGCTATGCCGGATTGCTGCCGCAGATCATCTGCCTTGGCCTGGCTTTGTCGGGCGGCGAATGGGCCTATGTCGCTTTGGCTGGCGGATTTGCCTATGCTGCCGCGATCTTCAGCTTTCTCGGCGGTGTGTGGTGGGGCCAGGCCATCGCCAGCGGCAAGGGCGGAGCAGGCTCCTATCTGGTCGCGGTCATGCCGAGCTTGATCGCCGTGGCGCTGTTCATCCCCTGGAGCCTCGGTTGGGACTGGCCCGGACCGTCTCTCTACTGTCTTGGCTTCCTGATTGCATTCAGTCCTCTGGTTGATCGCAGACTGGGTTTTGCCAGTTCTGACTTCTTCGAGCTTTGCGCTCGACTTTCCTTTGCTTTGGGACTGTTCACGATCTTGCTTGCAGGCGTTGCCGACGCGATTGTTTAGGCTGACCATTTCAGGTCCAGTCTTGTCCCTGGCTCATCGGCGCGATAGACCTTGCCTCAACAGGGGCAGGGGTATTCATGAAATTTTTCAAAGGGCTTGTGGTCGTCATTTTACTGGCGGTTGTGGTGATTGGCGCATATTTCGCTTTGCGACCCGAGCCCGATTATTCCAGCACCCAGGCCCATTCCGGCTGGATCATCAGCCACAAGACGGCTGGCTTGGAATATCCTGAGAATACGGTTGAAGGCTTTGAGGCATCGCTTGCCATGCCGGTCGACGCGATCGAGCTTGATGTCCACCTGGTGAAAGACGGCCAATTCGTGCTGCATCACGATCCGGTTCTGCTCGACTACAATTGCTTCGAAAAGGGCAACGATACTCGCCTGATCATCGCGCAGATGACCGTGGCAGAGCTGGAAGCGATGGCCTGCGTCAATCACAAGGTCAGAGCCGAAACGAATGAAAGCATTCCCTATGAGATTGTAACGCTTGACCGTTTTCTCCAAATCTACAGCGAGACGGACCAAAGCAAGAAGCTGTTGTTGGAGATCAAGGTCTTGGACGACCAGATCCGGCACAAGGACTTCCATCAGGGGCTGGATGTCAGCTCATTTCACTACGACCATGATCTGGTCGCTGCGGAAATGTACGCACTTCTGCGACAATATCCCGAGGTTCAGAACATCCAGTTCAACACTTTCAGTCGAGAGCTGTTGCTCAAGCTTCGCGAACTGAAGAACGCAGAGGAGCAGTTCGATTTTGGCCTGCTCTACAAGGGCGACTATTCGCCCGAAATCCTCGGCGGTCCGCTTGATTTGATCGGCGTCGGCTGCAGCAATATCTGTTGGATACCCGACTATGAAGAGGTTCGCGGGTGGCTGGACGAGCATCAGATCAAGACATTTATTCCGCATTTTGTGCAGGCAACCACCTGGCCATTCAGCAGCGAGTTCGAGGAGAATATCATGGCCAATAAGGGCGATCTGCGGGTGATCACCTGGACGCTCAACGAGCCGAAAGACTGGTCAGCTTATGAGAAGCAGAATTTCGACGGGATTCTGACTGATCGACCGACAAAGTTCCGCGAATGGGCGGGGGAGTAGGGGAGCGGTTCGGTTGACGATGCGCTGTCGCTTGTGAGTTTCAACGGAATTCCATCCCCCGGATGATTTCATCCAGGCAAAACTGGTCGGGGAGAGAGGATTCGAACCTCCGGCCCCTGCCTCCCGAAAACGTAGCCCCTCCTTCAATATGGCGGTTTTCTGCGGTTTTCCTTGGGCTGTTTGTTGCGTTTTGTGACCTATGTTCTTGTTTCATTCACGGTGCGAGGTCGAAATGCGACCTCCAACCCCTGTCTTAGCGCCTAAAGGAGTAAACTGATATGGAATGGAGACCGATAGAGACAGCGCCAAAGGATGGGACGTGGATTATCGCCACAGCGGGGACAGATGACCCTGATTTTCTAGTTGCCGTCAGGTGGGCGAAATTCGCCAAGGCCGAATGCTGGCATGACCTGTGCCGCACGTCGTACCCGACACTAGAGTTTAGCGCGACACACTGGATGCCTCTACCGGAGTCCCCTCAATGATCCTTGCCTTACTCGCTGCCACTTGCATGGTCACAGATGGAGACACCATTCGCTGTGGGGATGAGCGCATTCGGATAACGGGTATCGACGCGCCGGAAACCGGACGCTGCCCATCAAATAGGCAATGCGTACCCGGTGACGGTCAGGCGTCGAAAAGATCGCTCGAGCTGTTCATTGCAAACAAGCGGATATCAATAATCAGGCTGGGGGAGGATCGCTACAAGCGCACTCTTGGTGTGGTCTATGCTGATGGGGTGAATGTGGCTTGCCACCAATTGAGCAACGGTCAGGCGCAATATGTCGAGCGTTGGGATCAAAGGGGGTATGTGAGGAACGAATGCTTCTGAATTGGCCCACAACGATAGGAGAATGAGTCGTGAACTGGACGCCTGTGCTGGCCATTGTCCTACTGATCTGCGCTGGTTGGAGTGCTCAGCGTCTTGGACGTGCAATATTCTTGGAAGACGGAGAAGAAGGCCGCTCCAATGTTCTGCGCTTTGGGACGAACCTTGCGATTTGCCTGATAGGATTGGGGCTGGCGGCAGTGCTGTAGATCCTTTCCTACACGCACCTGACTCGCCATTCCCCACACATGGCAGTCAAAACAAGCGACCTCGTGAACGCGCGGGAGAGGATTCTCAGGCGTGGTTGGTTTTACAAAGACAGACGGCTCTTGAAGCTGGCAAAGGAGTATCGAAGTATCCAGTATGGTAGGCCTTCCGCCTCTTAAACTTGGCCAATCTATCTACGTGGGCCCGAGCGAGCTAGAGAAGTACCAAGAGGCCTGCGATCAAGCGGGCTGGGCAATGAAATGGACGGAAGCCCCTGATTGGGGCTCTGGCGCAATGAAAGGGGAGCGTATCCGGTAACGCTTGCAATGGCGAAGCCGGGGGCTAGACAAAACTTATGAGCGACGGGGCAGACAGCGATCTTAGAAGGTGGGAGCAGCTTAGCGCCCGCGAACGAGAAGTGCTGACTGTCGCTTGTGACAAGATTGAATACAAGCCGATTGCAAGAGAGCTCGGCATTAGCGCGAAGGGCGTTGAGGGGCATTTTGCCCGCATCAAGGCGAAGCTGGGAACCAACAATAAGAATGGCTCTATCAGCGAATTTCGGCGGTTGAATGCCCTGTATGGAAAACCCCTAGCGGGCTCAGCCCCTCTCGAAACAGCAGGTTATTCAAGCAACACCAGACCGCAGGAAACGCGAGTAAGGGTCTTTGAACGCGAAGACTTCAGCGCGCGAGTCCTCGGAGGTGTAGACCGCTATGGTTTACTAGGAAGGCCTGCCGTGGTCGTGGGAATGTTTCTCGCCTTCACCAGCGCCGTTGTCCTAGCCATGGCTGCGGCTGTGTTGCTCACAGACGTTCTCAAACTCCGAAACGATAACGCGAACGGAGTTACGCAGAATGACCAAACAAACCACTCTCTCCAACGAAGTCAGCCGCCTCAATCACAAGCTGGACGCGAAGCTTTACGAGGCCCTCGAAACGTCTGGCGAAGTGCTGGCAGCGTCGGCTCGCTGGTGCCGGGAAAACGGGGTTTCAGCACTTGAAGCCAAATCCGCGATTGGCCGGATCAAGACAACCATTGATTCCATCGGCGAGACGCAGGCTCGGGCAAACATCGCCCACCAGGCTCAGCAGAACGTCTTTGAAGAGAAAATGGACGGCGCATTTGAATGCCCGCCAACCGGCGAAGCAGTCGAGCCAGTTAAACTCAAGACTGTCGCCTAATCGGAGGCAGAGCATTGTTTCCTAATCTAGACGATCCACGGATCCTGGTTTGGTGGATCGTCTTCTTAATGGCCGCTAGCTGGGCGCTGGCGCGAGGGGCCGCCCCAGAGCGGGCGGTCGCCTTGTTTGCCCTCTATATGGTGCTTGTCCAAGGACTTTCCTTAGGAATTGTGCCGCCTGAATTTGATGAGTTGGACAACACAGCACTATTGGCGGACTCAATTCTGGTGGCGGCGGTAACGAGCGTTGCGTTTGTGGCCAATCGAACATGGCCGCTTCTGGCTGCTGCGATCACCCTGTTTAGTCTATCTTCGCACTTCAGCCGAGCGGTGATCCCGGGCCCTGAACTAATGGGATATGCCTATGCGCTCACCAAGACCGTGCCGTCGCTCCTTGTGGTGATCTTGGCCGCTGTTGGGGCTGAGCGCCACCAAGCCCGATCAAAGAAATTCGGAAAGTACCGCAACTGGCGCTTGCCGATTGAGTGCATCGACAACGAATACGATTTGTCACCTTATAGCATTGAGTGGCGGCTTGCTGCACAGCGGTCCCGATTAGAGATACCACTGCTCATCTGTGGGGGATTGATAACCCTCTATTGCATTTACATTGCCGCCAGTTCGGAGCCCGAGGCCTGGCGGTCTGTTAGCTCGGTCTTCTTTGCCATTGTGCTCGCTATTGGGATTGCGACCTTTGCCGGTGGCGTTTGGTTCCTCAAGCACGAACGGAAAGAGCGAAACGAAGCAATCGAGCGCTTCAAAGAGGCTCACTGCTAATTGGCGACTTCATCACCGATCAGAATCCCCTTCGGTAGGATCTCACCTATCAACCAACCCGCATAGATTGCCCCAAAAGTCACAATTCCGATCAATACCGTGATCGCAAGGATTGCCAGCAATCGGTAGAGTGTTGCCTTCCGCCCATCCAAGGGCTCTGGAACCACGCTGTCTATCTTGTCTGATGCGTCGGGAATGTGTTCGGGGTGCTCTAACCTGAAAGCGGCGACCAGCTCGTACTTCTTTTCGACCCCGTACCGATCCTTAAGCTCGCGCACGATCTGCTTAACGCGCACCTCCGATATGCCGACTTCAGCAGCAACCACCTTGTAGGGCATGCCCTGATTGACGCGAATCATCACGTCCATTTTGCGTTCTGGCAGCGGTTCGAGCGGCGGCATTAACTACTCTAGAAACGAACTTGCTGACCCTAAGTGCAAAAAAGTTTCAGACCAATTACCGCAGAAATCTGCGGATTTTCAACCTATACTTTTGCACACTATACCAAACTGTAGGTTGCCGAATTTGGCGGAAATGCCCACGCTCAAGCCAGTTCAAAGGAGGCAGTCTTGAGCGACCGATACATCATGCTGAGACAGGAAGACGACCCGACCTTGCTCCCCGCAAGCGGGCAACCCCTAAACGCGGCAGAAGTTCAGAGGACCGCTGATCGCTACATCATGAACACAGTAGCGGCGGGTGGAGAAGCCCCGACAGTGTTGATCTATGACCTGGCTGGAACACATGGGCTTCCGCTCAAGGTGTCCGCTCACAATCTAGCACTGCTTGATGATGCTGAAGGGCTGGCGAACGCCTTTGCAAGTCTCGGAGAAGACCTATGATCCAGACTATGCGAGGGTATGTGCTCAGCGAGGACGCCATGCTTGAGCTACGCCATGGGGTGAATAGCCTGCGGTGCAGTGCCAGCATGGCGAGAGAGGGCGGCGCTGTCGAATGCTTCACAGCGGAAGAGATAGCCGCCCTAATGGACGTTCACGCGTCTCACTTCTTGGCTTGTCTTGAGCAAGCGATGTTTACCACAGACGATGCCAAGGTAAGGAATACCTGAGGTTTATCCTGCAAATCGGCAAGATCGGGAAATGTGGGATAAACGCACTGAGTGGTGGGAAAATAGTCCGCCCTGCCTGGACAAATTAGCGCGCCGCTAAAGTTAGAAGACCCGACCAAAAAGGCCGGGCCTTCCGGGCGCTTTGCAGCCTCCCTTTAGCACGGGCCATTATACTCATGTTGATCCAAATCGGCAAGGCAATTCGCATGCGAAACTAGCTTCGCATGTGGACTACTTGCGCATCAGCCCTGCGATAGCTTGGACATCGTCGGCAAGCTCAAAGGCAGGCTTACCGGCGTCCAAATGGCACACAACCGACCAAAGCAGATCGGCGGCATTCTGGGACTTGTCAGAGGTGACGAAGCCATCCCGGCGCTGCCTATTCATGCTGCAAAGGCCCTCCGCTCAGGCGGGACATAGTGCGACTTATCATTGGCCAGAATTAGGTCTCTGACCCGCTCGATAGGCATGACATGCCTGCCCATTTCCCCGTAGGTTCTGGATCTGAGAACGAGGCTCATACATTGCTTTGAGCGCCAGCCTCCATCGTGGGCGTATTTGTCGCGCGGCGCGAGGTTATTCCAACTCTCGAATAGACAGCCCGCAAGCTCTTTGCGTTGAGAATGGTGGACATGGCCGCCGTCGATATAGCGGAAGGTGGTTTCACCCCAATCGCGCTCCCAATCGGTTGCCATAACGTCTCGGCACTTCTCAGGCTTGGCCTTGTCGCCGTGGTGAACCATCACAAGCGTTTTGCCCATTCGATAGGCAATGAAGGGGCTTTCGTTGGAAAGGACGTTCACGCGCCCTGTGTCGCCATAAAGCGCATCAACCATGGCAGCGATCCAAATATCATTGGACCGGCTGTGGTTGCCTTGGTTGGCTATGTAATCGACCGTCCGCGCCTTCTCCAAGGCCTTCTCAACGATGAAGCGTGTAATCCGAATGTAGGCGCGGATCATCTTCCAATAGCGGGTGTCCTCGTCCACTCGGTGGCCGCTGGCCTCAGTTTCCGCCTTGAACGTTTCGTAGTGAGTGCCGTCGCCAAGGTCGTTGATCACCATCCGATCGCACGGCGGCGCATCCTCGATTAGAGCAGCAGCAGCGGCGCATATCTCACGCTCGCCAATCGAAATATCGAAATTTGCGCCGGTCTCCACCTCACTGGCCAACATGCCAATATGAGCATCGCCGATTTGCAGCCATGGGATAATGTCGTCTTGTGGGGAGGGCGGTGCGGCCGGAACCGTCTGGACGGGCTCAAGGTCGTTTAGTGCCGCCTCAATGCCCTTCCAATAGTCTCGTTCTGCCCGAACGGTCTTGAGCCATATCGGATCGCCTGAGGCCGTCTTGGTGAATTGGGAATAGCCCTTTAGCTCGAAACCCTCGACCAGCTTGTGGTCAATCTCTTCGCGGGTGAGCGTGTTAAACTTGGCGCGGGCATTGTCCAAGCGGCTTTGGAAAGTGTTGCGGTTGATCTCCGCAATGCGCGCCGCTTCGGTGACGTTACCATATTCCGAATAGAGCCGCAGGGTTTCTAATAGGACTTCATCGTCCAGCTTGGCGGCGGCCATTACTTCGCCACCACTTTAGCGGCGCACTCAGCGTAGAGAGCTATCAAGGCCCGCTCCCACTCTGCGCGGGCCGGATCAATCAGTGGGCGCGGGCCCAGCGGAAGTGGAGGGCACGGGGCTGACAGGTTCCCCTGCGGCGGCGGCGTTGGCTCGCTCAACCGCACTGTCGAGCAATTCGCTAACGCTAGGAGGAGCAGCGCACTCAGAAGGGACTTCCACATCACGGTATATCGTCCTTATTTCCACGCGGTCGCTGCGCTCATTTGAGCGGAGCTGTTGTGCCAGGATTTCGTATCGGAGGGATGCAGCGGATTGCTCTTCGCTCTTCTCGCGATATGCCTCTTGAATGGCCGTCTGAGCCTCAAGCTGGTCGCTATCGGCTTTCCAATCGCGAACGGTCCAACCGCCCAGGAATGCCGCCACAGCGGTTCCCAGGCCTATCCAGAGGGTAGGGCTCATTGTGGGGCCTCAGTCTTTTTGACTTCGCCATCAGGGATGAGGACCGCGATTGTTCCGCAAACTGCTGACGCAATGTCCCAAGGAAACTCAAGCATGGACGCGACACCAATTGCGGCAACGATTGCCGCCCATGAGCTGCGCTCATTCAGGCGCTTCTTCAGATAGGAAAAGACCTTCATGCCAGACCTTTCGGAGTACGATTAGGGTGAGAAGAACCAATGTCACCTGCGGCCAATACAGGGGTGCAAATGTGAGGAATGCGAAGCCGCCAAGCTTCACGCCCAGCGCCCGAGACTTAGCGCCGACTGAAAGCGGCTCGCATAGCGCGCAATCTTTGTAGCGCGATCCATCCCGTTGATGATGCGGCGCGCCTGCCGGAACTGCTCATGCGATCCAATCTCGCGCGGCAGGTAGTCCGCTAGATCCTTGCCGGTGAAGCGCCCGTTTTCCATGCCCCACACAAGGATTTTCGCGGCCTTGTCGGGCTCAAGCGCCAGATCGGGTTTCTTGACCAGATCTACGCCAAGGTATTCACCTGCGCGCCGGTAGTTCGTTAACCCGGTGAGTTGTACAAGTCCGCGCCCACGATACTTGTAGCCATCACCATCAGCTTGGGGTGTATTGCCCAAAACGCGAGCAAGCCTGCCAACGTCATACTTGCGGAAGTAGGCGCGCCCACCCCATTCGGTAATCGGGCGCATCCGGCATTCATGCCATGCGGTTGCCAGACCATAAGCAACCCAAGACATTTTCCAATGTGAGGCGGCGTCCAGGACGCGATTCATGGTGTCAACTTGGGTCTGATCTAGCCGACCCATAAGCTTGCGGGCTTCGCCGAAAAACAAAGGTGCCTTGTGGAGCTTGCTCATGCGCCGCCTCCTGTGAATGGGTTTTTGATTAGATCGGTAAGCAGCGCCCATGCAGCGGAAGCCAGAAAGCCAAGCCCCGCCAGAAACATTCCAGCACGGGCCTTCATGGTGGCCATTTCCTTTTCGCCGGACGCCACTCGCTCTGTGAACTTCAGATCCAGTGCTTGGATCAGGCCCTTCAACTCTTCGCGATGCTGGCGTGTTTCCTGTACGTGGTCAGCCATCATTTCCATGACAGCTTCAGCGGATTTGCCGTTGTCGCTTATGGACCTCTCGAAGCCTTCTAGCCTTGTCTCAATGCGAGTTAGCCGCTCAGCATTGGTAGGGCCTGCCATTCACCTAACCCCCTGCCAGCGCGCGAACGCGGGAGCTAATCGTCTCGCGATTGATTAGCGCAATGTTGTTTAGCCAGCGGGCGTCTTCGCTTGCGTTCGGATCTGCATCCGTCACACCGTCGCGGGTCCATTGAAGCGCAAACGCCTCCCAAGAAACGGTATGTCGAGGAACGACCAGATTAAGGTGGTGGCGCGTGTCCAAAGTGGCAGGGGTAAGCTCTGTGCCATCCTCGTCATATGTGGCCTCTACAACGGCCACAGGCCCCAAGTGATCGACAAAGACACCGCGCCGGTAGAGCAAGCTCTCGCCATCATCCGTGGGGCTTGCCAGGCCGAAGTAAACGGCTGCGAAGTCCCACGCGTCCCGAGAGGGGGCCCGTATCTCAGCGCAGGCGTATTTGCCCGAGGCGTCGAATTGCATAAGCACTTCGGTCTCGACGCCTTCAGCATCGGTTAGGACAATGTTGCTCACCCTGTAATCTCCGCAATGGCGTCGGTAACTTCCTGGTCGGTCGAGAATGTGCCGGGGGTGATGGCGGCCGCTTCAAGCGCGCGGTTCAAGCAATTTGAGTTGTTGCGATCCTGCCCGACAAAAGCGTTGACGAGGCCTGCAGGCATGGAGCCTGCCGTGTCCGAAGTAATCCAGCTCAGCGTTCCATCAACGATTGTGCCCAAGCGCCAATTTGATGACTCGCGTCGAAGTATGATTGTTAGGTCAACGCCATCGGACAACGTGGTAGAGTTGGCTTGGTACACAATGCTATTCGAGACGCGAACCTGGCAGCGCGCCTGGTGGTTGTCTGTAATGAACAGAGAGACTCTGTCGGCTGACGTGCCGTCTGTAATCTCAAGCAAGTCGCCTCGATCAACGTCTGAGGTGCTGCACTTTGCCCAAATCAGCATGTCTTCGTCTGAAAGCGCAGATGGAAGCGTTACCTCAAGGTCACTCAGAGCAGCCGTCGCGGAAGACCCTGCGGTCGGAACAATTGCTGTAGCGATGCCGCCCGTCTGGAGCATCGCATATTGAACGGTCCCGGAAACGGTAAATGTGACGCTGCCTGCGCTCGGAGTGAAAGCAAGCTCAACACGGTCACTAGCGCCCGTGCCGACCAGGGGACCTGCGGTCGAAGCGCCGGTGAGGGTAACTGTTCCCGTCCCGATAAAGGAAAGGGTGTGCTGTGAAGCTGGGAGGGTAACGGATTGCGTCGAAAGGCTGCCCGAACCGCCCGCGTTAAGCAGTAGATTGGTCACTGCCTCGCGCAGGAATATGCCCCGACCAGTTGCGTTCGGCAGCTCGTCGGCTGCGAATGTCTCGACTCCGTTGCTGGAATTGACTTCGCTAATCGTCCCGGCGCGGGTGTAGCTAGCGCCCGTTAGCGCAAGCAAATCGGTGCCCCATTCGCTACCAACTCGATACCGATCCCCGATTGCATCAAGCGCGAAATCAGATGACTGCGCAAAGGGAATCGTGGCGGTCACCCCGCGCGACGAAAAGGAGAGGCCAAGGCCCATGCTAACCATGCTGTTACCTCGAATTTGTTAGGGTTGGCGCACTGTGAAAGACGCGCCCGAGAATGGCGTCGTGTTTGACCCGTTGCTGCGCTTGGCGCGCAGGCGGACGTAGTAAGTGGTGTTGGCGCTCAGCCCTGTTTGGGTTGTTGCTGCCTTGGAAACAAAGCCGTCTGATTCCTCGCCTGGAACTGTAACCGGTGGAGTGCCGGTTGTTTCCGATCCAGTGAACGTCGACCAGGAGCTGTTGTCGGTTGAGTACTCTGCATCGCAGGTGACATTGGCGTCACCACTGAACGAGGCGCTAAACAGGTATTCAAGCTCGCCCGAGCCGTTGCTATCGACCTGCATCGGGTCATTTGTGACCTGGGCGTAAGTTGTGCTGTTGATGCTGTCCCAATCGTTGTCTGTGACGCTTGCCTCACCCGCACCGCCAGACTGTGAGGGAGCCGCAACCGACCGATTGACACTGATCGTTATGGGGTAGGTCTTGGTCGCAAAGACGACCGGGATAGTAACGTTGCCAGCAGCATCCGCCTTGGAGAGTTCCACAGTGACCTTTCCGCTCGAAACTGTGGCGCTATCAATCGTTATGGCCGAGGATGGAGACGCCGAAGTCGTCCCAACTGTTACTCCTGAGGTTTGCAGCGTGTCGCCAACATAGACCATGATTGTTCGGGTCTGTGTTGTCAGATCCGTTGTAGTTACCCCGGCACTGTCAGCCTGGATATTGAAGGCGGCAGGCGTCGAAACAGTGACCTGCTGGTCAGCCGTCACATCTGCATTGTCGTCCGGCTTATTTCCGTCATCATCTTCGGTTTGCGACCACTTTCGGGATTCAGCTGCCGCCAAAATATAGGGACTGTTTAGCGGGTCATAAACGGTTGGCGCTGCTGCAGTGACCGCCGCGCTCTCTTCCTCATCCCATGCGTAAATCGCAGCGTTTTCCTCAAGCAGTGTGAGGGGCACACGCCCGTCCATGCTGATTTGCTTGGACACCACCCGGAACAGTTTGTTTGACCACCCCAGAGTCTCAAGCGAGAGCCTGACGACTTCCCCGACATCACAACCCAATGCCTTCGCGGTAAACTCACCAGTGAAGGTGCCCTGATACTGATTGCGCTGCAGAACCTGCTTGGCAATCCGTTGAGCACGGTTCGCATCCTCGACATAGGGCAGGTCAAGCGAGAGCATCCGCTCAACGCCATCTGGGGAGGTGAGTGAAACCTCAGGGTAATCGACAAGCTGATAAAGTGCGTTGGTTGAGGGATCGACACGACGCCCGCGCACCACGTTGTAAGTTTGCGAAAGCCCCTTGGTTTGCTGCCACTCGAACTCGCCGAGTAAATCGTTGTCGTCCAGATCGAGCACATAGTCGGCAAGGTCGTTCTTGACGATTGTAAGCGAGAGCTTGCCGCCAGTGTCTCTCAGCGTCCCGTTGCAGGCCGCCAGAAGGGTGTTGATGACCTCCATGCGGTCGTCGCCATCAGACGCCGTTCCGCTGGATCTGTAGCGATCCTGCGAACCTCCTGCCGACAAGGTGATGTCTTCATCGCAGACATTCGCAGCTTCGATAAAGCTCTCAAGGTCAATTCGTTCGGGAGGAACGCCGCAACCCACAGAAAGCTTGCCGTTGATCTTCCAACCGAGCAACCACCAAAGTAGCTGCAATGCTGGATTGTCGTAACTGTCAGGCGGTGAGTAGCTTAGGCCCCAGGTCGTTTGGTCGTCCGCCCTGTGGGAGCCCGAACCGCCCGTGACGGTGCTGTCGAGTCGCACGTCATAAAGAAGAGCGCCCTGACCAACCACGGTGATCCGGCTAGGCAAGCCACTGACAAGCGGGCTTTCCGCCTTCTTATCGTTGCCGGTGCGCTTGATCCGGATATAGGTGTACGCACAGCCCGTAAGGCGCTCTCCGGTGCCCCAATTGCTGCTGATCGAGATTTCGTTGCCCGCCGCACCCTCTGTGCGGGTTGTGACGGTCAAATAGCCATCGTACTTTGATTGAACGCCGCCGCCCGAAGTCCAGGCTAGGTCTTGTTCGAAATAGATCTCATCAATGCTCGCCACTTTGTGGGCAGCGTGGGCAATGATGTAGTGAATGTACTCTTGGTCGGTGCCAGTCGCTTCATGATAGCGAAGGTCCAGCGGGAATGCCGTTGTTCCGAATACAGCCTTGCGCTTCGCTGAAGCATCCATTCGGACGTTTAGTCGTGCAAGCTGTGTCTCTGGCAGCCTGGGCGTTGGTGCGAACGAGCTTAATGCGAGTGCGGCCCCTGTCGCGATCAAGCTGGTGCTGGTCAATAGGCCAACGCCAAACAAACCTGCGGGAGGTACAAAGAATGACGCGGCCACAAGCGCAACGCCAGCGACCGCCTTTACAACCTTACCCATTGCGCCAAGCCTTCGTGCAATCTGAGAGGGGCAATCGGATCAGTCCGATATCAGACACAAACCAGGCAAACCGACCGGCAACCACACCCACATTGCACTTGTGAAAGACAAGGTCGCCGCGCTTCGCATGGCTGATGCGAACTCGTTTGAATTTGGCGTTCAAGGTTTTGAACAGCGTCCCTTGGCCGTTTTTCCTAAGGGCTTCAGCGCTGCCTTTTCTTGTCTCGTATTGGCCCCGAAACTCGGGCATGGGATCAACGCCGGTAACCGCCTCAACCGCCCCTGCGCAGAACGTGCAGCAATCGTTGACGCCCCACGCGAAAGGCTCGTCACGTTTGCCAGCAATGTACTCGGCTAGGTTTTGCTCCCAGCACGAGAGCCGCGTCAAAGATCGGTCTCCCTTGGTGGCCTATCACCGCCGCCACCCGGAGCACCCCCACCGCCACTACCGCCACCACCAGAGCCACTAATGACGCCTTCGACGAGACCGTTTGCAGCAGCAATCGAGGCCGCTGCGCTCGTGTCACCAGAGTCGAATTGGTCTTGGCTCAGATAGGTCTTCGCTTGAGCGCCAGCGATACTTGCAAGGTAATTCTCAATCGTTAGGGTGACGGTCTGGCTATCTGGACTACCCGAGATAGAAATCTCGTCCATATAACCCGTGTAATAGGGAATGATCGAACCGACCTGAGCTTCGTTTGCATCGACGCAATAGAACCACAGCCTAGCGGTGCGGCCCTGCCACTTGGTGCGGTCTCCGATTGTTTCAAGAAAGCCCGCATTGTTCACGACCAGTCCGCTCAAGCTAATCGCGACGGTGTCGGTGCCTTCCTCCTGCTGTGTGACGGTGCCTACATTGATTAGCTCGTGGTCGATGCTGAAGTAGGTTCCATCCAGCTCGCTATCGCCCGAACTACTCACGGTCTTGTCATAGATTCCGCTCGTGGCCCGCAGAACGTCTCCGTCAAAGTCAGCCCAGCACAGCACCCGCCAGTTGAGAATTTGACCCTCAAGTTGAGCTTGGGTTGTTGCATCTACCGCCATCAGAACGCCTCGCTGAAGCCAGCGCTGGTCGAGTAGATGTCGCCAGGATCTACCGAGTAACCAGGCGTCGCCGTAAGGTGCATTTCGGCATAGGGATTCTTGTACTCAACCGTAGCGTTGTCATCAGGAGGGCGCCTGAGGGCGGGCTCAAAGCTGAGCGTGGCTTGGCCGCTGCCGTTTGCGGTCACATCAGCCGTCAGAATAAGCAGCTCGCCGTTGACGGTCACATATTGACCCGCTGTCAGCGGAGTTGAGTTGGCTGGCCAACCATCGGTCGCGAGTGTGCGCCCGGTTTGGCTTGCGCCATTCACTTGCACCGTATTGGAAAGAGAGCTCTGAGCAGTCGGGCTTACCGGAACTTGGCAAGTGTTCACTCTGCCCTTCATTTGAGCAAAGAACGATCGCCATGGATTGAAGTTGTCGCCTTTAACGGGTGGCAATACATAGTCACATTCCCACCAGCCCCGGCCACTGGCCAAGACCTGCCGTGCGCCGGTCCATTCGGAGCGGTTCAATTGATCGGGCTGGACAAGCCGCCAGCTCAGCCGAGCGGGACCCGGTGTGCTAGGGAGGGTTATAATAGCCATTATCGGATTGCTCCGCCAAGGCGCGGCCTTCTCAGGGTGCGAATGGTCTGGCCTTGGGATGCCGCAACAAGTGCGGGCGCTGCCTCAAGGATGCCCTGCTCGACCTGTCGACGCACAGCCTCGGGGTCATTCGAGCCTCGAGCGTCAACGTTAATCGTCATGCCGCCAATGTTGTCATTTGCGACAATTCGACCCGCAGAGGGAGCCGTGAACAGCTCAGGGCCGCGCTCGCCGACAACGTAGGTTTTCCCGGCAGACACTGGCCCGCCATTCGCGCGGAAGCCGCCAAAAATCCGACCGAATGATGATAGCAGTCCGCCACCTGGCTCATCGCCGAAGAAGTTGAACTGGCCAAGCAGTCCAATCACGCTGGACAATATGCTAAGAAAGTTTCCGCTTTTGATGCCGTTAATCAGGCTTTGGAGAGAGCTGAGCGCACTGGTCGCCATATCTGCGAAGCTGCGCGCGATCCGGACGGTCTTATCCTTTGCCTTCTCCTCAAGCTCCTCAAGTGTCTTGCCGAGCATACCTGAGGACTCTTGGACCTTCGCCACTTCCGCAAGTGGCCCGCTGAGAAAAGGCGAAAGCTCGGCCTCATCATCTATACCGAGCGCTCTGCGCCTCGCCTTTTCAACATTGGGAATGCGGTCAGCGAACTTGTCGATCATGTCGAGCATGGCAACCTGGCGGCGCGTTATGTTCTCGGGGAACAACGCCTCAATCAGATCCGAATACTGCTCGGTAGCACTCTTGGCTGCGGGGCCGGACTTTTTTAGTTCATCCGTGAGCTTGCCAACACCGACCGCCGCCGAATTCACTGGCGGAACCATTGAGCTAGCCGCACTCTCGGCCTTCCTGAATGCGTAGTCCGATGCGTCTAGTTCGCCATTCAGCTCTACGACCTGCCACGCCAGATCGCGGGCCTGCGCCTCTAGAGCCTTAATCCTACCTGACGCGCCTGAGGTTTGACTAAGGAATGGATTGTCCTGAATCCGGGCCAATTCAGCCCTTACATTCGTAAGTTCGGACTGCAGAGCGTCACGGTGACGCTCTACCTCAAAGCGCCTTAGGTCGTAGTCACTTGCTCGCGCCTGCGCTAACGCCCTCAACGAGCCGATCAAGCCGTCCGTCTCAGCTTTCGCTCGCCTCTGAGCGTCACCAAGGCCAATCATGGCCGCAGTGAGAACGCCGATTCCTACCGCTACAGTCGTCGCAGGATTGGCAAGCAAAGCGGTGGCAAGGGCGCGCGACGCCGTTGTGGCGGCAATCTGGGCGCTGGTGAGTAGCCCGATCTGGCCCGTTGCAGCGCCAACAGCAGCGGCATGCAGGGCTAGCCTTGATGACAAAAAGGTTGTTGCGGCGCTAGAGGCGTACAAAGCAACCCGATAAGCCACCCAACCGCCCACCGCAGTAGCGACGTAGCCCATCAGCTGCCGCAGGCCGCTTTGTGTGACATTGAACTGTTCAGCCGCCCTTGCTGCCTCGGCGGTCACGTCAGCCGTTCCAGCAATGAATGGAGCAAGGGTAGGGAGAAGCTTCTGACCAATCGCGATCTGAAGCTCCTCAACAGCCCCTTCGTATTCTTTGATCTGGTTCGCGGCGCTATCGCTAGTGCGCTCTACATCACCAGACGCCTGGGCAAGTTGTTCTTGGATCAGGGCGGCCCGAGCGACAATCTTCTCCTGATCGGTCAGCGCATTGTTGACGCCCACCAATCCCAATTCAGTCGCCTTAGCTTTTACAGCCGCCTCGTTGAGAAACACACCAACGGCGCGCAATGGCTCCGCCTCGCCAACAAGGCCGGAGAAGAGTTTTTGCTGAGCGACCTCGTTTGACAGATTCTTAAAGCTGGCAAGGTCTTGCGTGAGGAGGGCAAACTCTTTCGAAAGCTCGGCTGCCTGCGCTGGGGCCAGGGCGCGTCCGAAAAGCTCCTGAAATGCAAGAGCACCGCGCTGCATTTCTTGGGTTGACCTACCCAAGGCGTCACCAGTCACGCGTGCCCATTCGCGCACATCTTCGGACATATTCCCAAAGACTACGTCAAAAGCGCTTTCCATTTCCTCTGCGTCAATCGCAGCCTGAGCCGATGACCGCCCGAACTGAGCCAGAGCAAATCCAATGCCTGTTGCCGCTGCCGCAGCCGCAAGCTTCTTGAACGATCCAGCCATAGACGCCGAAGAGCGGTCAACGCCCCGAGCGGTGCGACCAGCCTCGTTCTTCAGGTCCGTGAGTTCGCCCTTACCGCGACGCAATCCGCCGGTATCAGCGGTCAGGACTAGACGTGCAAAATCTGTCATCCATAACGCTCCATGGGAGAGGTCCTTAGGGGGCCGTTTTCTTGCAACTCGGTGAGGAACGCCCTGGACATGTCAGCCAGGCACTGAGCCTCGCTGTGTGCCAAACTCACCCCAACCATCGCATCGAATGCCCGGATCTGCGTCCAATCCTGGACACCGGGCCCGAGGTCTCTCCAAACCTCCGCAAGGCGCTCCGAGGCGGGCAGCTCCGGAAGCTCATGCCCATGCAGTTCAGCTCTGGTTTCTTGCTGGCCTTCGGGGACGGCGTTTAACCACCCGACCTGCGCTGCGAAGGTGATCAGGCGCTGTCGGGCTTCGTAAAAAGGCGCTCGCTCTCAGAAATGGCGTCTTGCACCTGCTTGATGAACAGGGTGCCGGGACCGCAAATCTTGAGCACATTTTCTTCCTCGAATGGAAGCTCCTTGCCGCCCCAATGAATGTTTTCCCATTCACAGACGGCAGCAAGTATCAGCTCCGCGCCAGCTTGCTCGATTTGCTCCTGAAACCCGGCCAAGACCTGATCCATCGCGGCAGGTTTGGTTCGGGTCAGTTTCTGGCTTTGGAGGGTCTGAAGGCGCTCTACCTTTTTGAAGGCGTCCATAACCGACTGTGAGCCTATGCCACGGACTTTGACCCTGCAGGGCTTCTTGGGGCTCTTGGCATCGCTGTCGAGGAAAAGAAGCTCATCCTCGTATTGCAGATGAACCCAAGAGCCCCGCTCAGATGCGGTTTTGAGATCAAGCTCCGCGAAGTCCATTAGGCAGGCTCCGTACCCGTGACCGCAAAGTCGTTTTGCTTGAAGTTGACACTGAAGCCCTCGTGGGTCGTGTCAGTGCCTTCGATCTTGGTGTAGCCGTGCAGGTAGCCTTGAGCGTACTCAACCGCGTCACCGGTCTGTAGGGCTTGTGCTGCACCTGAGCCCTTGCCGATCTTGAGGGACACAATACCTGCTGCGTCCTCTGATTCCGTCAGGACTGAGCCTTGACCAGTATCGCTGGCGACGTCCCGGAATGTCATGGTCGTGTCGTTGCCGGAAGCAGCACCCTTAAGTCCGCTGGTGACGCCAGTTTGCAGGTCAGGCACGTCAATGTTGCTGTGCGATACGCCAAACTGCGGAAGCGTTTGGACGCCATTGATCTTGGTCCACGAAAGCGCCTCAAATCCAGTGGTGTCATTGGTGGCGGGGGCCGCTGTGGCGATGTAGATAGTCTTACCGATGTTTGAGCCGGTCATTCTTCAAGTTCCTCTTCGGTGATTGGTTCTTCGCTAGATTTCTCAGCCACCCATCCGGCAGCTTCCCAAACCGGCACATCGTCCGGCAATACGTTTGCATCCCCCTTGAAGCGGGGGTTCGTCATCCTGACGCGCATGTCTCGTCACTCCGTTATGTAGAAAACCCGCACGGGCTGCCGCCAATAAGCCCCGTCCTGAAACGGGGTTGCGGGTGAGGGCGGTGCAGTAATGACCACCTCCCCATCACCAGCAGTCAACCGCAGGGCCTTTGGAAAGTGATCGGCAATATCTTGGGCAATTCCGTTTGCTTCGCCGCTGTATTCACCAGCCTTGGTCACAGCGGTCAGCAGGAAAATGCCCGTTTGAAACTCATATCCGCCAGTAAGCACATCATCGGGGCGGCTCGTCGGTGAGTGGCGAAACTCAATGTATTTTTCGCCAGGGTCGAAAGCCCGGTTGGGCCAAGCGATATCCGGCACATCGGTCATGGCCGCTAGGCGCTGACCTACGGCTGTTTCGATCTCGTCAAACGTCATTGAACCAGCCTTGCGTTAAGGTCGACAGTCCGGCTCCATTGTTGAGCGGCCTTGTCGCGCCACAATCCGCCGCCTTGGCCAACCCCGACCATGTAGTGGCGAGGAATGGCGTATTCGGCTGTCCAGGCCACTGTGAATGGATCGCCAAGCTTGAGGGTGGAGATTCCGAGAACGTAACTGTTCGCGCCCTTGCCAACACCCTCCGTCACAAGGCTGTTACGGAGAAAGCCAGTGTCGACCGGCATGTCACCGCCGTCCGCGACGGTCGTTTGGGCAATCCTTACGGTGTCTTGAATTGACTGCTTCGCCACCCGAAGCATTTGATCTGCGGTCTTGTCTGCAAACGCTTCAACGTCTGCGACAAAGCGCTTGTTGTTCGACATGTCGTTGCTCCGGAAAGCGGCCCCAAGGTCCCACGAAGCCGAACTGGCACTGTCAGCCAGAACCAGTGGGCTTGGAGGGGAAGCGACATTTATGTATTAGCGCGAGCATGCTTGAGTTAATCGGATATGCCCTGTGTGGCATCCTGGCCCTGCAGGCCACGCACTTTGGCTTCTACGCAAAGCCAGAAGATGAGAACAAACCAGACATACGCGTTGCCTGGGTAATCGCCGGCTGGCTTCTTGCCCTTGTCTTAGCCGGTATGATCGCCTCAACAGCCGCCGAAATCAGAGCCGAGCAGGAACGCATAGAGTTGTATTCGCGCTTTTGACGGCGCTTTCGCTCGTTTACGGCCTGAGCCAATCCACCACATACTCGTCATAGCAGCGGCAGTTAATCGTTTGATCTGCCGATGCGCCTAGCGAGTTGTCGCCAGGGTAGAGAAGGCGTGAGCCATCAGGCATGACAAACGGCTCCCCCATTCCATCTACAGCTTGGCCATGGACTCGCGAATGATCCTCACGGGTCCGGCTGTCTAAAGTTGCGTTCCAAACCCTGCGGAGACGGGCCGGATTGATAGCGCCCGCCTCAATGGCTTGCTCAATTGCCTCGCGCCGCCCCGCCCTAAAAGCTGTGATGCTTTCGGTTCTCGCTATGGTGTCTGCCCTATGCTTGAGCATCCGATCTGAATAACGCGCTGAAATGCGATCAACGTCCACTTTGGCGAGCGGCTTCCCATCCCGCATGGCTTTGCGAACCAATCCATCGAAGCGCCGGTCTCTGAGCTTCCGCTCGAAATAGGACGGGCTCAGTTCTTCCAACTCTCTTCGGGCATTTTCGAGGTAGCCAGCCTGGGCCCGGCTGAGCCCGATAATGCCGCCTTGGCGCGCATTCCCTTGAATACGGCCCGCAATGCGTATTGCTGCGCTACGAGGTGCCTCACCGCTTGCGATTTGCCCCTGAATAATATTTGCCAGCAATTGGCGCTGCTCTTCAACGATACCCGTTACCAGTCCGCCTACATGCTCGCTTGCCCATGCTTGGGCTCTGTCCGCTCTGCCGTCAAAACCGAATGACGCCGCAAAGGAGGGCGCAGACTCGGGGACTGATTGCCCGCCCGCCACATAGGCCGCGTTAATCCGGGTATCGAACGGGAACAGATCCGAACGTGTGAGGCCTGCTATCCTGAGAGCCCGATTTATGTCTCGAGCCTCGATTGCGTCCGCCAAATCCCTCAGGTTGATGCTGTTTGCTTTGTCGCGAACGGCCTCAAGAAAGGCTTGCTCAATCTGCCTATCGTATTGTGCGAGGAGCGCCGCAATTCTGTTTTTTAAGCGGCGGCGGTTGGCCATAGCTAAGCCCTCACTTGAACCTCATAGTAGAGCGCCACCCCTTGCGGATCTTTCTCGCCAATCGAGATAATTTGATAGTCATTCCCGCAGATGCTCAACCGATCGGTGGTGAGCGGCTTCTCTCCGGTAGCGGCTACCATCACTCGCCTATCACCAGATCGGATCAACGTGCCGTCGATCATTGACTGCGGGTAATCCTGCACCAGTCCGGTCAAATCGTATTGTGTGTCAGTGCCAGCAGTCGCCCAAGGGGTTGCCTGAGCACCGGGGCGCGTAAGGGTGATCGCAAACGAGCCCGTTCCTAACTCATCAGCAAGGCTGACAAGTGCATCAGCGACTTCAGCCGCAATAGATGCGCCGCTCATTCATACTGATCCTTCATCAGGTCAATCAGGTCGCTCTTTGCCATGTCAAGTGCTCCCAAGACTGAATAGGGGCCTGCCATTCCCGCAATGGTGTAGGACGCCAGATTATCGCTATGGAGCTTGGCAACCACAAACCCTGTGACCTCGCCGGATTCAGCCATTTCGAGGAGCTTGCGCGCTTCCTCAATAGCGCCTTCGTTGGGCTTAAGGCCATTTACTTCGCCACCGTGTAGCGCTGTGACCTTACCCACGTTCGAGGAATTTTGTTTGTCCGGTTCCACTGAGATAGCTCTTTAGCATATCCATCGCCAATGTCACCGTTGTTCGTTGCGAGTCCACGCCAGACGAGCCCGTAGGAGTCCAGGTCAGATCGCCAACCCCTGTCAGGATTTTCTGCTGACCCGCAACCACAGACGGAGCCAGAGCCCCCGGAGTTGACAGCTCTTCTCGCGCAAAGAGCCCTTGAGCCACCTTGATGTCGTCCGGAATCGTTCCGTCAAACGTTGGGTGGTCGCTGCTTTCCAGCCATTGAAGCGACCGCATAAAGAGGAAGGCCCGCCTAATGGCAGCTTCTTTTGCAGCAGTGTCGCCAGTGAGCGCAGAGCCGTAATAATCCACCTGAGTGGTGTCGAATTCCGCCTCTGTGATGAAACTATCAGCCCCCGTGACTCCGGTTCCGTCTTCGATGGTGAGGGCCATTCCTCAGGCTCCTGCGGTTTGAACCGAACGTCGATAATCTTGTAGCCTTGGGCGACAAGCTCTGCCTTGCGCTCGGCAGAAACGGGGTGCGGTTCATAGTGGATTTTCATGGCAACCTATTTGACCGCAATGATGCTCGTGGCGGTCGTTCCAGTTGCGTTTACGCGGCTCACGCAAACCGGCAGCAAGCCGGAAACGCCAACGTAAGTGACTTCGGACCCATCCGGATGGAGGGCAGAGACATCCCCTGCTCCCCCGATCCAGAGCCCCCGAGCGACAAACGAAAGTTTCGTAGTGTCACTCGGGGTAACGGCCACAGCACCCTGGCCGGGTGCGGTTTCTAGCGGGCCCAGCATCGCTTACAGATCCGCGTCTGCCACAGCGATAACGCCAGCGGTCATCTTGTCGAACTGAGCGTACTTGCCCCAATTCGAGCCGGTTGCCAGCTCAGCATCGGTTGGCGACTTGCCGCCGTTGGTTTCATCCCAACCGTAGCCTTTCATTCCAACCGTGAACGTGTAATCCACCTGCATGGTGGTTTCGATGCGCTCATTGCCGTTGGTCGTTTCGACATTCGAGATGATGTCGCTTGCGCCTTCGATCTGAACAGCACCATTCACCAGGCCAAGAACCTTGGACTTGTTGGGCGAGCCCGACTCATAGAGCGCCGGAGCATCCGTTACGACCACGCGCTTGCCGAGAATGTCGACCACGTTAACGTTACCCGCATCGAACAGCCGCGCGGTGTTGGTCAGATTGTCGCCAACCAGCTTGTGCGCAACAGTGCCTGTCATGACATTGGTGATGATCTGACCCGAGGCGTCACCAAACTTGGCGTGTGCCCCGTTGATTGCGCCATAGGTCATGCCAGCAGAACCTGACACATCGTTGGTCACGGCGCTGTTGTTCTCGATTGCAGCGAGGACGCAGGCGATCGCAGTATTGAGTTGGTCTTGCAGAAGAAGCTCGGCAAATGCGGTCGAAGCCGCAGCCACGCCCTGTTGGGTCGGGCGTTGAAGCCAAGTCATCTGTGAAGGTTCGTAGCGAACCGGACCGAAGCCACCAGCAACCTTGACCTTGGAGCCCTTCAGCTCGGTCAGGTCAGTCGCGCTTACAGAGCTGTTTGACGCATAGCGGTCAACGCGGCGGCGAGCGGCTGCCAGAGAGGCAAAGAAGCTCTCACGCAGGAAGTCGCCAGTCATGCCTTCTGTGGAGAGCACAAGTGCGCCACCGGAGGCTGCATTGAAGGCCTGGATCTGCTGGTCAAGCGACACGATGGTCGCAGGCATAATGTAGTCATTGAAGACTTGCATTTGCGAAAGTGACATTGAATTTGTTCCTTATTTTTCCGGAAGGTCCGCCAATGCGGGGACCTTCGCCAAGAGGGGGTCGGTTTTTTCACCGCCACCGGAACCACCTTTTCCGCCGCCACCTTTGGGGGCGGTGACGAAGTCCTTGCCATCCTTGGCCGCCCAACGCTTTACGTGTTCGGTCAAGGGCACAGGCCCCATGTCTGTTTCTACGAACGGCTTGCCCTCATCTGAGACTTTGACGTCATCAGACAGCAACACTCGAGCCGCTTTGGCGAAGCTGGAGTTGGTCACACCAGCCTCAGCCAATGCGTCTGTCAGGTCGCGGTCTAGGGCGTTCCTGAGAGCCTTTTGAGAGGCTTGCTCAGCTTTAGCCTTCCAATCATCGCGCTCTGCTTCGAGCTCCTGGCGGAGGCTAACCAGCGCGGCTTCATCTGCCTTGCCGTCCTTCAGCTTGTCCCATTTCTCAGGGTCAAAATCTGTAGGGATGGATTCAGAAAGCGCTTTGAACTTGTCACGGTCGGTTTTGACCGTTTCACGGTCAGCCTTCACCCGCTCGTATGCGCTTTTCAGATTGGCGACATCGGGGTGGGCGTCCACGTCTTCAACTTGAAGGATGAACTTGCCCTCTACCTCTTCGTAGAGTGGTTTCAGAGCCTCATCGAGGCCTTCAGTGGTTTCAATAACGGTCTTAAGAGCCATCGGCCTAAGTTCCTTGTTTTAGGGGTGCCCATCGGGCGAAGTGTCAGGCAACGTCCTCATCTGAGGCGATGCCGTCCAAAAGCTTTTGCTCGTCTTCTGCAGAGGCCTCGGTCGAGAAAATCCCGCCGCGTTGGCCGTTCGCAAAGAAGGTCTCCCAAGACATTCCGCCCTGAGCGTAAACGCCAAAGAGCGCCGCAAAATCTTGCGGAGACATTGTGCGGTCCATGAGGTCCGCAGGAGGCGTAACCACAACCTCGTCTTCGTTTACACCAATTATCATCGCGACATTCTTGAGCGATTTCTCAAGCAGTAGGCATGAGCTTTGAGCGATGCTTGTCAGGGTCGCAGTTTCAGACGCATATCGGAGGCGCTTTGCCTCTCCGCTTTCCGCCCCTGCTGCGGTTTGCTCAAATAGCCTTGCCCCGGCCATCACCGCTGCTTCGCGGTCGGCCCGCATTTCCTCGCGGCGCTCCTTGATGCCCGAATTTGAAGCCTCGACATACTTTAGGTCAGGATTGAGGCCTTCAGCCCCGCGCATTTCGTGAACTACGCCAGCGCCAACCGATTCTGGTGCATCGCCGTTGATGGCCACCAGCGTTGGGTTGGCCCCCATATAGAGCGACTGTTCCTGATCGGCAGATTTGCGATAGATCGCCATTGCCCGGTTTGCCACGCCAATAAGTGGCGGTGCCTCAACCTTGGGGCTAAGATCCATAGCGTTTGCTACAGCAAAGGGTATTCGCTCCAGCTTTGCGCCGCCTCGGCCACGCACCTCAATTTCTTCGCCCTCGTCGTTCTCACCGCCATAGACAGTCTGTGCGTAGGCGAGGTCATCTAGCGTTAGGAGGCGGTATTTTTCGATTTGCTCCCAAATGAAGCCCTTGCGCACCATGCTCGTTTCATCGAGCACGAACCAATCGGTGTCCCAATTGATCAATGTGTCCCGGCTGTAACCAGCTAGCCAGGGATCGCCCCCATCGGTGTCCATGTCCACCAAGATTGAGTAGCCGCCAATTACCAGCAGCTCTCGGGTGATACGCCGATGAAGCGCCTCGAGCGGCAAGCCCATGCCGTCCGCGTCTTCCCAAAGGTATTCCATGGCCGATGGGACTTGAATCTCAATTTCTTGGCCGTGAATAACCCCAATCATCGCCCCCACTGAAGGGGCCAGAAGTTCAGGGAACTGAGCCCGCGCCAGGTAGGCTGCATAGAGCGCAGTGCCTCCATCAGCAGCAGTTGCAAAGCCTGTCGGCATTGGCAGGTACTTCGCCTGCGCGGCCTTCACATGGCCTTCTCCGTCCATGCAGTCGCGCATCAGCACCCATTCTTCACGCCGCTGTGGCGTAAGCGATGGGTGAAATGTTTTGATCATTCCCATCAGAAAGCCACCGCCTTTGTTTTGGACTTGCCGTGCGCCTTAATCAGCGGCGCGAGCGCGTATCTAATTGCGTCAATCGCGTGGTTATTGGCGTCTATGATGTCGGGCAGAATGTCGCCCGTCAGCCTGTCGGTTTTGTGCGAGTACAAACGAAACTCGCGGGCCGTACCTTCACAATCAGGGTGAATGACAATCTTCTCGTAGCCCCGCATGTGGCGAACGCCTTCCATGACGCTGTTCGGCCACTTTTTGACCGCCTCAATGCGAGGGAGGCCATTGCGAGATAAGTAGCTTATCGTCTTGGGCTCAGCGCTATCAGCGCGGGACGTGTAGTTTTCGATTCCCGGCAACCGCTGCTTCACAAATCGCGCGGTCGCATCAATCTCAATGCCGGTTTTGTAAGCTTCTCTGCGTATCCAAATCCTGCTTGCGTGGACATAGACCTCCACAGAAGCCAGGGGATCGGGCCGAAACCCAAAGTCTGTGCCGTAGTATGGGCCATCCCAATGGCTCTCTGGCTCAAACTCCTCGACCTCAAACTTGCCAGAAAACACTTGGGCCTCAGTGAGGGTGAGAAACGCCCCCTCCCAAACGTGCTCGTAAGTGTCAGCTCGTAGCCTTTTGTCGTCCAGGCGCTCCTGGTTGAGAACATCTGGAAACCAGGGGTTGTCACGCCAGTTAATCGTTGTCCGAACGCATTGTGACGGCGGATTCTCAATGAACCGCCTGTGTGTTGCGCTCTCGGGGCTCTCAGGGTTGTAGCTTACCCAATTCTCTGAGCCTTCCTCACGGATGGTCGGAATAAGCTTGCGCCAAGCGGCCTCTGAAACGCTTTCGGCTTCATCCGTCCAATTGAGAAGAATGCGGGCCTTCGATTTGATGCTGTCCAGGTTATGCCGCAAGCCCGCGAATGCGTAAGAAACCCTCCGGTTTTTCGTCCGAACGTATTTCTCGCCGATCTCGTAGTAATCGCTTAGCCAAGTGACTGATCGGATGGCCGCCTTGATTTCCTCTAGTGAACTTTCGTCCAGCGAGTTTAGGTGTTCCCGAGAAGCCAGAATGACGCCTTCACGCTGGGCCTCTGCTAATTGATACCCATAGACCGCCGTCATCAGCGCAAGGCTGCGAGTCTTCGCGGATCCCCGCCCGCCATCGAAAACCCTGTGTCGCGCTGGTTGAGCGAAGTTCTCGATTATCTTGGGTGGTAGCTGAAGCTCAGTCTCCATCGTCTAGGTTGGGAGCCACAAGCTTAATCACCGTGGGCCTTTCAGACATGCTGCCATCACTTGATTGGTGATCCACTGCATTAAGCCGAGGGTGCACGTAGGGGGCCGCTGCTTTAGCAGCCTCAACACGGTCGGCGCGCTCTAGGGTCCCGTCCCGCATAACCTGGAGTAAGTACTCAATCGGGGTGATGCCCTGCGATGCCGCCTTGTCTGCAATCTCCCGTGTCTTTTTGGTGGCCGCACCGGGTTTTCTTCCCGCTCCGGGCCGCTTTCCGCCCCTGGCCATTGTTTGATTTCCTTTGATTGATTTCGGTTTGTTTGATTAGAGGGGGTTATGCGCCACCTTATTCCGATGTTTTTTCTTCTCGCCGGTTGTTCCTCTACTCAACAAACCTTGAGTGAGGCCCCTCGAGAGGTCATCCAAAGCGACCTTAGCCAAACCGAAGCCGTGTTCTGCCTGGCCGACCGCAATCGGGTTGCCCCGCTTGAGCGTGATGACGGATCTCAGATTGTCAGCGTTCGTGCACCTGCCGGGGCCATGGTTTTTACTGTGCGGCCTGAAGGCGAGGGCAGCAGGATCGAGGTTAGGCGGTCAGGGACGATTGTGGGCGTTCGTTGGCGAAACTGCTTCGAGTAGCCCTAGATCCAAGTAACAGCGACAATCCAAACACCCGAAAGCGCTCCGATTGCGCAGCCTGTAGCGAAGTCGCTCAGGTATTCGCTTGCGTGGTGCATTAGTCAGCAGACTATCTCGGTGGCGGTGCCCGCTGGCGTGGCGCGCTGCCAATCTATCTGAACGGGCGGACCCGTAAGCCGCTCTGGCGTCTGCTTCACAAAGGCAAGCTGCAGGTGGTCCTTGATAACCGTCCATTGCTCTGCGCTTGGTGCTTCTCCGGCAATCTCGGCGTAGCCTTGGAGCCAGTACAGGAATTGCTCAGCAGTCATTACACCCCTTCCGTCTTGCGCGGCCCATTAGTCGCCACCCCAACCTTCAGCCATCAGTTCACGTCCTTGTTGCTCACAACAAAGCCGTGGTGAGAAGACCCGCCACATATGCCGCAGCAGCGATGTAAACGTGTAGCTCGTGTTTGGCCCATAGCTCTTTGAGGTTTGGCATTGGCTTGGTCTCCGTTTGTCGGTTGCGGGCCGGAATACGTTTAAGAGAGCCAGCGCTCTCCCCACGGGTCTAGCTTTCAGCGGTTGCGCCGCGTTCCCCTGGTTTGGGCGCCGTCTGCCGAGGGTGGTGAACTCCCGTTCCGGTCGGGTCTTGCGGTCTTTCGCTCGCCCCGCAATTCTTGACCCCTCGCGCAGCATCAACCTGCGCTCTTGCTATCTTAGCTTTCCGTATAGGTTCGCTGGGTGCTGGCGAGGGGAGCCCCGAAGGGCAGTTCTAAGGGGCCGGTGCCTATCTCCGGTAAACTGTCGGGCACAGCAGACAGCCCCAAACTGTTTTGCGGGCAGGCCATTGCGGGGATCAGTCCGCGACCTTGCTATGTGTTGGCGTGCGCCTTGCAAGTAAGCCCGATTAGCCCCGAGCCACGCACCTGTATTCCAACACCCGCAAACTGGGAGCGGGAAAGGCTCGCGTCGACCAACCCGTCGCGCATAAACTCTGATCGGGTTTCTTTAGCGACGCTATCCCGATTGCGAGCCCCCATACGGTGAACCCTTGCGTCCGTTCGACGGGAGCGACCCGCCTTCCTCTGGAAATGCAGCAGCACACCCACCGGAGTGGATGCGCCTACGCTAACGTTGGTGAGGGGGTTCGAAACCAGCCTTATCTCACGCGGCTTTAGCGCCTGAATCTATGACTTCGCTCGCTAGCACACCTTTTTCCAAAAGTAAAGAACTAATTTTGATCGGCTGCGGGAAGCCGGGAATCTCAATCAGCGTATATCCACCTTGTGTCTCGACAACCTTGCCGGACAAGCCCTCAAAGCCAGGCTCCATAAGGGGAACGACCAGCCCTCGCTCGAATGTCGGGGCTTTGCGTTTCTTCGCCCTCTGGCGCTCAAATCGCTCTCTGCGGTGGCTCTCCTCAGATCGCAACGCGTCAAGCTCGCTATCTGAGATAAGCGGGAAACCATCACCGTACTTGAACACCGTGAAGCTCGGGCAATTGAAGGTCGGCACGACCGATAGGCTCAGCAGGTCTTCCAGGCGACCAGCAGGCGCAAACACGTAGGAGGGCATGATTGCCAGCCTCTCGACAAACTTCTTACGAGTCCGGGGCATCCTGCGAACGCGCTCTTCGCAAGGCGTCCATACCATGTACCCCATTTGTTCAAGTGCTTTCGCAACAGGAAGGGTGTCACGGCTAGCCATGCGCAAGATGCACCAACTACCAAGGTCGAGAGTGTCTGCCATTGGTTATTCTCCTAAGAGCCAGTTGAGAAGCCGCCGCCATGGGGGTTGCTTAGGTTGCCAAAGAGCTTTCTCAGGACCGCAGGGGTGGACATACCTCTCGGCCCTCTCTCGCCAACCCATCAAGACCGGCTCGCCAAAGCCAACGACCAGGGGCTCGTGACAGGTCGGACCCTGCTTCAAATATCGCCACCGGAGCCTCATAAAGCGGCAGGTCTCACAAGGCCGAGCGATGCGGGAACTCTTGGCCTCCGCTTCAAGCTCGCGCATTCGCGCTTCGCAGTCGTCTATGATTTGCTCTTGAGTGCGCATCAAACTCCCACGCTCAACACCCGCTGAAGCGGTTGTCCGTTGAAGTAGGCCGAGCGCATCCGATCGCTTGCGTCGTCAAAGCTCTCGGCGTAAACCTCAATCTGGTAGGTCTTCCCGCCGTGGCGGTACTCAATCGCAAAGGGCTTCAGCTTACTCATCGCTCACCTGTCCGCTTGGCTGGGCTAGGACGTAGTTTGCTAAGATGTGTTCCAGCACCATCATTCCTGCCTGGACGTATGGGCCGTCATCTTGCTCGCCTTCTCGGATCTGACGCAGGAACTCCCGGTTATCGTGGAGAAGGTTGTCTGCCAGTAGGTTGCGTATGTCTTGTTTGGTCATGCTGCGCTCCCGAAGATTTCGATCTGGCGCTCGTCAGCAAGTTGGCGCTTGAAACCAGACGCGCCGGACAGGCTTGCCCTGAGGCGGTCGCATGCCAGCTCAAAATACCGCTCGCTCTTTTCGACCCCGACAAACTTCCTGCCGAGCTTCAGCGCCGCGATTCCGGTCGTGCCCGACCCCATGAACGGGTCGAGAATGGTGTCGCCGGGATTGGTGAAATCTGCGATTATCTCCGCCATTAGCTCGACGGGCTTTTCGGTCGGGTGCTCGCCGTGTCGGTTCGGCCCATTTACGCAGTGCGTGTAAACTCCGCGCTTGCCGCCTGCGTTCCACTTTGCGTGTCCCTTGCCAGCCCATGCACAGACAAAATGCTCAGCGCCTTGTGCTGGTCCCTGGCCATTCAATTGCGGGGCGGAGTCCGGTTTAATCCAGACGCAGGCCCGCTTGTACTTGAGCGGGGACGAGTTGATTGCTTGCGCCCATGGCCACACACCCTCGGACGTGCAAAAGGCGACGAACCAACCTGAAGCTAGATTGCCCAGCTCGACAACCTGCTCCCTGATTTCGTCAATCGGCGCGAAGTCGAGCCCCTTCAGCTCCGCCACCCCGTCATTGCGATGCTTGCGCCCTTGGAGGCTGTTCTTGCTGTCATGCAAGATCTTCTCATAGGGCGGGTCGGTCATCAGATGCTCGACCTGCGGAAGCGCAAGCCCCAAGCAATCACCGCAGTACAGCGTTGCATCGCCTATGATGACGGGATCTGTCATGCTGCCCTCACTGCAATTACGTCGAAATCGTCATGGCGCGGGCCCCACTTCCAGCGAGTCTTGGCAACCGGCCAGGGCCCCATGCGATCAACCCAGCCATTGCGGAGCTGGACCCAATACTTCCCATTCTCGCCAGCAGGAGGATTGCGCTTGCCGGATATGAAACGGAAACCAGGGGCGGGGATGGGCTCAATCATGCGCGACACCCCTTTGCTGCATCGGTGATGAGGCGGGTGACGTTGCTGTTGTTGCTGATCTGTTGGTGTTCTGGTGCTTTGCTGCACAGTGCGGCCAAGCCCCTGCGGTGCGAGCCGTCCTGCCGCTCCCATTCGTAGAATTCCTTGAGGAGCACGGTCGGCACAATCTGCCCGTAGTGTGTGCATTCACGGCGCGCTTTCTTGCAGCCCGATAGGAACCTCTCAGGGCGAAGGGCTGCAAACTCTGCAAGCTCTGAAACCGCCACTGTCAGCCATTCTTCCGCGGCGCTTTCACTCATGGTGACCGGACGAACTAAGGCTAGGCAAGCGGACAGCTCAGCGATGGGGTCGGCCGAGATTGGCGCGGACCCTGTCGGCTGTACTTGCGGTGCTGGTGTCTTGTCGGTCATTTGCGGGGCTCTTGCTTGGTCGGGGGTCGTGGGCGGCGGCCCAGCCACGGGCCACAATCTCAGCGAACAGCTTGCCAGGCGGCCATTCGTCGTCTGCCAGTTTGTGAATGTCCCTCAGGAGCTTGGCATGGGCCGAGGGTGTGTTCGGGAGTCGCTTCGCCTTGCGATTTGCCTTGAAGTCCCGCCAAAGCTGCGGATCCTCACAGAAATCAGGCATGGGAAAATCCTCACCCCTTACGCGCGCGGGTGTTTGTGTTTCGGGGGCGGGGGTATGGGGGTTAGAATTATTATCATTGGGGGAAAGGGGGAGGGGGGCGTCCTCATTGCCCCCGTCCGTCACGCGCTGCCCCTCATTGTCCGCGTGACATTGCGTGACATTGCGTGACCGTTGGCGACGCTTGCGCTCTCTGGCCTGTTCCCGTTTAGCCTCTGCTCGCGCTTCATCCTCGGCCAGGCCCGCCTTAACCGCAGCGGCTATCTGCTCGGCAGAGCAACCCGCCTTCACCATGGCGTCAAGGATGGCAGGAGAAAGGCTCAACCCAGCACCTCGACCACAAATCGGCTTTCGCGGGCCTCGGCAAACTCAACGGTAGGCGCTTCAAAGTGCCGGTCGTTCACCCCCAAAGCATCGGCAATGCCGTCAAGCGACGACTTGGCCGCCGCTATGCAATTGTCTTTGTCGGGCAGGGGGCCTCTCTGCTTGCCGTAGACGATGATCTTGATCGGATAGGGGCCATCACCAGCGTTGAAGCTGGTCTCGCCTTGCATGGCCTCCCGTGTGGCCAGAGCAGCCCATTTCCGGTGCTTCCTTGCCTCACGCCTGTGGGCGGCATGAGCGCGCGGTCTCGTGTTCGGCCAAAGGTATTTGTGGGGGAAGGTGAGGCTAACCAGCATCGCAACCCCCGAGCATCAGATAGACATCGCGAAGGACGGGGTGCTTCTCGCAGTAACTCGGGAACTTGGCGATTGCGTTGTACACCGAGCTATGGTCGCGATTGATGATGCGCCCAATCCTCGGGGAGGTGTAAAACTCCGGGTTTAGCTCGCTCAGTAGAACGGCGGTCAACGCCCGTGCGACAATATGCTCCTCGAAACGCCCATCACCGCAAATGTCATCAACCGGGATATTGAATGCGGCAGATACCAGGTCCAATATCCGGCGCGATTCCTCTGTGCCCGATAGGATGCCACCCGCCCCCCCAAACCGCTCCCTTACTTGGTCAGCCGTTATGGGCTGCTTTGCCGTCGGGGTTGGCGTTACATCGTGTTCACGAACCAGAGCGGCTAGCAAATCCCTGCTACCTGAACGCATGTTCTGGTTCCAGCGGGATTCCTCCCGGTCTATTCTAGTGTCGGTCGCAATATCGCTCATCTACGCCTCCACTGATTCAACGAAGGCTTGAAGCTCTGCGATTTGCCTGCGGGCGTTTTCAGCAGCAGCACGTTTGTCTTTGTGGCAAAAGACGCCGTCCGCATGGCGCTCGGTAATGTCGCTGGCGAAAGCGCTAGACCTAGAGGCAAGCATGAGGGCGTTGACGCTCTCGCTGCATTCAACCTCAACCAAGCGAAGGCCCGTTGCGCCGATCAGCTCGTCGGCCAGGTGGCGGGGAAGGGCAGCCAGCAATTGAAAGCCAACGTGGGAAGGCATGGTTGTGCCATCAGCCCACCGGCGAAGGTCGCGAAGCTCTTGGCCTACCGAGCTTGCAAGTTCGTGCGGATTGCCGCCCTCGAACTCATACTTTCGGAGAACATTTGCGAAACATTTGGCAGCAGTTTGCTGCGCAGCCAGATTAGCCGCCATGATTGTGGCCCTCGTTTTCTGTATCAAATTGGTCATGGTTGAAAGGAACAGAGAGCGCGTCGGAGAGTGCCAACCCATCGGGGTGGTTGCCGCTCGCGTTCTCGAGAATTTGGATATTGACGGAGTAGAGGAGGGCGTTTGCCCAAGCTCCACGGTCATGGCCGTCAGGGTCGGGGTAGTCGATCATGAGACCAACCCATTGCGTGTGCGGAACTCAAGCTCCCAAACCGCGAAAGGCACTTGGCCATCGGTCGCGCTCTCAATCAGGCGCGCCATGTCGGCGCTTGGGAAGCGCTTGCCCTTTCGGTATCTCCAAACAGTCGGTTGCGAGCGATCAATGCGCTCAGCGAACTCGCCATCAGTCAGGGAACGACCCCCGAGATATGCGTCCAAGGCTTCGGAATAGCTTGCCATGGTCCCGCAATATACCGAAACGGTATTAGAAGGCAATACCAAATTGGATATAACGCGCGAACGCGACTTCGTGCAGAATATACCAATGGGATACCTTGATAGATTAGCCGTGCTGAGAAAACGCGCGGGCCTCTCGCAGGACGATCTTGGCGAACGGATGGGCGTTGCTCAGGCGACCATACAGAGATGGGAATCAGGCAATCGAGAGCCCAAGTTCGAACAGTTGTTCCGGCTAGCCGAAGAACTGGGCGTAAGCGTCGGCGAGCTATTGAACACTGATCTGATGCTGCCGGTTGGCCCCAAGCTCTACGTAAAGGGCGAAGTCGCTGCTGGCGTTTGGAAGGCCGCTCTAGAGAAGCCAGAAGACGAGTGGGAAACCTTCTTTGGTAGGAGCGACGTGACTGCCTTGGCTGCGCACAGGTTCGGGCTGCGCATTGTCGGCGATAGCATGGACATGCTGTACCCTGAGGGGGCAATTGTGGAATGCGTGTCAGTCTTTGGTCACACAGAGCCAGAGCCGGGAAAGCGCGTCGTTGTGCTACGGACCAACGAGCAGAACGAGGTAGAGGCCACCGTCAAAGAGCTGGTTGAGCAAGAGGGTGAGCTTTGGCTTGTTCCGCGCTCCTACAATCCTGCACACCTGCCCGCAAAACTGTCAGAACCAGGTGATGGTATTGTGGAGATTCGCATCGCCGCAACAGTGGTGGGCAGCTACAAGCCGGAATAAAATACCGAAACGGCATATTTCTGCTTGACCCAATAATACCAAAGCGGTATAACACTCCTAACGCAAGGGCATTTCCCTTGCTGAAGGAGGATTGTCATGTTGCATTATGGGCGTCTCAGCAAAGCTGACCGCGCTACCGCTGCGGAGCCTGTAGTCTCCGCCCTTCGGGACGGTATCGCTGACGCAATCGACGCCATTAACAAGGCACGTGAGATTGCTTCCGATGAGCACCATGGCCTGACCAATGAAATTGAAGAGATGCGCGCTGATGGCGCGACACCGCAGGAAATCTACTGGTTCAAGGCTGACTACAATTACAGCTCGGACAAGGCTGAGTTCTTCCAGAACAACCGCGATCATTTTCTCGAGCTTGCGCGCGAAGAATTGGCGGTGGTGTCATGAGCGATACCATTCCAGATTGGGCAATTGAGCGCGCCAAGGACCTGCGAGACGCTGGGTTCCAGCGAGGCGACAAGAACTACACTCACACATTCGCCCGTTACATCGCAGAGCATGAAGAGCCGCCTGTAGATCCGCTGCTGATTGAAGCAAGGGAGATAGCAGCGAGGCGAGCGCAGGCAGTGGGCGAAGAGGCCTGGTCGAGGCGGTATCTTGCGGGCGAATATGATGGCGCCGTTGGCGTGCAGTGCGCTCTTCGCGGTCTCAAGCGAGGCGTGGAGCTTGAGCGGGAGAAATCCCAATGAGCCGTACAGCACAACTCCATCGCATTCGGACAAAGGCTTACAGATCACCTTGGGACATGCCCCGAGTTGCGCCGCCTGTCGATGTTTCAGACGTGAGCGAATTTCCAAACATTGCAGAGGCCATTGCCCATGCAAAGAAGAAGGGGCTGCTGTGATGGCTGAGCATACTAAAGGGCCTTGGGGCGCGCAAAAAACCAAAGGGTGGGGTGGCGATTGGTGCATTCATGACGGGGTGCGCTTTGACGCCAGGCCGTTGGCCCACATTCTGCCGCACCGGGATGTTTTCTACCAGCAGGTTGAGAAGCCCACCGAAGACGGAGGGTCTGTCGTAACCTTTACTGCAAGGACACCGGAAGGTGAGGCGGCGAAGGCGACTGCATACGAGGAAGCGCAGGCCAACGCCCGCTTAATCGCAGCAGCACCAGAGCTTTTAGAGGCTTTGGAGTCGCTACACGGTCGCTATGTCGCGTGCATTGGAAACGAGGGTCCAGAGGCGCTGGCAGCCCTCGCAGCGCTCGCCAAAGCGCGAGGTCAATCGTGATCCGCTGTCTCATCATTTTTACTGTCATTTATATGAGTGGGATTGTCGTGCCTGCGGTTTGGCAAACCCCTTCCGGGGCCGCGCTTTCGTCCGTTGGATCGAGCCAACAAGTTGTCTCGCCGGTTCCCGCTTCAATCGCTTTTGCAGGAGAGAAACGTGACTGACATTCGTCGTGCCGCCAACATCTCGGAGTGCGGCAAGTATCGCTACTCGCTGGACCGTCAGTGGTTTGAGGATCGGTTCTACAGTCCCGCCAGATTGATCGGTGGCCACCCGATGCCGCTCATCTTTGTCATGCTCAATCCATCGACAGCAGACGCCTACGAGGACGATCCAACAATTCGCCGCTGCGTTGGCTTCACAAAGCGCGAGGGGTTTGAGTGGCTGCGAGTTATCAACCTGTTTGCCGGTCGTGCGACCAAGCCTGCCGATCTGTTCAAGATGGAAGACCCTATTGGTGTTGCCAATCCAGAGGAATGGGGTGTGGCGCGAGACTTCTACGAACGCGGAGCGAAGATCATTTGCGCGTGGGGTGCTGAGCCCAAAGCTGTAAGCCAAGGGGAAAGCTTCGTGCATTTGATGCAAGCTTACCAGGTTGAGCTTTGGTGCTTGGGCACGACCAAAACAGGTGCCCCGAAGCACCCGCTCTATCTACCAAGCGACGCCCCGCTTAGCCCATTCCCCGCGCAAGCGATTGAAGCCTCTGGCCAAGACGCAGGCTTGGTCCGCCAGGACGAAAGCGCGGTCGCTGAAAGCGATGCGCCATGAACCACAGCAATCCCGGCGACTGGAATCACTCCCCATCACACACCTTACAGCGCTCTCGTGGGCCAATCTTACCCATGGAGCAGGCCCCGTGGTGGGCCGCATGCTGGCGGGGTTTAATCAATAGAATTGGAGGTAGGGCATGAACAAGCCAGCCAAGATAGAAGCCGCTGAGCCGCTGCTAATCTCACTCGCGAAGGCATTGCCAGAACTTGAGGGCGCAAAGAAGAACTCAGCCAATCCCCACTTCAAGAGCAAGTACGCTGATCTAGGGGCAGTCATTGATGCAATCCGCCCGATTGCCGAGCATGGGATCTGGTTTCGCCAGGTTGACCTGGAGCGCGAAGGCGGGGCGGCTGTAGAGACGTACTACATCGGCAATGGTGAAGAGATTAGCGCCGGGGTGACCTTTGTCCCTGCCGATAGAGGCAATGCGCAAGGGTACGGCTCTGCCAAGACCTACGCTCGCCGATACGGATTGATGAATGCGTTTGGGCTGTCGTCTGAGGATGATGACGGAAATGCAGCGGCAGCGGCTCCCCCAAAGCGGGACAAGCACTCGAAACTGAAGACACAAGTCCGCGAGCTGGTGCGGGAAATCCACGGCATTGGTGATTGGGAAACTTGGGTTGGTTTCCGCGAAACAGGCAACTTCCAGACCGTCACTATGGAGTGCCAAGAGAAGCTTCCAGGCTGGTGGGAAGGGTGGCCCGAGCAACCGGACGGCTTCACCCCGCTCAAAGATCTCATTGAACAGAAGAAGACCGAGTTCGCCGAAGAGAAGGCGGGCTACGCCAACGCATAGGAGCAACAAAAGATGGATAGACTAGACGCGCTCACAGTCCGCGAAAAGGACGGTAAAAGCTACTTCACAAAGATTGGAGCGGCATTCCCCAACCGTGACGGCAAGGGCTTCACTGTCCTGCTCGATGCAGTGCCTGCCTCAAACGAGGGGCAGTACAAAATCATGCTGCGCGAGCCGATCCCGCGAGACGGAGCTGAGCGCGACAAGCAACACCGCCAAAACCTGGGCAACGGCACCCGCACCGATGACCCAGACACAGGCGTGCCATTCTGATGTCCGAGATTTGGAAGCCAGTGCCGAGCCTTCCTGGCGTCATGGCGTGTGAGAATGGGCACATACTACTGCCTCCTCGTCACGCGCCAACACCATGCGGCGGTTATCGGCTTTACACGCCGAAGCCAGTCAGCGGGGCGGTTACACGCTCATCCAAGGGCGCGAGCCATGTTTATCGAAACATCTACTGCAAGTTTTTCGGCAACATCAAGGTCCACCGCGCGGTTTGTGAGGCATTTCATGGCCCACCTCCATTCGAGGGGGCGGTCGTCATCCACCTAGACGAGGATGGCCTGAACAATCGCCCCGAAAACCTCAAGTGGGGCACGCAAAAGGAAAATCTGAACATGCCCAAAATCAAGGCATACCACCGCTCCCGAACTGGGGAGAACAGCGCCCACGCAAAGCACCGAAAGAGCAAAGCAGCCTAACCTTCCGCAGAGGTCCCTCCCTCCCTCTGCAACCCGCCTGACCGGAGCGGGCCACAAATCCGGTCACCAGTTTCACAAGGATGGCAGATGAACCTCATTCGCAAGATACCCAAGCAAGGCCGAATCAAAGAGAAATACAATCCGACGCCTAACGCTGCGGAGAAGGCCTATCATCGCTGGCTGATAGACAACGTGCCGTGCATCAAAACCGGGCGCACAGCAGAGGTCGTGCATCACCCCTTGCAGCGCCATCCCCATCAGCGCTGGCGGCGCGACCATGAGTACGTTGTGCCCATGACAGATGCCGCACACCGAGAGCTGCACACCGTCTACGGCAGTGAAGTCACATTCGATCCTGGCAACAACTATCCGGTGATCGCTGCACAGCTTCGCCATGAAGCGATTGAGGCGGGCATTTTGAAGGTGAGGGCGGCATGACCGCCCACACTCAACGCCTTGGCAGAAACCGCGATAGGGCAATCAGGCTAGTTCAGGCTGCCCCTGACGGCCATTGGTTGAAGATTGAGCCCCCCAAGCGGACGCTAGACCAGAACGCAAAGCTATGGGCTTGCCTCACAGACATTTCGGTTTCCAAGCCTGAGGGCCGCTGCCTCACACCAGACGAATGGAAATCCGTTTTCATGAGCGCTTGCGGGTGGGAGGTGCAGTTTCTTGAGGGGCTGGACGGCAGGCCATTTCCGGTCGGCTTCCGCAGCTCCAAGATGAACACAAAGCAGATGGCGGATCTGATTACCTTCATTCTCGCGAAAGGCGATGAGTGGGGCGTGAAGTGGTCAGACGAGATCCGCGATAGCGATGCAATGCGGGCACGAAAAGCCGCAGGCTTTGAGCCCCGTAGGGGTTGCAGCGCGGCCATCGCCCAAACCCAAGGATCAGACTCATGACAGACACACCATCAGCAGCATTGGCTGACGAGCTTTTGCCGTGCCCTTTTTGCGGAAGCGCGGACGTGTACGTCGAGCGCGGCAGCCTCTCTAGCTGCTTCGTCATCTGCAATCATTGTCAAGCGCGTGGACCGGAGACTGATGATGAGAACGATGCTGACGTCGACGCCGCCAATTCCGGCGAGGTGCATTATGGCGAGCTGCCAGCACGACGACTTTGGAACCTCCGCGCATCTGGACCCGTGGTTGCTTGGGAGTATGAGGCGCACGTTGAAGGCAGAGTGAGCACAGTGATTTCCAAGTGGAATCCAGTCAATAATCCTGACGCCCGCAACGCCCGCCCCCTCGCATACGCAAACCAAGCACCAGCGGAGGTCCCCACCACCACTGTCGAGGAACTACACACCTCAGGCTATGCGGAAGGGCTTGAGGAAGCACCAGCGGCAACGGGGCTTGGGGAGCTTGCCGCAAAGGTGGCTGAGGTCAGGCAGTCGATTGGAGCGCGGCTTGACCATCTTACGTATGCGCAAAGAGAGGCGGCGATCAACGCGGCATGGCACTCGCTAGAGGAAGTCGAGCAAGACCTCACAGCCCTACAGCCCGACACGGCGGGGGAGGGGCTGCCCGCCAAGGACAGCATGGCAGAATATGTCGAGCAAAGGTTCCCCGGCAGTGTGGCGTTCGCAAATGAGCCAGAAGAGTTTGCCCACCTGATTGAGTTAACGCCAGGCCAACTTCATGAACTGATCACGACCCTCCAACCCCAAGCCGATGCGCTGCGGGAGGCGGTGGAGGAAGTTCAAGAGAGCGCGTCGGAATTGCTGATATGGATGACCGGTGACGGTTGGCGACCTGAGCGAAACCGCCTGAACAATGCCCTTTCCACTCTCTCCAAGCTCCAAGGGGGTGCGTGATATGGCTGGGAAAGGTCACAACGCTCCGCCTTTCATTTCACTTGAGTTGGATGAGCAAGAGGCTCGCTGGATGTACGAGAAGCTTTACGGCCTCAGCCTCGAAAATGAGCGCGCCTTTGCCGAGGTCTGCGCAATGTCATCAAGCGATCCGCGAGCAAGAATGCGATCCGCGCTAACCGCTCGGTTATCCTCCGAAGCTCACAATTTCGACGCAATGCTTGAGATTTTCGAGAGGCAGCGACCGAGCATCAAGACATCGCGAGAGAAGCTGGACTGCCTCGCATCCCAACCCGCCCCCAACACGAAAGGCCCTGAGCAATGAACTATGGCGAAGCTAAAGAGCGGCTGCTCAATCCCCACGATGGAGAAGAGCTGTGAGTGAGGCGGTCTGCTTTGTGCTTTACGCGAGCGGGGCGCTCCTAGCGCTCATCGCCATTGGCTATTTTGCTGACCTGTTTGGAAGGGAAAACTTGTGATGAGTGACTTGGTAGAACAGTTGCGGATCCAAGCGGAGCACGACTTCGGAAAAGACAAGGGCGCACACATCGATTGGCAAGCCGCAGACGAGATCGAGCGCCTTAGGGCTGTAAACGGGCAAATGCTGACGCGCTTGGTATGCTGCCTCGAACTTCTCGAAACGAACGTGCGAACCAAGGCCCGCGATGACCGCGCGGAACAGAGAATGATCGTACGTATCCGCCAAGCATTAGGAGAGAAACCATGAGCAAAGAGAGCCCGCCTGCGTTCGCGCACGGCAGTCCAGAGCACGGCGGTCACCCCGGCATGTCCCGGCGCGATTACTTCGCGGCTGCGGCTTTGCGGGGGATGATGGCCAATCCCTTTTTCATCAGAGAGTTTGCAAAGATTGCTGAGGTAAGCGGGACGCCAACAGAAGAGCTTATCGCCACTGCCGCAGGTCGGCAAGCAGACGCAATGGAAGCGGAGGCAGAGAATGGGTGAACTTTCCCTCTTTATCGTCAAGGGCGAAGTCCATCGCACCGGATACATGAATGAGCCTGTTAGGCTTTTCGAGGATTTGAAGTTGGTTCGTGCGCGCGATGCTGCAGAGGCGGGCAAGAAATTCGAGCGATACTGGCAAGACCAAACCGAGGAGTACAGATCTTACTGCATGGTGCTGTCTGCCGAGGTGGGGGAGACAATCGAATGACCGACCCTAGAGATATAGCAGTACAGAATCAGTGGTTTGGCGATGCCTTACGGCCCGCGCTGGTCCCGCTTCGCGGCTCGATCCGCTTCGCGTTTCTCGGCCTAGCGACCATCGCTATCGCAGGAGGTGCAGAATGAACCGGGACGAAAAGCGGGGCTACACCAAAGGCTACAATGCTGGGCGACGGAGGCAAGCAGATGAGCGGCGAAGGGCTAACCTGCACAATTTGCGGGCAATTGCTCGGGAGGAGTTCGTGCAAAAGATGATGCTCGCCAGCGCGCCGCATATTCTTGGTCACCCATGGATAAGAACAGTCAAAGGCGAAAAGGTCAAAGATTCCAGCGCGGGGGACTTTGCACGAACCATCCGGGTGTTTGCTCAAGAGTGCGCTGCCAAGTGCGACTTTGAAACAGTCGCGCAAGGGATGCTCCTCAGCGAAGACCCGCAAGGGGCTGAGGCCGTAGGCGAGCAGCCCGGTTCTGCGCAGCAGAATGCGCCCAAGGAGACTGACTAATGGCTGATCCAAATTTCATCGAATACGAGTTCTGGCTGACCTTCTCTCACGCCAAAAGTAAGCAGGGGCCCGCCCCAAGGACCACGAAGAATGAGCCTCCGACACACCGGATGGAGCGCGCAGTAAAGTGCAAGGCGCGATTGCCAAGGTCGCTCTTCATGACGCCCTCCGTTTCGATGGTGATGGACGTGCCTTACATCGAAGCCCCTGACGTGTTGGCGAACGTCGATGCCGCCGCCGATGCGTTCAGGCAAACCTTGGGTCTCGATGTTCACATGCAGATCGTCCCTGCTGAAGCCGATGCAATAGACCATGACTAACTTAAGCAATCTCTCACAAGCAGCCAAAGGCTCTAGCGAGCTGGATTTCGTTGATGGCTACAGAGATGGCCGTGATCCGAATTCACCCGATCCCGGGGCCAATCGGTCAGCTGCTTACAAGCACAGCTTTGAGGTCGGGCGCGCAGAGATTGCGGGGACCCCTATACCCGCCTCAGTCAGTCGAAAACGGCTCGCAGCACTAAAGGCAAGGGGGCTGTTGTGAGTAGATACAATTCAGGCGGCTCATACGGCCACATTGTGAGACAAATCGATTTTGACCACTTCCGCTTAGGGTGGGTTGTGGATCGCTACTATGCGACAAGCAGGCTGCGATTTCCGACCGGCTGCACGCGCGACACCGACGAAGAGGGGGCCAAGCGGTTCGCAAAGAAATGGGGTGTCGAGATCAAGTACAGGGACCCCCAAAAATGAACACCAAGCTAGTAGAGATAGGCGCGCGGGCGAAGGTCGATCCCGGTGAATGGGATGATTTGCCGTCTGGCATAAAAGAGGTATTCCGCTCTGCTGCAAGGCGAGAGCTAACGGCATACCGCGACGCAGGCTATGCCATTGCGCCTGCTGAGCCGACAGGGGAGGTGCTACAGGCTGGCAATCGGGTCTGGCTAGATGGCGGAAACGAGGGTCAAATCTACAAAGCAATGATCCAAGCAGGTGCAGAATGACGGCACAGGCCCAAGACATAGACGACCGCCGCCCATTTTCCGTGCCGCAAGTCGCCGCGCGCTGGGACTGTAGCGAGGGCTTGATTTACAAGCTTATCAAGAGGGGGGACTTGCAATGCTTCCGCCCAGGTGCGCTTATTCGCATCAGCGCCGCCGAAGTGGAGAGGTTCGAATGTCAGACGAGCAGCGAGAATACACCGTCCAGAAGCTCAGGGGTGGATTTGCAATTGTCTGGTGGGAGTGGTCCGAAGAAAAGCAGGAAGAGATCCGCCGCCGCCGCCAACTCACCTCGCAAGATAGGCAGAGCGCCAAGGCGGAAGCCCGCAAACTTTGGGCCACAGGGGACGACAATACACCGTGGTCCGTGGGGCGACTAATGGAAGGCTACCTAGCCTCCATCGCTGACAAGCCATCGTATGGACGACGAAAGGATGCGTGGAAAGCTCTGCGCCCGTTTTGGGAGCAAGTTGAACCCAGCTTGGTCGATGAAGAGATGTGCAAGGATTACGCACGTCAGAGGGCGAAGGCAGAGTCAACGGTTCGGTATGAGTTAATCCAAGTGTCCACGGCCCTCAAATGGGGGCGGGACAAGGACTATATCACCGCGAAGCCCGAAATGTGGCTGCCCACCGTCCCGGAGGGCGAAATCAAATATTTGTCGCGTGAGCAATTTGCCCGCTTTTTCGACGCCGTCAAAGCGGATCACGCTCGCACCTATGTAATGATTGGGTTGCACACGGCTGCGAGGCCCCAAGCGATACTAGAGCTTACATGGGACCGAGTGGATTTTATGCGCCGAACAATCAACTTCATCCCCCCTGATCACAAACAGACCAAGAAGAAGCGCGTGGTCGTGCCGATGAGTGACGAGCTACTTGCCTGCCTTCAGAAGGCCTACCAAGCGCGCACCTGCGAATATGTGATTGAGCGGGGTGGGGAGGGCGTCAAGAGCGTAAAGAAGGCATTCCAGGCAGCGTCCGAAAGGAGCACTGTCCGCGCGACGCCATACACACTCCGGCACACTGGCGCGGTTTGGGCCGCCGAAAACGGTGTTTCAATGGCAGAATTGGCGCAATTCATGGGGCATGACGACGACCGCACCACTCAAAAGCACTACGCCCGTTTCAGTCCAGAGCACCTTCGGAATGTCGCGAATGCGATTGGGAAAGCATCATGAAGGTTCAATATGAACCTCTAGCCCTTGTTTCTGGTTTGGCGTGTGCTATTGATATTATTGAAGAATATTGGTCGGGGAGAGAGGATTCGAACCTCCGGCCCCTGCCTCCCGAAGACAGTGCTCTACCAGGCTGAGCTACTCCCCGACCGTGTCGGTCCCGCGGAGAAAGGCCTCACGCGGGTCGAGGCCAGGCGCGCCCTATAGGTGTGGATGAGCGGGGTGGCAAGCGGGCAATTGCCGCCTATAGTTTCGCCCATGGCAACGCTCGAACATCCCGACACGATTCCCTCCACGCTGACAGGACCGGGCCACCCTGAGTGGCAATATCTCGATCTGATGCGGCAAATCTGGGAAAGTGGGAGCGAGCGGGTCGATCGCACGGGCGTTGGAACACGTTCGATCTGCGGCGCGCAGTTGCGGTTTGATTTGGCTGATGGCGCGATGCCACTGCTGACCACCAAGCGGGTCTATTGGAAGACCGCCACGCGCGAGATGCTGTGGTTCCTGACCGGCGACACCAATATCCGCCCGCTGGTGCTGCAGGGCGTGAAGATCTGGAACGAATGGCCGCACGCGCGCTACGTCAAGGAAAGCGGCGAAGATATTGCGCTGGAGGACTTCGTTCAGCGGATCGCTAATGATGAAGCCTTTGCCAAGCGCTGGGGCGATCTCGGCCCGGTCTATGGCAAGCAATGGGTCGACTGGCCGACCTATCGCTATCGCAAGGATGGGCTGTACGAAAAGGGTGAGGGGATCAATCAGGTCGCCGAAGTGGTTGAGAGCCTGTGCAGTAATCCCGGCAGTCGGCGGCACATTATCGAGGGCTGGAACGTGGCCGAGCTCGATCAGATGGCGCTGCCGCCGTGCCACAAGACCTATCAGTTCCATGTCGCGGGAAATCGCCTCAATTGCCTGCTCTATCAGCGCAGCTGTGACGTTGCGCTCGGCCTGCCGTTCAACCTGTGGTCAGCGGCGCTGCTCAATCGCATGATCGCGCAACAGGTCGACCTCGAACCGGGCGAGCTGGTGTGGATGGGCGGCGATGTTCACCTCTATCTCAATCATGAGCATTTGATCACCGAACAGCTCACGCGTGAGCCTCAGGGTAGCCCGACGCTCGAAATCAAGCGCAGGCCCGAAACAATTTTCGACTACAGAATCGAGGATTTTGTGGTGCATGATTACGCGCCGCTGGCCCCGATCAAGGCCCCTGTTGCGGTTTGATCGAATCCCGGCTCGGAAGCTTGACCGACTCCTTGCATTGAAATAAAATTCCGACTTCACGCAATGATCGCAAGCTCACTTGCTGATCGTGCGTTTCAAGTGGGAGAGCGCTGCTATGGCCGATCCGGCCAATCCGTCCGACCGCGCCAACGGGCAGAGCCGCGACAATCGTCCGGCCTTGGCGCTTCACGTTCCAGAGCCGCGCTATCGGCCCGGCGATCCTGTCGATTATTCGCATCTTGAAATCAGCGAGGCCGGCGCTCAGCCGCGCCCGGACGAGAGCTGCGATCCTGCAGACATGCGCGACATGGCCTATGACTTGGTTCGTGTGCTCGGCGAAGACAATCAGGCGCATGGTCCATGGGATCCCAAGCTCGATCCGGAGACCTTGCGAACCATGCTCGGCAATATGGCGATGGTCCGCGCTTTCGATGAACGGATGTTCCGCGGACAGCGGCAAGGCAAGACTAGCTTCTACATGAAGTGCACCGGCGAAGAGGCGACCAGCGTGGCCGCTTCGATGGCTCTGGCATCGGACGACATGGTGTTTCCGAGCTATCGTCAGCAGGGCATTCTGATCGCGCGCGGCTATCCTCTGATCGAGATGATCAACCAGATCTATTCGAACCGCGGCGACAAGCTCAAAGGCCGGCAGCTGCCGATCATGTATTCCAGTCGCGAGCACAGTTTCTTCTCGATCTCGGGCAATCTCGCCACGCAAACGCCGCAGGCGGTTGGCTGGGCGATGGCGAGCGCGATCAAGGGCGACAGCCGGATCGCGGCTACCTGGGTTGGTGAGGGCTCGACCGCAGAGGGTGACTTTCACTCTGCCTGCACCTTTGCGACCGTCTACAACGCGCCGGTGATCCTCAATGTGATCAACAACCAATGGGCGATTTCGAGCTTCTCCGGTTTTGCTGGGGCGGAGCGGACCACCTTCGCCGCGCGCGCGCTGGGCTATGGCCTGGCGGGACTGCGGGTCGACGGCAATGATGCGCTGGCCTGCTATGCCGCGCAGCAATGGGCTGCCAATCGCGCGCGCGCCAATGCTGGTCCGACCCTGATCGAGTATTTCACCTATCGCGCGGAAGGGCATTCAACCTCGGACGATCCGACCGGCTATCGCAGCGCGCAGGAGCGCGAGGAATGGCCGCTGGGCGATCCAATCATGCGATTGAAGGATCACCTGATCGCGCTTGGCGAATGGGACGAAGAGCGGCAGGCTGCGATGGACAGTGACTGTGCGGATCGGGTCAAGAAGGCGACCAAGGAAGCCGAAGCCAATGGCATCCTCGGTCACGGCCTGCACCATCCATTCCACACCATGTTTGAGGACGTGTTCGAAGAGCTTCCGTGGCATCTCGAGGAGCAGGCCAAGCAGGCCACTCGCGAGCGGATCACGAAGTTCGGCGAAGAAAGGCCTGACGCATGAACGCCGAGACGCAGAAGATCACTCCGCCCGACGCGGATGGCGAACGCCGGATCAATATGATCGAAGCGATCAACGATGCGCTCGACATCATGCTGGGGCGTGATGAAGACGTGATCGTGATGGGTGAAGACGTCGGCTATTTTGGCGGCGTGTTTCGTTGCACCGCAGGCTTGCAGGAAAAGCACGGCAAGACCCGTGTGTTCGACACGCCAATCAGCGAATGCGGCATCATCGGCGTGGCCGTGGGCATGGGCGCCTATGGCCTCCGCCCAGTGCCAGAGATCCAGTTTGCTGATTACATCTATCCCGGGCTCGATCAGCTGGTCTCCGAAGCCGCGCGGCTGCGCTATCGTTCTGCAACCGACTATATTGCCCCGATGACGGTTCGCTCACCATTCGGTGGCGGGATCTTCGGCGGCCAGACTCACTCGCAAAGCCCCGAAGCGATGTTCACCCATGTCTCGGGCCTCAAGACGGTCATTCCGGCGACCCCCTATGACGCCAAGGGGCTGCTGATCGCTTCGATAGAAGACAATGATCCGGTGATCTTCTTTGAGCCCAAGCGGATTTATAACGGTCCGTTCTCGGGTTATTATGACAAGCCGGTTGAGCCATGGAAGAAGCACCGCGATAGCGTGGTGCCGGAAGGCTATTATCGCATCCCGCTGGGCAAGGCGCGGCATGTCACTGAGGGCGAGGAACTAACGATCCTGGCTTATGGTACGATGGTCCATGTGGCTGAGGCGGTGTGCCAGGAGAAGGGCGTCGAAGCCGACATCCTTGACCTGCGCACTCTGGTCCCACTCGACATTGAAGCGATCGAAGCCTCGATCAAGAAGACCGGGCGCTGCCTGATTGTTCACGAAGCAACCCGCACATCGGGCTTTGGCGCAGAACTCTCCGCGCTGGTGACCGAGCGTTGCTTTTACCACCTCGAAGCTCCGGTGGAACGCGTCACCGGCTTCGACACTCCTTATCCTCACAGTCTCGAATGGGCCTATTTCCCTGGCCCGGTTCGGATCGGTGAAGCGATCGACACAATTCTGAAGGACTGACCGAATGGCCAAGTTCACATTCAACATGCCCGATGTGGGCGAAGGCGTTGCCGAAGCCGAGATCGTCGAATGGCAGGTCAAGGTCGGCGACAGCGTGTCCGAAGACCAGCATCTGGTCGACGTCATGACTGACAAGGCAACGATCGATATCGAAAGCCCGGTTGACGGCACGGTGATCGAAGTCGCTGGCGAAGTCGGCGACACGATTGCGGTCGGCTCGATGCTGCTGGTGATTGAGGTCGAAGGCGAAGAGGCTGAGCCTGCACCCCCGCCAGCTAAGCCTGCGGTTGAGCCAAAGCCGGAGCCAGTAATCGAAGAGGCTGCGGCCGAGTCTGAACTCGAGCCTGCTCCTGAGCCCGAACCCGCTCCCGAGCCTGCTCCAGCGACGTCTGAAGCCAAGGTGCTGGCGACCCCAGCGGTGCGCAAGCGAGCGCGCGATCTCGGGGTTGATCTCAGCCAGGTCAAACCTGCTGAAGATGGTCGAATTCGCCACGGCGATCTCGACCAATTCCTCGCCTACAATTCGGGCGGTGGCTATGGCCCGGCTGGCTCGACCCGCGCGGACGAGCCGATCAAGGTGATTGGTCTGCGCAAGCGGATCGCTGCCAATATGCAGGCCTCCAAGCGGCACATCCCGCATTTCTCCTATGTCGAAGAGATCGATGTGACCGCGCTCGAAGCGATGCGGGGCGATCTCAACGCCCATCGTGGCGCCAAACCGAAGCTGACCATGCTGCCGCTGCTGATCACCGCGATTTGCAAATTGATCCCGCAATTTCCGATGATCAATGCGCGCTATGACGATGAAGCCAATGTGGTTACCCGGCTTGGTTCGGTGCATCTAGGCATGGCGGCGCAGACCGATGCGGGCCTGATGGTCCCGGTGATCAAGAATGCGCAGTCACAGAATATCTGGCAGCTCGCGCGGGAAATTGGCCGTCTGGCTGAAGCGGCTCGCGATGGCACCGCCAAGTCGGAAGAGCTGTCTGGCTCTACCCTGACGGTGACCTCGCTTGGTCCCTTGGGCGGAGTGGCGACCACACCGGTTATCAATCGTCCTGAAGTTGCCATCATCGGCCCTAACCGGATTATCGAACGTCCAATGTTCGTGCCCGATGGCCAGGGCGGCGAGCGGATCGAGAAGCGCAAGCTGATGAATATCTCGATTAGCTGCGATCACCGCGTGGTCGATGGCTATGATGCGGCGAGCTTCATTCAGGAGCTCAAGAAGCTGGTCGAAACGCCGGTTTTGCTCTTGTCCGACTAGGCGCTAGAGTGCGGGACAGGGAGAGGATTCATGGCTCGCATTCAAAAGGTTGACGATTACATCGCAAAGCAGGCTGAGTTCGCTCAGCCGATCCTGAAGCATGTACGTGAAGTGGTGCATCAGGCGTTGCCCGATGCCGAAGAAGCGCTCAAATGGGGCGTCCCCTATTTCACCGTCAACGGGAAGAATGCCGTCGGGATGGCGGCGTTCAAGCAGCATGCCTCTGTGATCGTCTGCAGCGACGAGCGAGCGGGCGGTGGCATGGGCAATTTTGGTAAGCTCACCAGCGTGGATGAGCTGCCCCCAGAGAGCGAGCTGATCGCGCAATTTCAGGAGTCGGCGATTAAGGTTCAGGATGCCAAAGCCAGCCGCCCCAAGCCCAAGCCTGTGCTCGAGATGCCGGACGACCTCGCCGCGGCGATTGATGGCGCGTCGGGGGCAAGAGCTGTGTTCGACGGATTCACCGATGCTCAGCGGCGCGATTACATCGAGTGGATTGTCTCGGCCAAACGCGAAGCAACCCGGGCCAAGCGTGTCGTCACAGCGGCGGAATGGATCAGCGAAGGCAAGCGCCGCAACTGGAAATATGAGAACTGCTGAACGGCTTTTTTGCGGTTTGTCCAAAAAGGTCGCCTGGGCTTATTGACAGCCTCTCGCACGGGGCCTAATGGCCCTGCTTCCCGAGCAGAGCAGACAATATGCGAGCTCAATTGCGCGGGTGTAGCTCAGTTGGTTAGAGCGCCGGCCTGTCACGCCGGAGGTCGCGGGTTCGAGTCCCGTCACTCGCGCCACTTTCCTCGTTCGAAAGTTGGCTATTCACGCTCTTGCAGCGCGGCGAGGTTCGCTTCGTGCTGCGACTTGTCGATCTTGTAGCGCGCGATGAACGCCAGGCCGCCCATGTAAAGCGCCAGAAGCATCGGGGCATAAAGCGCGCCCAGCCACCACAGAGTATCGGGATCGACATCGGCCGGGTCGGCCCCCTCGGGAAAGGCGATGAACGACAGGATCAGACCTGCAGCCAGCACGCCAATGCCCTGTGTGGTCTTCCGGGTGAAGGTCATCGCGGCGTAATAGACGCCCTCGGTCCGGCGGCCGGTCTTGAGCTGGTTGGATTCGACCAGATCGGCGATCATCGAATAGGATACGGTCTGAACTGCAATGATCAGCGCCAGGTCGATGACATTGATGCTGACCACCAGCGGGAACAGGATCGGATCGCCGTTTTCCGGCATCAGCCCGACCAGCCGAAGCAGGATCGGCAGCGGTTGCACGGTAAAGGCCAGTATGCCTAGCACGATCACTGCCATCTTCTTGCCGAGCTTTCGCACCGCAAAAGGTCCGATGAAGAAAGCCATCGCGGCCGAGAAGAACACCAGGCTGGTCCAGATAAAGATCTGGAACTCGCTGAAGCCCCAGAAATAGTTGAGCAGCAGAAACGCCAGGGCGGCATTGAGCCCCACTGCCACGGAGAAGATTATCGTCGCGGCAAACAGTGCGAGAAAACTCTTTTCGCTCAAGGTCTCAAACATTTCGCGGAACAGTCTTTTCAGGCTGAAAGGTTGGTCGGGCTTTACCGGCTTGGAAAGAGTTGGAATGCGCTTGTGCGTGCCTAGGGCCGAGATCATTATGACCAGGAACATCGCGATGCTGCCAATCATGCCATAGGTTTGAAAAGCTGCCTGATCACGCATTCCCAACGGCCCAGTCAGCAAGACGCCAAACATGATGACGCTCATGATATTTCCGCCACTCCAACCGAAAAACAGCCGGTAGGATTGAAGAGTAGTGCGTTCCTCATAGTCCTTGGTGAGTTCCGGCAGGAGCGCGCTTGAGGGCGTCTCATAAAAGGTGATGAACGTCCGGATCAGGACCGCCAGGATCGTCAGGTAAAGAAACAGCGCAAACTCGCTCCAATCGGGTGGGCTCCAAAGCAGGAAGTAGCTTAGCGCGACTGGTATCGCGGCGGCATACATGAACGGATGGCGCCGCCCCCAACGCGAGTTGAGATTGTCCGACCAATAGCCGACCAGGGGATCGCTGATCGCATCGACGACAAGCGCGATGAAGATCGCCAGCCCGACCAGACCTGGCTCCAGCCCGATCACAGTCCCGTAGAAAATCAGAAGGAAGTAGTCGAAACCATTGTTTTTGATTCCGAAGGCTGCCGCACCGCTGCCATGCGCCAGCTTGAGCCAGACGGACGGTGTTTCGGTTGTCGGACTGCCGGCTGCTTGCGCAGTGCTGGCCATAGATTATTCTCTCCCATTTGGGAGGCTAGGGCATCTGTTGGAGGCTTGGCAATCCCTCGCGGTTGTGCCGCGTCTCATTTCTTAAATTTGCTGGAATTTGCGGCAGATGTGGCAAATTGAGACGACCTGTTCTGAAAGGCCGATATTGCGCCGCGCCAAGGTAACGCGCACAGGGACCCGCAGCCATGGATCAAGTCGACACTCTCTCTATGAATTGGCGGAGCACCGCTTACGCCATGCTGGCGTTCAGCGCGCTCATCCCGCAAATCTACCTTTGGTCGAAAGGGATTGAGCGACGGGCCACATTGTGGCTGGCTGGCTTTGTCCTTGCTGCCGGCGTCCACTTCATTCCTATGATCATCGGCTTTGCTGGGGCCTATGACATATGGCCGGGTTTGACCTTCCTCCCCGTAAGCATGATGTTGTTCGTCGGACCGCTGCTCTATCTGCACGCGCGTCAGCTGATGATGGGGATAGTGCCAGCGCGTTACTATCTTCTGCTGGTCCCAGGGATCTTGAACTGGCTCTACGAATTGTGGGCCTTCATCTTCCTCGGAGACTATCGCGCGAAATGGGCTTTCAACGATGCCTTCCACCAGCCCTTTGTCGTTCCGCTGGTTATGACAGTGTCGATCGTTCTCGGGATCTGGGCCTTCGTGCGGATTTGGCAGATGCGCCTGCGATATTTGGAATGGCTCGAAGCCAATCGATCCGACAGCGACGATTTCAATCCGCGGTGGATCTCGCATTTCCTTGTTATCGGAGCCGCGATGATTGCGCTGTGGGCCGTGACCTCGATCTTTGCCGCGGCCTTGGGCTGGAACTACTTCGAGCAGTCGTGGTGGGACCTGATGGTGCTGTTCCTGATCGTCCTGCTGTCATTGGAAGCCCTGGCGCGGCTGGACCAACCGTTCCCCAAGATGCTGGCGCCTGATGCGATCTCGGTCGAAGAATTGATGGCAGCCGTATCGGAAGAGCGTGATTGGGTTCGCGAAGGAGAGCGCTTGCGCGCAATGGTGACGGACAATGGTTGGCATCTGGAATCCAGCTTGTCACTGCAGACCCTCTCGCGTCGGTTCGGTATGAACCAGGCTTATGTTTCGCGTGCGCTCAATCAGGGGCTCGACCTCAGCTTCAGCCAGTTTATCAATGGCCTCAGGGTCGAGCATGCCAAGGCAATGATCACCCGCGAGGACGTCAATCTGCTCGATGTCGCGCTGTCATCGGGGTTTGGCTCGAAAGCCAGCTTCAACCGCGCGTTCAAGCTGCACACTGGCTCCAGCCCGAGTGAATTCAAACGTCTCAATTCGTAAAAAGCTGCGAAAATTCGGGTTTTGCGCCGACAGCTGAGGAGCGATCTGGTCTTGGGGCTGCATCCCAAGGAGATCATTATGAAAACCCTCTCTCATGCAATTCGTCCCCTGCTATTGATCGCGGCGCTGCCCGCTTTTCCGATGTGGGCCGCGTGTCCTCCTGCCCTTGCACAGTCCGCCGATGCGGCGGCGATAGACCCCGCGGACCAGATGCTCAGTCTTGCTCAGATCAAGCGCGATATTGCCTTGGCAAAAGACGCCTACGCTCAGATCCACCCTGGCTACACCCGCTATGCCAGCGCGACTGAGATGGAAGCGGCTTGGGCCGGAATCCTGTCCCAAGCGGAGGCCACTGGCGGAATGACTGTGGGGGAGTTCTATCTCGCGGTCGAACTGGTTCTGACTCGAATTCGCTGTGATCACACCAAGGCAGAACTGCCCAAAGCGCTGGCGGCCGCGCGAGAAGGACAGCCGCTCTATCTCCCTTTTCGCTGGGAACTGGTCGAAGGCCGCGGCATGATCGATATTGCCGGGGAGGGGACAGGACTCTCAAGGGGGGACGAGATCCTCTCGATCGACGGTCGCCCACTCGAGGACGTCGTTGCCGCCACCAGCAAGTACATTCCGGTCGATGGCTACACCGAGTGGTCGCGCAATCGCGAGATCTCGCAATCGAGGGAATTCATGGGCGGGGCGGTCGATCACTTTGGCGCCTTGTTATGGGATATCCCCTCTGAGGCTTCTCTGGAGTTGCGTTCAGTGTCCGGTGAGGTCCGCAGCGTCGCCGTCCCAAGGATCGATCACAAGGCCTGGACTGCGCTTGGCGCCAAGGCGGGGCAGCCGAGCGAGTTCAAAGACGCAGTTGAGTTCGAGCGAATTGGCGACAATGCGGCCTATCTGAGCGTCGACACTTTCGTGAATTACCGCGTCCCGGTCGAGCCGCAGTCGCTCTATGGGCCGGTGTTTAGCGCCTTGCGAAATGAAGGGCGCGATACGCTGATCCTCGACCTGCGCGAAAATGGGGGAGGCTCAACCGACGCCTCGCTTGGCCTGACCGCTAATCTGATTCCTGATGCGCGGCCCTTCATGACCGAGTTTCGCGTGGCGACGCTCGATCACTCACCTTGGGAGGGGATGATCGGGACTTGGGACCCGCGCGCGCTCAATCCCGATCCGCGCGGCTTCGTAGCAAACGACGATGGCTCATTCACTTTGCGCGACGGCATTATGGAAGATACCGGCCTAGTGACGCCCACAGATGTCGCCTTCGAGGGTCGGCTGATCATCCTCACCAGCAAGAACAATTCCTCGGGCAGCACCAATCTTCTCGCTCATCTCGCCGAGAGGGAAAATACAATCACGATTGGCGAGAAGACAGGCGGCAGCGCTGAAGGGCCGAATGCGGGAGTAATCTTCTTCCTGACCTTGCCCGAGAGCGATATGCGGCTGCGCATTCCCATGTTTCGGCAATGGAACAATGTCGCGAGCTTTGAACAGGGGATGGGCGTTACGCCTGAAATATCCGCTCCCATGACTTACGCAGCCTTTGTGGCCGGCGAGGATCCCGCGCTGGAGCAGGCCAAGCAGATTGCGGCGAGTGACTGGACCAACGACAATGCGGCCGCGGAAGGGCTCGCAGCAAGCGCATCTGACTTTGCCCTTCTCGAAGGAGAGGATTGGTCCGGAGAGCTCGAATATCTCAACTACGGGCGTGAAGACCGATCAACCATTCCGGTGAGGATGGTGGTTCGCGAAGCCAAGAACGGCTCGATCCCCTATGGCTTTCTTTACCCAGGCGAAGAGCACAAGAATGCGCGCGAAAAGTTTCGCATCTCGAAGGGTGGAACTCAGATTAACGGGCAGCGGGTGACTGAGCGCTATATCAATGGCGACGGCGCACTCGTGATCGTCACCGAGGGTCAGGGGCGCGATGACAATCGAGCTGCCGATATTCGCTTCACCTACATCATCGGCGAGAACAGCTTTATCAATCGCAAGGATGTCCGGTTCGAAGAAGGCGAGTATTTCAACCGCAACGAATATCGCCTGACGCGTTAGTCTTCCCGCGGAGTTGGGGGCTGGGCCGGGGGGCTCCAGCGCCCCGTCTCCATCCAGATCAGGAAGCGCCGCAAAGGCAGAAGCCAGATCACACCAAGGATCAAATAGACGATCGTTTGCGCCCACCATGGCCAGGCCTTGAGTGGTTCAGCCAAATAGCGCGCGATCACGGTTCCGTAGATGATCAGTCCAATGAACAACCCAATAATCCCCACGGGGATGCGCCAGGTCGGCTCTTCACGCATCAAAAGGCTCCATAAATTCGGGTTGGAGTGACAATCGCGTCGAGCGCGATGTCATGCGGTTCACTCGGCAGGGATTCACACATCTGCATATCCCATGCCAGCCCAATCTTTGTTGCGCCAGGATGTTCCGCCAGCCAGCGATCGTAATGCCCGCCGCCTTGCCCCAAGCGCTCACCCATTTCGGTGAAGCCAAGCAAGGGAATGAACAGCATGTCCGGGACCAGCAGCTCAGCACTCGCGCCCGGCTGCAACATGCCGAACGGCCCCACTTCAAGATCCTCGCCGTCATAGGGATCGCTGTGTTGGCGGAACTGCATTGCGCTGGTTTCGCTCGCAAACCAGGGAAGGGCAATTGTGTTGCCTTGTTCCTGGAAGAACTTCGCATAACCAAAGGCCGGCGCTTCAAAGGGAGCCGAATGGTATATGCCGATAATGGCATCCAAAGGCACATGCTCAACAACCGGTCGCGGCGGTCGATGAAACAACAAGGCCCGTATCGAATCTGGCTGAGTCTGGACATGCTCTCGCCGCGCTTGCCGAAGCGCTTTGCGAAGCTCAGCTTTGGTTGGCGGTGTCGAGATAATTCGGCCTCTGTTGCAATTGGACTGGATCGGAGCCCGGTGATCTCCTCCGGCCACTGCGCTCAGGTAGCATGTTTGTTCGTAGTGCTGAGCCACCCGCGCCCTCCACCCTTCCACCCGGAGCCTACCAGGACACAATCCGGGTGGAAGGGTGGAGGGCGCGGGTGGCCCGGCAGGCTGGAGATGGAAATCTCCAGCGCACCACGAATGCAAGTGACGGAACCACCATGGGTCGTTGCCAGAGAAATCCTCTGACGCCTAAACGTCAGGTGGGCGCCGTATACCCGAGCCCCCAGGACGAACCCGTTAACCCAGGCAGGGACAGCTCCCTAGGATTGCTTATAGCCTCAGGGATATTCAATCGGCTCGTGCCGGGCAGTCCCGCCAAGCGGTGATCTAGGGTGTGAGAGGCAAGGCCTCAAGAGGAAGCCGCTAATTCGCCGCGCGATTTCCCTCAAACGCATCCGCGCAGGCCTCGGCCCGAGCGGCCAGCTTCTCGAGACGCGCGGCGAGCACATCCTCACCGAACATATCGACCTGCATCTCGCCGCCGCCGCTGCGCAGATCTGCCAGCTCCTTGATCAATGAGTCGCGCTGCTTGGTGAGCTTCTTCTCGGATTTCTTGAGTTCCTCTATCTCGGCACGAAGCTCGGCCTTCTTTCCGCCTTTGCCCTTGTCGTCATCTTTAGTCTCGGCCTCAGACTTCTTGGGGTCCACGGCTTCGGGTGGCAGTGGCGCTGCTGGTTCGGCCGGAGGGGCCGCCTTCAGTTCATGCAGTTCATCGGCCAGGAACAGCGCCGCGAACAGCAGATTCTGTGCCTCTTGAGGCGCCTTTGCTGTGCCAAGCGAGTTGTATTTCTGGGCAATCATTTCGCCCAACTTGGCGATGTGCGCTTCTTGCCCATCGGGACAGGCCACTGCGTATGTGCGATTTCCAATCTCAAGTCTGACTTGGCTCATGGCGCCAACTCTCCCAGCACCTGATCCAGTTCACGCAGGGTTTCGGCGACCTCTTCACGCAATAGTTCGTGGCTGTTCACCAGCGCTGAAATCCGTGCGGGCCCTTCGGCTTGATTGGCCGCGCCGATTTTGGCGTTCGCCTCACGAGCGGAATCGATCCGCGCCAATGCTGCTTCAATGCGTGCGATCGCTTGGTCAATTCGAGCACCACTCATGCGGAGGGAATACCAAGATTGTGGTGCCCTCGCAAAGCTGTGGCTTGGCCTGTTGATAAAAACTCTATTGCATTATCGCTTCAAACTTTTCCATTCGGTCAAGGGTCCAGCTTGACCTCACCATGTCGCTCGGCAATGGCATCCCCCACACACCGAATCGCCGCAAAAACAAACCAAGCGGCGTTGCGCTGGTCCAGGCGCAATCAGCAGGAGCGAAACCGCCGCATGACGATTGAACCCGCACGTTTGCAGAACATGGCCAATGCCATCCGCGCACTGTCGATGGACGCTGTTCAAGCCGCCAATTCCGGGCACCCGGGCATGCCGATGGGGATGGCCGATGTAGCGAGCGTGCTGTGGTCCAATCATCTCAAATTTGATCCCTCGAGGCCTGATTGGGCGGACCGGGATCGGTTTGTGCTGAGTGCCGGACACGGTTCGATGTTGATCTACAGCCTGCTGCATCTGTCTGGCTACGCCCGGCCCACGATGGATGACATTCGCAACTTCCGTCAGATCGGCAGTCCTTGCGCAGGGCACCCAGAGAATTTCCTGCTTGAAGGCGTAGAATGCACCACCGGCCCACTGGGTCAGGGTCTGGCTATGGCGGTCGGTATGGCCATGGCTGAGCGACATCTGAATACTGTTTTTGGCGACGAACTGGTTGATCACCGGACCTGGGTCATTGCCGGTGATGGTTGTCTAATGGAAGGCATCAATCACGAGGCGATCGGGCTTGCTGGTCACCTCAAGCTTGGTCGAATGATTGTGCTCTGGGACGATAACAACATCACGATCGACGGCACGGCGGACCTTTCGACCAGCGAAGACGTCAAGGCGCGCTATGCTGCCACCGGCTGGCACGTGGTCGAATGCGACGGTCATGATTATGCCGCGATCGAGAGCGCTATTAGTGAAGCCAAGGCCGATGACCGACCTTCGCTGATCGCCTGCAAGACGGTGATTGGCAAGGGCGCTCCGACCAAACAGGGCACCAGTGCCACCCATGGTGCGCCGCTCGGTCCTGACGAGATTGCCGCGACGCGTGATGCGATTGGTTGGCCGCACGAACCCTTCGTGGTGCCTGATGATGTGCTGGCGGATTGGCGTGCCACTGGCGATGGTGGGCGTGATGTCCATCGCGCTTGGGCGTCGCGGCTGGAGGCGTCGCGTCACAAGGCTGAGTTGGAGCGGCGGATGGCGGGTGAATTGCCGCATGGTGACGCTGCCAAGCACCATATCGCTTCGCTGATTGCCGAGCCTGTCAAAGTGGCCACCCGCAAGGCCAGCGAAATGGCTCTGGCAGAGATCAATCCGCGCCTGCCGGATACGATTGGCGGCAGCGCTGATCTGACCGGTTCCAACAACACCAAGGCAGGCGGTATCGAGCCCTTCACGGCAGACGACTATTCCGGGCGTTACGTCTATTACGGTATTCGCGAGTTCGGCATGGCTGCGGCGATGAACGGCATGGCGCTGCACGGCGGTGTGATCCCTTATGGCGGGACATTCCTGGTCTTTACCGACTATGCTCGCGGCGCAATCCGGCTTTCGGCGTTGCAAAAAGCCCGCGTGGTCTATGTCATGACTCATGACAGCATTGGCCTTGGCGAAGATGGACCAACCCACCAACCGGTTGAGCACCTTGCATCGCTGCGTGCCATGCCTAATGTGCTGGTCATGCGTCCATGCGATGCGGTCGAAACCGCAGAATGCTGGGAGACGGCACTCAAGCAGTCTGATCGTCCGACTATTCTGGCCTTGAGCCGCCAGGGCCTGCCGCAATTGCGCCTGGCCGAAGAAGCGGAGAACCTCTCTGCCAAGGGCGGCTATCGGATCAAGTCAGCCGTCGCCGAACGCAGGGTCGTCTTGATGGCAACCGGCTCCGAAGTGTCACTGGCGGTTGAATGCGCGGAACAATTGGAGGCTGCCGGGATCGGTGCCGATGTCGTTTCGATGGTGTGCACCGAATTGTTTGACGAACAGGACGCAGCCTATCAGCGTGATGTGCTTGGCGGCGATGCGCTGCGCGTTTCGATCGAGGCTGCCAGCACGTTTGGCTGGCAGCGCTACACCGGCACCGGCGGTCTCAACATCGGGATCGACAGCTTTGGCGGCTCAGCTCCGGCCGGCGATCTCTTCAAGCATTTTGGTTTCAGTGCGGAGGCAATAGTCCCGCAAATTCAGAAGAAATTGAACGGATAAACAGGAGTTCCTCTCATGGCGACTAAGGTTGCAATCAACGGTTTTGGCCGCATTGGCCGGCTTGTCGCTCGCGCCATTCTTGAGCGCAGCGATCACGATCTTGAACTGGTTTCGATCAACGATCTGGCAGACACCAGGTCGAACGCACTGCTGTTCCAATACGATTCCACCCATGGCCGCTTCCCTGGCACGGTTGACGTCGCCGATGGCGCAATCGTTGTGAACGGCAAGAGCATTGCGGTGACCAGCGAGCGCGATCCGGGCAATTTGCCACACGCCGCTCAAGGCATCGATATCGTGCTCGAGTGCACCGGTTTCTTCCAGAGCCATGAGGCGGCTGAGCCGCACCTCAAGGCAGGCGCCAAGCGGGTTCTGATTTCTGCTCCTGCCAAGAACGTCTCGGCCACTATCGTCTATGGTGTGAACCACGAAACGCTGACCGCTGGTGACGTGATCGTCTCCAACGCCAGCTGCACCACCAATTGTCTCTCGCCGGTGGCGAAGGTGCTGCACGACACTGTCGGGATCGAGCGTGGCTTCATGACCACGATCCACTCCTACACCAACGATCAGCGTATGCTGGATCAAATGCATGGCGATATGCGCCGTGCGCGTGGTGGGGCTCAGAATATGATCCCGACCACCACTGGCGCCGCTCGCGCGGTTGGCCTGGTTCTGCCAGAACTGGCTGGCAAACTCGACGGCTCCTCGGTCCGCGTGCCAACACCGAATGTCTCGTTGGTGGATCTGGTCTTCACACCCGGTCGTGACACTTCGGCTGAGGAACTCAATGCCGCGCTGAAGGCAGCAGCAGATGGCCCGATGCAGGGCGTGCTCGACTATACCAGCGATCCGCTGGTCAGCAGCGACTTCAACCACCATCCCGCCAGCTCGACGGTCGACAGCCTCGAAACCAGCGTGATGGAAGGCAAGCTTGCACGCGTGGTCAGCTGGTATGACAACGAATGGGGCTTCTCCAACCGTATGATCGACACCGCCGGAGTGATGGCGAAGTTCCTTTGAGGGAGAGCCGCGACGATGGCTGCGTTCAAAACGATTGATGATCTTGCCGACGACCTGACCGGCAAAGTGGTGCTGCTTCGGGTCGATCTGAACCTGCCGATGAGCGGCGGGTCGGCGACCGATGTCACTCGGGTCGAGGCGGTCAAACCGACGATCCTGGAATTGTGTGATCGCAATGCGAAAGTGCTGTTGCTCGCGCATTTCGGACGTCCCAAGGGTGCGCGCAGCTCGGTCCTTTCGACCAGTATGGTGCAAGGCGATGTCGAGGAAGTCCTCGACAAGGAGATTATGTTCATCCCTGAGGTGATGGGGCCGGTGGTTGATCAAGCCATTGGGATTCTTCGTCCTGGCGATATCGGCCTGCTCGACAATGTCCGGTTCTGGCCGGGCGAAGAGGCCAACGATCCGGAGTTCGCCGCTGGCATCGCCGCGCATGGCGATTTCTACGTCAACGACGCCTTCTCGGCCGCGCACCGTGCGCATGCGTCGACCGAAGGGCTGGCGCGGCATTTGCCGGCCTTTGCGGGTCGCGCGATGGAGCGCGAGCTTACCGCGCTCGACAGTGCCTTGGGCAATCCTGAGCCACCTGTCGCCGCGGTTGTCGGCGGAGCGAAAGTCTCGACCAAGCTGGCCGTGCTCGAAAATCTCGTCGGCAAGGTCCAGCATCTGATCATTGGTGGCGGCATGGCCAATACCTTCCTCGCGGCGCGCGGGGTCGATGTCGGCAAGTCGCTGTGCGAGCATGATCTGACCGATACAGCGTCGAAGATCATGGATCAGGCTGACCACGCCGGATGCACCGTGCACCTGCCCTATGATGTCGTGGTCTCAAAGGAATTCGCCGCAAATCCGGACAGCCTGCGGACCTGCAATGTGCATGAAGTCGGCGAAGACGAGATGATCCTGGATATTGGCCCGAGTGCGGTTGAAGCCTTGGCTGATGTGCTCAAGACCTGCCGGAGTCTGGTCTGGAATGGTCCGCTTGGTGCGTTCGAGACCGAGCCGTTTGACGCAGCGACTGTCGCTCTGGCGAAGACGGCTGCGGCATTGACGCAAGAGGGATCGCTGATCTCGGTTGCTGGTGGTGGAGACACGGTCGCGGCCTTGGCGCAAGCCGGTGTCACTGGCGATGTCACCTATATCTCGACCGCGGGTGGCGCTTTCCTCGAATGGATGGAAGGCAGGCAACTGCCCGGGGTTGCGGCGCTGGGATGATCCGGCTCGGATTGGCTTTGCTTGCGGCGGTCGTCGCCGCGCCAGCTCTCGCCAATGAGTCCGGCTATGACAGCTTCGGTGCCTTCCTGGCGGAGTTCCGTCAGCAGACCGGCACGCCTTCGCTCAGCGCGGTAATCGTCAAGGATCGCGAGATCGTCTGGGAAGGCTATTACGGCACCTATGATGACGAGGGGGAGCTCCCCACTCGGGCCGAGACGACTTACAAAATCGCATCGGTGACCAAGCCGATTGCGGCAACGGCCTTGGTGGCAGAGGCTTTTGCCGGGGATCTGTTCCTGGGCCTGCCAATGGCCAATGACCCAGGCTGGGCCGAACTGTGTGAGTTCTTTGTCACCACGCCCATTCCCTTCATGTCGGGAGGTCAGGATCGCCACGGCAATCCGATTGCGCCGATGGATTGCGACAAGCCCACCACCCTGGTCGACATGCTGCGGATGCGCGCCAACGGTGACAGCTTCGTCTACAACCCAATCGCCTTTGCGCGGATAGATCGGGCGATTGCTTCCGAAAGCAATCGAACCTTGCGCGAGATTGTGCGTGATCGTGTGGTTACTCCATCTGGGATGACTGAGACAGCCTTGGGCTGGCGCGATCCCGAGGGGGGAGCCGCCCTGCGTTATCTCGCTGAGCCATTCCATGTCGTTGATGGCAGAGCCGTGAAGCAGCCACTTCCAGACGATGATTTCCGCGCGGCAGCCGGCATCATCGCCAGCCCCCGCTCAGTCGCGCAGTTCGACATCGTTTTCGACACGGGCAAGCTTTTGCCAAGCCATGCGGCACCGGTGAGTTTTGACACCCAGGTCGGGCCCTTGGGGGACTATCGCCTCGGTTGGTTCCTTGAGAATTGGAATGGCCAATTGCTGATGTGGCATTCGGGCTGGAACGAGAAGCAATATTCCGCGCTCTATCTCAAAGTCCCACAAAAGCGCTTGTCGTTGATCATCATGGCCAACACCGAAGCGATCTGGTGGGGCAATTCGCTGGTCAAGGCCGAAGTGGTGGAAAGCCCGATCGCACGAAGATTCCTGGAGACCTTTGCAAATGAGTGATGAGGCCAAAGAAGGCTATGGCAGCGCGCGCCAGATCGAAGGCGGCGAGTTTGACGGCTGGTACAGCTGGACCCAGGATCCTTATGAGACACGCTCAGGCCCGTTTCAGATGAAGCGCCAGGAAGACGGCAGCTATCTCAGCGCCTTTCGGGCCGAAGCACGGCATATGAATGGCGGGGGCTTCATGCATGGCGGTTGCCTGTTGACCTTCGCGGACTTTGCACTGTTTGCGATCGCGACCGACGAGCTGACCGGCGATCACGCTGTCACGCTCAATCTCGCTGGCGATTTCCTCGGCGCGGTCCAAGAGGGTGCTTTGGTCGAAGCCCGCGGCGAAGTGACTCGCGGCGGCGGCAAGACGATCTTTGTTCGGGGCATGATCACCGGCGATGGCGAGCCAGCGCTCAGCTTCACTGGCATAATCCGGCGGTTTAAACCGCGAGGCTGAACGCGCGTTCCAGTTCTGATGTGCGATGGCGCAGCACCCCGGTGCACTCAGGGGGGCACTGCGCCATCATGGTCCAGCCGCGACCCGATCGGAGCCCGTTCGTTCGACCGGGCCGGACCGCTGGACCTCTCCTGCAGAGAGTCATTTTGGGGGGTAGGACGGTGACCCTGCAGCAGCTCCTCAAAAACTGAAGCGAAGCGATGCGATCGCTTTCACTTCGTTGGTTTGGACCAGCGAAATCCCGCCAGCCTGAATATTGGCCTTCTCGTAATTCACACCGAGATTAACTGAGAGGCCGCGTGCAACGTCGTAAGAAACTCCGAGGCCACCGGAGATCTCATCCTGGCCGTCGACTTGGCCGTAGTGGCCTTCAGCGGAGAGATGCAGCGGACCGATCTGAGTTTGCGCACTGGCGGAAAGATACCAGCGGTTGATGTCTGCGACCGGGCTCTCGAGGCGCTCAAATCCAGCACCAAGATCGAACAGCGAGCTGCCGTAGACCAGCTCTCCCACGACAGCGATCCCCTTGGTGTCGAACTCGGTTGTGCCACCCTGCGAGAGGAAGCTCCCCTTCGCTGCACGGACGGAGAAGCGGTAATCCTTCTGACCAATCGGCCGCTGGAAGAAGCCGCCAATCTCGAAGTCGCCATTCTCATCGACCACCGCCGACAGGACAGTCGGACCAAATCTCCCGACATAGGCACCGCCCCAATCGTCGAGCCCGCCATAGAAATCGTCAAAGGCGAGAAAGCCGTTGCCGACCCCGCGCTCTCGCCTCGTTATCTCGCGGACCTGACCGCTGACGTTCCCACCAAGGACGGTCCCGAAGCTGGTTCCAACGAATGCCGCGACATTGTCCGAATAGTCATCATTGCCGCCGAACGCGTCAATCGGATCGCTTGCATATTGTCCGAAGTACGCCGCTCCGACAGTCCAGCGATTACCAAGCTGGGTCTGCGCGGTGATCTGGAAATTGCCAATGAATTCGACATCGATACTATCGCTGTCGGTGATTGAGTTGAACTCTGCAACCACTGGGACATCGATCACCCCGCTAAGTTCGACTGTGACATCGCCAAGATCGAACGCGATCGGCTCCTCCAGTGAGGATAAGCGATCGTAATTGAGATCGACGTCTTGGGCCTGCACAGAACTTGGAGCCAAAGCGAGCCCGCCCGTCGCTGAGGCTACAGCCAGCGCGATTTGTTTGCTCTTGCGCATCGCTCAGGCCTTCCTCTTGAACATGGTGTTGAAGGCATGACGAGCGATTGCGCGACCGGCCCAATCGGCCTGGTTATGGTCTGACAACCAGTGGACTCCTCCATAGAGGCGCGACCAGCCATTCTCATGGATGGCCTGATCGATGCTGGAAAAGTGGCGGGTCTTGCCGGTCAGCGTTGGCCACAACACCTGGTCAGGCGATTCATGGCTGAAATTGACCGCGTCAGTCCCGATCAACAGCTTGATCATCTCCCCACCGACCGCACCGAAGGTTGAATGACCCGAGGTGTAGGCCGGGAAATTGGGGGTCGGAATGTAGCTTTCCCAATTGCTTTGCTCGACCACGCGAGGGTCGCTTGATCCGAATTGACTGCAGCGGAAACAAATCGCGGTTTCGGGGCGGACGATATCGTAGGTGTATTTGTTGTCCCAGGCGTTGATCGATGCGTCAGCCTGGGTTGCTCCGAGCAGCGCGAAATTGCGTGCATGATCGAGAAAATCGAACCCGCGATCCTGCATCACTTGCAAGGCGATGTAGAGGAAGTGGCCGGGGGGAGTGATGCCCCAAGGACCATCTTCCCAGAACAGAGCGATCTCGGCCTGATCGGCGGTCCTCTCGGTGCTGTCTTTGCCACCGAGCCGACGCACGAGGTCAAACTCCTCGGCGAATTCCGGACTCTTAGGATCGAGGAATTCGGGCACCCGAAATTGCGAAGAGCTGGTCATTGTCCAGGGCTTGATCTTGCCGTGTCCGGGGAACAATCCACGGGCATAGCTTTCGACTGCAGGGCCGGGATTGGCGCTGTAGGATGGTCCGGTTGGTGTCCACTTCAGTGCATCTTCGCGCCGAGGATAGCGACCCAAATAGTAATTCACCTTGTTGGGCTGGGCGCCGTCACGGGTCCGCATCTTGTTGACCTGGATGCCGACATGACGTCCCCATTTGATGCCGAGGTCCTTGGCCTCTCCGTCCAGGAACTTGCCTTTGAAGGCGCTGCGTTCCCACAGGAAAGGCTGCTGAAAGCATTCAGACGCGGCGGTGGCGAATGCAACGCCGTAGGCGACCTCAGGATCGGCTTCGCGCGGAGCTTCGCCGAAATCATACGGGCTTTCATAGCGACCAATGATCGCATTGGCGGCAATGAATCCAGCGACCATCGGAGCCGCAAAGTTATAGGCGGCGCGCGGCGGAGCGACCCTTTGGTCGCGCACCTGCTGCATGATGATATCGACCCAATGATAGACCGTGTTGTGGTTTTGGGGTTCGACAATATTCGTCAGGTAGCTTGATCGGCTGCCGAATGACGCAGTTGCGCATCCTGCCAATCCTGTAGCGGCAACGCTGGCGGCTACCCCCGCCATCGCCTTGCGCCTGGTTAACTGCATCAATTCCTCCGTCTGCCCACGCAACAGCAGTCCCCTGCAGAATGAGACGGAGCAGCGGATTGAGACCCGCATCAAAATATTCTGATTTCGCGATTTGCTGCGCGATTCAGTGCGTCAGGCTGATCTGGATCCGCAGCGTTCGCGGCCTTAGCGGCGTGGATTGATCCTCGGTCCGGACCGTGAAGGGATTGCCGAATGCAAACCGGTTTCCCCTAGTGTTGCTAAGATTGAGTGCCTCAATTCTGACTTGGAGCTCGTGTTTCTTCCACCATGCCGCCGCATCGACCGCGCCGAAGTCACCCTGCTCGACCCGGACCTGTTGGTCGATATCCAGAAACGACTTGCCCATATATCGCCCCGCAAGCGACAGGCCGAGGCGATCTTTGCCAGACAGATCCCACACCTTGCTGACGCGCCCCGCTAGCGAGAGGTCTGGCACATTGGGAATGCGGACTCGAGCGACCCCTCCCATCGGCAGCAAGCGATCGACATTGGTATCATTGACCGAGGCTGAGAGCGCCAGACTCCACCCGCCGCTTCCATCCCATTGCAAGCTGGCATCAGCACCCAAGACCTCGCCCGTTCCGATGTTGCGCGTGATCGGAAAGCCTTGAATATCGACCAGATCTGCCTGGATATCTTTCCAGTCGGTGTAGTGCCCGGTGAGTGACAATTGCCATTGCCGGCCCGACCCCACACCGGCTCGAATGCCTGCCTCATAGCTCTGCACTTTGTCGGGATCGAACAAGGCTGTGACAGGATCACGGTTCTGGTCGCGCTCAATCGTCACGCCGCCTGTCCGGAAGCCTCGCTCATAGCGAGCATAAGCCATGATTGTGGCGCTCGGCTTGTACCGCAACGCCAGCGCCGGAAGCACCCTGGCAGGGCCCTTGCGCGGTTCGATCACCGTATTGGGACCGAACGAGCGCTCGCCTTCCGCCCGTGTGTAAAGCACACGCGCACCGGCGGTTACCGACCAGTCCGGGGCGAAATGATAGCTCGCCTCGCCGAAAGCTGCGATTTCATCCAGGCGATAGACCAGTTCGGCGAAGGGCGGCGGATTGTCGCCGTCGAGATTGGTTACAAGCTGCCTCATCGCATCGCGATCACGCAAAGCTCCGAGCCCGATCAGCCAATCGAGGTGATCAGGATCTCCGCCTGATAGGCGTGTCTCATGAGTGATCAGTCGGATATCACGCGTTTCTCGAAAAGCCTGTCGCGAGGGATCGCCGGTCAGGATCGAGGAGTCAAAGACTGTTCGCAGATGGTGATCGACCATTCCGGTGGTCGAAACCAGTTCGGCATTCCCAAGATAGCCTCTGAGCGTGAGTGACCCACCATAGATTTGCGTTTCGAAGGGTTGGCGGATCTGGTCAGTCCTGGTCAGGCCCGATCGTGCCGCGTCGACATATTGGCCGTCTTCAAGCTCGCTCTTTTGGGCAAAACCGGTCAACTCCAGTGACCAATCCGGACCAAGATCGGCGGAAAATGCCGCGCGCCCCCCATAATAGGAACCCGCATTGATATTGCTGAGACGGCGCGATGGGTCATCAATGTACCCGCCGTCCTCGCCGCCATAGCCAACTAGCCTCAGCGCCGCACTTTGTCCGAGCGGGAGGTTAGCCATCCCGCCAAGATCCCAGCTTTCGCCACCGCCATGGGTCGTGCCTAATCCTGCCCAGGCTGAAGCGGCGATATCGCTGGCATCGGGTTGTCGCGGATTGATCCGCAACAGGCCCGCGATTGTCCCGGCGCCATAAAGTGTTCCTTGCGGCCCTTCGAGCAGTTCGACCGCTTCGACATCATAGAGTCGCAAGTCAGGATTGGGCGCGCTGAAGATCAGCCTTTGCTCGCCGAGGTAGAGGCCGATGGTCGATTGGGTCGGGCCGTTGAAGCTGCTGTCTGCTATGCCGCGCAAAAAGATCTTGTTGCGTCCTTGCCCAAGGGCGGTGCCATTGACCGATGGCAGATCAGCCAGGGCCGCATCCAGTCCTTCTCCGATTGCGGCGACCGCTGGATTGCCGATTGATATGACTGACAGGCCGCCAGGATAGTCGCTCGCGGACGCGGTCCTCTTGCTGGCTTCAACGATGATCGGCGGCGAGGGCGGGGAAGGAGCCGGAGCGGTGCGTGCTGTTGTGCTAGCCACCCGACGAGCTGATCGAACCAGAGCGCGCTTCTCGATCCGATAGCGACCATTGCCGAGAGCGACGGCGCGATAGGGGGTGCCTTCCAATAGAAGATCGAGCGCCTCACGCGGTGTCATCGCGCCTCGGACTGCGCGTGAGCGGATCGAGCGGATCCCGCTGTCGCGCGTTGCGATGCTGATCCCCGCCTGACGCGCCAAAGTGCGAATAGCGCTGGCGAGCCGGCCGGCAGGGATATCGACTAGAGTGTTGGCTTGGGCAAAGGCGGGAGTTGGGGCGATTGCAGCGGCCATGGGCAGCCCCAGCAACAGCGCGGAAAACCCGGTTACGTATTTGATTTTGCCTCTGATCCCCATGGCGAGACTGCCCTATGCCAGCACCGGTCGCTCGGCAAGTGCCTCAACCCATAGGCTCTACTCAATATACCAGAGTTCATCCTCTTGCCGAATAGTCCCGCCGATGAAGTCAGCCAGGGCTCCAACCGCTTCCTCATCGCTTTCCGGGACCAGGATCGAACCAGTCAACCGAGCTCCGGCCAGATTGTCGGACAGGACGATCTCGAGACCGGTGCTACGCTGCATTTGGGCAACAGCCTCCGGGGCCGGCGTATCGTCAAACTCAAGCCTTCCAACCCGCCAGGTTGCTACCGTTTCCGGTGCGATCGCGGTCGTGGTGATGGTTTCGTCACCAATTGCCTTCTCAGCCATTTGTCCGGCTTCGATTGCGATCGGATCACTGTCTGGATTGATCGCAACTACGCCTTCGCCGACCGCTACCCTAAGGCGCTGTTCGCTGAGCAAGACGTTGAAGACCGTGCCATAATCGGTGAGTACCAGACCATCGACCCGCACCCGGAGCGGCGAAGGCTCCTCCGAATTGATCGCAAAGGCCACTTCGCCATCGAGCACCCCAACATTGGCCGTCCCTTCCTCGAGCGAGACCGAAGAGGAGCCATTGAGGGTCATGGTGATGGCATCGCTAAGGGCGATGGTCTGCCGTTCACCCGGTGCGGTGGCGAGCCGTGTGAATTGTGGCTCGCTGGCAGGATTGAAAACGAAGATCGCGAGGACCAGGGCCGCCGCCGTTGCCAGTGCCCATGGTACGATCCGACCGATCCAATTGTCATTGGCGGCCTGCGGAGCTGCCAGTGCCATCGCTGCGGTATCAGGGTCGAGCGCATCGAGCGGCGCATCAGCTTCAACCAAAGCGTCAAAGACATCGGGATGGCGCGGATCAGCCTCCAGCCAGCGGGTGAATTCATCCCACAGGTCGGCGCTCATATCGCCGGCGCGCTGCAACAGCAGCCATTGGACAGCTTCGTCTTCCATCGTACCCTGTTCGCCCGAAGGCGTTTGCTCATGCCCCGCTTGATCAGACGAAGTCATTGGTCTGTTCCCGCATCAAGTTTTTTCCGGATCTCGGCAACCAGGCGATAAGCGCGCTGCAGATGCTTCTCGACCGCGCTCAGACTTATACCTTGATCCTCGGCGATTTGTTTCTGGCTGATGCCCTCCACCCGATAAGCCAAAAAGACGACTTTGGTGCGCTCGGGGAGTGTTTCCAAGGCGGCAAGGACCCGCGCTAGATAGTCGCGATCGAGCGCCTGTTGCTCGGGTGTAGTGGGGTCTGCGCGGATCGGTTCAACGCCTTCACCGCGATCGCCCCAGGCCTGATTTCGTTGAGTCCTGCTGTTTTCGGAGCGACGGTGATCGCGCACCATGTTTTCAAGCAGGCGATAGAGATAGGCGATCGGATCGGCGACACCGCGTTGGGTCTTGTCGGTAGTCAGCTTGAGCCGCGCTTCTTGCAGAAGATCTTCGGCCAATTCAGGCTGCTTGGTGCGGGCGACAAGAAACCGCAAGAAGCGCGATTGATTGGCTTCCAGCGCGTCAGCCAAGCTTTCGGCTGATGTTGTTTCCTGCTTACTGGGCACCTGGATATCCCCGGTCCGGTCCTTCTTTGCTATGTCTTGGAACTATCGCCCAGAACGCCGAGAATTGCACCCTTGGATCACGGGTCGTCGACAGCTTTTCAAACAAGGGATTCGACTGTTGCAGCGCGCGCAAGGGGTGGCTAAGGCCCGCCTACGCATAGCTATGCATAGACAGGAGCTCCCCCAATGAATTTCGATGAGATGACCGCGAAGATTGCTGAAGGCCAAGGGTTCATTGCGGCGCTTGACCAGTCGGGTGGCTCCACCCCCAAGGCCCTTCGCGGTTACGGTGTCAAAGATGGCGAGTGGTCCGGCGATGACGAGATGTTCGCGCAGATCCATCAGATGCGCGCACGCGTCATTACCGCCCCGAGCTTTGGCGGCGGCAAGGTGATCGGTGCTATTCTGTTTGAGAAGACGATGGACGGCGACGTCGAAGGCCAGTCGACTGCGGATGCGCTCAAGGCGCGCGGGATCGTCCCCTTCATCAAGGTCGACCAGGGCCTGGCCGATGAAGCCGACGGCGTGCAATTGATGAAGCCGCTCGACAAGCTTCCGGCGCTGCTCGAGAAATCGGTCGCCAAAGGCATGTTTGGCACCAAGATGCGCTCGGTCATCAAATCGGCCAGTCCGACCGGCATCGCCGCCATCGTTGAGCAACAGTTCGCGGTCGGAAATCAGATTGCGGATGCGGGCCTGGTGCCGATGCTGGAGCCTGAATATGATATCCATGCGGAGGATCGCGCCGAGGGCGAACAGATCCTGCTGGCGGAAATCCTCAAAGGGCTCGATGCCCTGCCGGAAGGGCGCAAAGTCATGCTTAAGCTCTCTATTCCCGTGGTGCCCGGCACCTATACGCCTGCGATTGAGCATCCCAATGTGCTGCGTGTGGTCGCGCTGTCAGGCGGCTATTCGACCGACGAGGCCTGCGAACATCTCGCCAAAAACCCCGGCATGATCGCGAGCTTTAGCCGCGGCTTGCTGCAGGATCTCCGCAAGGGCCAATCCGACAGCGAATTTGACGGCGCCTTGGGCTCGGCGATCGACAAGATCTGCGCGGCGAGCGTGGCCGGTTGATCCTCCCTTGGCTGGGCTCGGAGAAGTCTCTAGGGCGCAGCTATGAGCACCGCTTCACAACTCTATCTTATCTCACCGCTCGACGTGGGCGGTGAATTTCCCGCACGGCTCGAACGCGCTCTGGAAGCAGGGGCAGGTCTGGTCGCGGCCTTTCAGTTTCGTGTGAAGGAGCTGGATCAGCACGAGGCTGCGAGGCTGGCTGAACCGTTGCAGGCAATTTGTGCCCGGCATGAAGTCGCCTTCATCGTCAATGACAGCGTCGCTTTGGCAAAGCGCCTCGGCGCGGATGGCGTTCATCTGGGGCAGGATGACGGCGATCCCAAAGAAGCACGCTCTGAGCTTGGACGGGAGTCGCAGATTGGCGTGACTTGCCACGCTTCCAAACACATGGCGATGGAGGCGGGTGAAGCCGGGGCGGATTACGTCGCTTTCGGCGCCTTCTTTGATTCTTCAACCAAGGACAAGGGCGGTGCTGAGCGTCCGACCGTTGAGATCATCGAGTGGTGGGTCAAACTGTTCGAATTGCCCTGCGTGGCGATTGGCGGCATCACGCCGGACAATTGTCGACCACTGGTCGATGCTGGGGCGGATTTCCTGGCGGTGTCGGGCGCGTTATGGTCGGGCGATGAGGTTGAGGCGATCTCGAAATTTCGCGAAGCCATTGTCGGATAGGGGGAATAGATGAAGTTCTTTGATCGACTTCTGACGATTGTGATCACGGCGACTTTGACGTCGGCGATCTGGATCGTCTTCGGCGGACCATTGCTCAATGATTCGGAGAGCATCAGGGATGCAGACGAATCGCAAACCGAATCACCCGCTCAACCGGCTTCTTTGGAGGAAGCGAACGAGGCGGATGATACGCCTCGGACAGAATCCACGAGCGAGGCTACGCAGACACCCACGCCGGCAGCCGATCAGGCAAATGTCTCAGGATTGTTGATTCCTGTCGTCGGAGTGAAAGCGGACGATCTGACTGACAGTTTCCTCGATCGGCGAGGGGAGAATGACGGGCGACTGCACGAAGCGATCGACATCATGGCTCCCAAGGGCACCGCGGTGGTCGCCGCAGCGGCAGGTACGATCGCACGGTTGCATGTATCACCAGCGGGCGGGAACACCATCTATCTGCGATCAGCTGACAAAGAGACCATCCACTTCTACGCCCATCTTGATTCCTACGCCTCAGGTCTGAGGGAGGGCCAGCCGATCGCTCGCGGTCAGCGTCTTGGCAGCGTTGGGAGCACAGGCAATGCGAGCGAAGACGCACCGCATCTGCACTTTGCTATTCTGAAAACAACGACGGATGCGGAATGGTGGGAGCCGGCGAACGCTGTGAACCCATTCCCGCTGCTCGGCGGAACGGAATAGGGATCAACTTGTCCCGCTGCGCCGAGTGCAGATCATTCTGCCGAGCTGATTGTCCGCGCCAATAATCTGCAATTGGTTTGAGCCAACCCGACGGAATTTCTGACCCTTTTTGGGGCCTCTGGTGAAAGTCAGCGTGTCTCCACGCAAAATATAGGTCCCACTGCCAGCATCGCTCTTGTAGCCGGAAGCGGAGCGCAGCCTGAAATTCTCTGCCGGCACGGCTTGAAATGCCACACCGCCGGCATCGCCAGGCAGGGCGCATTGGTATTGACCATGCGGCATCGTCCGCAGCATGCCGCTGTCCTGTGCATCAGCCGGCAGCGCCGAGGCGGCGAGAATCGCAGCAAAGGCAGTCAAGGCAAGGATAGATCGTGTCTTCATGGCCTTTTCGGTATCATCCGTAACCAATTCATGCCAGTGCAATAGCAGGGCGCTGCTTTACCTCACCTGAAGGCTCCGCTATGCGCGCCCTCAATCTCAGGGCAGAAAGCCCGAATTTCCAAGAAAAAGGCACATTAGCCCCATGAAAATCAGCGGCGTCGACATCCGTCCAGGCAATATCCTCGAATATGAAGGTGGCATCTGGAAGGTCGCCAAGATCCAGCACACCCAGCCGGGCAAGGGCGGAGCCTATATGCAGGTTGAAATGAAGAATCTGCAGGATGGCCGGAAGACCAATGTCCGGTTCCGCAGTGCCGATACGGTTGAGAAGGTGCGGTTGGACACGGCTGAATACCAATTCCTCTATGAGGACGGCGACATGCTGGTCTTCATGGATCAGAACACTTACGAGCAAATCAATCTGCCAAGCGACCTGCTCGGCGACGCGCGTCCGTTCCTTCAGGACGGCATGCAGGTGAAGCTTGAGCTGTGGGAGGAGAAGCCGATTTCGGTTGAATTGCCGCAGCAAGTGGAGGCAGAAATCGTTGAGGCCGATGCCGTGGTCAAGGGTCAGACGGCCTCATCGAGCTACAAGCCCGCAGTGCTCGACAACGGCGTCCGGATCATGGTTCCGCCGCATATCGAAAGCGGCACTCGGATCGTCGTGGATGTCTACGAACAGACCTATGTCGGCAAGGCTGGATAACCAGCCATGTCGATGTTTTCAGGCCTGGTGCGCGTCATGGAACGCGCTGCGCGTAAAGCCGGAGGGCGATTGCGGCGCGATTTTGGTGAGGTTGAGCACCTTCAAGTCAGCCGCAAGGGTCCTGCGGATTTTGTCAGCAAGGCTGATATGCGGTCTGAGCGCACGCTCTATGATGAGCTGAGCCAGGCCCGTCCCGGCTGGGGCTTTGTGCTCGAAGAAGCCGGCGTGATCGAAGGCGACGAGGGCAAGCCTCGCTGGATCATTGATCCGCTCGATGGAACCAGCAACTTTCTGCACGGCATTCCGCATTTTGCCATTTCAATCGCGGTCCAGGAGCCGCGGCTCGATGGCAAGGGCTGGGGGGATGTTACTGCGGCGGTGATCTACAATCCGGTCAGTGATGAGACCTATTGGGCCGAAAAGACCCGCGGTGCCTGGCTGCAGGATGCGCGTTTGCGCGTCTCGGCTCGGTCGCACCTGTCGGACGCCCTGATCGCTACCGGAATTCCGTTCAACGGCCATGGCGATTTCGCTGAATGGAGCCGCATTTTCGGAGCGATTGGACCGGAAGTTGCTGGGATCCGGCGATTTGGCACTGCGTCGCTCGACTTGGCCTATGTTGCTCAGGGTCGCTTCGACGGCTTTTGGGAAAGCGGACTCAATGATTGGGACACTGCGGCCGGATGTCTCTTGGTCCGTGAGGCCGGTGGATTTGTGAGCGATTTCCGCGGCCGCTCCAACCCGATCCACTCAGCCCAGATCCTGGCAGCCAATGACGCATTGCATTCCAAACTGCACAAAGTTCTGGCGAATTCGCTGAAATAGACACTTCGAGCCGATTCATTCGCGTGAATCGCTTGAAGTGCGAGCATCGCAGCGCTAACAGCCGCGCTTCGCTGCAACGCAGCCGTGCCCCTGTGGTGGAATTGGTAGACGCGAGCGACTCAAAATCGCTTTCCTTCGGGAGTGCCCGTTCGAGTCGGGCCAGGGGCACCATTCTCTTGATTTTTTCTCGCGGATCGATGGGTTGGTTTGAGGCGCCAAAGGGCGCCCTGTGCATCCCGGATCAATAATCGCTTGAAATTTTGGGCAAGCTTTGGGATTCCTCCCGTCTGGCACCTATGCTTGAGCTACCTTCCTATCATGCCATGGCCGCAATGGCCGTTACGGTGACCATGTTCATCGCCTTCGCACGAGGGAGCTTGTCGGTCGAAATCATATCCTTGCTGACAATCGCAGTTATCGCGGTTGGGCTGTACTTCGCTCCACTGCCTGGCGGTAAACCGACCGATGGTCTTGCGCTCGCCTTCGGAGGATTCGGACACTACGCGCTGATCACAATCTGCGCCCTGATGATCATGGGGCGGGGATTGGTGGTGACTGGGGCCCTGGAGCCGGCCGCGCGATTCCTAGAAGGGGTGTTCAAGATAAACCTCCAACTGGGATTACTGGTGTCTCTGCTGATTGCGTTGGTCCTTTCCATGGCGGTCAACGACACGCCAGTCCTTGTGCTTCTCCTGCCGATTTTTGTGGCCCTGGCCGCCAAAGGGGCCATGCCCGCGTCCAAGACCTTGATCCCGCTCAACGCAGCGGTCTTGATTGGCGGGATGGCAACGACGATCGGCACGTCGACCAATATTCTGGTGACCTCGATCGCGGTTGATCTGGGTCAGCCGCAGATGGGCGTGTTTCATTACACTCCGATCGTGTTGATCGCGGCGCTGATCGCTCTGCCCTACCTATGGCTGGTGATGCCGAGGCTGCTCGACGACAACAGCGTTGAAGCTGACAGCGCCAAGCGCTTCTTCCACACCAGGTTGCGAATTGGCCCGAACAGTGAGCTGGTAGGCAAAGAGCTTTCGGCGCTGCAGCCCAAGCTGCCCGGCAACATTACCTTCCACGATCAGCCCACGGGGCCGCTGCAGCCGCAACAGCGCCTGCATGTGTCGGGCACGCATGAAGCCCTGGAAGAGGCCACTCGGGTGCTCAAGGGCGAGCTTGCACCCAACTGGGTGCTCGACCGAATAAAGCGAACTTCAGTCTCCAATCGCGAAGACATTACGGTTGTCGAGATGACCGTGACGGCGGATTCGCGCCTGGTGACCCGGACCTTGCCGACGTCGGGCATTGCCGATCTCTACGGCGTCGCGGTGCTAGGTATCCATCGGCCCGAACGTCTGTTGGGCGAGCGTGATCAATATTCGGAAGGCGGTGACTTGCGGATCGCGGAAGGCGATGTGCTGCTGGTCATGGGTTTGGTTGAGGACCTTCAGAACTTTGCCCGTAACGACAGTCTGCTGATGCTTGAGGGCGCACAGGAATTGCCGAGGCGTTCCAAGGCCGCGCTGGCCGCCGCAATCATGTTCGGTTCGGTTGCACTGGCGTCCTTTGGCCTGTTGCCAATCGCGATCTCGGCCTTGGCTGGCGCAATCCTGATGTTCGTAACCGGCTGCGTGAAATTTGACCGGGTCGGAAGAGCGCTCTCCGCAAAGGTGATTGTGCTTGTCGCAGCAAGCATCGCTATAGGTCGAATTGTGCTCGAAAGCGGTGCTGCTGATTGGTTGGGGCAGGCCCTGTCGTTGGGACTGGCTTTTCTGCCTCCGGCGCTGGTTCTCGCGGCGATTATGGCGTTTGTGACCTTGCTGACCAATTTCGCCTCGAACGCCACGGCGGCCACGGTGGGCACTCCGATCGCGTTCAGCATTGCCAGCCAGCTTGGCATGAACCCCGAGCCATTGATCCTTGCCGTGCTGTTTGGGTGCAATCTTTGTTACGCTACGCCGATTGCGTACCAGACCAATATGCTGATCATGTCAGAGGGCAATTACGAGTTTGCCGACTATATCCGAACCGGAGTGCCGCTGGTGGCTTTGATGGTAACAACACTCTCGGTGTTGCTCGTGCTCTGGTACGGCCTCTAGGCTCAATTCAAGGCCCGACTGAAAGGGCATAAGTGACGGCCGCCAAAGCGCTCTTGCAAGCTCTTTGACGGCCGTATTCTCCTCCCCAGGAGAAAATTTGATTGGGTTGGCCCTATTCCGGGTTGGGTACGTAAGTGCCCAAGCGGTGGTGCAGCGCGTTGATCTTGGCCAGTTCATCGCGGTCTTCAGTGTTGCGAGCGTGGCTTTCCAGCGCACGCCGCAGCAGCTTCATATCTGCAGTCGAAAGCAGAGCCCGGGCACGCGACGGTTCGCGGCTGGGGGTATCGGTATCGCTCATCGTCTCACTCCCATGGTGTCGAGATTGCTGACCCGGGTCATGGAGCCATCAACCGGTTCCCGCAAGACCGGACATTGCATTTGGCAACAATCCGGTTTGCAGTTTCGGTGTTCGGGGCTCAGGCCGCCTCGAACTGGTTCATGGTGTTGTCCTTGCCACCTGCCTTGAGGGCGGCTTCACCAGCGAAGTATTCCTTGTGGTCATCACCAATGTCCGAACCAGCCATATTCTGGTGCTTGACGCAGGCAATGCCCTGACGGATTTCCTCACGCTGGACGTTTAGGACGTAACCCAGCATGCCTTCGTCACCGAAGTAACGCTTGGCGAGGTTGTCGGTGCTGAGTGCAGCCGTGTGATAGGTCGGCAGCGTGATCAGGTGGTGGAAGATGCCAGCCCGCTTCGCAGCATCGGCCTGGAAGGTGCGGATCTTCTCGTCAGCCTCAGCTGCCAGCTCAGTCGTGTCGTAATCGACGCTCATCAGCTTGTCGCGATCAAACGCCGAGACGTCCTTGCCTGCGGCTTCCCAAGCATCATAGACTTGCTGGCGGAAGTTCAGCGTCCAGTTGAAGCTTGGCGAGTTGTTGTAGACCAGCTTTGCGTTGGGAATGACTTCGCGAACGCGGTCGACCATGCCAGCAATCTGCTCAACATGCGGCTTTTCGGTTTCGATCCACAGCAGATCGGCGCCGTTTTGCAGCGAGGTGATGCAGTCGAGGACGCAGCGATCTTCGCCAGTGCCCGAACGGAACTGATAGAGGTTCGAAGGCAGACGCTTCGGAGCCATCAGCTTGCCATCGCGGCTGATGAAGACCTGGCCATTGGTGATGTTGGCGGGATCGACTTCGTCGCAATCGAGGAAGGCGTTGTACTGATCACCCAGGTCGCCCGGCTCGGTCGAGAAAGCAATCTGCTTGGTGAGGCCGGCGCCGAGCGAGTCGGTGCGGGCAACGATAATGCCGTCTTCTACGCCCATTTCCATGAATGCATAACGGATTGCGCGGATCTTTTGGAGGAAGTCTTCATGCGGAACGGTGACCTTGCCGTCTTGGTGACCGCACTGCTTTTCGTCTGAGACCTGGTTTTCGATCTGCAGCGCGCAAGAGCCAGCTTCGATCATTTTCTTGGCGAGCAGGTAGGTTGCCTCAGCATTGCCAAAGCCGGCATCGATATCCGCGATGATCGGGACCACATGGGTTTCGTAATTGTCGATCGCGGCTTGAAGGCGCTTGGCCTCGACTTCGTCGCCAGCCGCTCGTGCATCATCGAGGGCGCTGAACATCAGGCCAAGCTCGCGAGCGTCGGCTTGCTTCAAGAAGGTGTAGAGCTCCTCGATCAGCGCCGGAACGCTGGTCTTCTCATGCATCGACTGATCAGGCAGCGGACCAAATTCGCTGCGCAGGGCGGCGACCATCCAGCCCGACAGATAGAGGTACCGCTGCTTGGTCGTACCGAAGTGCTTTTTGATGCTGATCATCTTCTGTTGAGCGATGAAACCATGCCAGCAGCCGAGTGACTGGGTGTAATTGGCCGGATCGGCATCATAGGCATCCATGTCGGCGCGCATGATCTTCGCAGTGTATTTGGCAATATCCAGGCCGGTCCGAAAGCGATTTTGGATGACCATCCGAGCGGCGCTTTCGGCATCAATCGCAGCCCAGCTTGGGCCGTTGGCTGAAATCGTCTCGCGCATTTGTCCGATTGTAGTGCTGTAGGTCATCATTGTGCTCCTGCATGTCTCTGGGGAGGGTTTTGTGAATTTGTGCATGCGCGAAACGGAGGCGGAGCAACAGGAAAAGTTACAAACAATTTTGTAATGATCGGCAAATAGAGCTCTAATCTTGTGTAAATTTGTAAATTAATTTACAAGACAATGATGACCGAACAAGCTCTCCTAGCTGGGCCTGCCTTGCGCCGATTGCGCAAGCGCGAAGGCCATACTCAGGCCGCCATGGCCGCTTCACTTGGGATATCATCAAGCTACCTCAACCTGATCGAGCGCAATCAGCGGCCGCTTTCGGCCAGAGTGCTGGTGCAATTGATCGAGCGATATGATTTCGATGCACACTCGCTCCACGAGGACGAAGCCATCGGCGGAGTAGACGGCCTTGCTCGCCGCTTGTCAGACCCACGCTTCGCTGATCTAGCGATTGATCGGGAGGAAGTGCAGGAGTTTCTTTCCTCCGCGCCACAGGCAGCCGCGGCCTTTGCCCGACTGTTTGACGGCTCGGGGCCGGTCGAAGTGGCCCCACAAGATCCCATTGATGAGGCTCGCAAGGCGGTCGAGCAATGGCGCAACCACTTTTCTGATCTCGACTACGCTGCGGAAGACCTGGCTGATGAGATGCGCCTGTCACAGGCGGATATTAGCGCCGCCCTGAGCGAAAGGCTGAGAGAGAAGCATCAGCTTTCCGTCCGCATTCTGCCGTCGGAGGTCATCCCCGGCGAAGTCAGCCGACTGGATCTGCACGCGCGCCAGCTGCAGCTGTCGGAAATGCTCCCAGGCGCGGCACGGCGATTCCAGATTGCGCGCCAGGTTGGTGCGCTCGAACACCGCCAGGGGATTGAGAGTCTTGTTGATGGGGCGGAGCTCAATTCAACCCGCGCAAGAGAGCGCTTCCGCGAGCATGTCACCGATTATGTCGCCGGCGCTCTGTTGATGCCTTATCGGCGGTTCCTGCGCGCTTGTGAGCAAACCGGATATGATTTTCCCGTGCTCCAACGCCGCTTTGCGGTCAGCTTCGATCAAGTCGCGCAGCGCGTAACGACCCTGCAAAGGGTTGGCGAGCGCGGACTGCCGTTTTTCAGCGCAAGATTCGGTCGAACCGGGCGGATGGTTGGCTTTTCGGCGGGAGCAAGCGGGGCAGTGTTTCCCCTTGAAGGAGCACGCTGGCCGGCCTGGGCTCCCTATGCGGCATTTGAAAGCCGCGGGACCATGCTGACCCAGGCAGTCACCTTCAGCACCGGCGAGGCGATGCCAAAGCACTGGTTCACGATCGCGAGGACGATTGAGGTGGATGGTGTTGCGTGCTCCGCGCGGCGTGCGATCGTTTTGGGCATTGAAGCGCGCTATGCAGGCGAATTGGCCCAGTCGCGCGGGATCTCTCTCGATCCGGAAGATGCCGTACCGCTAGGCGTAGGATGTCCCCGCTGCGGGCGAGTTGATTGCCTGACTCCGGCGCCGCCTCGGCTTGGTCCGCTGGGAATGGCATAGGATCGGCATTGGCTGATCTGTTTTACAGCTGGTTAACTGCAATTTCCCAATAATCCTGCGGTGTTGGCGATCGGTGTAAGATTTACCGACACTTAAGCTATCCTCGGTAGAGCAGACTTGCACACAAATAGTTTGCGAGCCGCGACCCATGATCCGCTTGTTTAAGCACTACATTCCTCACGCCGTGATCTTGCTCGGCCTACTCGACTTCGTCCTATTGGTGGTCGCGAGCGAGCTTGCCTGGCAATTGCGCGCCAATCAAATCGGGATGGATCCGGGTGCCGTTGGAGAGCGCTGGTTCCCTTTGATGGGCACTGCCGGAGTGGTGTGGCTCGCGATGATCTCTGTCGGTGTTTACGGACCCTATGCCCTTCGCAGCCTGCGGTTCGCCGGGGCGCGGCTGTTGGTTGCGATCAGCCTTGGCATCATTGCGCTGGCGGTGATCGAGTTCCTAGTGCCAGGAACAACCTTCTGGCGCTCAACCCTGCTCTACGCGATGTGCTTCTCAGCCCTGCTGCTAGTGATTGATCGCCTTCTGCTCAACAGCTTTCTTGGCTCATCCGCCTTTCGTCGCCGAGTTATGGTGCTGGGCGCGGGTGATCGGGCGCAGCGCCTGCGCGAGCTGGGCAACCGGCCAGAGAGTGGATTTGCGATCGTCTCCTACGTTGCGATGAATGAGCCGGAACGCGTCGTGGAAGAGGCTATTCCGCGCGAAGCCATCCATGATCTCGGCCGACTGGTCGAAAATCTCGGTGTCAGCGAAGTGGTTCTGGCGCTGCAGGAACGGCGCAACTCATTGCCATTGAAGGACTTGCTGCGGATCAAGACCAAAGGCGTTCACGTGAATGATTTCTCAAGCTTTCTTGAGCGAGAAACGGGCCGCGTCGACCTGGATACTGTCAATCCCAGTTGGCTAATTTTTTCAGACGGCTTTTCGTCAGGGCGAATGTTCTCAAGCGCGGTCAAACGTGTGTTCGACATCGTGGTCAGTTCGCTGCTACTCCTGCTGACTCTGCCGATTATCATGCTCTTTGCCATGCTGGTTAAGCTCGATAGCAAGGGCCCCGCCTTCTTCCGACAGCAACGAGTGGGTCTGTACGGAGAGACTTTTCATCTGGTCAAGCTTCGTTCGATGCGCACCGATGCCGAAAAGGATGGCGCGAAATGGGCTGAGAAGAATGACCCGCGGGTTACACGCATTGGGCGGTTCATCCGCAAGGTTCGGATCGATGAGCTTCCTCAAAGCTGGAGCGTCTTGCGAGGCCATATGAGCTTTGTCGGACCAAGGCCGGAAGTCCCCGCCTTTGTTGACGATTTGCAGGAGCAGATCCCGTTCTATGGAGAGCGGCATATGGTCAAGCCGGGAATCACTGGCTGGGCGCAGATCAATTATCCCTATGGAGCTTCGATCGATGACAGCCGCAGAAAGCTAGAGTTCGATCTCTACTACGCCAAGAATTACACGCCCTTTCTCGACTTTGTGATCCTCTTGCAGACCGTGCGCGTGATCCTGTGGCCTGATGGTGCGCGATGAGCTTGAGCGCAGGCCTCCTGACCACTCTCAGCTTCACCGGCTATCTCACCGGTGCCTTGCTGTGCATAGCGACCGCAATCTGGATCTTCCGTTCCGGAGATCGTGAACGGCATGATCGCTCAGCAGCACTGGCCGCGGCAGTGTTGAGCGCTCTGTGGTGTGCTCTGGCGGCCGCGAGCGGCGCCGAAGATCCAGCGGTGAAGCTGGCTGAGACTGCGCGCAACCTTGCTCTAATCGTCTTGCTGTTTCGCCTGTTCGCCAATGACGGTCGAGACGAAAGCCTGAAGCCGACCCGTCCGGTGATCTTCGCACTTGGCTTTGTACAGGTGCTGCAACCGATCCTGCTAATCGTTGATCTGCGGTTTGCGATCACGCCGGAACTCGCCGCGCTGACCTTTGAAGTAGGAGCCTTGCTGCACTTGCTGGTCGCGATTGGCGCGATTGTCCTCGTGCACAATCTCTACGCCGGTGCGGCCGCAAGTTCCCGAAAGATCCTGCGCTGGAGCGCGCTCGCCCTGGCCTTGATCTGGGGATACGATCTCAACCACTTCATGATCGCATACCTGCTTGGCGAGGAACCAGCGCTGCTGGCCGCGATCAGAGGGCTGGTCACCGGGCTTGCTATGGTGCTGCTGGCCTTGGGCGCCAACGCGGTGAGTGCGGGTCTGCAGTTCAAACCATCGCGCGCGGTGACTTTCCAGTCGCTCTCGCTGCTGGTCATTGGTGGCTATTTGCTCGCAATGGTATTGGTGACTCGCTCATTGGTAGTGCTCGGAGGAGATTTTGCACGGATCAGCCAGGTGTTTTTCCTGCTGCTGGCGATTGCGGCCGCGGCGCTGTGGCTTCCTTCGCAAAGATTGCGCGGCTGGATGCGGGTCACTGTCGCCAAACACCTGTTCCAGCATCGCTATGACTACCGCGAGGAATGGCTGCGCTTTACGCAAACCATTGGACGCGGAACCAAGGCCGGCGCAAGTCTGCACGAACGTGCGGTGAAAGCAGTGGCCGACGTCACCGATAGTCCGGCTGGCTTGCTATTGGCGCCTAATGAAGAGGCGCAGTTGGAGCTCGTCGCGCGGTGGAACTGGAGCACTTTGGCTGTGCCGGCCATCGCCGCGGAATATGAGCTCGCAGGCCTGCTTGAGCAATCGTCGCATATCCTTGATCTCGATGAGGTTCGCTCCGGAATCGACCATCATGGAGAGCTGAGCAAGGTCCCGGAGTGGTTGGTAAGGTCAGACGATGCCTGGGCGCTGGTTCCCCTGATCCACTTTGATCGACTTGTGGCGGTGATCGTTCTGGCCCGCCCGCGTATTCAGCGGCAGCTCGATTGGGAGGACTATGATCTTCTGAGAGTGCTAGGACAGCAGCTGGCCAGCTACCTTGCCGAACAATCGGGGCAACAGGCATTGATGGAAGCAAGCCGATTTGACGAGTTCAATCGGCGCATCGCGTTTGTGATGCACGACATCAAGAACCTTGCGAGCCAGCTCTCGTTGCTGGCACGCAATGCCGAGCGTCATTCGGAGAAGCCCGAGTTTCGTGCTGACATGCTCGTCACTTTGCGCAAGTCATCGGAAAAGCTCGAAGCGCTGCTGGCGCGACTGGGTCGCTATGGATCGACACCGTCACAATCGATTGGCGAAGTTGATCTGGGCGAAATGGCACGTGGAATTGTGGCGCAGTTCAAGCCGACTCATCCGGTGATCGTGACGCGTGACGATGAGGTTGTGGCTGCGGCCGACTCAATGGGGCTTGAGCAGGCATTGATCCACCTTGTGCAAAATGCTGTCGATGCGAGTGAAGAAAACGCGCCGGTCTATTTCGAGATCACGCATGACGGTCTGTTTGGCAGAATCGACGTAATTGATGCGGGCAGCGGCATGTCGCCAGGGTTTGTTCGCAATGGATTGTTCAAGCCGTTTGTCTCCTCGAAGCAGGGGGGCTTCGGAATCGGCGCGTTCGAGGCGCGCGAAATCATCAAGGCTATGGAAGGCCGCATGACGGTGGAGAGCCGTGAAGGCGTCGGAACGCGCTTCACTGTGCTCGTGCCCCTACATGAAACCAGTCAATTCCTGTCGCAAAACACCAATTCAAACAGTGAGGTCGCGTGATGGCGGAGACCAAACCCAAATTGCTTGTCATCGAGGACGATGAGGGCCTGCAGGCTCAGCTAAAATGGGCCTATGACGACTTTGACGTCGTCATTGCGGGCGACCGTGAAAGCGCGATCGCGGCTTTGCGCAGCGAGATGCCTGCGGTCGTAACGCTCGACCTCGGACTTCCCCCCGATGCCGATGGGACCAGCGAAGGCTTCGCTGTACTTGACGCGATCATGCAATTGAAGCCCGACACCAAGGTGATTGTGGCCAGTGGCCATGGCGCCCGCGAGAGTGCGCTGTCGGCGATCGAGCGCGGTGCTTACGACTTCTATCAGAAGCCGCTCGATATTGAGGCTTTGGGCTTGATCGTCCGCCGTGCGTTCAACCTGCACGCGATCGAACAGGAAAACCGCCGGCTGCAGGCGCACACCAGTGAGGACAAGACCGTCCTCGGCAGCCTGATCACCGGCGCACCAGAAATGGTCAAGGTTGCACGCACGATTGAGCGTGTGGCCAGCACCAGCGTGTCGGTGATGCTCCTCGGAGCGAGTGGAACCGGCAAGGAATTGCTTGCTCAGGGCCTTCACGATGCCAGCGATCGGGCTGACGGACCGTTCATTGCGATCAATTGCGCGGCGATCCCGGAAAACCTGCTCGAAAGCGAGCTATTCGGTCATGAAAAGGGCGCCTTCACCGGAGCAGTCAAGACCACTGAGGGCAAGATCGAGAGTGCGCATGGCGGCACGCTATTCTTAGACGAAGTGGGGGACATTCCGTTGCCGTTGCAGGTCAAATTGTTGCGGTTCCTGCAAGAGCGCACAATTGAGCGGATTGGCGGGCGCAAGCCCATCGCGGTCGACACACGGATCGTATGCGCCACACACCAGGACCTCGAAAAGATGATCGGTGAAGGTAGCTTTCGCGAAGATCTGTTCTATCGGCTCGCGGAAATCGTTATCCGGATCCCCAATTTGGCTGAGCGGCACGGTGATGCCATTCTGCTGGCCAAGGCCTTCCTCAAGAGATTCTCCGGTGAGATGAATCCGGCAGTCACCGGCTTTGCGAGCGACGCGCTGACCGCGATCGATGGCCATGAATGGCCTGGCAATGTCCGTGAGTTGGAGAACCGCGTCAAACGCGCGGTGATTATGGCCGATGGCAAATTGGTGCATGCTGAAGATCTGGATTTCGAGGCTGGCGAAGAGGATGAGATTGAAGTGCTCAATCTCAAAGCGGCGCGCGAGCAATCCGATCGCAAGGTCATTCGTCACGCGCTGGCACGCAGCGAAGGCAATATCTCGAGCACGGCCAAGCTGCTCGGGATCAGTCGTCCAACGCTGTATGATCTGCTCAAGCAATATGATCTTCATGCCTAGGTTTCGCGCCCTCGCTCTTGCACTGGCTGCGTCGGTTGCGCTGGCGGGCTGTGATAGCCTGTTTGGCGAAGCGCCTGAGCTCAGCCAGCAGCAAGCCAGCGGCGGCGAGGAGTTCCTCGAATATCTTGCCGACGCACAGCGTGCGGTCCGCGAAGGTGACTTTACGCAAGCGAGTGAATGGCTCGAAGAGGCGCGCCGGCTTGAGCCTGAAAATCCCGCGGTTTGGGTCCAGATTGCACGAATGCGATTCCGCGATGGGGAGCACTTGCCCGCTCTGGAAGCGGCCAATTACGCGCTAGAGACCGGACCGAAGTATGGTCCTGCATTGCTGCTTCGCGCGCAATTGGTTCGCGATGCGCATGGCATGAATGATGCGTTGGCATGGTTTGAAGCTGCTGTGGCGGCGGACCCCAACAATCCGGAGGTTCTCGCCGACTATGCCGCGACTTTGGGTGATGGTGGATATCATCGCGAGATGCTGGCTGCTGTTCGGCGATTGGCCGAGGTCGATCCGCGCAATCCCAAAGTCCACTACCTTCAGGCGATCTTGGCCGCGCGGGGCGGGGAGCATGTTCTGGCCAGCGCGCTGCTCGAACGCAGCGGCATGGCTGATGCCGGGATTCCGGCAGCAATCCTGCTCGATGCTTTGCTCGACATGGAGCAAGGCACGGTCGAATCGGCTTCGCAAAAGCTCGAGGATTTGGCCGAGCAGCAGCCGGGTAATGAACGCGTGCTTGAATTGCTTGCCAGGTCTCTGTGGTTGTCTGGTCGCGATGCCGAGATCATTGACAGGCTCGGTGCGCGGGCAGAGCAGGAGGATGCTTCGCCCTATCTGCTCACAATCGTGGGGCGCGCTTTTGAGCGGCTCGGCCAACGAGAGACTGCCGCGGTCTTCCTTGCGCGCGCCTTGGAACCGCGCCCTCGCGAATTGGTGGCTTTGGGAACGACCCGGGCCGGTACAGCCGCCCTGCCCGAGCCAACCCGGCGGATTCGACAGGCGATCCGGAATGGCAATGCTCGGGAGGCGGTCGGCTATGCGCGTGAACTGCGGCGTCGCTTCCCTGGCTCCGCGGATGTCCACTCGCTGATCGGTGATGTGGAACAGGCCCGTAGCCGGCCGGAATGGGCATTTGAGCTCTATGAGACGGCAGCGACCATCCGCAAGCCCTGGCCGCTGACCAAGCGCCTTTTCGTAGCTGCTCGCTCGCTGGGTGATCAGGAGGCTGCGGATATTCTCTTGCTCCGCCAATTGGTCGGTGAGCCGAACAACACCGAAGCGGTCTTGCTGCTTGCGCGCCGTAGCGCGGAAAATGCGGACTGGCTGCGGGTTGCGGTCTTGCTCGACTATGCAATTGAGCTGGGTGTAGGGAATGATCCGCTGCTGCTCGAACTCAGAGCAGAAGCCGCGCGAAATCTCGGGCGGGAGGAAGAGGCGCGCAAATTCGATGCGGAAGTTCATCTGCTGGCCCCGCCGCCATTTGTTGCAGCGCGGGGATAAGAGGCTCTCGACAATTTGAATCAGCCGGGGCAGGGCGCCGGACGATGTTGCAGCGCCTTTCCTTGCTGGCTGATCCGATGATCGCTGTACTGCTGATCGCTACCGTGTTGGCGATAGCCCTTCCTGCGGGCGGTGAGGCGGGTGAGACCGCGCGGTTGGTCTCGAACGCCGGCATTTTCCTGCTGTTTCTGGTCAATGGCATGCGGATCGCGCGCAGCGAGATTGGCCGCGCCAGCGCCAATTGGCGGTTCTTTCTTCCGCTGTTGCTTTTCGTGTTTGTCGTGATGGGCTTGATGGGTGCAGGGTTCGCTGCGTTGGCCGAACTGGTGCTTGAGCCTGAAATCGCGCTGGGTTTCATCTTCCTCGGTGTGCTCCCTTCGACCGTCCAATCCGCGACCAGCTACACGACACTGGCAGGCGGCAATGCGGCCCTGTCGGTGGTTGGGGCTGCGTTGATCAACATCGTCGGCGTGTTCGTCAGCGCCCCTCTGTTCGCCGCTTTGGCCGGGACTGCCTCAGTGCAATTGGGCAGCGCGACGATCATTCGGATCGGTATGATCCTGATCCTGCCGTTCATCATTGGCCAGCTGGTCCAAGGCTGGACCAGAGAATGGCTGATCCACCGCAAGCAGCATGTCGCTTGGCTGGACCGGATTGTGATCGGGATCGCTGTGTTTGTGGCGTTGTCAGGAGCGGTCGAGCAGGGCTTGCTTTCACGCTTGGATCCGCAAGGTTCGGCGATGCTCTTGCTGCTCGTCTGCGGTTTTCTCGCGCTGTCGCATGGGACTGCCTGGCTGGTGGCATCACAGCGCGGCTATGAACGGAAGGATCGGATCGCCTTCCTGTTTGCTGGGCCGCAAAAGAGCGTGGCGATTGGCGCGCCACTGGCCGCAATCCTGTTCCCGATTGAGCAGGCCGGCTTCGTCATCGCGCCGCTGCTACTCTACCACCTGCTCCAGCTTATCCTGGCTGCGCCGCTGGCTAACTCGATTGCTCGGGCAGAAGCTCGCCCTCATCTTTAGGCTGGTTGCGATTGTAGCGGATTGACCACCATAGCGAGAGGCCAATCAGCCCAGCTCCGATCAAACCGGTGAAGGTCTCCGGAATGTGATAGCGAGCAGACACCAGCATGATCACGCCGAGCACGATGATCGCCCAGAAAGCGCCATGCTCAAGATAGCGGAACTGCGACAGCGTTCCTGCGCGCACCAGGTGGATCGTCATCGACCGGACGAAGATCGCCCCGACCGACAGGCCGAGCGCGATGATCACCATATTGTTCGACAGTGCGAAGGCGCCAATCACGCCGTCGAAGCTGAAGCTCGCATCAAGCACTTCGAGATAGAGGAACCCGCCAAGACCTGACCGAACAACTTCGCCGGCGGCCTTCTTGCGCGCCTCAGCCTGTTCGATCAGCGCTCCAAGTGCATGGACGCTAATAAAGGTCAGTAGGCCGAGAATGCCCGCCGTCAGGAAGGTGATCTCATCCTCTGGCGTCAGCAGGGTCGAAACGCCGTAGATCAGGCCGAGCACCAGACCGATCTCGACCGCCGGGACGCTGGAAATGCGATTGATCGACCGTTCGATCGAGGCGATCCAATGCACGTCCTTGTCGCTGTCGAAGAAGAAGGTCAGCCCGACCATTGCCAGGAAGGCGCCGCCAAAGCCCGCGATTCCTATATGTGCTCCGGCGACGATCCGCTCATATTCCTGCGGATCATTGAGTGATAGCTCGACTGCTTCCCACGGACCGACTTGGGCTGCGATCGAGACGATCGCGATTGGGAATACGATCCGCATGCCGAAAACTGCGATCAGGATACCGATCGTTAGAAAGCGCTGCTGCCAGACCGGGTCCATCTCTCGCAGAACAGTCGCGTTGACCACCGCATTATCGAAGCTGAGCGAGACTTCGAGGATCGACAGGACAAAGACGATCCAGAGAATCCCCAGTGTCGCGGTGATCGAACCGGTGCTGGCCCAGCCATACCAGCCCGCCAGAAAGAAGCAGACGCCGGTGAAAGCGAATGAAAACCAGTAATAGCGCAGCAGCGTCTGCATGGTCGAATTGTCCCCCCGGATGTCTTGGATCAGCTCTTTGGCTGGTAGGTCTGCTCTTCACCAGGGAAGCTGCGGTCACGCACCTCTTTGGCGTAGCTTTCGACCGTCTTCTCGATGATCGAGGCAATATCCTCATAGCGCTTTACGAAGCGCGGGACCCGCTCGAACATACCGAGCATATCTTCGGTCACCAGCACTTGGCCATCGCATTGGGCCGATGCGCCGATACCGATTGTCGGGCAGCTTACGGCCTGGGTTGCTTCGATCGCGATCGGTTCGACCACGCCTTCGATCACAATTGCAAAGGCTCCGGCCTTGTCGAGCGCCACCGCATCGCTGGCAATCTTGTCGGCTTCGGCATCAGACCGGCCGCGCGCGGCGTAGCCGCCCAGCACATTGACCGCCTGCGGGGTCAGTCCAACATGGCCCATCACCGGAATTCCGCGCTGATTGAGAAAAGCCACGGTCTCGGCCATCGCCTCGCCGCCTTCAAGTTTGACCGCCGCAGCCCCGCTTTCCTTGAGCAGGAAGCTGGCGCTTTCGAAGGCTTGTTCCGGCGAGCTTTCGTAGGAACCAAACGGCATGTCGACCACGACCACTGAGTGATAGCTGCCGCGGACAACCGCCGCGGCATGGTCTGCCATCATGCGGAGCGTGACCGGGATGGTGGAGGGCAGGCCGTAGATGACCTGACCGAGCGAGTCCCCGACCAGCAGAAGGTCGCAATGGGCATCGAGCAATTGCGCCTGACGGGCAGTGTAAGCGGTCAGCATCACCAAAGGTTCTTCGATAACGCCGTCTTTCTTGCGGGATCGGATGCGCGGAACCGTGAGCCGGCGGACCGGCTTGGGGGTAGGGTTGGCGCGGCTGGTGCTCGTATCGAGCTGAAAAGTCGTCGACATGGGGTGCGTTTAGCGCTCGCATTGCGCAAACGCAAAGCTTCCCCCTTGGCGAAGGCGAAAATTCATTGCAGAGAGGTGAAAGAGGATTTCGCGCGGGTTCCCGCGCACCAAGGAGAGATATTCCCGTCATGGCAGCAGCAGGCACAGGCCACGAGAATTGGTCGTCGCGCACCGCATTCATTCTGGCAGCGGTCGGATCGGCCGTCGGACTAGGCAATATGTGGCGTTTCCCGGCGGAAGCGGGAGAGAATGGCGGCGGCGCCTTCGTTCTGTTCTACATGTTCTGTGTGTTGTTGATCGGACTGCCGGTTCTGTTGTCAGAGGTTTTGATTGGTCGGCACGGGCAGGCCTCCGCCCCGGAAAGCGTGCGCAAGGTGGCGCAGGAGTCCAATGCCAATGAAGGATGGAGCGTGCTGGCGTCGATGGGCGTGTTTGCAGCCTTCCTGATCCTCAGCTTCTACTGCGTGGTCGGCGGCTGGGTGGTCTATTACATCGGCGTATTTGCCCAAGATTTGATCCAGACGGGTCTGACCGGCGGTGCCTTTGCCGGGCGTCCGGCGGAGGATGTCGAAGCGCTGCTGCCTGGCTTGTTTGGCAATGGCGGGCTGATGGTTGGGCTCAATCTCGGCTTCTTGGTGGTGACGATCTTTTTCGTATCGCGCGGTGTGTCGAGCGGGATTGAGTGGGTGGCGGTCTATCTGATGCCGCTGTTCTTCCTGCTGTTTGTCGCGATCACGATCTATGGTTTCTTCACCGGGGATTTCAGCGCGGCGGTGAGCTACCTCTTCACCTTCGATTTCTCGAAGCTCACCGGTGAGGTGATGTTGGCGGCGGTCGGACAGGCATTCTTCTCGCTCTCGCTCGGTGTGGCAGGAATGATCACCTATGGCTCTTACGCCAATCGCGACACCAATCTCGGCAAGACATCCGGGATCATTGCGAGTGCTGACACTGGGGTTGCCTTGATCGCGGGTCTGGCAATCTTCCCGATTGTGTTCGCTGCTGGATTGTCAGCCAGCGCGGGGCCGGGCCTGATGTTCCAATCCTTGCCGATTGCGTTCCAGGCTATGCCAGTCGGGTCGCTGATCGGCCTGCTGTTCTTCGTGATGGTGTTCTTCGCGGCGCTGACCAGCTCGGTCGGCCTGCTCGAGGCGCCGACTGCCTATATGATCGAAAAGTTCGATCTTGAGCGGCGCAAGGCGACTTTGCTGGTTGGGTTCGGCGCGGCCGTGTTGGGCGCCTTGTCAGCGCTGTCGTTCAATGAGATTGCCGGTTTCCGTCCTCTCGGCTTCATTCCGGTCTTCGCTGAAGATAATTTCTTTGATGCGCTTGATGGCGTAACCGCGAAGATATTCATGCCGGTTGGCGCGATCCTAACTTGCATCTTCGTCGGCTGGATTGCCGATGCCAAGCTGATAGACAGCGAGAATGGTCTGGATGGCGCTTTGCACCAGACTTGGCGTGTTTTGGTGCGGTTCGTCTGCCCGGCGGTTCTGGCCGTGATCATGTTCTACGGCCTGTTCGGCTGATCCCTCGCCATTGAGGTGATTTGGGGGAGGGGACCTGGCGTTCTCTCCCCTTTGCTTTGTACCCATTGCATTTGTGAGTGGGGTGTGGAACATAATGGGAACATATGAGTCGTTCCACCATGTCCAGCGCCCAAACCACACTCAGAGACTTCCCCATTCCTTCCCGCCCAACGGTCGGGACCTCTTTCCGTGCGTCAAGCAAAGCACTGCGCGCGCAGGATATCGCCGCGCTGGTGCAAACGCGCGAAGGGCGCTGGCAGCCGGGATTGGCGGGAGAACGCAGCCGGGCGATGCATAGTGAGATCTTTGCCGGCACCAGAGACGCCAGCGGAGCGGGTCTGGCGCTGGCTCTGGCGTGCGATGCGCTGCAGGCAGAGCGGGCAGCACGCAAGGGTGATCCGCTCGCCCAGGTGCAAGACAATCGGTCGATCCTGTGGGTGCAGGATCGTGCCGCGATCCAGCGGACCGGACGCCCCTATCTGCATGGTCTGCCAGCGGATCTGCGTCACCGCCTGATCCATGTCGCAGCCAGCTCTCCTGAGGATGCGCTGTTCGCTTTGGAAGAGGGGCTGCGATGCCGTGATCTTGCCTTCGTGATGGGAGAGATCGCGGGCAATCCGCGGGCGTTGGATTTCACCGCTTCACGGCGGCTTAGCCTGACCGCAGAAAAGCATGGCGTTCCGCTGTGGCTCGTCCGGTTGGCGGCAGAGGCAGACCTTTCCTCTGCGCGGATGCGCTGGCGGGTTGAGGCGGCGCCCTCCACTGCGTCACTGTGGGATGCAAAGGCGCCCGGCGATCCGGTGTGGCAGGCCGAATTGTTTCGCGCGCGGGCGCATATTCCTGGAGAATGGATGATCAGCAATGCAGACGGACGCTTGTCTGCCAAGCGACCGACTGTCCCGACAGCCGCCAACACGGCGGATTATGGCGATATGGCTCGCCCGACTGTCGGTCGATCGTTGGCGGCTCTCTAATCAGATCGAAGCTGGCGAAGGTGCTGATGCGCAGCCAACCGCGCTGATCAGCGAGACAGCGCATGGTCCGCGGATTGAGGCTGCCAATGGGCTTGGCCATGCAGCGGGCGCGCGGCCCGGGATGATGCTGGCTGATGCCCGGACGCTGTGCCCTGAGCTGGCAGTGGCACTGTCTGACCCGGCGGGCGATCTCGAGTTCCTGGAGAAACTGGCGATCTGGGCGCAGCGTTGGGGGCCATGGAGTGCGCTTGACCCGCCGGATGGTGTGCTGGTCGATATCACTGCAGCCGCGCATCTGTTTGGCGGGGAGCAGCGCCTGCTGGAAGATGTCGAGACTGCCTTTGCCAAGCGGCGTCTGACTGCTCGTGCAGCGATTGCCCCCACCGCTGGAGCGGCCTGGGCGTTGGCGCATTTTGGTCCATCGCGCGCGATCATCGGTGGGGAGAGAGATGCGATGCGGCAGCTGTCTGAGCTGCCAGTAGCGGCTTTGCGGCTCGATCAGGATGTGCTGACCGTGCTGCGGCGGCTTGGGCTCAAGCAGTTGGGCGACCTGCGCGGCATCATCAGCGGAGAGCGTGATGCGGACAGCGCCAGCGGGCGCGATGCGCTTCAACGGCGGTTTCGCAACCGCAAGGCGCCCTCGGCCAACCCGCTGATCCGGCTTGATCAATTGCTCGGCCATGTTCCCGAACCGCTGCTGCCAGTGGTGCCGCAAGCGATCCCAATGGTGCAGCGGCGACTGCTTGAACCGATCCGTCATCGCGCTCTGCTGGATCAGGTCCTGTCCGATCTTGCGGCTGACATGGCGCGCGATCTGGAGGGGCAGGGCAAGGGCGCGCGGCGGTTGGAATTGGGCCTGTGGCGGGTTGATGGCGAGGTTCTGGTGCGGCAATTGGAGCTGGCAGCGGCGACTCGCGATCCGGCGCATATTGTCAGGCTGTTTTCGGCCAAGCTCGACGATGTCGAAGCGGGTTTCGGGATTGAGATCGTGCGTTTGCGGTCAAGCTGGGCTGAACCGCTGGCGCTGGCGCAGGGGGATGTGGAGCAGGCGGCGGAACATCTTGGTATCTCGCTGGCGGCCTGTCTCGACCGTTTGGCGGTGAGACTGGGGCCGCAGGCAGTGCGCCGCCCCGTTCCGGAGGCCAGCCATCTGCCCGAGCGTGCCCAGAGCTGGCAAGCGCCACTGGAGTCAAAACCCTCCTCGGAATTGACTTTAAAAGCTATTCAAAGACCACTGAAAATACTGGATAAAGTAGAATCTATAGATGTCCTCTATGCTTCGCCTGACGGGCATCCCCAGCGGTTCCGCTGGCGCGGGGAGGTCCGCGAAGTGGTGCGGGTGGAGGGGCCTGAGCGGATTGCTCCGGAGTGGTGGCGCGAGCGCTCCAGCATCCGGCTGCGTGACTATTACCGGGTCGAAGATGCCAAGGGACAAAGGTACTGGATTTATCGCCACGGGCTGGCCGATGATGGCCGTGGAGGGATGCCCCATTGGTATTTGCAGGGGCTTTGCGCCTGATTTCTCTCGCCATTCAAGCATGACCAAAGTGTGACAGGAATGGTCAGCATTCGTTTACCCATTTCGGCTAAATCAGAGGCATGAATATGCACTCGGTCACACGCTCTTCAGAACGTCGGCCATTGAGCCTTATGGTTCGTGGACGAGTGCGCTCGCGTCCGCTCTATGTCGATCTGATCGACATTTCCGAGGGCGGCTGCAAGATCAAGGCACGCCCGGGATTTGCCGAAATTGGTGACCGCGTGGTGATCAAGGTCGAAGGCGTCAACGCACCTTTGGGAACGATTGCCTGGGTGCGCGACGATACCGCAGGGGTTCGGTTTGAGGGGCAGATGCATGCCGCTGTGCTCGATCACCTGTGCGTTCAGCATGGGATGAAGCTGACCACTTACGGCAACGAGCAGCAAGAACGTCCCCTCTGACAACCAGTGATTGCAAAGAACGCACTGGATTGACTGTTTTGGAACATATAGTGAACATAGGCTATGTTCCATTCTCCCGTCAGTGTTCCGGCAGACAGCCTTAGCCTTCGTGTCTGTGCGCCGCAGGGGCCGATTGGTTACCGGTTGTGAGCGCGTGATATGCCTGATGCACCGCTCACACCGGACAAGCGCACCCTGGAGCTTGATCCCGATCTGATCGAGCCGCCCAAGCGTGCGCCCTTTGTCGAACTGGGCATGGTCAGCTGTTTCAGCTTTCTGCGCGGGGCATCGGATGCGGTTGATCTGGCGATGACGGCGCGCAGTCTGGGCTATGATGCCATTGGGATCGCCGATGCCAATTCGATGGCTGGCGTGGTGCGGGTCCACAGCGAGGCTACGACCCTCAAACTGCGACCGGTGATTGGCACCCGGATCGAGACGGTCGAGGGATTGGCGTTCCTGGCCTATCCGCGCGATCGCGCCGCCTATGGCGGGCTGTGCCAGCTGATCAGTGCCGGTCGGATGCAGACGCTGTCTGGTGAATGGCAGGAGAAAGGCGTGTGCGAGATCGATCTCGCCCTGCTGGCGGAGCATTGCGATGGTGTGCAGCTGATCCTTTTGCCGCCGAATGATCTTGCTGCGGAGTTCACGGTTAGCGTTCCCAATAACGTTGTGCCGCTTCCGGTTTCTCGCAGAGGCGCAGAGGAAGCAGAGGCGCAGAGAGATTGTGATTCACACGAAGGCTCGAAGCCACGAAGAGGAAAAGACTCGCGCCGCAGGCGCAATTCACCTTCTGAAACGTCATTGCAGGATAGGGTTGCGGCTTCGCCGCTGGCACATGACCTTCGTGCCTTAGTGTCTTCGTGTGATGAATCATCGTATCCCCCCAGCGTCTCTGCTTCCTCTGCGCATCTGCGTGAAACAACCTATGTGACAGCTGCCTTTCAGGACTTGCTTCCGCATCTGGTGGGCCAGCTTCCCACACTCAAACATCTCGCTGCGAGCTATCTCTATCGCGGTGACGATGTCGCGCGGATCAATCACCTGGATCAGCTGGCGCGCGTGAATGATCTGACGCTGCTTGCGACCAATGATGTCCACTATCACGCCCCGCAGCGTCGACCCTTGCAGGATGTGATGACCGCGATCCGCCACAAGACCACGGTGGCAGAGGCCGGGCATGCCTTGCATGGCAATGCCGAGCGCTATCTCAAGTCACCGCAAGAGATGCAGCGGCTGTTCGCGCGCTGGCCACACGCGATCCAGGCCGCTCGCGAGGTGGCCGATCACTGCCAGTTCAGCCTGGAAGAGCTGCGCTATGAATACCCTGAAGAGATCTATCCCGATGGTATGAACCCACAGCAATATCTTGTAGCTGAGACCTGGAAGGGGGCTGAGCGGCGCTATCCCCATGGGGTGCCCGACAGTGTCCGCAAGACGCTTGAGCGTGAGCTGACCCTGATCGGCAAGCTGGATCTGGCGCGTTATTTCCTGACCATTAAGGACATTGTCGACTTCGCTCGCTCGGTCGATCCGCCAATCCTGTGCCAGGGGCGGGGATCAGCGGCAAATTCGGCGGTGTGCTTTTGTCTCGAGATCACCAGCGTTGATCCCGCCAAGCATCAATTGCTGTTCGATCGGTTTATCTCCGAAGAGCGTAAGGAGCCGCCCGATATCGATGTCGATTTCGAGCATGAGCGGCGCGAGGAGGTGATCCAGTACATCTATCGCAAATATGGCCGCCACCGTGCAGGGCTGACCGCGACAGTGATCCATTACCGCCCGCGCATGGCAATCCGCGAAGTTGGCAAGGCGATGGGGCTGTCAGAGGATGTCACCAGCGCGCTGGCTCGGACAGTCTGGGGCGGACATGGGCGCGAGATCGGCGAAGCTCATGTCGAAGAGATCGGCATGAAGCTGTCTGATCCGCATCTGAGGCGGGTGCTGGCGCTGACCGAACAGATGATCGGTATGCCACGCCATCTCAGCCAACATGTCGGCGGTTTCATTCTGACCGAAGGCGCGCTGACCGAGACTGTCCCGATCGGCAATGGCGCGATGCCCGACCGCAGCTTCATCGAGTGGGACAAGGATGACATCGAAGCGCTCGGCATTCTCAAGGTCGATGTGCTTGCGTTGGGGATGCTGACCTGCATCAAGAAGTGCCTCGATCTGCTTGAGGATCACCACGGACGTGCGCTCACGCTGTCGACAGTCCCGCGCGAAGATCCCGAGACCTACGCCATGCTGCGCAAAGGGGATTCGCTTGGTGTGTTCCAGGTCGAAAGCCGTGCGCAGATGAACATGCTGCCGCGGCTGCGCCCACGCGAGTTCTACGATCTGGTGATTCAGGTGGCGATCGTTCGTCCCGGTCCGATCCAGGGCGATATGGTGCATCCCTATCTCAAGCGCAGGAGAGGGGCCGAACCGGTCAGCATTCCGGCCCCATCGCCGAAGCATGGCCCGCCTGATGAATTGTCCTCGATCCTCGAGCGGACCCTGGGGGTCCCGATCTTTCAGGAGCAGGCGATGAAGATCGCCTTGGATGCAGCGAAATTCACCAGCCTGGAAGCCAATCGCCTGCGCAAGGCGATGGCGACTTTCCGCTCGCGCGGGATGGTGCATGAGCTGGAAGACATGATGGTCGGGCGGATGGTCGAGCGTGGCTATGATCCCGACTTTGCTGAGCGCTGCTTCAATCAGATCAAGGGCTTTGGCGAATATGGTTTTCCCGAAAGCCACGCGGCGAGCTTCGCGCATTTGGTCTATGTATCAAGCTGGCTCAAATGCCATTTCCCGGCCGCCTTTGCCTGTGCGCTGCTCAACTCACAGCCGATGGGATTTTACGCTCCAGCGCAGATTGTACGCGATGCGCGTGAGCATGGCGTGGCGGTTCTACCGGCGGATGTGAATGGCAGTGAGTGGGACAATACGCTTGAGCATTGTGTTTCGCGCAGAGACGCAGAGGAAACAGAGCTGCAGAGAGTTTTTGATTCACACGAAGGCTCGAAGGCACAAAGAGACGAAGACCTGCGCCGCAGGCGCAATACATCTCCTGAAATGCCATTGCAGGATGCGGTAGCGGCTTCGCCGCGGGCACGAGATCTTCGTGGCTTAGTGTCTTCGTGTGAGGACACTCAGGCTCATTTCTCTGCGTCTCCCCAGACCTCAGCGTCTCTGCGAGAAAATCAATCCGACACAGGCAGGCAGGATAAGCACATCGCCCTGCGCCTGGGATTGCGGCAGGTTGATGGTTTTCCGGAGCATGTTGCGGCGCGCTTGATCGCTGAGCGGATTGCCAATGGGCCCTATCGTGATGTCGCCGAGCTGCAGGACCGGGCCGGCCTCTCGCCTGCGCATATTGAGCGGCTTGCCAGTGCAGATTGCTTTGGTTCGATCGCACTGTCGCGGCGTCAGGCGCTGTGGAATGCCCGCAGTCTGATCGCGGCGCCTGATCTGCCGCTGTTCAAGGCCGCTGCGGAACGGTCTGAAGGGAAGGAGCGCAGCCTCACCCGCCTGCCGACCATGCCTTTGTCGGAAGAAGTGGTGACCGATTACCAGACCATGCGGCTCAGCCTGAAGGCGCATCCGATGTCGTTCCTGCGCCCCGATTTGGGCGAGCGGGGCTTTATCCGGGCCTGCGACCTGAGAGACCGCAAATATCGTGCGATGGTGCAGATCGCCGGTGTTGTGCTGATCCGACAGCGCCCGGGCAGTGCCAAGGGTGTGTGCTTTATCACGCTGGAGGATGAGACCGGGGTCGTGAATTTGGTGGTCTGGCCCGATCTGATGGCGAAGCAGCGCCGGGTGATCATGGGGGCTCGGCTGATGGAGGTGCGGGGAAGGGTCGAATATGATGACGAGGTCACGCATGTGATCGCCCACCATCTGACCGATGCGACCGAGCGTCTCTACAATCTCTCTGACGATATGCTGCAGGCGCCGATTGCGCGGGCGGATCATGTCAACGCGCCGCTTCCGCAAGGTCGCAATCTCTCCAGCCTGACGAGCGAGGAACGCGATCAGCGCAAAGCAGTCAAGCCAAGGGATATGATCGACGCTCTGCCCAACCAGACTGGCCACCCACGCAACCATCGGATCATTCCGAAATCACGCGATTTTCACTGAGCCAGAACATTTTCCTACTGGCGCTGCAGAGGCTATTCCCTCGGCGGCTCTTTCATATGGTCAACCCACGCATTGCCGCCATTGCGAGGCAGAAAAGTTGGAAAAGTGTCAACCTGGGCGGTTCCGTACAAACCGCTATATTTCAGATTCTTGGCAGCAAAGAGTGTCGAAAAACAGGGTGACACATCGTCAATCTGTCAAGCTAAAGCGAGAGTCACAGCAGCGCCCAGACTGCCTCAAACCTAGGCCGCTTCGAGCGCGTAGCCGGCAGATCGCACCGTGCGGATTGGATCCTTCGCGCCGTCCAAGCCAATCGCCTTGCGCAAGCGCCGAATGTGCACATCGACCGTCCGCAATTCGATATCGGACCCCGTACCCCAGACGCCGTCGAGCAATTGTCCGCGACTGAACACCCGGCCCGGGCTCTCCATGAAGAACTTGAGCAAACGGTATTCGGTCGGACCCAATTGCAGCGAGTTGCCGCGCCGTTGCACCTTATGGGCCACCGGATCGAGCTTGATGTCACCGACTTCGATCGTTTCGCCAGCGAGCGCTGGACGAATACGCCGCATCACAGCCGCAACTCGAGCGAGCAATTCGCGCGGGCTGAACGGCTTGGTCAGATAATCATCGGCGCCGGTTTCGAGTCCCCGCACACGATCATCCTCCGCTTCACGCGCGGTCAGCATAATGATCGGGACATGTGCGGTATCCTTGTCGCGCCGAAGCCGTCGGCAAACCTCAATTCCGCTGGTGCCCTCGATCATCCAGTCGAGGATAATCAAATCAGGGACTTCCTCGCTCGACATCACCAGAGCTTCGTCACCATCACCAGTGCAACGAACCTGGTAGCCTTCATTTTGGAAGCGATACTCGAGCAGCTCGGACAGAGCGGGATCATCTTCGACGAGTAGCAATTTGGCGGCGGACATAGCGACTAGGCCCCTTTACCTATGAATGCATCCACAGTGGCGCTTTGTTTCAGATTTGCTTCAGTTTGATGAAATTGGGCGCTAGGACTTATCCACAGCCTGCCCACAGGGGCAATGCGCTCAGCGGTCTTCGTCGGGCGGATAGGTTCCGGTGGCAGCAAAGTGTACCATCTCGGCGACATTGGTGGCATGATCACCGATCCGTTCGAGATTGCGCGCAACGAACAGCAGCTGTGCCGCGCTTGAGATTGTGGCCGGATTCTCGACCATGTAGCTGACCAGATTGCGGAAAATGCTGTTGTAGAAGGCATCGACCTTGGCATCTGTACCGATCACTTCGCGCGCCAGGCTCGGATCGCGCGCGGCATAGGCGGTCAACACATCGTGGACCATCTCGCTGGCCAGTTCCCCCATGGCAGGCAGCAAAGTCAGCGGTTCAAACCGATCGCGACCTTCGATCATGCCGACGCGTTTGGCGATATTCTTGGAATAATCGCCGATTCGCTCAACCACGCCGGCGATCTTCAGCGCAGCAATAACTTCGCGAAGGTCATCCGCCATCGGCGCACGCAGCGCGATGATTCGCACGGCGAGCTTGTCGACTTCAATCTCAAGACTGTCGATGCGCTTGTCGCGCGCAACGACTCGCTCGCCGAGCTCCTCATCACCCCGGACCAGCGCATCAAGAGCCTCCTGGATTGCGACTTCGGCAAGACCCCCCATCTCCGCGATCAGGCCGCGAAGCCGGGTGATGTCTTCATCAAAAGCTTTGACCGTATGGTCAGGCATTAGCCATAACGTCCCGTAATATAATCCTTGGTCCGTTCTTCTATCGGATTGGTAAAGATATCTGAAGTGGGGCCATATTCGACCATCTTGCCGAGGTGGAAGAAAGCGGTGCGCTGCGAAACACGCGCGGCCTGCTGCATCGAGTGGGTCACGATCACGATCGCATAGCGACCCGAAAGCTCGTCGATCAGCTCTTCGATCTTGGCGGTGGCGATTGGATCCAAGGCAGAGCAGGGCTCATCCATCAGGATCACTTCGGGGTCGACCGCTATGGCTCGTGCGATGCACAGACGTTGCTGCTGACCGCCTGAAAGAGCGGTGCCAGAATCTTCGAGGCGATCCTTGACTTCGTCCCACAGACCGGCGCGGGTGAGCGACTTTTCGACCACTTCGTCGAGGTCAGTCTTTTTTTCGGCCAGGCCGTGAATCTTCGGGCCATAGGCAATGTTTTCATAGATCGACTTGGGGAAGGGATTGGGTTTCTGGAAAACCATTCCGACCCGCGCGCGGAGTTGAACCACATCCATGCTGTCGCCATAGATGTCTTCATCCTCAAGCTCGATTTTGCCGTCGACGCGGGCGACCGGAATGGTGTCATTCATGCGGTTAAAGCAGCGCAGGAAGGTCGACTTGCCGCAGCCAGACGGCCCGATGAAAGCGGTGACATAATCAGGCGAAATGTCGATCGACACTTTGTCGATAGCCATCTTCGAGCCGTAATGAACCGACACGTCGTGCGCGCGCATTTTGGCGCCGCTATCTTCCATGTTTTCGTGAATTACAGTCACCAGGTCTTCTCGAATTTGTTGCGGAGGTAAATGGCGAGGCCGTTCATTAACAAGAGGAACAGCAGAAGGACGATAATGGCTGCGCTGGTGCGCTCGACAAATCCGCGGTCGATCTCGTCCGACCACAGGAAGACTTGCATCGGCAGCACCGTTGCGGGTGATGTGAAGCTGTCTGGCGGAGTAGCGACGAAGGCGCGCATACCAATCAGGATCAACGGCGCGGTTTCACCCAAAGCCCGTGCCATCCCAATTATGGTGCCTGTTAGCATGCCCGGCAAGGCCAGTGGGAGAACGTGATGGAAAACCACCTGCACAGGCGATGCCCCGACCGCGAGAGCACCGTCTCTGATCGAGGGCGGAACCGCCTTGATCGCATTGCGACCAGAGATCACGATAACTGGCATGGTCATCAACGCCAGCGTCATACCGCCAATCAGCGGAGCCGATCGCAAATTAGGGAAGAGCGTAAGGAAAACGGCCAAGCCCAACAGGCCGAAGATGATCGACGGAACGGCTGCGAGGTTGTTGATCGAAACCTCAATCAGCTCGGTCCAGCGGTTCTTGGGGGCATATTCCTCAAGATAAAGCGCAGCGAGAATGCCGACAGGAAAGGCCAGCAGGAAGGTTACGATCATGGTCAGGATCGTGCCCTTCAGCGCGCCCCAAATTCCGGCTTGTTGGGGGCTGGTGGCATCCGACCGGGTAAAGAAGCCCCAATCCCAGTTCTCGGACAATTTTCCTTCGCTCTGAAGCTGCTGCGCCAAGGCCTGGATTTCGGGTGAACCCTCGCCATTCAAGCCAGACGCGAGAACAGAAGTGGCAGGTAGGTAGAGCGTCTCGGTCCGCTCTATAAGCGAGGGATCGCTGCGCAGTTCCTCCACGACATCGCGCCATGCGCCATCGAACAGCTGTTCGGCACCCGCTTCGCCGAGCGATTGCTGAGCATAGTGATCGACCACATCGGCTATGCCCTGCAATTCCAAAACCTGCAGCGCGGAAGGGGCAGTGAGCGAGACCTCATCCCCGGTGATGCCCGATTCCACAAAGTCTATCTCAACCGCGAGCTCCGCTCGTTGGAACCCAGGAATGCCGTTGATCAGCATATTTCCGAGCAGGAATATCAGCGCTGCAACAGAGAAAGCGATCGCTCCGATACCGAGCAGACGGAAGCTCCGTTCAGCCCGATAACGTTTGTTCAAACGCTTGGCGAAGGCATCGGTGCGGGTCGGGCGCACAGGCTCATTGCCTGGAGAGAGTGTGTCTGAGTTACTCATAGGCTTCCCGGAAGCGTTTTACGACACGCAGGGCGATGATGTTGAGCACCAGTGTGACAAGGAACAGGACAAAGCCCAGCGCAAAGGCACTGAGCGTCGCGGGGTGATCGAAACTGCCTTCACCGGTCAGCATCTTGACGATCTGAACCGTTACGGTGGTCATTCGATCGAGTGGATTGGCACTGAGATTGGCTGCGGTTGACGCGGCCATCACCACAATCATCGTTTCACCGATTGCGCGGCTTACAGCGAGCATGATTCCGGCGACGATCCCAGGCAGTGCGGCGGGGAACAGGACCCGCTTGATTGTTTCCGATGGGGTTGCCCCCATCGCAAGGCTACCGTCGCGCATTGCGCTGGGTACAGCGGCGATAGAATCATCGGCCATCGACGATACGAACGGGATGATCATGATCCCCATCACCACCCCGGCGGCAAGAGCGCTTTCGGTCGAAGCGCCGCTGATACCGACTGCCGCGGCCGCATCGCGAAACGCTGGAGCGATGGTCAATGCGGCGAAGTAGCCATAGACCACGGTCGGAACACCAGCCAGTATCTCGAGCATCGGTTTGACCCAGGCACGCACCTTCGGATCGGCATATTGGGTAAGGTAGATCGCGCTCATCAATCCCAGCGGGATCGCCACGATCATGGCGATGATCGCCCCGATGAAGATCGTACCCCAGAACAGCGGGACTGCGCCAAAGCGGGAGCCATCGGGATTGTCCGGATTGCTCATCGGATCTGGCGCCCAGTGGGTTCCGAACAGGAAGTCAATCGGCGAGATCATGCCGAAGAACCGGACCGTTTCAAACACCAGGCTGGCAAAAATACCGAAGGTGGTCAGGATCGCGACCAGCGAGGCAAGCAACAGGATGACCATCACGGTCCGCTCGACCTTGGTCCGTGCCTTGAAATCCGGTTTTACCCTGAGGTAGGCAAAGGCACCGCCGGCGAAGCCGATCAGGATCGTCAAGACGAAGCCAATCAGGTTATAGCGTGAGCTCGCCTCTCTAAACGGCTCGATCAGAGCTTCAGCTTCCTCGTTGAAGACGCCAGGGGCATAACCGAGTGCGACTGCCCGCGCTTCGGCCAGCATCGATTCTCGCTCAAACCCGAAGGCTGGCAAGACTTCTGCTCCTGGTGACGCCTCGACTGACTGGGCAATCAATACGGGCGCGATGAATGACCATAAGGTAACGAAGGCAAGCAGCGGAATCGCGATCCAAAGCGCGACATACCAAGCGTGGTATTGCGGGCGTGCGACAGGCCGAACGTCAGGATTGGCCTGCTGAAAGCTCCAAGCCTTGGCGCGGCCGGTCAGCCAGCCTGCAAGGCCAAGGCCTATTGCAATAAGGATAAGCGTAATCGGCGACATGTACTAACCTTAGGAGCCGTTTCCGGGCGGGAGCTCAAAACCAATCAATTTGAAGCACTCATCGTGATCTATCGCAGACTGCCAATAAGTGGCGGATCATTGCCGGTCTCCGGCGGCATCTGCCATTGCCAATCGTTTCAAGAATCCCCGAGTGTTGTTTAACGCGCGATGTTGGAAAAATAAGACATGGCTATGACATATCCTCAGTCTCAAGCGGCTGCGGGTCCTGCTCTTTCACATTTCTCTCTTCAGCATCAATCGGCGCCAGCGGGATCCTCACAATGACTTGAGTGCCTTGGCCGAGTTCACTCTGGATATCGAGCCGCCCTCTGTGGCGCTCCACAATGTGCTTCACGATTGCCAAGCCGAGGCCGGTGCCGCCTGAGGCCCGGCTGCGGCCAGGATCTGTCCGATAGAAGCGTCGAGTGAGATGCGGAATATGCTCTGCCGCGATTCCTTCACCCTCATTGCTGACGGTAATTCTGGCTTGATTGTCGCCAGCCACTTCAAGAAGGACGCGAACGGGGGTGTCGACCGCGCCGTATTTGAAGGCATTGTCTACCAGGTTTCGCACCAATTGCTCAAGCTGCTGAATCTCTCCGATCACAACAATGTCTTGGGCGATCGCGAACGACAGCAGCTGCGATCGGTCTGGTCCTCCGGCATCTCGAGCGGCCCGCTCAACCAAGGACGTCAGGTCAATCACCTGATCAGGCGGATCGTGTTTTTCGGCTTCGACCCGCGAGAGGCTCATCAAATCGCTGACCAGGCTCTGCAAGCGCTGAGCTTCACGCAGGATTGTATCCAGGAACCGCTGTGAAGTTGGGGTGTCGAGATTGTCACCGGTCTCGCTCAGCGTTTCTACATAACCAATGATCGCTGCCAGAGGAGTGCGCAGCTCGTGGCTTGCATTGGCGACAAAATCCGTGTGCGCACGGCTGATGTCTGCTTCGGAGGTCTGATTGATCAGCTCAATCACCGCCAGACTGTCATCAACCGACTGGCGATTAATTTGCCAAATGTCTCGCCGGCGGACCAGGCCGCGAACGATCGCGCGTCCGTTACGGTCCTCGCTTAGCAAGTTGATTGCCTCTGGTTGACGAAAGGCCATCCGGGCATCTTGTCCGATGATGTGTTGGCCTAGCATACGCCTGGCAGCTTGATTAGCGATGGAGATCGTGTTGCGCTCAGTCACCAACAAAGGGGTCGATGAATTCTCAATCAGGGCGCTCATCGATTCCTGGGTGAATTTCTTCTCCACAACAACGCGCTCAGGTTCGGGCGGGCGCGTGCTTGCGAGGACCAGCGAGCCAACCCAAACGATCAGGACCGAAACGGTTAGAATGGGATCGACCCCAAGCAAAAGCAGGGCGAGAAATGTCACCAGCGCGAGGCCAATGCCAGCTAGCGGGATGGTGTGCCGATTGCCCATGCTTGTGCATGTAGAGCGAAGTTGATGGGGAGGGAAGCGCGCGCGTGACGGAATGCTATCGCGTCACCATTTTTCCGATGATCTTGGAAAAGGTGGTGACCCCTACGGGAATCGAACCCGTGTTTCAGCCGTGAAAGGGCCGCGTCCTAACCGCTAGACGAAGGGGCCACGCTCGTTTGCGAGAGCGCGCATCTAGGGGCGCATCTTCCACCGGTCAAGCCCTGTGTTACAGATTGGAGGCGAAATATTCTCAATCGGCAAATGCCGCGTCCTCCAGGTGCAGTTCTGCGGCAGGCCTGCTTCCCCAATCATCGATCTTTACTCGTCCGGCCAGATGGAATCGTCGGCCGGCTGAGCGGTGCATCAAAGTTTGCGCCATTTCCGTTTCTGCAGCCCGGAACGCGATACCCTTGAATGATCGTCCATCCTCGCCAGCGGCGATAATTCGCAGATGATCTTTGCCCACGATATCGGCTCTGACGATCCGGACGGGGCCGACTGCCACTCGTGGGGCGGGCCAACCGACGCCAAAGGGGCCTGCTTGGTCAAGCGTGGCGACCAAATCTGGCGTCAGCCCTCCAGGCGCAACCGAAAGATCCAATTGCATCGACTGGTTCGCCTGGGCCTTTGTCACGTCCCGGGCCAAGCGCTGGTCGAGGAAGTCGGCGAACTCATCCAGCCGAGACGTATCAATGGTTAGGCCCGCCGCCATTGCGTGACCGCCTCCTGCCACCAACAGATCCTCTTCGCGTGCAACAATGATAGCCGCGCCCAAATCAACGCCGCTGATTGAACGGCCCGAGCCTTTGCCTGTCCCGTCGTCGTCACAGGCGATCACAATCGCTGGCTTGCCGGTCTTCTCCTTAATCCGCCCAGCCACAATGCCAATCACACCGGGATGCCACCCTTTCCCAGACAACACTTGTACAGCGCGATTGTGTTGCGAAGCGATCTGCGCTTCGGCTTGTTCTTGAACTTCGGCTTCAATTGCGCGGCGTTCCTCGTTCAATGACGACAATTGTTCGGCAATCGCCCTGGCTTCTTCGGGATCCTGTGTGGTCAGCAGTCTGACCCCCAGAGTGGATTCGCCGATCCGCCCTCCCGCATTGATACGTGGGCCGAGCGCGAATCCCAGGTCGCTTGCCTGGGGCGCTCTCTTGAGCCGACTGGCGTCCATCAGCGCAGCCATCCCGATGCGATCGCGGCGCGCCAGAATCTTGAGACCTTGCGACACGAAGGCGCGGTTAAGTCCATGGAGCGCCGCGACATCGGCTACCGTGCCAAGCGCAACTAGATCGAGCAGGGCCATCAGATCGGGTTCCTTGCGATCCTTAAAGTAACCCCGGGCTCTAAGGGTTCGGACCAATGCGATCGCCAAGAGGAACGCCACGCCTACGGCGGCCAGATGTCCATGCGACGCTGCCAGATCGTTCTCGTCCAAACGATTAGGATTGACCAATGCTGCAGCAGGAGGAAGGTCAGCGGCGCACTTGTGATGATCGACCACAATCACGTCGACCCCGGCGGTGCGCGCCATTTCTAGGGCTTCATAAGCCATCGCCCCACAATCGACTGTTATGATCAGGCTCGAACCTTGATCAGCCAATTTGACCAGGGCTTCGCCGCTCGGGCCGTAGCCTTCAAGCAAGCGATCGGGAATGTAGTAGTCCGCTTCGACGCCCAACTCTCTGAACAGCTGAATCAGCAGCGCGGAGCTCGTCGCCCCGTCAACATCATAGTCGCCATAGACCGTAATAGCCTCGCGGCTCAGGATGGCCTGGGCAATTCGTTCCGCCGCTTGGTCCATATCGCGAAACTCGCTTGGATCGGGCAGAAAGGCGCGCATCGTCGGCTGCGCGTGCCGCTCCACATCTTCATGAGCCACACCGCGAGTGGTCAGCAATTGGGTCAACAAGTCTTCGGACAAGAGATTGGATTGCGGTCCCAATTCCATATTGCCACCGCGCCAGCACCAGGCCTTGCCTGATAGCGAGCTGGAAACATCAAGGACATATGAAAGCGAGTGCGAAGCCATCGATTGATTTTAGCTGATGGCGCGCAAGCACAACAGGGGTAGTGATTGACAATCGACAGATCACACGCTGTGGATTGTCCATGACTGCAGAGCCGGCAAAGGAACCACTGCTGATAATCTGGCACAGCCGGACCGGCGCCAGCGAAGCGATGGCACACGCTGCGGCTGCCGGTGGTGGCGATGGGGCAAGGCTGCTCAAGGCAGAAGCTGTGGTTAAGGCTGACCTGCTGGCAGCATCGGCCTATCTGTTTGTCTGCCCCGAAAATCTCGCCACGATGTCGGGCGTGATGAAGGAAATGTTCGACCGCAACTATTACGATGTCCTGGGAATGATCGAAGGACGGCCCTATGCGACCTTGATTGCGGCGGGTTCAGATGGCGAAGGGGCACAAAGGCAGATTGACCGGATAGCCAAGGGATGGCGGCTACGGCGGGTGACAGAGCAATTGATTGTGAACTTTGGCGTCCAGATGCCCGAACAGATCTGGGCGAAAAAGGACGTGCCTACCGCGGTGTTGAACCAGTGCCGCGAATTGGGAGCGGGGCTGGTCGAAGGGATTCGACTTGGGATCTATTGAGGCTTGTCTAAGGACTGTCCCGTATCTCGCTGAGACGGTCTGCTGGTGCAAACAGGGTCCTGCCGTGGGTTGGCTAGGAATTTGATGGTCAAGTTATGTCGGGGTCTCTGAATCCGAACCGGAGTGAGCAGGCTGCAGGACTAGTCCTTGCCTTTGGAAGGAATGGTCGGCCCTCCCGCCATGCCGTTTTGCAATTGTTCCAGAAACACGGTTCGGTTTCAGTTTCCTTTGACCCAGCCGGAGGTCGAAGTCTGAGAGTCGTCGGGGGCCGTGATCTTGCGAGCCTTGAGCAAGTCCCAGATCACAATCTTGGGAGTGACAATGATTGGCTCGAGTTGCTGTTCGGTGGGTTGACCTTTGACCTTGATGGTTTTGCCCCTGGCAACTCAGTGTCGATTCCTCAATCTGACAACTTGTACGATTTGAAACGCGCGCCGACTGCGTCCGGCCACTCCGCGCTGCTCTTGCGACCGGCAAGCCATCTCTCGGGTGGTCATAGGACGATTCCTGTACTCCGCGGATTGGTGGCTGTCGCACGTGAACTCATCATCGGTTTTCCTGGAATGCGGGCGGTTATCTGGCGGCCTGCCAACAGTGCAATAGGCGTTCGATATTTCGAATCCATCGCTTCTGCCTGGTTGGATGGCGGACCCTTTCCAGCGCTGGGCCTGGTTTCTTACCGAGCGACCGTGGACGGTGGATTGCAGAGCATCGGATTGGACTATTGGCTTGATTGCGAGCTTCGGATCGAGCCGGAACTGGCAACTGACAAAGTCTACGCAACACGGCTATCGACCAGGCTGGTCAATCACTTGCTATCAATCGGGGGAATTGATCGGGAACAGGGCCTGACCACGACGGACGGACAGAGGATTCAGTTGCGCCGTTCTCGCAACCGAAGCTTCATTCGTGTCTCACGCGAATAGAAATGGCTGGGTCGTCGATCCATCGCAGACCAACTTTTGGCCCGTGCTTGGCGCGAGCCATGCTTCCGTTTCGTGCGGTCAATCGGCCCGGGACCCAAAGCTATGATCCAGAATGTCAGCGCCACCACATCCTGCCTCGCCAGTTGGAGGGGATGGAGTGCTTCGCCAAATTTTTTGAGAGCCTTGGCTGGCGTCAGATTGGATTTAGGGATTTTCGGACCAACGGATTGCTCTTGCCGTCGACAGAGCGGGCAGCGCTCAAGACCAAGCTTCCGCTGCATCGGGGACCCCACCGCCGCTACAATGAGGTCGTCATTGCGCGAGTAGGACGAATCGAGCGCAACTGGGCCCTTACTCTGAAGCGAAGTGAACAGAGAGCGCGTGAACATGCCACTATGCGATTACTTCTGTTGCAATCGGCCCTACGGCGTCAGCTCTTGCAGAGACGCCGAAGTATTGTGCTCAACACCAGAGATCCGGTCGGTTCTGGCTTGGACTTCAGTACTCTGGACAAGATGGCCCAGAGTCTGTGGGCAGCAGGGTGAAGTCTACTCGGCGGCGTCCGACAGCGCGGGCCAAGGCGTGTAGTTCGACTTTTCGATCATGGCAGCTTTTGCCTCATGATATTCCCGCTCGAACCGCGCAACCATATCCTCAACGGTTCCGACTGACTTGACCGCTCCAATACCTTGACCCGAGCCCCAAATGTCTTTCCAGGCCTTGGCTTTGGTGTTGCCACCTGAGCCAAAGTTCATTTTCGATGGGTCGCTCTGCGGCAGATTGTCGGGATCAAGCCCGGCATTCTCGATTGAAGAACGCAGATAGTTACCATGCACGCCGGTAAAGAGGTTGGAATAGACAATTCCTTCGGCGCTGTTGTCGACGATACCCTGCTTGTAGCCTTGGTCCGCATTGGCTTCTTCGGTCGCGATAAACGCGCTGCCGGCATAGCCAAAATCGGCGCCCATGGCCTGGGCCGCCAGGACTGAGGAACCATGCGCGATCGAACCGGAGAGGGCGACCAAACCATCGAACCATTCACGAATTTCGCGCATAAGAGCGAATGGAGATTGCACACCGGCATGGCCTCCAGCGCCGGCCGCGACCGGGATCAGACCGTCAGCGCCTTTTTCGATCGCCTTGTTGGCGAAGCGGTTGTTGATCACGTCGTGGAGCGTCACGCCGCCCCAATTGCGGACCGCCTCAAAGATCTCGGTCCGCGCGCCGAGCGAGGTGATGATCATCGGGACCTGCCACTTCTCGCAAGTCGCCATGTCCTGCATCACGCGGTCGTTTGATTTGTGAACGATCTGATTGACGGCATAGGGTGCAGCAGGACGATCCGGGTTCTCGCGATTGTGCTTGGCGAGTTCCTCGGTGATCTGATGCAGCCACTCATCAAGCAGGCTCTGCGGGCGCGCGTTGAGAGCGGGGAAACTGCCGACGATCCCGGCCTTGCATTGTGCGATGACCAGCTCCGGGCCCGACACGATGAACAGCGGCGAGCCGATCAGCGGCAGACGAAGGCGGTCAAATGGGGCGGGCAGCGACATGTTCTCTCTCCTACAGGATAGGCACTCAATGCATGTCCCATAGCGTCGGTTCCGCTGCTGTCGAGCGCCGGATTTTGCTAGGGCCTTGGATTGCCAGCGTGCCGTAGCGTCAGGTTAAGCCAGCAAATCCTCGATCCGATAGAACCGCGCCGCATTGCCGGCATAGAGCGCCGCTTTCTCGTCAGAGCTCGCTCCGGATGTGATCCGCTTGAAAGCATTCCACAGCACCGGGTAGGTAGCGCCCCAGCGATCGACCGGGTAATTGCTTTCGAACATCGGGCGACTTGGACCAAAGGCTTCGATGCAAGTTTCGATATAGGGTCTCCAGAGATTGGCCAGTTCCTCTGAGCCCACCCCAGCGGCCGGTCCCTGCTCTGGCATAGCGCAATTGTGCATCGCCAGACCGCCAAGCTTGACCATCACATTCTCGCATTTGCCAAGCTCCAGGATAGCCTCGCGCCAGATTGGGAAGCGCTCTTCGAGCTTGCCCGCATAGCTGGCACTGCCGAGCGGTGTGCCACAATGATCAAGGCAGATTGGCGTTTCAGGGAACGCTCTGGCGAGGTCAGTCACGTCACTGATCTGTGGCTCAAGTATCCAGGCGTCGAAACTCATCCCGCGCTTGCCCAATTCCGCAAAGCCCTCGCGGAACGTCGCATCACGATAGAGTTCAGGCGGAGCGTGGAATGGTGGGCCGAGCACTTCCGGATCAGCGTCCCAAGAGCCTTGATGGCGAATGCCCTTGAAGCGATTGGGCGAGGCGGCGAGCAGTGCATCCAGAACCGGGCCTGCAGCCGCGCCGAGCGTCAAATCGGCATGACCGACGATCCCGGCACAGAGCCGCAGATCGCCATAGAGACCACTGGCCGATTGCGCAGCCACGCCATTGACATACTCAACTTCGCCGACTGGCTTGTTCGCATCGCCATAGGCGCCATTGTAGAAGGCGCCGCATTCCATGAAGACGGTTGCGATGACATTGTGTCCGCTGGTGACATCAGCATGGAGATGATCGAAGGTGTAATAGGCCGCCGGGACCAGGGTCTCGATGAAGCGGTGTCTTGGCTCCGGGAACATCGGCAGCATCGGCCGCAGGTCCCACAAATGGTGATGCGGATCGATGATCGGCAGTTCAGGCTCAAGAATGGCTTCGGTCATATCTGTCTCTCTCTCACTTGATCCGCTTTATTCGATCAAATGGAGCGTCAGGCAACCGCTCAATTTGGGCCAGACTCCAGCATGCTGGAGGTCATGCTGTCACGCGCACGCCTTTGACTGCCCTGCGATAGAGATGCCAGGTCGCGTGGCCGAGCACGGGCAGTGCGACCAGCAGACCCAGAAAGGCCGGGATCAGCGCGATGAACAGCAGGATCGCAATGATCACCGCCCAAGCCAACATGGTGAATGTGTTGGAGCGGAGCGTTCCGAGGCTGACGATGATGGCTGTCAGGAAATCGACCTTGCGGTGAACCAGCATTGGCAGACTCATCACCGTGATCGCGTAAAAGGCGAGCGCCATTGCCGCGCCGATAATGCTGCCTACGATCAGCATGGCGATGCCAGCGTCGGTCTGGAACGCGGCGAGCGATTCCGATCCGAGACCCGATTCCGCCATGAAGATCGCGAAAACGCCATGCGCGACGATCATCCAGAAGCCAAAGGCGACGAACACGATCACCCCCATGCTGAAGATCTGCTCATCACCACGCCCCTTGAGGGCACCGAGCACGCCGCCCCAGCTGACGGCTTCACCCAATTCCCGGCGTCGGCTCGCCTCATAGAGACCCACCGCGACGAACGGCGCCACAAGCGGGAAGCCAGCGGTCGCGGGGATCAGCAGGCTGGTGTAGCCACCCACCAGAGACAGATAGCCCAGCGCGAGCCCCGTCAGGACGTAAATGCCGCCAAAGAACAGACCATATTGGGGCAGGGCAATGAAATCTGACCAGCCAGCAGCCAGCGCGGCGCGCAAATCAGCTATCGTCAGATCGTCCGCGACCTGCGTTCGCGAAACGGGCACTCCGTTGGCTGCGCTCATTCCAAACCCTCCTCTCCCAAGGCTAGGTCACAATGGCGGCATTCGTCGAGAGAGTCTTTGCGTTGGATCAAACTCTGGAAGGCGATGTGATGGACCTTGCGGAGCCATCAGCTTACGCTAGTCAGAGAGCCAAGAAGGGGAAAAGAATGTTCCGACTGTTTGCCGGCTTTGCGATTTTGTGGGTCGGGTTAAATGCGCCTTTGGCAGCCAGGGAGATCCCGCTTGATGAGCGCGGATTGGCTTTGGCATTCTGCTACAGCGATGATCACTTTGCGCAGCAAACTATGGATGCATTCATGTTTGCAGGGGAGGGAAAGACTCTGCCCGAACGGGTCGAGGATGGATATCTGATAGCGGATGAGATTATCTTTGCCCCGGATCAGATAATCGCCTCGGTCGATACGAAATACTCGGAGCGAACCTTCTGGATCAATCGTGAAGATCTAACCTATCGCTTTGAGGTTACGCGGCGAGGGGCGACACGAAGCGAGGTCGGGAGCTGTAGATTTAAGGACTGGGACAAGCCAGAGATCAGCGAGAGCCTCCGCTATGACTACAAGAATAGCGCTGAAGCCGAGCGAGCCTGGTCCAATGCACCCGCGTCCTTCCCGCGCGAGAGCGGTGTCTACATAAAGAACCCAGAGGGAAGAAACCCATATGTCGCTTTCGTCGATTGGGAGCGCAAGCATATCTACGAACTGCGGACCCGTTACAGCGACCGGGAAGCAGCCTGGTTGAGCGACTTGAGTCACAAGAGATTTGGCTTTGACTGGGACGGGACGCCAATGTCGTGGTCGGCAGAATTCGAATATGTCGACGAAGAGCTCGTTAGCATCTTTGAACGGACCCGAAATGCCTGCCACTGCCCATCGATGAAGAAGACCAGCTATGCCGAGGTGGCGGCAATCGAGGACTATACCTTCGTCCTTGGCAGGCTGCGCGAATACGCAGCCCATTTCGGCACTGACATCGAAGCCTTGGGTGAGTGAGGCCTAATCGCCAGTGACGGCGCTGTTGGCCGCGCTCAGAACAGCACGAACGCTGGCTGTCGCAATGTCCTGATCGATCCCGCAGCCCCAAATTTCGCGATTGCCGCTCTTGCAGTGAAGATAGGCAGCCGCCCTGGCATTCCGTCCGGTGCCAAGCGCATGCTCGGTGTAATCGAGCACTTTGAGGTCGATGTCGAAGGCTTCTTCGAGCGTCGTGACCACGCTCGAGATTAAGCCATTGCCGCGGCCGGAAACACTCTGCTCACCGCCATCAACCGCGATCTTGCCTGCGAAAAGGCGGGTGCCATCTGAGGCACGGCTTTCTTCGTAATCGACCAGCTGGAACTTCTTGTCCGTCGTCTGGACGTGATAGGCGGCCTTGAAGGCTTCCCAGATGTCCTCCGCGTTCAATTCGCGGCCAAGATCATCCGCCATATGCTGGACGTGCTTGGAGAAATTGGCCTGCATCTTCTTGGGTAGTTTCAGACCCTGATCCTGTTCGAGCACCCAGGCGAAACCGCCTTTGCCGCTCTGTGAATTCACGCGGATCACTGCCTCATAAGTCCGGCCCAGATCGGCTGGATCAATCGGCAGATAGGGCACGCGCCAGCCCTCGTCATTTTGGCTTTCCCGCGCCTCAAAGCCCTTCTTGATCGCGTCCTGGTGGCTTCCGGAGAAGGCTGTGAAGACCAGTTCGCCGCCATAGGGATGCCGTTGGTGGACTGGCAGATCGTTGCAATATTCAACCGTCTCGATCACGCGGTCGATGTCGGAGAAATCGAGCCCGGGATCAACGCCTTGGGTGTACATGTTGAGAGCCACCGTCACGAGGCAGCAATTGCCGGTTCGCTCGCCATTGCCGAACAGGCAACCCTCGACACGGTCTGCGCCGGCCATCAGACCCAGCTCGGCCGCCGCAACGCCCGTGCCACGATCGTTGTGGGTATGCAGGCTGATCACAGCGCTCTCGCGATTGGGCAGGTTGCGGCAGAAATACTCGATCTGGTCGGCGTAGATATTGGGCGTGGCTGCTTCCACGGTCGCCGGCAGATTGAGGATAATCGGATTTTCTGGAGTGGGAGCCAGAACTTCCATCACAGCCTCGCAGACCGAGATGCTGAAATCGAGCTCTGCTGTCGAAAAGGTCTCAGGAGAATATTGGAAGTGCCAATCGGTGTCCGGGCGCTCAGCCGCGCAATCGCGCATCACTTTGGCGCCCTGGACAGCGATCTCGCGCACTTCATCCTGGCTCATGCGGAAGACTATGTCGCGCCAGGCCGGGGAGACAGCATTGTAGAGGTGGACAATCGCCGCTCTCGCGCCAGCCAGGCTATCAAAGCTGGTCCGGATCAGGTCCTCGCGCGATTGGGTCAGCACCTGGACGATAACGTCATCAGGGATTCGTCCTGACTGGACCAGACCAGAGATGAAGTCGAACTCGGTTGCCCCAGCGCTGGGGAAGCCAACTTCGATTTCCTTCACGCCTACCTCAACCAGAAGGTCGAAGAAGCGATTTTTCTTCACCGCATCCATCGGGTCGATGATCGATTGATTGCCATCGCGCAAATCGGTCGAAAGCCAGCGCGGCGGAGCGATGATAGTCTGACTAGGCCATTGCCGGTCAGGCAGATTGATCTGCGGGAAGGGGCGATATTTACGGGTCGGGTCGGTCAACATGGCAGCGCGGCTCTCGGAATTCTCGGCGTATCCTTACGCACATGAAATGGACGGTCGGGTCAGGTCCCCTTGGGCGCGCCGCGCACCCTTTTGGTACGCGTCAGGTCACGCCCAAGGGCGTGTAAGTCGTAGTAGGAGAGTTCCGTTGCGCGTCATCAGTGTTCGTCTTGCCGAAAATTGCGCGCGTTGCAAGCGGTGAATGCGAGTTACCCGCAACGGGCGTCACGGATCACATTGGCTGCGTCCAACATCAGATTGAGGCGCGGCGAGGTAGGATCGGGATTGACGTAATCCGATCCAGGCAGGATGAAGCGAACATTGCTGGTCGCCGGTGCCACTTGCATAATAGCATTGCGGGTTGCGTCGTCGGCAAGCCGCCCAAGAAACTGTCCCATCTGATTGGCGCCACAGGTAGAGGATTGCGGATCTGTCGCTGTCCCTGGCACGAAGGCCCCCTCGGCTGCGTTGGGTAGCGGTGCTGCTACCTGCGAAGGGGTTGGCTCGGTCTGGGGAGCATCGGCTCCATCGCCTCCTGAATTGATCCGGGCTGCAAAATCATCCGCCGCAGCCTCCGGCGTCGCTTCAGGCGTGCCTCCGCATGCGGCCAGAGTCAGCAATGGAATGGCGATCAACGTGGAGCGTAGCTTGGTCATGGCATGTCTCAAATGGTCTCGGTCGTACGATGCTAAGGCGATATTCGGGTTGCGATTTCATGACAAGCATTGGGGAAGTTGCCTTAACGCTGGCGCAGCCGCTCGCGATTGAGTTGTGCCACACTTGTCACGCCCATCAGCCGCATGCCGCGCTCAATCTCGTCTCTGAGGATAGTCAGTGCGCGCTCAACGCCGTCCTGACCGGCTGCGGCAAGCGCATAGAGATAGAGCCTCCCGCCAGAAGCGGCGGTCGCGCCGGTGCACAACGCCTTGAGAGCATGGGTTCCGCGGCGCACGCCGCCATCACAGATGATCTCAATCTGACCCCCGACCGCATCAACAATCTCGGACAGTTGATCGAATGGAGCGCGGCTCCCATCCAATTGTCTGCCGCCATGGTTGGAGATCATGATTCCATCCGCGCCGATATCTACCGCGCGCTTGGCGTCCGCGGCGCTCATCACCCCTTTGAGAACAAAGGTTCCGCCCCAGTCCTGGCGGATCTTGGCCGCAGTGTCCCAATCCATCGAAGTGTCGAGCATCGTGTTGAAATATTCGGCGATGCTGACTGCTTGGCTCGAGCCTTCGGCGACATGGGTGTCGAGATTGGGCAAGCGGAACTTCTCGCGCAGCAGGTAGTCGAGCGTCCAGCGCGGGCGCGTGGCATAGCTCCAGACTGCAGAGGGAGTGAAGCGCGGCGGGGTGGTGAAGCCCGAACGCAGGCACCGTTCGCGCTTGCCCGAAACAATCGTATCGACCGTAAGCGCCAGAGCATCGAAGCCTGACGCTTGGCACCGTTCGATCATACTGGTGTTGAGGCCCTTATCCTTGTGGACGTAGAGCTGGAACATCTTCGGGCCGGAAGTGAGCGCTGCGATCTCCTCGATTGATCGGGTGGCCAGGCTCGAGATGCCGAACCACAGCCCGAATTTGTCCGCCGCTTTGGCGACTGCGGTCTCACCCTGCCAGTGGAAGGCGCGCTGAACCGCTGTGGGAGAGAGCAAGAGCGGCAGAGCCGATTTGCGCCCCAGGATCGTGCAGCTGGTGTCGATCTCAGCGACGCCGGCGAGGACATCGGGGACCAGGTCGGTCGTGTCATAGGCGCTGGTGTTGCGCGCCTTGGTCAGCTCATCGTCGGCGGCCCCATCGATATAGTCGAACACGGGGAAGGGCAGGCGGGCCTTGGCCAACAAGCGGAAGTCATCGATATTGTGACAATCGGAAAGGCGCATGGGCAGCCTCTGGCCTATCCTACCTGTGCTGTCGAGGGATTGGGCTGCCGCAAAAACTTTTTGCGCGAGTGAAACCTTTTTGGAGATGGCTGCGAATTCCCAGATGTGCGCGGCCACTTTGCTGAAACAGACACCGGTTCCCCCCCTGACGGTGTCGACCCCTGATGCCCCCCCAAGCAGTGGCCGCCGCACAACCCGGTTCCTCGACCGGCATTGCCAAAGAGATATATGAGCGAGTTAGCGCGTTCTCGATCAGAACGCGTTGCGGGGGCGGTCGGAGAGATTGCCTCCTAATCTCTCCGGCCGTTTCCTCAGCATGCTAACACGGACCTCCGCCGGCATCGGATCGTTCTTGCAAAGTCTCGATCGTGTAGACCAGCGGAATGTCATCGATCGGGCAGGGGCGATAATTGGGATCCATCGGCAGGCATCCTTCTCCACAGATCAGCAAGGCTTGCCGATTCTCCCAATCCACCCGCCAGAAGCGGCCGCCCGGAGTGGATATGTATCCATCCATTTCATTGGCGAAGTCGCTCTCCAGATCATAGACTGATGGAACTTCGCTGTCGTAGTCAGGGCCGAACGCGCCATGGGTGTGGAAGCTTGCGACAGGCGCCATTCCTGGCTCGTCGTAATAGGTGATGTCGCATGTCGCCTCATCACCATCGATCACTGGGGTCGTAATCAGGCCGTCAGTCTCATCCTCGAAGATGATTCCGCACATCTCGAGGCTCTCGGCGAATGAGCGCGCCTGCAGCGAGGCCAGATGTTCTCTGGCGAATATCTGAATCTCGGATTGAGTGATCGTCACCACAAAATCCTCCGGACCGCGGCGATCTGTCGCGACCCGCAGCACCAGCACGACCCACAAGACCGCACAGATCCCAAAGATGATCTTTGTGGAAGAAAGACCGCGCATCACGGAGTCCGGAGGATGCTCTCCATCTTCTTGCCACGCGCCAGCTCATCGACCAGCTTGTCCATATAGCGCAGCTCTCGCATCAGCGGATCTTCGACCTCTTCGACCCGAACCCCGCAGACCACGCCTTTGATCAGCTCTCTGTTGGGATTTAGCGGGGCTTCGCCAATGAAGGTGCGGCAATCAACTTTCTTGTCGATCTGCGCTTCCAGTTCGGCCTGAGAATATCCCGTCAGCCAGCACAGGACCTGGTCGAGATCAGCCTTGCTCCGCCCCTTCTTCTCAACCTTGTTGAGATAGGCCGGATAGAAACTGGCAAAGGCCATCGAGTAAATGCGGTGTTCGCCCATTGTGACGCTCCTTGAGGTCAAGCGAACACCGCTATCACCCTAGTTCTTTGATTTGTCGACCAGTTTGTTGGCGCTGATCCATGGCATCATCGCCCGCAGCTCGGCACCGGTCTGCTCGATCGGGTGCGCTTCGGCAGCCTTGCGAGCCGCTTTGAGCTCGGGCTGACCAGCGCGGTTATCAAGCACGAAGTTCTTCACGAACCGGCCCGATTGAATGTCCGCCAGCACCCGCTTCATTTCAGCCTTGGTCTCATCGGTGATGATCCGCCGGCCGGTGGTGATGTCACCATATTCGGCAGTGTTGGAGATCGAGTAACGCATGTTGGCGATGCCGCCTTCATACAGCAGATCGACGATCAGTTTGGTCTCGTGGAGACACTCGAAATAGGCCATTTCGGGCGCATAACCCGCTTCGGTCAGGGTCTCGAAACCGGCCTGGATCAGGTGAGTAATACCACCGCACAACACAGCCTGCTCGCCGAACAGGTCGGTTTCGCACTCTTCCTTGAAATTGGTTTCAATGATGCCCGAGCGGCCACCGCCGACACCCGAAGCATAGGCAAGCGCAACATCGTGGGCGCTACCGCTGGCATCCTGGTGGATGGCGATCAGGCAGGGCACGCCGCCGCCGCGCTGATATTCGCTGCGAACGGTGTGGCCCGGGCCTTTGGGCGCGATCATGATCACATCGATATCGGCGGGTGCTTCGATCAGGCCGAAGTGGATGTTGAGGCCATGCGCGAAGGCGAGGGCGCTGCCCGGCTTCATATGGCCAGCGAGGTCATTCTCCCAAATGCCGGCCTGATGTTCGTCAGGCGCAAGGATCATCAGGATATCGGCCCATTTCGCCGCCTCGGTGTTGCTGAGGACCTTGAAACCAGCCTTTTCAGCCTTCTTGGCGGTCGCAGAGCCTTCACGCAGGGCGATGGCGACTTCCGCCACACCGCTATCGCGCAGGTTCTGAGCGTGGGCATGGCCTTGTGAACCATAGCCGAGCACAGCAATCTTCTTGGATTTGATCAGATCGAGATCGGCATCCGCGTCGTAATAGACTTTCACTTTGGTTTTCCTTGTTTTCAGGCGCCGCCGGCGCCGCGCATCATTCCAACAACGCCCGAACGTCCGACACTCACGAGGCCGAGGTCGCGCATAAGGGCGATGAAACTGTCAATCTTGTCCGGCGCTCCGGTTAGCTCGAACACGAAACTTTCGGTCGTCGTATCGACGACATTGGCGCGGAATATCTCCGCCACGCGAAGAGCCTCGACCCGCACATCGCCTCTTCCGGCGACCTTGATCAGCGCCAGCTCGCGCTCAACATGCGGGCCAGCGGCGGTTAGGTCGGTCACCTTATGGACTGGCACAAGCCGATCAAGCTGAGCCTCAATCTGGTCGATCACCTCGGGCGGACCATTTGTGACTATGGTGATACGGCTGATCGCGTGATCGTCCGAGATATCAGCCACGGTCAGACTGTCGATATTGTAGCCGCGCGCGGTGAACAGGCCGGTGATTTTGGCGAGAATGCCCGGCTCGTTATCGACGGTGACTGTCAGGACGTGCCGTTCGGATGCGGCGCTTTGGATTTTCATGATTGGTGTTCCCCTGCGGAAGGCGCCTAGACCAGCGCTTTCGCTTCGTCATCCATCGTGCCCTCGACCTGATCGCCATAGAGCAGCATGTCGGTATGCGCCGCGCCCGATGGGATCATCGGGAAACAATTGGCTTCCTGAGCGACCAGGCAATCGACCATCACCGGCCCGTCATGTTCGAGCATGGCCGCGATCCCGGCATCAAGCTCGCTCTCATCATGGATGCGAATGCCCTTCCAGCCATAGGCCTCAGCCAGGCGGACAAAGTCGGGCAGGCTGTCCGAATAGGAATTCGAATAGCGGCTTTCATAGGTCAGTTCCTGCCACTGGCGGACCATGCCCATATATTCATTGTTGAGGATGAAGACCTTGATCGGCAGGCGATATTGCGAGGCTGTGCCAAGTTCCTGAATATTCATCTGGATCGAGGCTTCGCCGGCAATATCGATCACCAGATCGTCGGGATTGCCAAGCTGCGCACCGATTGCGGCTGGCATGCCATAGCCCATGGTCCCGAGCCCGCCGGAGGTCAGCCATTTGTTAGGAATCTCAAACCCGAAGTACTGCGCAGCCCACATCTGGTGCTGGCCAACCTCGGTGGTGATGATCGGATCGCGCTGATGGGTCAGGGCGTGCAACCGCTCGACCGCCAATTGCGGCATGATCATCTCTGGATTCTTTTTCGACTTGGACGGATAGGCGAGGCATTCGCGCGCACGCCAGCCGGTGATGCGTGCTTTCCATTCGCCCAGATCCTGCGGCTTGCGATCGCCCCAGGCCTCAATCAATTGGCCAAGCACCGTTCCGCAATCGCCAACGATCCCAAGTTCAACCGGAACGGTCTTGTTGATCGACGAACGATCAATGTCGATGTGGATTTTCTTGGAATCCGGCGAAAAGGCATCGAGCCGGCCGGTCACCCGATCATCGAAGCGAGCGCCAATGCAGACCATCACGTCGCATTTGTTCATCGCCATATTGGCTTCGAAAGTGCCGTGCATTCCCAGCATGCCAAGCCAATCGGGATGGGTTGAAGGGAAGGCTCCCAAGCCCATCAGGGTCGATGTGGTCGGGGCGCCGGTGAGATCCTGAAACTGACGCAGCAAACGGCTTGCTTCGGGACCTGAATTGATCACGCCGCCACCGGTGTAGAGGATCGGCCGTTCGGCATTGGCGATCATTTCGATCGCCTCTGCAATTTGGTCAGCCGGAGCGACCAGCTGCGGCGCATAGCGATGCGCAGCCGTCTTCGTATCGGCAAGGGCCTGCGAGGACGGTATTGCGATCTGAACATCCTTCGGAATATCGATTACGACCGGGCCGGGACGACCCGTCGTCGCGATTCGGAAGGCTTCTTCGATCGTTGAAGCAAGCTCTGCCGGCTCTTTCACGAGGTAATTGTGCTTGGTGCAGTGGCGGGTAATGCCAACGGTATCGGCCTCCTGGAAGGCATCGGTGCCGATCAAGGCGGTCGGAACCTGACCGGTGATCACGACCATTGGGATCGAATCCATAAAGGCATCGGCAATACCGGTTACGGCATTGGTCGCTCCCGGCCCTGAAGTGACCAGAACGACGCCCGGCTTGCCGGTTGCCCGAGCATAGCCTTCCGCTGCATGCGCGGCGCCAGCTTCATGACGAACGAGGATGTGCCGAATCCGTTCGTCTCCGAACAATTCGTCATAGATCGGCAGCACTGCTCCGCCGGGATAGCCGAATACGAATTCGACGCCCTGATCGATCAGGCATTGGGTCAGGATGGCCGCACCGCTGCGTTTATCCGACACTTCTCATTCCTCTTCGTTACAATTGAGCCTCAATTCATCGAGGCCAGCGCATTTGTCTCTAGCAAGAAGGAGGGCCCGCCGCATCCGAATTGCGTCGAGCCCTTTTCGAGCCTGTTATGAGCCATATAATATCGCGTCAACAGTTAATTGCGCAATAATTTTCCAAAAATCATATCGGAATCGTAATTTTGAGACTTAGTTCGCGACCAATCTTCCGGTGTCTGTCGTCGGAACCAGGTGAACTGGCGTTTGGCGTAATTGCGGGTCGCCTGCTGCCCGGCGGCGATCATCTCATCCTCGCTCCATTCGCCATGGAGGAAGGAAGCAATCTCCGGAACGCCGATTGCGCGCATTACAGGAAGCTCGGGCGACAAGTCGCGCGCCAACAAAGCTTCGACCTCAGCCACGGCACCTTGCTTCAGCATTTGCTCGAACCTTGTGTCGCACCGCTCGTAGAGCCATTCCCGGTCCGGAAGAAGCACCAGAGGGGCGAGCGTGATCTCTTCGCCGATCCCGCCAGCCTTGGCCTGCTGCCAATCGGCTAAGGTGACACCCGTAGAGCGGACCACTTCTAGCGCGCGGGCAATGCGCTGGCTGTCGCCAGGAGCCAGCTCAGCCGCCCGCACGGGATCTGCGATCTGCAACGCGGCATAGGCAGATTCGGTCGGGAGTGCGCGCACGACTTCGCGGATTTCCGGATCAATCTCCGGTATTGGTGCGATCCCTTCAAGCAGGACCTTCATATACATTCCGGTTCCACCGACCAGGATTGGGATCTGTCCTTCAGCATGAGCCTGATCGATGACCTGCTTTGCGCGGGCTGCCCAGTCAGCGGCCGAGCATGCCGTCGCCCCGTCCCATTCCAGATACAATGAATGGGAATGGGCAGAGCGTTCCTTCTTGCTTGGCGCTGCGGACAGGATCGGAATATCCTTATAGACCTGCATACTGTCGGCATTGACGATCACAGCCTCTTTCCCGGCCTTTTTGATCGTATCGGCGAGCTGCAATGCAATTGCGCTCTTGCCGCTGGCGGTCGGCCCTGCAATGAGCGCGACCGGATAGTCAGGCCCTTGGCCCTTAGGAGTTCGAGACTTGCTCATAACGCGGCTGATAGCAGACCCAGCGACCTTGGAAACACGTCTTGATTCATTCAGTGCTTCGCTGGAGGGTCAGGGGATCCAAATCGCCTCGGCGGTGATGCTCGATTCCGGTGGCGACGTGCTCCAGATCAGCTTTGCTGATGGGTCAGCCGGAGTGATCCTCGACGCGGTTGATGAGAATTTTGCTCCAGCTGATGTCCTGATCTCCGATGGCGAGATCACAGTGCCGCATGTGTTTGTCTCTGACATGGATTCGACCATGATCGGTCAGGAATGCATCGATGAGCTGGCTGACTTCGCCGGACTGAAGGACAAGATCGCCGCGATCACAGAGCGGGCAATGCAGGGTGAACTCGACTTCGAGGATGCCCTGCGCGAACGGGTCAAGCTGTTGGCGGGGCTTGATGAGGCGGCGATTGGTCAATGTCTGGCTGAGCGTATCGAGCCCACACCGGGTGCAGACACGCTTGTCGCGACGCTCAGATCGAAAGGCTGCAAGACGGCCTTGGTGACGGGGGGATTTCATCATTTCGCCGATCGCGTAGCTGAACAGCTTGGCTTTGAACGGGTAGTGGGAAACCGGCTTGAAGTTATTAATGGAAAGCTCACCGGCGGGCTGGAGGGCGCAATTGCCGATGCAGGGACCAAGCAAGCGGTGTTGCAGGATGAGCTCGCTCAGCTGGGCGCCGAAGCCGTTTCCTTGGCAACCGGCGATGGTGCCAATGATATCCCGATGATTGCGGAAGCGACCTATGGTTTCGCCTATCGCGCCAAGCCCAAGGCGCGTGAAGCGGCGAATGGCAGATTGGATCGCGGAGACCTGACAGCGATCCTCTCCTTGCTTGGAATTCCGGAGACTGATTGGGTCGTGAATTAGCCTCTCAATATCGGTCTTGATTTCGCAACTTATCTTCGTTATTTACACAAATGTAAGTAAGCGATGTTAGGCCGCGAGAGACGGAATAGGAGACCCCAGCCCATGAACCAGGTCAGCACCATCCAAGGCGATATCGAATGCGCTGAAGACGGCACGATCTTTCGCGATCCGGCTCGGCCAGAGCCGAAATACTCACTTCCTAAAGCGATTCACCACTTCAACAATCTGTTGAAGGACAAGGAAGACACGACCGAGGTCTTCAAGATCTTTGAATCGCTGCCCAACAACAAGTTTATCCCGCGCGTTCGGCAATTGGTGTTCAGCGAGCAGGGCAAGCATTTGCGTGCGACTGAACCGAGCCTGCCGGAAATTCTCGATGACCACGCTGAACTGCGCAAGACTACCAAAGGCAGCCTTGCCCACGCTTATTGCGATTTCATGGAGAGTGAAGGGCTGACGGCGGCCGGACTGGTGGCCGAATTCGATGCTATGGGGCGCCCGAAATACAATGACCTGATGCAATGGTTCATGGAACGGTCGCGCGACACGCACGATCTGTTTCACGTTCTCACCGGCTACGGCCGTGACGCTCTGGGTGAGCAATGCGTGCTGCTGTTTACGCATGGCCAGAGCCCAAGCCATGGGCATCTGCTGATTGGCTATGCCGGAGCGCTCAACGTCAAAAAGCTTAGCCGGGGCAGCAAAGCGCCGGTCCTAAGGGCGGCTCAACAGGCCAAGAAGACCGGGAAGGGCGCGCAGGAATTGATCTCGATGTCGATCCGCGATCTTCTGCCGCTTCCACTCGAAGAAGTCCGTGCGAAGCTTAACATTCCCGAGCCGAGCGTGTATCGCGAATGTCATCGCATCTGGCAGGCCGAGGGCATCGATCCCTACAGCCTGTTGGGCGAAGACAGCGATCAAACCGTAGCCAAACCGGCCTAAGCTTCAGGCTAGAGCCAGCTCGCAATCTGGCTCAGTGGTTTCTTCTTGAGTGCATGCGCGGGAACCGTAGCGTCCTTGGTTGGGCGACCCACGACCACGATCATCAAGGGCTTTTCCCATTCGGGGCGGCCACAAGCCTCGCGCAGAAAACCCATCGGTGATGGCGTGTGGGTCAGTGTGGCGTAGCCCGCTTCGTGGAGGGTTGCGATCAGCATGCCGCAAGCAATTCCTACGCTCTCATTGACGTAGTAATTCTGGGTCTTGCCGTCTTCTTCAATGCCGCCCTTACGCTGGGCAAACACCACGATCAGATAGGGAGCGGTTTCCAGAAAGGGTTTGTCAGCGTCGGTACCCAAGTCCGCCAGCGCCTGAAGCCATTCGTCGCTGGCCTTCGGGTCGCTTTCGTCGTCGCCATAGAAACGCCGTTCTTCCGCTTCAGCCGCCTCGCGAATGGCGCGCTTCTTCTCAAGCGATTCTACGACTGCGAAATGCCAGGGCTGATGATTGGCCCCGTTGGGAGCTGTGCCCGCAGCCTCAATCGCCGCTTCTATGACTTCGCGCGGAAGCGTCTCTTCCGAGAAATACCGGCAGGTGCGCCGCTCCTTCAGCCGATCGCGCAGGCTTTGGGCGCGCGCAATTGCCTCTTGGTCATCGATATCGGGCAGGTAGTATGGGACGGTCTCGTGCTCTCTCATGCCCGCGCTATTCCCAATTTCGCGCAGAAAGGAAAGGGCCCTTCGCTTACATTTCAGTTGGGAGGGCTGATCGGCTCCTCCAGGTCACCGGTCTCGGCTTGCGACTGAGTCATCGAAGTGTTTGTCGCCGTAGTTTCCGCATCGAAGGCTGCTGCTGCCGCCTGCATGGTGGAATTGTAGAGTGTGAGTGCTTCATCTTTCGTCAATTCGTAGTTGCGGCTGAATTCGCATGTCCGAAAGAACAAGTCGCGCGAGAACAGGATTGCTGGGGTTCTGCCGCCGAGGCTGGTTTCCTTGCTCTCCTCACCTTCTCCGATACCGCCAGAATCATTGCCGCCCGACACCGCAACAAGGCCCGTTACCGAAGCCTGAGAGCCCTGTGCAAATGCCGCATCAGGTTGGGGCGCAGTGCAAGTCACAAAATTGGTATTCTTGTCCAAAATTAATGTGTTCGCGACAGAGGCAGTAGAAGATAGAATTCTTTCATCGACGACGGTCGTAACGACCGGCTTTGGTTCGTCAGCTATCGATGCACAGCCAGCAACTAGAAAAGTTGCAACAACAGTAAGTGGCACCAATTTCATTTTAGCCCCCAGCTCAAGCTCTCAAGCAGTTATTTCTTGTGGCCGATCTTCTAAGGATGAATACTTAATGATGGTTGGATAAGCAACCTGGGTCAGCGTTGGCGTAAGTGAGACGGGGATCGGATAGGTAGACACGCTACTTACATTCATGTAAGTGGCAAATAGTGAACTTAAAAATGAGTCGCTTACAGGAGTGATAGGATGGCTGTTGCAGATCTTCCCTTAGTAGCCCCGGAGCGTGTGTCGTCGAGTTTTCGGCCGCTCAAGGCGCTGCGCCACTTCAATCGTCTGGTCGAGGATAAGGAAGATACCGAACAGGTGTTCCATATCATCGAGGCGATGAAGGGCAAAACCAGCCACAAGATCGCCTGGGACTTCATCAAGTCAGATACGGGACAGGACTTCCTGCGCCGCGAAGTCGATATTCCGGCCATGCTGGACGATCATGCGCGCTGGGCCGACCTGCCCGAGAACAGCGTCGGCAAACGCTATATCGCCTTCATGAAGCGCGAAGGCCTTTCAGCGGCAGGCCTGGTTGAAGAGAGCCACAAATGGGCCCCGCCGGAAGATCGTCCGAATGATCTGACCGAATGGTATTTCAACCGCCTGCGCGACACTCATGATTTGTTCCACGTGCTGACTGGCTATGGCCGCGATGCACTGGGCGAAGCGAGCCTGCTTGGGTTCAGCTATGCCCAGAACCACAATCTCGGGATCAAGTTCATCGCTTACGCTGGGGCGCGTCAGATCAAGAAGGTCAGCGGCACCAAGGCGCCGATCTATGCCGCGATCCGCGAAGGTGAGCGCAATGGCAAGGCTGCCGCGAAACTGGCGCACATGGATGTCGAGCGCGTAATGCGGGAGGACATCGATCAGGCACGGGCGCGGCTCAAGATCGCCAAGCCGAAAGTTTATCGCGAATGTCTGCGGATCCTCGAGGATGAGGGCAATCTTGCCGAAGACCTGATGCTGTCGGAGCCGCAAGCTGCCTGAGCTAGCTGGCTGGTTGGGCGGCCTCGCGCGTCATTTTCGCCAGCGTGCGGCCAAGCAGGGTTAGCGCCAGTAGCAAGATGATCGAAGCCAATAGGTAGGGCGCGCCGGGTAGATATAGTCCTTCGCTGTCGGCAAACTGCCCGAACGTGGATGTCATCATCACCGGCCCAATAATGCTGGTGATGCTGATTGTACTCGCCACCGCGCCCTGAAGCTCGCCCTGGGCATCCTCCGCTATGCGTTCGCTCATCATCTGTTGCATGGCCGGAAAGGACATACCGGAGATGCTACCGATCATGATGCCGAGGAACATCCATCCACCGGCCGGGGCGAAGGCGAAGGTGAGATAGGTGGGGAGACCAAACAGCATGCCATAAAGGCAAGTGCGTTTCGGTCCGATCCGGCCGATCACCTTGCCGGTCAGCACGCCTTGGACAAGCGCCATTAGAATGCCGAACAGCGCGACGCTGGATCCGATCATCAGCTCGTCCCAGCTGAACATCAATCGCGTGTGGTAGGCCCAAACCGAGATTTGCGACTGGGCGGCGAGCTGCATCATGAAGATGACCGCAAGAAATCCAAGCACGACCGGAGTCCGGGTCATTTGAATGATTGTCCCCAAGGGATTTGCCCGGGCGATCGTGAAGCTGCGACGGCGGTCCTGCGGCAATGTCTCGCGCAGGATGAAATAGCCGATGATGGCGCCGATGATGGCGAATGCGGCCGCGGCAATGAAGGGCAGGCGGACATCGACGCTGCCGAGCAATCCGCCCAATCCAGGCGCGATCACAAACCCGCTGGCACCAGCGCCTCCGAGGATACCGAAAAACTTCCCGCGCTCCTCCGGCGTTGCCACGTCGGCGACGCAGGAATTGGCCGCCGCCCAGCTTGCCCCCATGATTCCCGAAAGCAGGCGGCCCACGAACAGCCACCACAGATCTGGCGCAATCGCCATGATGATGTAGTCGACCCCAAGGAGAAAGAGGGTCACTAGCAAAACTGGCCTGCGACCGTAGCGGTCCGATAGACCTCCGATGATCGGCGCGAACAGGAACTGCATGATCGCGTAGGCAAACAGAAGCCAACCGCCAATCTCTGCCGTGCGGTCTTCGCTCGCACCGGTCATGCTTTCCAATAACGCTGGCATGACAGGGATAATCAATCCGATCCCGACCATGTCGATAAACACAATGAAGGCGACGAACAGCAGGGTAGACGAGGTCTGGGTTTGCGTCATCGATCCGCTTTCGGGATCACAAATTTGAGGCCGGACCAGATGTCGTCGACGGCGCATTTCTTGGTGTCGACCAGACCAGCCTCAATCCCGATCCGCTGCACCGCAGCCTGGTCGAGCGCGGTCTCTAGGCCCGATCCCTTCTTCGGCCAGCTGACCCAGATTTGTCCGTCCTTGGCAATCAATTCCCGCAAATGTTCGAGCTTGCCTGCACAGTCGGATTCCTCGGTGACAAAGATGTGCGCCGCGTGGATGCCCTCAATCGGTTCAGCGACGAACCGCAGTTCCAAAGCGTATTCGTCAATCTCATCCATGATGGTGTCAGGCATGGAATCGAACCAGCACAGCTGCCCATCGCGCAGGTTGAGCTTCTTGGCGAGCGGCGTTCCAGAATATCCGGCAGGCATCCTAAAGCCCTTGCATCACGCAATCGCCAAAGTCGACGACAAGATGCCATAGCGCGCCAAGACTGAAAGCTCTCGCCCACCATCTGGGAACCACCATCAGCAATCCGAAGGCGATTGCGGCCTCCCACCCATGGAGCAGATGAAAGCCGATGCTGCAACGGTTGGGATCGAAAATCGGGTCCGCCAAAAAATGGTCGAGATCGATAATGTTCGCAGCAGCCATGACAAGACCCGCGCGTTTCCAATTGTCTCGCCAGATCAGCGCGGCGAAGAGAAACGGGACCAGCCAATGCCCGCCATAATGCAGCAGGGGCTGTAGGAGCTCTATCCTTCCATCCAATCCTTGAAGAAGCTGTCATGCGCTTCACGAAGCCTGATCAAAGGAACACCGAGCAGATCATCACCTCCAACACTGCCGATACGCTGGAAGCCGATTTGCGCCGTTTCGCTGTCGCGCGTCCCGCGTGACAGAGCCTCGTTGAGGGCAGCCGTGTCTGGCACTGTTACGATGTAACGCCCCTGATCCTCACCGAACCACCATTGGGCGGCCGAATAATTGCTGTTTGCATTAACCTTCGCGCCCAAGTCGCTTGCGAGTGCCATTTCCGCCAGACCGACAGCGAGACCGCCATCAGACAGGTCGTGAGCGGCGTTGATCAGGCCATCGGCAATCAATTCGAGGATGATTTCTCCCGAATGACGCTCAATCGAAAGATCGGTCGGCGGAGTGCGACCGCCATCGATCCCTTTGACCTCTTGCAGCCACAGCGATTTGCCGAGATGCGAGCGGGTTGGATCGGGCTTCGCCCAGAATTCCGGAGCGACCAGATAGATGGCATCGCCCGGATTCTTGAACGCCATGGTCATCATCTTTGCAATATCGTCGATGATGCCGACGCCGCCGATCGCTGGTGTGGGGAGAATGGCTGATCCGCCGCCCGTAGCCTTCGATTCATTGTATAGGCTGACGTTTCCGCTCACGATCGGGAAGTCGAGTGCGCGACAGGCATCTCCCATTCCTTCGAGCGCATGGACGAATTGCGCCATGATCTCTGGCCGCTGCGGGTTTGCGAAATTGAGGCAATTGGTGACGGCCAAGGGGCGTGCGCCGACGGCGCAGAGATTACGATAGGCTTCGGCGATTGCCTGCTTGCCGCCCTCATAGGGGTCGGCGCAGACATAGCGCGGTGTGCAATCGGTCGAGATCGCGAGCGCCTTGTTGGTGCCATGCACGCGCACAACCCCGGCATCACCGCCAGTCTGCAGCGTGTCGCCCATGACCTGTGAGTCATATTGTTCGGCGATCCACCCTCGTGACGCCAGATTGGGCGAGGCCATCAGCGTAAGAAGGTCGGCGCCCGGATCATCGCTGTCGGGAATATCGCTCAACGGAGCGATCTCCGCCCATGCCGAATACTCGTCCTTCGAAAGATAGGGACGATCGTATTCCGGAGCATCGGCGGCGAGCGGTCCAAGTGGAATGTCGCAGACGACCTCACCGTCCCATTCGAGCACCATGTGCTGTGTATCGGTCACCTCACCGATGATTGCGAAGTCGAGCTCCCATTTCTCAAAGATCGCCTGTGCCATGGCTTCCTTGCCTGGCTTGAGCACCATCAGCATGCGCTCCTGGCTTTCGCTCAACATCATCTCATAGGGGGTCATGCCCTCTTCGCGACATGGGACCTTGTTCATGTCGAGCCGAATTCCAGCCTTGCCATTGGTCGCCATCTCGACGCTCGACGAAGTCAGGCCAGCGGCACCCATGTCCTGGATCGCAACGATCGCATCGGTCGCCATGAGTTCAAGGCACGCCTCGATCAGTAGTTTCTCGGTGAATGGATCGCCGACTTGCACTGTTGGTCGCTTGGCTTCGGCGTCCTCCTCGAAATCCGCGCTCGCCATCGTCGCACCGTGGATTCCGTCGCGGCCCGTCTTGGACCCGACATAGACGATCGGATTGCCGACGCCGGTCGCAGCAGAATAGAAGATCTTGTCAGCGTCAGCGACGCCGACGGTCATCGCATTGACCAGGATATTGCCATCATAGGCCGGATGGAAATTGGTCTCTCCGCAAACGGTCGGCACACCAACGCAATTGCCATAGCCACCGATCCCGGCGACCACGCCCGAAACAAGGTGCTTCATCTTTGGGTGCTCAGGACGACCAAACCGCAAGGCATTGGCATTGGCCACAGGGCGCGCGCCCATGGTGAAGACATCGCGCAAGATCCCGCCAACACCGGTCGCGGCACCCTGGTAGGGCTCGATGTATGAAGGATGGTTGTGGCTCTCCATCTTGAAGATAGCCGCCTGGCCATCACCAATATCAATGACACCGGCGTTCTCACCCGGGCCGCAGATCACCCAGGGCGCTTCGGTTGGAAGCTTCTTGAGATGGAGCCGTGAGGATTTGTAAGAGCAATGCTCCGACCACATCACCGAGAATATCCCGAGTTCGACCAGATTGGGCTCACGACCCAGTCCAGCGAGAACGCGCTCATACTCCTCGGGAGAAAGGCCATGTTGTTCGACAATTTCGGGTGTGATTTCGCTCATGGCGGAACCCTCTAGTTCAGGCGTCGGACCAGGCCAAGCCGCCTCGACGATTGTACCAGCGATTGTCCCCGACCCACCATGCGAGAACGGTGAAAATCGCAAACGCCAAGAGAGCTTGGCCAAACAGAAAGATATCGGCGACTTCCGGATGAGGCGCAAACCAATTGACGCCTTGCAGGAGGATCATGACGGACAAGAGAACCACCGGCGGTCCTATTGGTCCGCGGGTTCGCCTCAGATAGAACAGAAATGCCGCGATGGTGATAAGCAGCTCGAGCGGCATCGCAACCAAGGGGTAGTCCCATAGGCCAAGGCCATAGGTCGCTCCGCTGCCCGATAGGGTAAGATCGGGCCTGTGGGTGAGCAGATCGAGCAGCCAATGCGACAGCACCACCAGGCCGGCAAGCACGCCCCCAAACAGATTGCGCTGCCAAATCCACACGATCAGCGCAAAGGCCACGGCCCAAACCGCTGAGCCAAGCAGACTATGCGTGAAAGGCATATGATAGAGGTCGTAGGGAACCATAGCGGTCGCGCCCGGTTCGATCCGCATCTTTTCTATGCCGATCATCGCGAGACCAAAGAAACCCCAGTCGACCAGCTGCGCTGCCACGAACAATGTCCCAAGTCTGGGTGCACGCGGGCTGATGGCAGCGGCGGCGAGGGCAGGTGCGAAATGGCCAACGAACATGATGGTTACCGGCTGAAGCGCAAAGTGATCCAGGTTGCAATGGCGCTTGTCGTTCCGGTCGCAAATGCCCCCCAGATAATGTCAGCAATCGTAACATAAGTGGCCCAGACCTTGAACACCGCCTGGCTGGTCAGATCAAAGGTGGCGTAGCAGAGCGCGCCAAGCAGAACCCCGTTGAGCAGGGCGATCCGAACGCTCCCGCTCGCGAGGCCCGGCCGAATGGCAAACCAGCACATTCCCGCAAGATAGACGAAGTAGAACACGCCTGCGGCGGCAAGATTGAAGTCCTCTGCCATGATGTCGCCGATTGTCGGTTGGTAAAGATTCGGGCCGGCCCAACTCAGCCAGACCGCGTCCAGAGCGCCAAACACGAGCGCTGCAGACAGATAAGCAATGATCCATTTGAGCATTAATCTGATTCCCTGTTCGCGCTCAGCCTTGACCCGGTGCGCGCGCACGGTCAATGCTCGCGATCATGGATGAGGGGAATGGTCAATCTTCCGGTCAGGAAGACATCGCAGATCTGAGCTTTGAGCAGGCACTGACCGCGCTTGAAGCTATCGTGCAGCAATTGGAACGTGGCGATGTTCCGCTCGATGAATCGATCACGCTCTATGAGCGGGGCGAAAAGCTGCGCGCTGCCTGTCAGAAGCGGCTGGATTCGGCCCAGGCTCGGATCGAGAAGATCGTGACCAATCGCGACGGAGCAGCGACCGGCACAGCTCCATTTGATGCGGAGTGATCGGTGAGCAGCGTGACAGCGATTGAAGGTGACTTGCTGACCACCGAACTCAAACGCGTTCAGCGCGAGATAGATTCGGTTTTCGATGCGTTCCTGCCGGTGCCCGATGATACAAGAGCGCGGCTGGTCGAAGCCATGCGCTACGCGGCAATCGGGGGCGGGAAGCGGGTGCGACCGCTGTTGCTTGTCAGCACGGCCGAATTGTTCGGTGTTGCGCGCGACGCGGCTTTGCGGGCCGGGGCCGCAGTTGAGTCGATCCATGTCTATTCGCTAATCCATGACGATCTGCCCTGCATGGATGATGACGATCTGCGACATGGCAAGCCCACGCCTCACAAGGTCTTCGATGAAGCGACCGCAGTCTTGGCAGGCGACTCACTCCACGCATTGGCATTCGAGATACTGGCCGATCCAGAAACCAGCGCCGATCCTTTCACCCGCAGTGAGCTGATTTCGACGCTAGGAACTGCCAGCGGAATGAATGGCATGGCGGGCGGGCAGATGATGGACATGGTCGCCGATGATGAAGGGATCGACTACGATCTCCCGACGATCACCCGGCTTCAGCAGTTGAAGACTGGCGCATTGCTCGCTGCCTCGGTTGAGATGGGCGCGATTCTCGGCAAAGTTCCGCCAGAAGGTCGCGCGCATCTGCGAGCCTATGCCAGAGACATCGGCCTGGCATTTCAGATTGCAGATGATTTGCTCGACGTAACCGGTGATGAAGCCAAAGCTGGCAAGGCGCTGCGCAAGGATGACGAGCAGGGCAAACAGACCTTTGTGACCTTGATGGGGGTCGAGAAGGCGCGCGAACAGGCTCGTGCTTTGGTCAAACAGGCGATTGGTCATCTGGGTGCGTATGGCCAAGAAGCTGATATCTTGCGGGTGCTTGCACGATTCATTGTGGAGCGAGATCAGTAGCTCTGCTGATTAAATTGTCGCTGGATATCGAATGGTGCTGGCGATAAGCGGTCACCGGATCGTTGATTGGAAGAGAGAACAGCAATGAGCAGACGCGTTGGGGTCTATCCAGGAACCTTCGACCCGATCACTTTGGGTCATGCCGATATCATTCGTCGGGGTGCCAAGCTGGTAGACTGGCTGATCATCGGCGTGACCACCAATCCCTCAAAAAACCCAATGTTCTCAACGGAAGAGCGCTTAGAGATGGTCGAGCGTGAAGTGAAGGACATGGGCTTGGACAACGTCGAAGTCGTCGGATTCAACGCTCTCCTGATGAAGTTTGCAAAAGCACAGGGAGCCACGGTTATTGTGCGTGGGCTGCGTGCTGTCGCCGACTTCGAGTACGAATACCAGATGGCGGGAATGAACCAGCAGATCGACGAAGACATCGAAACGGTCTTCCTCATGGCGGATGTCTCGCTTCAACCGATTGCCTCGAAGTTGGTCAAGGAAATCGCGCTCTACGGCGGGGATGTTGCGCCATTCGTTAGCCCCAAGATTCGCGAAGACGTAAACGCAAGGGTCAAGGAAGTTGGCCAGCTCGGCGACTATTGAGCCCGAACACGACTGTCGACTTTGCCTGCATCATTCATTGAAGTGTCAGCCACCAGCCGCTAAACCGCGCGCAGTTTGGAACACGGAAGACCCAAGAAGACCACGATGATCAAACAGATCTTTGGCGCAGCCGCTTTGCTGGCGTTGTCGACTACCCCCAATATCGCAATCGCTCAGGATGAAGCGCCGTCCGGTCCGCGTCTGTATCAACCGATTAATTATGACAAGTCGGCGGACCTGGAGAATGTTTGGCTGCTTGATCTTTCCACTGGTGAGCGGGTGGCAATCCGCCTCATGCCAGACTGGGCGCCCAGCCATGTTGAGCGAGTGAAATCACTGACGCGCCAAGGCTTCTATGACGGGATCATCTTCCACCGTGTGATCGAAGGCTTCATGGCTCAGGGCGGCGATCCGACTGGAACGGGGCAGGGCGGCTCAAACCTTCCTGACCTCACGGCTGAGTTCAATCCGATGCCGCATGTGCGCGGAACAGTATCAATGGCGCGAGCTGCGGAAGAAGACAGCGCTAACAGCCAGTTCTTCATCGTGTTCTATCCGCGTTTCAGCCTTGATAAGCGCTACACCAACTTCGGTCGAGTGATCGACAATATGGGTGCGGTTGACGCGATCAATCGCGGCGAACCGCCTTCCGAGCCGACACTCATTCTGCAGGCATCGCTGGCCAGCGACAACAAGCCACAAGCGACGATGCCCGCGCCGCAGGAAGAGCCGGAGATTTCGGCCGACATGCTGAGCGCTCCTATCAGCCAGTAGCGCTTTCCCTTTCACCGGTGCTTCGTTAGAGGCGCCGGGATGAAAGTTGACCTGTTCGATTTTGAGCTACCGCAAGAGCTGATTGCATTGCGACCGGTGCGTCCGCGCGATGCCGCGCGTATGTTGCTGGTCCGGGGCGAGGGTGCCTTGGAGGATCGCGGGGTGCGTGATCTTCCCGATTTGCTCAACCCCGGGGATGCGCTTGTCTTCAATGATACGCGTGTGATTCCTGCGCAGCTAGAAGGTCGGCGCGGCGAGGCTAAGATCGGCGCGACCTTGCACAAGCGGCTCGACCTCCGCCGTTGGCAAGCCTTCATCCGCAACGCCAAGCGTGTCCGCGAAGGGGACGAACTCGTGTTCGGCGGCGGCGTCACTGCGATTGCTGAGGAGCGTCACGGTGATGGCAGCATAACGCTCGCCTTTGGCTGCGAGGAACCGGTCGAAGTCTTGCTCGATCGCGCCGGGACTATGCCGTTACCACCCTATATTGCAGGCAAGCGGGCGACCGACGAACAGGACCGCGAAGACTATCAAACCATGTTTGCGGTCGAGGATGGTGCGGTCGCAGCCCCCACTGCATCGCTTCATTTCACTGAGCGTCTGGTAGAGGCTTTGGATCAAGCTAGAATCTTGCGAGAGACTTTGACGTTGCACGTGGGCGCCGGGACATTCCTGCCGGTCAAGGTTGACGATACCGACGATCACACCATGCATTCTGAATTCGGGCGGATTGAGACTGATACCGCTGAACGTCTCAATCGGGTCAAAGCAGACGGTGGCAGGATCATTGCCGTGGGCACGACCTCATTGCGACTGCTCGAAAGTGCGGTGGCCGCGGATGGTACAATCCGTGCCTTCGCCGGCGACACCGACATTTTCATCACCCCGGGATATCGCTTTCGCGCAGTCGACGGGCTGATGACGAATTTCCACCTGCCCAAGTCGACTTTGATGATGCTGGTGAGTGCATTGATCGGCCGCGATAGGGTCATGGAGGCCTATGACCACGCGATCGCGCATAAATATCGTTTCTACTCCTATGGAGATTCTTCGCTGCTATTGCCTTGAGCTGGCTTGCAATCAACGAAGCCGGTGCCCAATGAAGGCCGCATGTCTGAACCAATCCTCTCGATCAAAGGCCTGAGCAAAACCTATGCCGGCGGCGTCAAAGCGTTGGACGATGTCGATCTCGATATCCGTAAGGGAGAGATCTTTGCTTTGCTGGGCCCGAACGGTGCGGGGAAGACCACGCTGATCGGATCGGTTTGTGGACTGGTTCGTCCGACAGGCGGGAGCATAACCGCCTTTGGTCATGATCTGGCCCGAGACTGGCGCGCTGCTCGTGCCCGGATCGGCTTGGTGCCGCAGGAACTGAGCACCGACATGTTCGAGACGGTCGAGCGTGCAGTCTCATATTCACGCGGTCTGTTTGGTCATCCGCCTGACAAGGCCCGGATTAGGGAAATCCTTGCGAGCTTGTCTCTGCTAGAGAAGAGCCAGAGTCAGATCCGCGAGCTCTCAGGTGGGATGAAGCGCCGCGTGCTCATCGCAAAAGCGCTGGCGCACGAACCTGATTTGCTGTTTCTTGATGAACCGACCGCGGGCGTTGATGTCGAGCTGCGCAAGGATATGTGGGCGCAAATTGGTGCGCTCCGCGAACGCGGCGTTACCATCATTCTTACCACGCACTACATCGAGGAAGCCGAAGAGATGGCGGATCGGGTCGGCATCATTCGCGGCGGCAAGATCCTGATGGTCGATGACAAAGCCAGCATGATGAAAAGGCTTGGACGAACCGAGGCTATTATTCGTTTGGCCCAACCGCTCGCCGCGCTCCCAGCTGGGATTGCAGATTTCCCGGTCGAATTGCAGGCAGAAGGTATGGAACTGCTCTACCGCGGTGGTGACGGGACCGGTGCGGGTCGGGAACAGGTCGCGGCTCTTACCAAGGCGCTGATCCGTGCCAACATCGATTATGTCGGGATCGACGTCCACGACAGTTCGCTCGAGGATATATTCGTCAGCCTGGTCGGAAAGGAGGCCGCGTGATGCACTTCAACCTTCGCGGTGCCTGGTCGATTTATCAGCGTGAACTGATGCGCGCGCTGCGCACAGCATTTCAGTCGATTCTCTCGCCAGTGCTGACGACGTCGCTCTATTTTGTAGTGTTCGGGACAGTCATTGGCGGGCGGATGGAGCCGATTGACGGCGTGGCCTATGGTGCCTTCATCATTCCCGGTCTGCTGATGCTGACAATGCTGGGCGAGACCACCAGCAATTCCAGTTTTGGTATCTACATGCCGCGCTTCACAGGAACGATTTACGAGCTTCTCTCAGCGCCGGTTGGAGTGGCGGAGACCTTGATCGGCTTTGTTGGTGCCGCTGCGACCAAAGGGCTTATCCTCGCAGCGATCATTCTCGGCACTGCAACATTCTTTGTCGACTTCGAGATCAAGTATCCGCTGTTTGCGGTGCTCTACATCATGCTGGTTGCGGCAAGCTTTTCGCTGTTTGGATTTATTCTGGGCGTCTGGGCTGACAGCTTTGAGAAGTTGGGCATCATTCCGCTTTTGATCCTCACACCGCTAACCTTCCTCGGTGGGACCTTCTATTCGATCGCCGACCTGCCCGGAGTTTGGAAGACGATCGCTTTGGCGAACCCGATAGCCTTCCTGGTGAGCGGCCTGCGCTGGACTTTCTATGGCATTTCGGATGTACCGATTGCGGTATCGCTCGGCCTGACACTGGGCTTCTTGGCAATCTGCACAACCATCATCGCCTATATCTTCAAGACAGGTTGGCGATTGCGGGAGTGACCAACTGGTGAGCAGCCGCTTTTCCTTTGAGCTCAAGGCGACCGACGGGCGCGCGCGCACTGGCACCATTTCGATGCTGCGAGGGGACATCCAAACTCCAGCATTCATGCCTGTGGGGACCGCGGCCACTGTCAAGGCGATGAAGCCCGAGTCCGTCCGCGCTCTTGGTGCGGACATCATCCTGGGCAACACCTATCACCTGATGCTGCGTCCTGGCGCAGAGCGAGTCGCGCAACTGGGCGGGCTGCACAAATTCATGCGGTGGGATCGTCCAATCCTGACCGACAGCGGCGGTTATCAGGTGATGAGCCTGTCGGAGCTTCGCAAGCTGACCGAACAGGGTGTTGAATTCCGCAGCCACCTTGATGGCTCGAAACACATGTTGACCCCCGAGCGCTCAATGGAGATTCAACGGTTGCTCGGCTCCGATATTGTCATGGCATTTGACGAATGCCCAAGGGCGGATCGTCCACATGATGAGATTGCGGCAAGCATGGAACTTTCAATGCGCTGGGCCCAACGCAGTCGCGAGGGCTTCGATAGCGGCGAAGATCATGCTGCACGTTCAGCGCTGTTCGGAATCCAACAGGGCGCGCTGGATCAGGACCTCCGACAGATCAGCGCAGAAAAGCTGATTGAGATTGGCTTTGACGGTTACGCCGTGGGCGGCCTAGCGGTTGGAGAGGGGCAGGAGGCCATGTTCGGTGTTTTGGACTTCGCGCCTGACCAATTGCCTGCAGATCGACCGCGCTATCTCATGGGAGTGGGCAAGCCGGACGATCTGGTTGGTGCGGTAGAACGCGGGATCGACATGTTTGACTGTGTGCTTCCAACCCGATCGGGCCGAAACGGACAGGCCTTCACCTGGAATGGTCCGATCAATCTCAGAAATGCTCGGTTTGCCGAGGATTCTGAGCCACTCGATGCATCATCGGCATGTTCAGCCTCGCGCGACTATTCGCGTGCTTATTTGCACCATCTGGTGAAATCAGGAGAGATTCTCGGCGCAATGCTCGTGACCGAGCACAATCTTGCATTTTATCAGGAGCTGATGCGCCGAATGCGCGTTGCAATTGCTGATGGCGAGTTCGCTGTCTTTGCTAGCGATTTTCGCAGTAAATACTTCGCGGGTTTGTCTTGAAACCGTAGCCTTCTGAGCTAGTCTGGGGACTTCACTTACTCAGGGTCCCCCAATGCAAAACTCTATCGCGAAATCACTGTTCATTAGCTTGGTTGCGTTCGGTTTGAGCGCGTCCGGAATGACGCTATCCGCTCCTGCTTACGCTCAAGACGAGTCAGCAGAGGACAAGGAGTTGGCGGACACCGCGATGCGCTTCGGAATCCGTGGCTCCGTGCTGGACATATCTTTGTCGCCATCTGGAAACAAGATTGCCTGGATTGCTGCTGGGCCAGAGCATTCCGAGGCACTTAACGTGATCGATCTGACCAGTGGTGAAGGCGCAAAGACGATTATGCGCAACACGCAAATCTTCACGGATCTTGCCGAATGCAATTGGGCAACTGACGAATTCCTGGTTTGCCAGACAGCAGGCGTCGGCGTGAGCAGCGATGGCGTTATCTTGCCATTTGATCGGCTTTTGGCCGTCAACGACGATGGTACTGATGTGAAGCGTGTCACCGAGAGGGAAAGCACGCTGGCTACGCGGACGACCCAATTTGGGGGTGATATTGTCGCGCTCGATTTTGGCGAAGAGCCTGGACAGATCTTGGTCACTCGAGACCAAATGCGAGAAGTGGCCACAGGTACGCGTCTTGGCCGCAATGAAGAGGGCCTGGCCGTCGATCGCTTCGATATTGAGAGCGGCCGTCGCCGGCCGGTCGAGCGACCGGACAGGCTTGCATCGCATTATGTCGCGGATGGTTCGGGCAATGTGCGCGTCAAGGTCAGGCGCCCGATCGACAATGTCGGCAATATCAGTTCGACGCGGATCGTGCTCTACCGCAAGAAAGGGTCAACCGATTGGGAGCAGCTTGGCGCTTCACTCAATGGTGTCGTTCTGACAGATCTGAGACCTATCGCGATCGATGAGTCGCGCGATGTGGCCTTCGCATTTGAGCGCATCAATGGATATCTTGGGCTCATCGAAGTTCCGCTGGACGGTTCTGGTAAGGCAGAGATCGTCGCGTCCCGCGATGACGTTGACGTTGCTGGGCTGATTACGATCGGCCGACAGCAGCGAGTGGTTGGCGTGAGCTATGCGACTGAGAAGCGCTCGATCGAATATTTTGATCCCGAACTTAAGCGATTGGCAAACGGGCTGACTCAGGCACTCCCGAACACGCCCTTGATCAACTTTGCAGGCGCAAGTGCGGATGAGAGCAGACTATTGATCATCGCCTCAAGCGATACTGATCCAGGCACGGTCTATCTGTTCAACAAGAACACGATGCAGCTTGAGATTCTGTTGGCTATGCGGGATTATCTGGTCGATCGGCCAATGAGTCCGATGGCTCCTATAACTTACGCGGCAACGGACGGTACGCAGGTGCCTGGTTACCTCACCCTACCTCAGGGAGTTGCGCCAGAAAATCTCCCTGCGATTGTCCTGCCGCATGGTGGGCCATCGGCGCGCGACTTCTGGGGGTTTGACTGGCTGGTGCAGTTCTTCACCGCGAGAGGCTACGCGGTTCTGCAACCGAACTATCGCGGCTCGTCCGGTTACGGTGCAGCCTGGTATGGCAGGAATGGCTTCAGGGCTTGGGACGTGGCCATAGGTGACGTCAACGACGCAGGCCGGTGGCTGGTTTCGCAAGGAATCGCCGATCCCGACAAGCTGGCGATCGTGGGTTGGTCATATGGGGGTTATGCGGCGCTTCAGTCACAAGTGCTTGATCCCAACCTCTACAAGGCCATCGTCGCAATTGCTCCGGTTACTGATCTTGGCAATCTGATTGATGATGCCCAAGGCTACACAAATTTTGAGCTTGTTCGGAGCTTTGTCGGGACCGGGCCGCATCTGAAGGCTGGAAGTCCACTTCAGAATATTGAGCGGTTCCAGGCGCCGGTTCAACTGTTTCACGGGACTCTTGATCTCAATGTCGCTGTACGGCACTCGCGCGATATGGAAGCCGCGTTGCGGCGGGGCGGGAAGACGGTCGAGTACTTCGAGTATGAAGACTTGCAGCACGGGTTGAGCGACAGCAATGTTCGTACCGAGATGCTAACCAGGATCGACCAGTTCCTGGATGCTTCTTTGGCCGACTGACGGAGAATTGCATCATCTGCCCATTGCCCCTCGACAAATCACTCGAGGCAGGCCAATTGCGCCATCATGGAAGATAACCCCAAGTCCCCTGAAGTCTGCGAGACGATGAGCGATGTTCGCGCTGGGGTCGATGCAACGGACCGAGAGATTGTCGAGCTGCTCGAACGGCGCTTCGGCTACATGCGCGCGGCTGCTCGGATCAAGCAATCCCGGGAAACCGTCCGTGACGAAACCCGCAAGGCTGCTGTTATTGAGGCTGCGGTGGCCGAGGCCGAGAAGCGCGGAGTTCCCGGCGATGTGATCTGCGATATCTGGGAGCGGTTGGTTGAAGGCTCGATCGCCTACGAATTCGTCGAATGGGATCGTATTCGCGACTAGCTCGCTTTCGGGTTCAGAAATTCCGCCAATCGCAGAGTCTTCTTTTCGGGAGACTTCGGCCCGATCGAGCGCGCCATCTTCTCAATCTTACGCGACCATTTGCCTATGCCCTTTTCTGCATTGCCATCCTTGATTGCGCCACAAGCCAGGAAGCGGACCGGCTTGAAGCCAACAAAGCCCAGGACCTGGCCCTTCCAACGGTGGATGATCGAGTTCTTGTAGAGCAGGCGCAGGAAGAAGGGCGGAGTGTCCATGGTCGCAATGACGTCAGCAGAGCGTCCCTCAAGATACTTGTCCCACATCGCGCCCTTATCGTGGAACTGATACATGAAACCAGGGAGGAACAGGCGGTCAATCAGGCCTTTCAGCTCAGCTGGTTCAGCGCCCCACCACATTGGAAAAGCGAAGACTGCGTGATCACACGCATCAAACTTCTCTGCCAAGGCCTGGATGTCCGTCTCCCACTCGGTGCGTTTGAGATAGCCATGCCGCAGGATCGGGGTGAATTTCATATCGCGCACTGCGACGCGCGTAACAGTGTATTCGGTCGGGAGAGCACGCTCATACAGATCAAGCAGATGGGATGAGAACCGACCTTCATCTGGGTGGCCGTCGATAAGCAGTACATTCATTCGCTTGATCCCCCTCACGAGAGAGCGAGACTGCCCGGCATTGTCGCAAAGGAAAAGGGCGGCCCAAGCGGACCGCCCCAATTCTGTTCGTTGTCTCGCGGATTAGCGCGAGTAAAATTCGACAACCAGGTTTGGTTCCATGGTCACCGGATAAGGCACTTCGTCGAGCTTCGGCACGCGAGTGAAGCTGACCTTGTCGTTGCCATCGGGAACCACATAGTCAGGAATCTCACGCTCTGGCAGGCTCTGAGCTTCGATCACGAGCGCCATTTCCTTGGCCTTGCTGCCGAGGCTGATGACATCACCCACATCGATCCGGCGGCTTGCGATGTTGCACTTCACACCGTTCACATAGATGTGGCCGTGGCTGACGATCTGGCGTGCGGCAAAGATCGTCGGAGCGAACTTGGCGCGATAGACGATCATGTCGAGACGACGCTCAAGCAGACCGATCAGGTTCTGACCGGTGTCACCCTTCATCCGGGTGGCGTCCTTGTAGGTGCGACGGAATTGCTTCTCGGTCACGTCACCGTAATAGCCCTTGAGCTTCTGCTTGGCGCGCAGCTGCAGACCAAAGTCGCTCATCTTGCTCTTGCGGCGCTGACCGTGCTGGCCGGGACCGTAGGAACGCTTGTTGACCGGAGAGTTCGGACGACCCCAGATGTTTTCGCCCATCCGGCGGTCGAGTTTGTACTTGGCGCTCTTGCGCTTAGACATAAGTCTTTCCTTCAAATTGCTGGATTGCCCCAATGGCAATCATTCAACCCGGCATCGCTCCACAGAACCAAGCTGTTCTGTGCGGCCACCGCTTCACCGGGGTGCGGGGCCCATTTGCGAAGGCGCGCGTTTAGCAGGAAACAGCCTTTGGTCAAGCTGTTCCGAGGTAAGCATAACCCGGGCTCGATCAATTCACGAAGTTTTCCATCTCTTCTTGATGAAGGTCTTGGATCGATCGCCATTTCCTGAGAGTCCTGCAAAGCCGATCTGGGATCCTCGATCCAGTGTCGTGGACATCCTTACAGATAATCACATGGCTGGGATCCGCATCCTCAGGAATCTCTTTCACACGGAACATCTTCACATCCTTGTCGTGAACATCAAGACCGTTTGTCATGATGATTTCCGTGCCCTTTCCGCTGCCTGCCAGAGGCTCACGGTTGCCCGTCACTATGATTGGTTCGCTTTCAACCGCGAGAGAAAGCAACAGAGTCGTAAGAAACACCATCCGAGCTCCTTTGAGACACGAGGGTAAGCCGACAAAGTTACCGAGTCGAGCGACAATTATGGTTCGCGAAAGCGCTGGAAGGAGTGCGATTTGCTTGGCATTTAATCGCTTGGATCAGCGGGGTTTGCGCTCCATGGTGCTCAGAATGCCCCGTAGGGTGCGCACTTCGAGGTGGTTCCAGCCTGGCTTGGTCAGAATGCCGCGCAAGGTTTGAAGGGTGGCGTCACGGCGAGCCTCGGGAAGGAAGTAGCCTCTGGGATCGAGGAGGGCCTCGAAATGCGCGATCATGCCATCCAGTTCAGCTTGCGGTGCAGGAGGCAATAACTCCTCCTCAGTGGGCTGGGTGAGCCCTGCAGTTTCGCCGGCATGGCGGGACCATTCATAAGCGCATAAGATCACGGCTTGCGCCAAATTGAGCGAGCCAAATTGCGGATTGATAGGTACAGTCAGGATGGCGCGGGCGAGGGCGACATCGTCAGTTTCAAGCCCCGATGCCTCTCGTCCAAACAGAATAGCGCTCTTGCCCGGGGCTGATACGATCTCTTTCGCCGCTTCATCCGGCCCCACGACCGGTTTTGTCACGCCACGTTTGCGAACCGTGGTAGCGTAGATATTGGCACAATCAGCTACGGCCTCAGCTGTTGTTTCAAAGATTTCTGCCTGGTCGAGCACGATATCGGCACCGGCCGCCGCTGGTCCAGCGGAGGGGTTGGGCCAGCCATCGCGCGGATTGACGATTCGCATCTCGGTCAGACCAAAATTGAGCATTGCGCGAGCGGCCTTGCCAATATTCTCGCCCAGTTGTGGGCGCACGAGAACAATGATCGGCGCGGTTGAGACCTTAGTCATGCTCAATCCGGAGCGGCTTCCTGGACCGTGCTGGCAAACTCTTCGAAATCACGCGCCTCGGAGAAATCCCGATAGACGCTCGCGAAACGGATATAAGCCACGCTGTCGATCTCGCGCAGACCGTCCATCACCATCTCACCAAGCCGGGCTGAGGGCACTTCGCCTTCACCCGAGGTTTCTACCTGACGCTGGATGCCCGAGACGAGGCGGTCAATTTGCTCCTGCGTGACACCGCGCTTGCGGCAAGCCAGTGAGACGGAGTTCTCAAGTTTGGAGCGATCGAAAGCCTCACGCCGGTCGCCCGATTTGACGATCACCACCTCGCGTAGTTGTACGCGCTCAAAAGTGGTGAACCGGGCCCCACAGCTTGAGCATTGGCGGCGACGGCGGATCGAAGTGTTGTCCTCCGTCGGACGGCTGTCTTTAACCTGGGTGTCTTCGTTGGCGCAAAAGGGGCAGCGCATTCAGGACCTTACTTCTTGATCCGGGTGTAAAGCGCGATTCCCGCTCCAGCGAGACCACCCAGGATAGGCCCGCCAACCACGAGAAAGCCAGCAGCGGCACCAATTCCGGCGCCGAGCAGCACGGGCTTGGTTGAAGGGTGCTTCATGCCTTCCTTGCCCATCGCAACCAGCTCGTTCTTGGTGTCCTCAACCCAGTCGGGAGAGTCGGGGTTTTGCTCATTCATGACTTACAATCCTGGATAGACGGGGAAATTCTGGCACAGCTCGGCGACCCTAGTCCGCACGCTTTCTTCAATCTGGGCATCGCCTTCAGGGCCGTTCTTCGAAAGGCCATCGACCACTTCCGCGATCAAGGCACCGACCTGACGGAATTCCACTGGGCCGAACCCGCGAGTTGTTCCAGCAGGAGTGCCCAATCGAATGCCGCTGGTTACGAAAGGCGACCGAGTATCGAACGGAATGCCGTTCTTGTTGCAGGTCAACCAAGCGCGATCGAGACCTGCTTCCGCCGACTTGCCGGTGACATCCTTGGCGGTCAGGTCGACTAGCATGGAGTGGTTGTCGGTCCCACCGGACACAATCCGCAGACCGTCGTCTTCAAGGCTAGCCGCCAAAGCGCGAGCATTCTCAACAATCCGCTGAGCGTAGAGCTTGAACTCAGGTTGCAGCGCTTCGCGGAATGCGACGGCTTTTGCTGCGATAACGTGCATCAACGGACCGCCTTGGAGACCTGGGAAGACTGCCATATTGAGCGGCTTGGTCAGCTCTTCATTGTTCCAAAGAATGATACCCGAGCGCGGCCCGCGCAGGCTCTTATGGGTGGTCGAAGTGACAATGTCGCAATGCGGAAAGGGTGAAGGGTGGGCACCACCGGCGACGAGACCAGAGATATGGCTCATATCGCATAGCAGATAGGCACCCACTTCATCGGCAATCGCTCGGAAAGCTTCGAAGTCCCAAATGCGTGAGTAAGCTGTGCCCCCGCAGATAATCAATTTGGGTTTGTGCTCGCGCGCTGTCGCGGCGACCTCGTCCATATCGATCAGCTCATTGTCCTGGCGTACGCCATAGGAAACCGGATTGAACCATTTGCCAGACATATTGACCGGTGAGCCATGAGTCAGATGGCCGCCTGAGTTGAGGTCCAGCCCCATGAAGGTGTCGCCCGGCTGCAATAGCGCAAGGAACACCGCCTGGTTCATCTGTGAGCCGGAGTTGGGCTGAACATTGGCGAAGTTGCAGCCGAACAATTGCTTGGCGCGCTCGATCGCCAAAGTTTCAACCACATCGGCATAGTCACAGCCGCCGTAGTAGCGCTTGCCTGGATAGCCTTCGGCATATTTGTTGGTGAACACACTGCCTGTCGCTTCAAGCACGGCCCGGCTCGCAATATTCTCACTAGCGATCAGCTCAATCTTGTCGCGCTGACGGTCGAGCTCGCTGGAGACCGCGGCTGCGATCTCTGGATCAGCCGAAGTCAGATCATCGTTCCAGAATCCATCCATAGGGCTGACTACATCAGAAGGGGCTGTGCTCATTGGTGTGTCTCAATTCTTGTCATCTGAATGGGTGGGCTGCCAAGCTTGGCAACACGTCGCTGGTGGCGGCCTTCCGGGTCGCCGGCATCCGCAAATTCGGTCTCAAGAAAAGTCGCGATGCAGCTCTTGGCCATCTCAATGCCAGTAAGCCGTGCACCCAGTGCGATCGCATTGGCGTCATTGTGTTCCCGCGCGAGCGCCGCTGAGAGTGGCTCAGATACCAGGGCACAACGAACCGAGGGGTGCCGATTGACGCTGATCGAAATTCCGATTCCTGATCCGCACAGGGCCACACCGCAGTCGACAGTCCCTTCGGCCACGACCTCAGCCAGCTTGTAGCCATAATCCGGGTAGTCGACGCTGCCGTGGCCCTCCGGTCCCAGATCAGCAACCTCATGCCCGATATCTATGAGCCATTCAGCCAGTTCTGCCTTCATATCGATGGCAGCGTGATCAGAAGCAATCGCAATACGCATGCGCGCTACATAGGGAGCGCAAGCGATTCACTCCACCCCGGAACATGCGATCTTGCACATCCAGCGGCTACTTTTTTCTCTTGAGTTGCTTCTTGAGCCATTTCCAGAGCTCTTCGATCTCTTTGGCGGCCTTTCCCTCGGGGTCGATCTCTGACGCAGTTTCGCCCTTGGCCGAAGAGCGATGAAAGGCGGCACGGTCTCCCAATTCGATTGGGCAAATGTCTAACCCCATTTCCTGAGCGGCAGTTCGCGCTTCTTCTGCCAGAACGGTCGCGCCTGTTGGAACTGAGTTGAGCACCACAAAGGCGGGCTTCTTAGCGAAAGCGATCAGATCGGCGATGGGTTCGAGTGCAGCCAGATCGAAAGCCCGCGGCTTGGTGGGAACAAGCACGATGTCGGCGGCCTTGATGGCCTCGCGCGCGGCAGCGTCAGCGTGAGGGGGAGTATCGATCACAGCGAAATCGACACCGTTCTTTTGCGCACTCGCAATCGTCCGACCGAGCCGTGCCGGCGGGCTGGTGACCACAACAGGCAGAAAGTCACCGCGCCAGTCGCTCCATGAAGCTGCCGTTGCCTGCGGATCGGTATCGATCACACAGCTTTCGTGCTTGGCCTGCGCGGCGCGGGTGGCAAGGTGAACCGCCAGGGTGGTTTTTCCTGATCCACCCTTTTGGCTGACGATAGCAATGACTGACATAACAAGGAGCCCACTTCTAATGTTGGTCCTCTCTCTGGTGAGAGCATGCCATTGCTTATGGGTATTTGTCTATTGGCTTCGTCGTTTGGCGAAGTGCTTTTCCGCATAGGAGTTCACCTACGCCGATCAGGATTCTTCGTCAGCCTTCGGAGCGCCGGCCGATTTGGGTGCAGTCGTATTGCCAAGCACATAGCCTGCGATTGCGCTCAACAAGGCGAGGGCGGCAGCGCCATCGACAAGTTCCAAGACTGTTAGCACAGCCACGGTTGCGACGATCAGTATGATCGTCACGAGCTTTGGTGCACTCGAAGCCCGGATTATGCTGATTACGGTCTCTCCTGAAAGATTACCCTTCCAGAAGAGCACACTGAAGATCACCGCAATGCCAGCCATAAATATGCCAAAGGCGTAGAGGCCGAGATACGCGATCTCGATCAGATGTTCGAGGATTTCGGGCTCGATCGCACCTGCAGCTTCGGTCACTCTCTTCTCCCCCTAGAAGTGAATGGCCGAAGGGTAGGATGGATTATTGGTCGAGGAAAGAGCGCATTTTCCGCGAGCGGCTCGGGTGCTTGAGCTTGCGCAGTGCCTTTGCTTCAATCTGCCTAATCCGCTCACGCGTAACTGAGAATTGCTGACCAACCTCTTCGAGCGTGTGATCAGTGTTCATTCCAATCCCGAAGCGCATCCGCAAGACGCGCTCCTCGCGCGGAGTCAGCGACGCCAACACGCGGGTGACGGTTTCCTTGAGGTTCGCCTGGATCGCAGCGTCAACCGGGATCACGGCGTTCTTGTCCTCGATGAAATCGCCGAGGTGCGAATCTTCCTCGTCACCGATGGGCGTTTCAAGCGAGATTGGCTCCTTGGCGATTTTCATCACCTTGCGAACCTTCTCGAGCGGCATGGACAGACGGGCTGCCATTTCCTCCGGAGTAGGCTCACGCCCTTCCTCGTGCAGGAATTGACGCGACGTCCGCACCAGCTTGTTGATTGTCTCGATCATGTGGACCGGGATACGGATGGTCCGGGCCTGGTCAGCAATCGAGCGCGTGATCGCTTGCCGGATCCACCAGGTGGCATAAGTCGAAAATTTGTAGCCGCGGCGGTATTCAAATTTATCGACAGCCTTCATCAAGCCGATGTTGCCTTCCTGAATCAGGTCAAGGAATTGCAGGCCGCGGTTGGTGTATTTCTTGGCAATCGAGATCACCAGACGGAGGTTGGCTTCGACCATTTCCTTCTTGGCGATACGCGCCTCGCGCTCGCCCTTCTGGACCATGTTCACGATCCGGCGGAATTCTGGCAGGGCCATTCCGGTCTGCGCAGCAATATCTGTGATTTCGGTGCGGATACGCTCAATCGCAGCCGCTTCCTTCTCAGCGAAAGCAGCCCATTTCTTGTCCTTCTTTGCGTTCGCGGCAATCCAGCTGTCGTCGAGCTCATTGCCGACATAGGACTTGAGGAAGTCGATCCGCTTGACCTTGTGACGCTCAGCCAGGCGCAGCATCTGTCCGCCGAGCGCGGTCAATCGGCGGTTGAAGGCATAAAGATTGTCGACCAGGAATTCGATCTTGGTCGCATGAAACTGCATGCTTTCGACTTCGCCGGTCAGCTCTTCGCCGAGCTTTTCGTACTTCTTTTCCTTGGCAGCCGGGAAATCATTGCCCGCAGCGAGCGTTTCTACCCGCTCAGCCTGAAGTTTCTCGAAGGTTTTGAAGAGCTTGGTGATCCGTGCGAAGCGCTCGATAGCGTCGGGCTTCAGCGCAGCTTCCATCTGAGCAAGACTTAGAGTGTTGTCCTCTTCCTCTTCCTCTTCGCGCTTTGAACCGCCTTCTTCGCCATCTTCGCCTTCAGCGGTTTCATCGTCTTCGTCCTCATCATCCTCACGGATGGTCGGGCCGGCCGTCTCTTCCGAGATTTCGCCGCTATCGTCCTCGGCCTCTTCCTCCATCTTGTCTGGCGGAGGTTCCTTCGAGAGCATCGCGTCAAGATCGAGGATCTCACGTAGCTGCATGTCTTCGGCGTTGAGCGCTTCAGACCACTGGATAATGGCGTGGAAGGTGATCGGGCTTTCGCACAGACCCATGATCATCATATCCCGGCCGGCTTCGATCCGCTTGGCGATCGCAATCTCGCCCTCACGGCTGAGCAATTCGACCGCGCCCATCTCGCGCAGATACATCCGCACCGGATCGTCGGTGCGATCGCCGGTGCCAGTCTTCTTTGTGGCGGCGGTTTTGGTTTCTTTCTTGGTGTCTTTCTTGTCCGCGGCGTCTTCGCCGACCGACATTTCCTCGACTTCAGCCTCTTGCTCGGCTTCGGCTTCGGCTTCCTCGTCATTTTCAACGATCTGGACGCCCATCTCCGACAGAGCGGTCTGAATGTCTTCAATCTGATCGGGGCTCATTTCACCAGAAGGCAAAGCTTCGTTGAGCTCGTCATAGGTGACGTAGCCCTTCTTCTTCGCCTTGGTGATGAGTTTCTTTACGGATGCCTCATTGAGGTCAATCAGGGGAGCGTCTTCGCTCTCTTGGGTTTTTGCTTTCGAAGCCATGGATACTCGTCAGTCCGTTCCCAAATCTCCGATCGGCTGCGCATCCGATGGAGAAGTCAATTCTGGTGTCGGCATTGTGCCAGCTTTGCGTCGGCCAAATGCCTTAAGTCGATCATCGATAGTCTTGAGCTGCTCTCGCAGTCGCGTTTGTTCGGCAAAGGCTCCTTCCGGGTCTTCATCGAACCGCGCCACAGTCGCCGCAAGCGCGGCTTCCAGTGCTGGCTTTTCAACCAGCAACGACACAGCTTCAGCCAATTCTTCGCGCGCTTCACCGGGGTCAGTGCCTTCTCGAAGAAAGGCGAAACGTTGGGTTTCCGGTGGGGCGGTTAGGCCTTGCAGGTCTGATATGGCCTCTTGCCCCCGCGAATCAAGCATTTCCTCCATCTCAAACAGAGTTTCCACCATTTGATTGGACTGAGGGTTCAATCTGGCCAGTCTTGTGAGCGCTTCTGAATGGCGCGCAATCTCGGAAGGATGGCGCAAAAGACCGGCGAAAACTGCCTGCAAAAAAGCGTCGCGGCCACCGCCTGACATCAGCTTCCCAAGCGATGCTTTGGCCTCGTTGGAAAGCCCGGGGCGAGCAATCGGTCTGGCCGCGCCGCGCCACGTACCTCGGGCCTGTTGTTGCCTTGGTGGATAGGCGAAGTCTGAAAAGCGATCGAGCAGATCCTTGCGATAGAGCGATCGAATATCGGGATCCTGGATCGTATCGACGTGTGCCAGCAGGCGCGCCTTCAGGCCGGCCTTTGCCTCAGGGCTGTCGAGCGGCTCGGCGTCTCTTTCAAATGTCCAGAGGGTGTCGAGCAGAGATTTTGGCTCGGCCAGAAGCTTTTCCATCGCACCAACACCCTGCTGATTGATCAGATCATCGGGATCGAGCCCAGATGGGAGGCGGACGATCGAAAGCGAGCGCGCTGGTCGCAGTAGAGGCAGCGCACGTCCGATGGCTCGCATCGCTGCCCGCTGACCGGCGTTGTCTCCGTCAAAACAGAGAATGGGTCGCTCAACCATGCGCCACAGCATCTCGAGCTGCATTTCGGTCAGTGCGGTGCCGAGCGGCGCTACGGCATCGGCAATTCCAGCCTGCGCCAGCGCAACAACATCCATATAGCCTTCGACCACCACCACACGCCCGCTCTGGCGCGAGGCGGGCGAGGCGCGGTGAAGATTGTAGAGTGTGCGCCCCTTGTCGAACAACGGCGTGTCGGGTGAATTGAGATATTTCGCGACGCCATCACGCTTGTCGAGAATCCGTCCACCAAAGGCTATCACCCGGCCGCGCGCATCCTGGATCGGTAGCATCACCCGACCACGAAAGCGGTCGTAGGTCGTGCCATCATCGGTCAAGATGCGCATCCCGCTTTCGACCAGCATTTGATCCTCAAACCGGGGCAGGGCGGTGGCAAGCGCCTGCTTGCTCTCCGGCGCATAGCCAAATCCGAATTCGCGCAGGGTCTCTGGTTTGAGCCCGCGTCGATTGAGATAGGCGAGCGCCTCGCGCCCTTCGGCTGAGCGCAGATTGTGGACATACCAGTCCTGCGCTTCGGTGGTGACATCGATCAGGCTTGCCCGCTTCTTAGCCTTCTTGGCGGCCACAGGATCAGGCGCAGGAACTTCCATTCCCGCTTCGCTGGCCAGCTCTTTGATCGCATCAATGAAGGACAGGCCGCGCTGCTCGGTCATCCATGAGATCACGTCACCATGTGCGCCGCAGCCGAAGCAGTGATAAAATCCCTTCTGATCGTTGACGTAAAAGCTGGGCGTCTTCTCGTCATGGAAAGGGCAACATGCTTTCCACTCGCGTCCCGCTTTCTGGAGCTTGGTGGTGCGCATCACGACCGTCGACAGGGTCACGCGCGCGCGCAGCTCGTCTTTCCATTGCGGGGTGATGCTCATGCTGACTTGGTATCACTGTTTGCGCCCGTGTCGAGTTCAGGCGAGGGAGGTTCCGGTGGAGCGATTGTGGATCAATTCACCTAGGGCTGTGCGATCGGATAGATCTGCGTCAAGTTCTCCTCGAACGCGGGAAACATCACCTCAAGGGTCCATTCGGGAGTGAGGCCGAGATGCTGCTCAAGCGCTTCGAGCAATTCCTCGTATCCCTGCATGCCTTCATGCACCACGATCTCACCCGACTGGGTTTCGAAGTTGAGGCAGATCTGATCGATGGTAACAAGGTCAATCTTGTAGGCAAAGATCGCGCTGATCTCGTCCCAGCGGGTCCGCTGGATCCTTTTGCCTTGGGTCAGCGAAAAGCCATTCTCACCGGATTCAAGCAGTGGGTCATTGCGGCTCCGCCATCGCTCCAGGCTTTGCCGCAGTGACTTCAACATCGGACCAATCCTGAGCCTAGCTCAGGGCCGCTTTGACCAGCCCGCTGGCGAGCTTGCCATCGAGCACAGCGCCATGGCGCGATTTGAGCTCACCCATCACGCGGCCCATGTCCTTCATGCTGTCAGCGCCAAGCTCGGATACAATAATCGCGATCGCCGCCTTGGTGTCATCTTCTGACATCATCTGCGGCAGGAATTCCTCAATCACCGCCAGCTCAGCCTTTTCGGCATCGGCCAGCTCGGTGCGGCCGCCGCTTTCATACATCTCAATCGATTCGCGACGCTGCTTGGCCATCTTCTGCAAGACCGAAGTCACCAGATCATCGTCCGGTATCTCTTTGCCCGAGGTCCGCTCTTCAATGTCGCGATCCATGATCTTGGCCGAAATCTGGCGAAGCGCGGCCGTGCGATCCTTTTCGCCAGCCTTCATCGCAGTGATCGTTGCGGATTTGATATCGTCCCTAAGGCTCGCATTGGGCATTGTTTTGTTCTTTCCTGTGGATGGTTTCAGCCAGCATGCAGCTTAGCCGAGATAAGACCCGTGAGATAGGTTGACGGACGCATGGTGCAAGCCTAGCGGATGAGACTTAGCACACATCGCAAAAACTCTTTTCAATCGGAGCGCCCAATGGCCGACCCCGCAACCTCTCGCGCGCAACCCAAAGATGCGACGGGAGTCCTCGTTCTGGCCGATGGCAGCGTGATCTGGGGCAAGGGGTTTGGAGCCAGCGGCGAAGCGGTCGGCGAAGTCTGCTTCAACACCGCGATGACCGGCTATCAGGAGGTGATGACCGATCCATCCTACGCGGCGCAGATCGTGACCTTCACTTTCCCGCATATCGGCAATGTCGGCACCAATGGCGAAGACATTGAAAGCCAGGTCGAAGGCGCGGTTGGCTGTATCACCCGCGAAGATGTCACCCTTCCGAGCAATTTTCGCAGCGCGCAGCATTTTACCGACTGGATGGCAGGCAATGGCAAGATCGGGTTGGCCGGGGTCGATACCCGCGCGCTGACCCGTCGGATTCGCCTGTCGGGCGCGCCCAATGCCGTGATTGCGTATTCGCCCGACGGAAGCTTCGACATCCCCGCGCTGCTCAAGCGCGCGCAGGATTGGGCAGGGCTCGAAGGGATGGATTTGGCCAAGCGCGTCACGCGCGAAGCGCAGGAGAGCTGGGAAGGCGGCTATTGGCGTCTCGGTCATGGTTATGGTCGCGCCGCGCGCGATGCTACGCCGCATGTTGTCGCGATCGACTATGGGGCGAAGGACAATATCTTCCGCAATCTGGTCCGTGCAGGCGCCAAGGTGACGGTGGTTCCGGCCGAGACTTCGCTTGAGGATATTCTCGCGCTCAAACCCGACGGGGTGTTCCTGTCCAACGGGCCGGGCGATCCTGCTGCGACGGGCGATTATGCCGTGCCGGTGATCAAGGCTCTGCTCGATCAGGATATGCCGTTGTTCGGAATCTGCCTGGGGCACCAGATGCTCGCGCTCGCCGCGGGCGCCAAGACGGTGAAGATGTTCCAAGGGCACCGCGGCGCCAATCACCCGGTCCAGCGCGTCGGGGAGGGCTGGGGCGAGACCCGCGATCTGGTTGAGATCACCAGCATGAACCACGGCTTCGCTGTCGATGCCGACACGCTGCCCGATAGTGTCGTGCAGACCCATGTCTCGCTGTTCGACGGCAGCAATTGCGGGATTGCGGTGAAGGGCAAAAAAGCCTTCGGCGTTCAATACCACCCCGAAGCAAGCCCGGGCCCGCAGGACAGTTTCTACCTGTTTGAGAAATTCGTCGGGGGTCTGGGGTGAAGCTCATTCAGCATCTTTTGCTGATGTTTTGCCTGGGTGCTGCGCCAGCTGTGGCGCAGAATCCCGCTATGACCCCGTCCTCGTCATCAACTTGGCCGGGTGCAGAGATTGTTGAGGGCGTGGCATTCCAGGGCGATGGCTCGGTCACGCTGGAAGCGGGAGCCAGCGGCTTACCGGTGCTGTCCTTCTGGCGGCCAATACTGTTCAAGGAAGACAGCCGTTATCCTGTCGCAGGTCGGATGGATTGCAAGATCGTTGCGAGCGATGGCTTTTTCATCGAGGAAGAGTTCGATCCCGCGATCAAGCATGATCTGGTTGCCGAAGACCGCGAAGCGCAGGGCTTCAAGGATCGCACGAGGCTGCGCGATTACAGCGATCATGTCCGCCAGCTTGATGTCGTGGGTAGTCGCAGCCGCCCGCTGCGCTATCACGTGCTGAGCTATGTCATGGTGCGCGACGGCAACCGCTTGATCGATATTCGCCGCAATTGCACTTTCATCGCTGGCGATGGTGTCTCGCGGCCCGACGTGCTGCCCTATGTCTATCGCTACACCAAGCTGCGCTACGCCTTCACTCCGGGCGACGGCAGACTAGCCAATGAGGAGCCGGGCTGATGCGCGCTGCACTGCTTTCGCTTGGCATGCTAGTCACACTTCCGGGCTGCTCTTTGCTGTTTCCCGAGGATCCGCGGGTCGGGGATGAGCCGCTGGCAATGTGTCAGGAGCGGCTTCAACGTGAGCTTCCGACCAATGTCAAATTCGAGCTCGGCCAGCTCGAAGGGGAATGGGTTCCAACCTACACCTTCGATATCTCCAAACTCAGCCTGGATGAGATCCAAGCGCTGTCGGTGGCTGAGAACGATGAAACGCTGGGTACGCGGATGACGCTCAACACCAATGAGAATTCGACCGCGCGCGAGCAATTCATGCAGATGTCGGTCACCGAGGATGGCGCGCTGTTCCTGACCGGTAATCCCGCGCTCTATCGGGTGCGCGGAGAGCCCGTTGAAGCTGATCAATTGATCGCCTCCGGTTGCGAGAGCCAACAGACCAATATGCGGTTCATTTCATTGTCGTGGGAACAGCCGCGCGCGGTGGAACCCGAAGAACAACCCGCTGAAAACGAGAACGAGAACAACAGCTAATGCCCAAACGCACAGACATTTCCTCCATCCTCGTTATTGGCGCTGGCCCGATCATTATCGGTCAGGCGTGCGAGTTTGATTACTCGGGGACCCAGGCGATCAAAGCGCTTAAGGAAGAGGGCTATCGCGTAATCCTGGTCAATTCGAACCCGGCCACGATCATGACTGATCCAGAGTTCGCCGACGCGACCTATATCGAACCGATCACGCCCGAGATTGTCGCCAAGATTATCGAGAAGGAACGGCCCGATGCGCTGCTGCCCACCATGGGCGGTCAGACCGCGCTCAACTGCGCGCTCAGCCTCGACAAGGACGGCGTGCTGGAGAAATTCGGGGTTGAGATGATCGGCGCCAGGGCTGAAGCGATCGACAAGGCCGAAGACCGCCAGAAATTCCGTGCTGCGATGGACTCGATAGGGCTAGAGAGCGCGCGCTCTGGAATTGCGCATAATCTTGAGCAAGCGCGCGAAGTGCTCGAGCGGACCGGGCTGCCCTCGATCATCCGGCCGAGCTTCACTCTGGGCGGGACTGGCGGCGGGATCGCCTACAACAAGGCGGAATTCGACAAGATCGTCTCGGACGGGCTCGACGCTTCCCCCACAACTGAGGTCCTGATCGAGGAATCGCTGCTTGGTTGGAAAGAGTACGAGATGGAGGTTGTCCGCGACAAGAAGGACAATTGTATCATCATATGCTCGATCGAGAACGTCGATGCGATGGGCGTCCACACCGGCGATTCGATCACGGTCGCCCCGGCGCTGACGCTAACCGACAAAGAATACCAGATCATGCGGACTGCCTCGCTTGAGGTGCTGCGTGAGGTTGGGGTCGAGACCGGCGGGTCGAATGTGCAATTCGCGGTCAATCCCAAGGATGGCAGGTTGATCGTGATCGAGATGAACCCGCGGGTTTCGCGCAGTTCGGCCTTGGCATCGAAGGCGACCGGCTTTCCGATTGCCCGTGTCGCTGCCAAACTGGCGGTTGGCTACACGCTCGATGAGATCACCAATGAGATCACCGGGGCGACCCCGGCAAGCTTCGAACCGACCATTGACTACGTCGTGACCAAGATCCCGCGTTTCGCTTTTGAGAAGTTCAAAGGGGCCGAGCCGCTGCTGTCGACCGCAATGAAGTCGGTTGGCGAGGTGATGGCGATCGGCCGGAACTTCCAGGAGAGCATGCAGAAGGCGCTGCGCGGTCTCGAAACCGGGCTCGACGGCTTCAATCGGGTGACCGAGCTCGAAGGCGTGGCCAAAGACGTCATCACTGCGGCCTTGTCGCGCCGAACTCCGGATCGCTTGCTCAAAGTGGCGCAAGCCTTCCGTGAAGGGCTGTCCGCCGAAGAGATACAGCCGATCACAGGATATGATCTGTGGTTCCTGCGCCAGATCGAGGAGATCATCGAAGCGGAAGCAGACATTGCCGCCAATGGCTTGCCGCAGGATGCGCCTGGATTGCGGAGGCTCAAGAGCATGGGCTTTTCCGACAAACGCCTCGCGACCCTCGCTGTGCGGTCCGTCGGCGTCGCTGGAGGCCTGGCAGAGACTCAGGCCAAGCGCAGCGGGCTGCTGCACGATGCTCTGCAGGCGATGGCCGGTGCGACCAGCGAAAGCGAAGTTCGGGACCTGCGTAACAAGCTCGGCGTGCGTCCGGTCTTCAAGCGCATCGACAGCTGTGCCGCCGAGTTTGAGGCGATCACACCCTATATGTACTCGACCTATGAGGCCCCGAGCTTCGGTGAGCCGGAATGCGAAGCCGCGCCATCGGATCGGCGCAAGGTCGTGATCCTCGGGGGCGGACCCAATCGGATCGGGCAGGGGATTGAGTTCGACTATTGCTGTGTTCACGCCTGTTTCGCGCTCGAAGAAGTCGGGTTCGAAACGATCATGATCAACTGCAATCCGGAAACGGTCTCAACCGATTACGACACTTCGGATCGACTCTATTTCGAGCCGCTCACCGCAGAAGATGTGCTTGAGATCTTGCGGGTTGAGCAATCGACCGGTGAGCTTGCGGGCGTGATCGTGCAATTTGGCGGCCAGACCCCGCTCAAGCTAGCCCAGGCCTTGGAAGACGCCGGGATCCCGATCCTTGGCACGTCGCCCGACGCGATCGATTTGGCGGAGGACCGCGAACGCTTCGCCAAACTCGTCAACAAGCTCAAACTCAAACAGCCTGACAATGGCATCGCCTATAGCCGTGACGAGGCCGCCGCTGTTGCTGCGCGGATCGGCTATCCAGTGCTCTTGAGGCCGTCGTACGTCTTGGGCGGACGGGCGATGGAGATCGTCGATTCCGAGGCGCAGCTCGATGATTATATCAAGACCGCGGTGAACGTCTCGGGCGACAGCCCGGTTCTGGTCGACCAATATCTGCGCGATGCGATCGAGTGCGATGTCGATGCGCTGTGCGATGGCGTTGAGGTCCGAATTGCGGGGGTGATGCAGCATATCGAAGAGGCTGGCGTTCACTCGGGTGACAGCGCCTGTACCTTGCCGCCCTATTCATTGCCTGACGACACTGTCGAGGAGATGGAGCGACAGGCTGAAAGCTTGGCTAGGGCACTGGGTGTGCGTGGCCTGATGAATGTCCAATTCGCGGTCAAGGATGGCGAGATATATCTTATCGAAGTGAACCCGCGGGCCAGTCGGACCGTCCCGTTCGTGGCCAAGGCGATCGGTCAGCCGGTGGCGAAGATCGCGGCCAGAGTTATGGCTGGTGAAAAACTGGCGGACTTTGAACCGTTCAAGCGCGAATTCCCATATATGGCGGTGAAGGAGGCGGTGTTCCCCTTCGCGCGCTTCCCGGGCGCTGATCCGATCTTGAGCCCCGAGATGAAGTCGACCGGTGAGGTAATGGGCATAGATGCCAGCTTTGAAGCGGCCTTCCTAAAATCTCAAATGGGGGCAGGAATGAGCTTGCCTCGCTCAGGCACAGTCTTCGTTTCGGTCAAGAACACCGACAAGGCGGTGATCGTTCCTGCTGTCAAAAGTCTGATTGAGCAAGGCTTTGACATAGTTGCGACGGGTGGAACCCAGTCCTATCTGAGCGAGCAGGGATTGGCCGTGCAAAGGGTCAATAAGGTCGCCGAAGGACAACCGCACATCGTCGATAAGATCATCGATGGCGATATTGCGCTGATCATCAACACAACCGAGGGCTGGCAGTCGCTTCTGGACAGTAAATCGATCCGCGCGACGGCGCTTGAGAAGAAGGTGCCGTACTACACGACGGCAACCGCTTCGCTGGCTGCGACAGCGGCAATTGCAGCGATTGCACCATCCGATCTTGAAGTCCGTTCATTGCAAGACTATTATATCTGAGCAACCAAGCGAGTTTCCCCAAAATTTCGCAGACTTTGCACCGCCTCGAAAGGAGCGGTGGTCGATGAAATTACCCTTCGCGGGAGTAGGGAATTCGCAAGTAAAGAAAGATACGGGATGGCAACGATGGAAAAAGTTCCAATGCTGGCAGAGGGTTACGAGCGGCTGACCGCTGACCTTAAGGTGCTGCGCGAGGAACGCCCAAAAATTGTCGACGCAATTGAAGAAGCTCGAGCGCATGGCGATCTCTCTGAGAACGCCGAATATCACGCTGCCAAGGAACGTCAGGGTCAGGTTGAGGCGCAGATCGCCGAAATTGAAGATCGCGTGAGCCGGGCACAGATCATCGATCCCAAATCACTTTCAGGTGACAAGATTGTGTTCGGCGCGACGGTCACCTTGCTGGATGATGACGACAAGCCAGTGAAGTATCAGATTGTCGGCCAGACTGAGGCGGATGCGACTCAAGGCCGGATATCTTACTCCTCGCCTTTGGCACGTGCTCTGATTGGCAAACAGGTCGAAGACGAAATCGAAGTGACCGTCCCTGCAGGTGACAAGTTCTACCTGGTCGAAAAGATCGAATTCATTTGAGCAATGACGCAAAAGCTCCTCAATCGAGGAGTTTTTCCATCGCGTAATTGTGGATCGACACGTCTTTGCCGTCGTGCTCAATTGTGAAGTCGCGCCGGTGCGTGACAGAGTAGCCTGCACGCTCGAAAGTGGGGCGGGCGAGTTCACTCGCTTCGGTGTATTGGCGCTTCAGGCCCATCGACCGAGCAGTTTGCTCAGCGGCAGATAAGAGCCGATCAGCAAGTCCGCGCCTGGTGTGATCCGGATGGCAATACAGCATGTCGAAATGGCCATCTGGCTCGATAAGTGAGTAGGCAACTGCCAAGCCGGTCTCGTCGACCGCAACCGTAATCATATCGCCTTTGGCGTGACGCTCCAGAAATCGATCGGCGTTGGGATGTCGCGCCGCCCAAGCGTCAACTTGACTTGGCGAATACTTCTCGCTCCCGACGCCTCGAATGGCTGCACCGGTGAGCTCGGCCAATTGCTGAGCATGTCCCTCGACAAACGGAAAGAGCTCATATTTCATTGATCCGGCGCCTTCTCGAGCTACTCGTCTGGCGTCAGCAGGCGGTGAATGTGCACCACCACATATTTCATTTCGGCGTCGTCGACAGTGCGCTGCGCCTGTGCACGCCAGGCATCTTCAGCGGCGTCATAGCTGCTGAACACGCCTACGACGTGCAGGCTCTCCGGATCTGCGAACTCAAGACTGCGAGGATCGGTGACGCGGCCACCCATGACTAGGTGGAGCTTCTGGTTTGGGGTTGTCTCTTCCATGATTCTGACTTTCCTTGGGGAGGAACACTATCTCCGCGCCCCATAGACTATGCCAAGCGCTGTGCAAGAGCGTCGAAAGTCGTATTCGTATTCGTGAGGGAAAATTCTAGCGCGCGACCTTGCTACGAATATCCCGCACCTTGTCAGCGGCCGAGCCAGCCAAGCTGCTGGCTTCTCGGCGCAGATTGCGGGCTTTGGACTTTGCAGCATCGCCTGCATCTTCGAGCGCTTCCTGTCCTGTTCGTGCCCGGTCAAGCGCCTCGTCAATCAGCTTGATGCCATAAGCGATTGCGGCATCGGCGAGGATATTGCCCAGCGAAGCGGCGCGCGACTTGGCCGCTTTCCCAACCGCCGATTTTGCACCTTCCGCAGTGCTGCTGACCGCCCGAGCCGTGCCGACCGCTGTGCTGCGCGCGAGTTGCCTGCCAGGCGATGTGAGGAGCCCAATCATCAAGCCTGCTGCGATTGCGCCGCCTATGACGGTGAAAGGGTGGGCCTTGGCAAACTTGCCCGCGTCTTCGACGACTTCGCGTGCGCTGTCTGCCAGCGTCCGTTCCTTGATCCGACGATCGCTTGCTTCGATCTTGGCGCGCAGTTCATCCCTTGCGTCAGTCTTGCTCATCACGGTCTCCTGTCACCTGCAGATTGAGGTGCTGTTCAGTTTCGTCGGCATCCTTTGGCGCAGGGGCGCTTTCATCGCCATTAACACCTGCATCATTTTCTGTCCCGCCGGCACCGCCACTGTCAGTGTCATTGTTAGTTTCGGTGACGAGTTCGCCCTCGCTAAACAGATCGAGCAGTGCGCCACTCGCAAACCAGAGAACAATCGCGCCAATCAGGGCCGACAATACGCCACGATTGTCCTCGGCGGTCTCGCTTGCGCGATCAAAGACATCCTGTGCGCCGCCACCTATTCGGCCAGCAACACGTTTGGCGAGTCCGCGCTCGTTCCAGCCAGCCTTGAGCACTTCGACATCGGCGAGGACGTTCTTGCGTGCGGCGTCACGGAGCGCTCGGTCTTCGATGAATTGGCGATCAAGCTTCTTCATCGCCGTCATCCTTGAACATTGCGCCGATACCCGATGCGGTTCCTCTGGCTGCATAAACAACCAAGGCAATCGCCAGCAGCAGACTACCAACCACTGCAATGATCGAACCCCAAATTCCCAACGGCGGAACCAGGGCAATCAGCAATCCGACGACCAAGGCTACTAGCGCAAGGTGCACAAGCAGCACTGCAAGGACTATCAAGCCTGCAGTGACACCGATCTTGCGCCCAGCCAGAGACGCGCGGGTCTTCTGGAAGGCCAGTTCTGCCTCGGCATAGGTGCGGCCATCATCGATCAGAGTTGCGAGCTCATCGGTCAGCGATGGGCTCGGCTCCGATAGGCCTTCTTTGGTTGGTTCTGGTGCTGGATCGGGCGAGTGGACCTGTTCGTCCAACTCGTCCGATTCATTCAACCGCTCTGTGTCACTCATGGTGAGTGAGGGTCTAGAGCGCCGCTCTTCGAGGGGCAAGTTAGTCGCGCGAACCTCTGAACATCCGCGCGATCAGGAAGCCAGCAACTGCGGCGATGCCGACAGCAACTCCCGGGCTCTTGCGGACAAATTCGCGGGCGTCCTCTCCAATCTCTTCGACGCTCTTCGCATCAAGCTTGGCAGACGTTTCGGCGAGGCTGCGCGAGGCTTTGCGAGCATAGTCGCCATATTGCTCGCCGAAGCGCTCATCGAGTTCGCCTGCGGTGTCGCCAACTACTTTGCCGAGTGATGCAATAGCGTCACTTGCTGCGGTCTTGCCGTCCACGGCCAATTCTCCAGCTTTCACTTTCGCTTGTTCTCCATATTCCTTGGCTTCAGCGACCAGCGTATCGCCGCGTGCAGTGGCCTGGTCGCGATAGGCGCCAGCCCGGTCGGTCGCTTCAGTGCGCAGGGCAGCGGCGCCAGCCTTGGCTTCTTCCAGCGCGGCATTGAAGCGGCTCTTGGCCTCTTCGGCACCCGTTGCAACAGTCTCTTCTGCAGGTTTTGCGGTTGCCGCTTTCTTCAGCGGTGCGGCCTTCTTGGCCCGAGTTGTGCGAGTCGCGCCACCTTTGGCGGCTGACTTGGCCGGGGTCTTAGTGGTCTTGGTCGTCTTGCGTTCTGCCATGGCTAGTCTGATCCCTCCAAAAGTGCGGTTTTGCGGCCATATGCGGGGAGCCGCATTGTGAAAATCCTAACGCGGCTTGCACCGCGGTGTCGGGACGCATAGAGCGCCCGCAACACACCCTATATGGGGGTGTCTTAGAGATATACAACACATTCGCTTCGGAGCCAACTATGACAGCGATTATCGACATTCATGGCCGTGAGATTCTGGACAGCCGGGGGAACCCTACGGTGGAAGTGGATGTGCTGTTGGATGATGGCAGTTTTGGGCGCGCAGCGGTCCCCTCCGGTGCTTCGACTGGCGCCCATGAAGCGGTCGAACTGCGCGACGGCGATGCCGCTCGTTACAAGGGCAAGGGCGTTCTCAAGGCTGTGTCCGCGGTCAATGGTGAGATTGCCGAACTGATCAACGGCATGCATGCGGAAGACCAGCGCGATATCGACCTTGCGATGCTGGCTCTGGATGGAACACCGAACAAGGGCCGGATCGGGGCCAATGCCATTCTCGGCACTAGCCTCGCTGTCGCCAAAGCCGCTGCCAATGCGCGCGGCCTGCCACTGTTCTCTTATCTCGGCGGGGTTTCCGCGCACGTCTTGCCGGTGCCGATGATGAACATCATCAACGGCGGTGAGCATGCCGACAATCCGATCGACATTCAGGAGTTCATGATCATGCCCGTCGGGGCTGATACAATCGCCGATGCCGTGCGCTGGGGCTCGGAAGTGTTTCATACATTGAAGAAGGGTCTCGGTGAGAAGGGCTTGTCGACATCGGTCGGTGACGAAGGCGGTTTCGCACCTGACCTCGCCAATACCCGAGTGGCATTGGACTTCATCATGGCGTCGATAGAGCAGGCCGGCTTCAAGCCTGGTGAAGACATCGTGCTGGCGCTCGATTGCGCTGCGACCGAATTCTACAAGAATGGCAAGTACGAGATCTCGGGCGAGGGGCTTAGCCTCGATGGTGCTGGCATGGCTGACTATCTCGCCAAGCTATGTGCCGATTATCCAATTCGTTCGATCGAAGACGGAATGAGCGAAGATGATTTTGAGGGTTGGGCAGCTGTGACCGACGCAATCGGCGACACGGTACAGCTGGTTGGCGATGACCTTTTCGTAACCAACCCTGCGCGTCTTGAGGAGGGTATTGCCAAGGGCCTGGCCAATTCCTTGCTTGTGAAAGTCAACCAGATCGGCACGCTGACCGAGACTCTCGCAGCGGTCGATATGGCCCACCGGGCAAACTACACTTCGGTGATGAGTCACCGTTCGGGCGAGACCGAGGATGCCACCATCGCTGACCTGGCCGTGGCAACCAATTGCGGACAGATCAAAACGGGTTCTTTGGCGCGGTCCGATCGGCTTGCGAAATACAACCAGCTTATCCGGATTGAAGAAGAGCTGGGTGGCAGCGCGTCTTATGCTGGCAAGGGCTGCTTCGGAGCACTTGGTTGATCCTCCGAGAGAGTTGACAGAGTACCGGCGTTAAAGCGCTTGGGTTTGCGCTTCGGCGGTCTCAAAGAACCGGTCCATAAGGGTCAAACCCTCGCGCGTAAGGTGGACCAGGACCCTGCGTTGATCGATCGGGTCGTGCCGCCGCAAGATCAATCCCTTGTCGGCGAGTATGCCCAGCCACCTCAGCCCGGTAGTCGGCGGGACCGCTGATCCGATGCAGGCGCTGGAGACCGAGATCTCCTTGCCCTCAGCGGTCGCGATATAGAGATCAAGCAGGATATCCCAGGCGGGCTCACCGAAAATCTCCGGGTGTTCAAATATCGCTGAGCGCGAACGCCTGACCTGATAGATCGCTCGGGCCTGATCAGCCTTGTCTGGTCGCTTCCCTGGCCTCGGGACCGATTGATTGGGTTCAAGCATTGAGGAACCAACTTCCTCACTCGAAACGCTCGCCAGTTGCAGCAGCGCATCCGCCACCTCAGCCAATTGTTGAGCGAGGTCTGAAAGCCGTCGGGCTTGATCGTCTGAGGATTGAAGCGGGCGTTGCGCAAAGAGTTCGCTCTTGGACTGCGTTCGACCGGTATTGTTGTGATCACTCATCTCTATGTTCTGACTGCTCGCGGGACCCAGAAAACGGCGCAGACAGAGATTGTATTCCAAGCTGAGTTGGAGTTTCTGGAGTTGATCTGCGCCGCTTCCCCATAAGCGCAACATAGTCAGAGTCTGGGTGGCAGCCTTTACGGGAAACTACGGATAGGAATTATCCTTAGCTGCTAATCGAACCGCTCTGATCCTGGCGTAGAGCATGGATCGCTGCCTCCAATTGCGCAGCGGCGATGGCGGCACCGAGCCGATCGAGCTCGACCAGATTCCGCTCAAGAGCATCAATGATCTCAGCGTAATCAGACTGATCGTCAGTGTTGGTTTCGATGGCTTGTCCCAAGGCAATCTCCCGCGTTGCGCTCGCTATTGGTGCGACCTCAAACGGCGAACGGGAAGAAAAGCCGTTCCCCTGCACAAAAGCTATAGCGGGAAAATACGTAGGTCGACTTCGTCACACCCTCGCGAGGCAGCCGGGTCAGGGCACTAACGGCCGAACTTGTTGCCAAGCTCGTACAAAACCAGCGCGGCCTTGGCGGCCTCGCCCCCCTTGTCCTTCTGAGCGGGATCAGCACGGACCAGCGCTTGTTGTTCGTTCTCAGTGGTCAGAATGCCGTTGCCGATCGGAATGCCGTCCATTGTCAAAGCCATGATGGCACGTGCACTCTCTCCCGCGACGATCTCAAAATGATAAGTCTCGCCCCGAATAACCACGCCAATCGCTACGAAGCCGTCATATTCCCCGCTTTCGACCGCCAGGGCGATTGCGCCAGGCACTTCAAGCGCGCCCGGCACGGTCAGCACCTCTGCCTGGTGCCCGGCCTCCTCGATCGCCGCCTTGGCACCGGCGATCAGCATATCGTTGAGGTGCGCATAGAACCGTGCTTCGACAATTAGAAAACGAGCCATGAATTACTCCGGTATAGGGTGGTGACCGACGATGTTGAGGCCATAGCCCTCAATCGCGACAACATTGGGTTGAGAATTGGACAGCAGAACCATGTCGTGAACGCCCAGGTCTGCCAGGATCTGTGAGCCAATGCCAACATTGCGATTGGCCTCGTCGGCGGTGTATTCTCCGCTGGTCCCAACCCGGCCCGTCAGAATGACAATGACGCCGGAGCCATGGTCTCCGATCGCCTGCATCGCGCGTTGAAGCGTGCGCTTGCGCGGTCCGGGCTGCCCGAGGACGTCGTCAAACACCGAGATTGGGTGAACCCGCGCCAAGGTCGGCTCATCCGGAACAATATGGCCCTTTTGCAGGACATAGGCCTCATTCTCGGAGACCGTGTTGCGATAGGTGATCATGCGCCATTGGCCGCCATAATCGGAATCGAACGCGCGCTCGTCGCCACGCTCGACCAGGTGATCATTGCGCATGCGATAGGCGATCAAGTCGCGGATTGTGCCGATCTTGAGGTCATGCTTGCGCGCGAAGGCGATCAGATCGTCGAGCCGGGCCATCGTCCCGTCCTCATTCATGATCTCGCAGATCACGCCGCTTGGGTTGAGCCCGGCCAGGCGAGAAATGTCGACGGCTGCTTCAGTATGGCCGGCGCGGACCAGCACCCCGCCATCACGCGCGGTGAGCGGGAACACGTGGCCCGGGGTGACAATGTCATCAGGCCCCTTTGTGCTGTCGATCGCCACCGATACTGTGCGCGCCCGGTCGGCCGCAGAGATGCCGGTGGTGACGCCTTCCTTTGCCTCGATCGAAATCGTGAAGGCGGTCTGCATGCTTTCCTTGTTGTTACGGCTCATCGGTTCGAGGCCGAGCTGATCCACCCGCGCCCGATCGAGCGACAGGCAGATCAAGCCGCGGCCGTGGGTCGCCATGAAATTGATCGCAGCGGGCGTGGCCATCTGCGCCGGGATGATCAGATCGCCCTCGTTCTCGCGATCTTCGTCATCGACCAGAATGTACATTCGGCCGTTGCGGGCTTCGTCGATGATCTCTTCAATCCCGACCAGAACCGGGGTGTCGTCATTCGAATCGAGAAAGGCCTCAAGCTTGGAGAGAGTCTCCGCTGTCGGGTTCCAATCGGTCTCGGTCGCATCGCGCAGGGTATTGGCGTGGAGGCCTGCTGCGCGGGCCAGACCCGCCTTGGTCATCTCGCCCGATGTGACAAGATCGCGAACGCGTGTGATAGTCGATGTGCTCATGCGAGCCATTTATCACATTGTGATGTGATTGCAAGTTTGGCGCGGGGGAGGGCGGGGCTGTCAGTCGGGAAGAAAGCAGACATGCCGCTCACGGCGCAAATGCAGACTATGATGCTGCCCGATGCACTATGCCGATCAGCTCGCCTTGGTAACCGGGAATCGCGAGGCTTAACGACCGCTCAAAAGGTCAGCTTATTCCGGCCTGAGGTCGTTGATTACATCAGCATCGACCCAGAACATATCGACGTTCTCGAATTGCTCTGAGCCGACATTGCGATGGAACAGTAGATACTTGCCGTCGGGAGTGACACTCGCGGCGGCCTCCCATGCCTCAGTATTGATTTTGTCACCTAAGTTCTGTGCTTTGCCCCAGCTGCCATCTTGTTGTTTGAAACTCACATAGATATCCGAGTCTCCAAATCCTTCGGTCATCCTCGCATCGAAAAGAATGAAGGACTCATCTGGGGCAATAAAGGGATGCGCATTCCATGTGCCTTCATTGACCGTCGCGCTGGCAGGCACGGGCTTCTCTCGCCTTCCATCGACTATAGCTGAGATGCGGATCACTCCGTCGCCGTCATTCCCAACCTCGTCGAAGACATATGTTCCTGCTTTCGAGGAGGTCAGTCGCATGATTCGATATTGCTCGAACGCTTCTCCAAGGCTCACAGGGTCAGACCAATCATTCTTGGTTTTAGTTCTATAGTTTTTGCCCAGATGCATCGTCTGGCCATCGGGGGAAATGAACGGCTGACCGATCCTGGGAGACAGGGAAGTCTCACGCCAGGTGCCGTTGTCATTCTCAATCACGACAAAGGTCGTCGCGTCGTATTCGCCGCCGGACCTCAGCAAGTAGAATTGTCGCAAGTCTGGAGTGAAGGCGCCTCCGTACTCCCAGTTTTCCGTTGAGACTACGCCGGGAGCCAAGACCTTGGGTGTCAAGTCTGGCGGCTCTTGCCCAAAGTAAGGACGAGGTGTCTCCTCGCCCTGCTGCGGTTCGCGATCCGCCGCAGAACAGCTAGCAAGACTGAAAGCGCTGCACGACGTTGCCAGCACAATCACCGCCAGCTTTAACTTTTGTGTCCCAATCATCTTTGGCTCCGTCATAGCTTGATGCCCAAGATGTACCCTGCCAAGCGATTGCCATCTAGGCTGCTAACGTCAGACTTTTGTCAGAAGATGCCAGCTGTAACAGGTTTCCTCTTTGACTCGTCCCATGGGAGTGTGCCCGCCAAGCCGGCTTAGCCAGCATCTTTCGCTGATCACCAACCGGGATTAAGCTACCGCGATGGACCACATTGCATCCTTGTTCGTTCGGAAGCTCGCCGCACTGATAGAAGGCAGCTCAGGCACGGATGGAGTAACATCTCGCGAGATTTACAGGCTGGCCGGACTCGACCCCTTACAGGATGATCATCCAGCCACCATCGCCGCAGACAGCTTCTTCCGCGCCCTCGAATTTCTCGCTCAAACTGAAACCGACGGTAGAGCGATCGGCGTTAGGCTTGGGTCGACCATGCAATGCAACGACTACGGATCGTTTGGCCTGGCATTCAAGTCTGCGCCTAACCTGCTCGGGTCTTTCAAGCGCGTTGAGCGATATGGCCGAGTGGTCACCAGTGTGGCGAATTACACAGTGCAAGATGGGGCGGATGCCACCTTTCTTGCGATCCATCCGGGAACCGAGACTCGGCTAGGGCAGCGCATGACCAATGAATTGGCTCTGGCGGCGGGTGTTGCCCTCTGCCGTGAAGTCAGTGTCGATACCTTTGCTCCATTAATGGTTCTCTTTTCGCATGAGGCTCCGGCCGATTCCTCGGCATATGAGCGCTACTTCAAGTGTCCGGTGCATTTCTCGGCTGACCGCGACGGTTTTAAAATAGGCAGTCAGTCAACCCGCATGGGGAACCGGCTTGGCGATGACGGGCTTTCCGCCTTTTTCGATTCCCATTTGGACAAGGAACTGGCCGAGTTCGTCAGCGGTATCCGGCTCGATCAAAAAGTATGCTCCGAGATCTCACGATCACTGAGTGAGGGTGTTCCCAAGGTTGGAGATGTCGCACAGAGGCTGGGGATGAGCGGGCGCACGCTTCAACGTCGCCTGGCGGATGATGGATATCTTTTCCAGGATCTCGTTGAAACGACCAGACGCCTGCTGTCGGAACGGCTCCTAAGCCAGACTGACTTTGAGTTGGCTGAGATCGCATTCCTGACGGGCTATTCCGAGCAGAGCACCTTTTCCCGCGCCTTCAAGAGGCTGCATGGTCAAACGCCTGCGAGTTTCCGTCGCGAGCACCTACCCGGCTGAAACTGGCACCAGATGTCTAAACGCTGGCACCCGCTGCCAAGACCTCAGATCTGAAGCGCCGCTACTCCGTCACCATCCCAGCGATGAAGGAGTGAGCGAATGCAATCGAAGTCCATTCAGGCGAAGTCCGTTCTGGCGAAACCCATTTTGGTCACAGGTACAACAGGCAAGACAGGTCGGCGCCTCGCTTTGCGCCTAGAACAGGCGGGGCTTTCCTTCCGCCGTGCCGCGAGATCCACACCTCAGCCATTTGACTGGATGGATGCGACAACGTGGCCAGGTTCACTCGCTGGCACTGGCGCGGTCTATCTCTGCTTTCAGCCCGACTATGCCTTTCCCGGAGCGTTGGACATGCTGGATCGGTTCGTTGAGCAGGCCAAGCTTGAAGGCATTGAACGGATTGTCATGTTGACGGGCCGCGGCGAACGGCATGCTGAACAAGGCGAGGATATCGTTCGTCGAAGCGGGCTCAATACGACTGTGCTTCGCTCAGCCTGGTTCGCACAGAATTTCTCCGAAGGTTCGCTCCGTGATGCGGTATTGGCTGGCGTAGTGCCGATGCCTGGCGGCGATGTTCGAGAAGCCATTATTGATCTGGAAGACCTGGTCGATGTCGCATTTGCGGCGCTCACAGAGCCGCGTCACGCAGGAAAGATCTATGAACTGACCGGACCAGAACTGCTTGGTTTCAGCGATGTGGCCGCGATCCTCAGCGAAGCGGTCGGGCGCCACATTGAATACCACCCGATCACATTTGAGGATTTCCATGGAGAGCTTCAACGGTCTGCCGGCGAACAGTTCGCCGACATTGTCACCGCGATAGATCGAGAGACATTCGACGGCCGAAATGCCCATGTCGCTCGCGGAGTCGAACGCGCGATCGGACGCTCGCCGAGGTCCTTCAAGGCTTTCGCGACCAACGCCGCCAAGTCCGGTGCATGGACAAGGTCTGACGCCGCAGCGGCCTGATTTCATCACATTCAGCACATTCAAGAAGCGAGGAAGGGAAAAGAAGATGACCCATAATTGGTATAGCCGCATTGTTCTTGGGATTGGCGGACTTATGGCTCTCTCAATCGGAGGCGCGATCGTTCTGGCTCCGTACGCATTCTATGCAAGCTATGGCATTGTTATAGAGTCGAACCCCAATCTGTTGAGTGAGTTACGTGCGCCCGGCGCAAATCTGGCGATGCTTGGAATGATTATGCTGGGCGGAGCGATCAAGGCTTCGCTGTTCCCGACTGCACGGCTGCTCGCGGTCTCGGTTTTCCTAGCCTTCGCATTTGGCCGCGTACTTAGCTGGATTGTCGACGGACAGCCCAGTGCCAGCATCGTTACAGCACTCGCTATTGAGCTTGTGATCGGTGCCCTCGCGGCGCTAACCCACTTCAAAAATGGTGGACGCACTAGGGTTCGAACCTAGGACCCGCTGATTAAGAGTCAGCTGCTCTACCAACTGAGCTATGCGTCCATACCGATCTTTGTCTCGGCGCGCTTGAAGGGGCGTTTGCACTGCGTCCCGAATCAAGCGAGGCGCTGCATATAGCGGTGAAATTCAGGATGGGAAGGGCAAACGCGACATCGCACGCCATTTTATGTCGTTCGCAAGCAATCGCTAGCTGACAAGACCGCCGCGCGGCGCCTCGCGGTTCCAGCGATTGACCATCATCAGAGCGCCAATGCAGATCATATTTGTCATCATCGACGACCCGCCATGGCTCATGAACGGCAGCGGGATTCCCACCACCGGTGCCATGCCCATCACCATCAGCAGGTTGACCGCAATGTAGAAGAAGATGGTCGCCACCATTCCGCCCGCCAACAGGCTGGAGAAACGGTCGCGGGATGCGCGCGCGACACTCAGACCCCAGCGCAGGATGATGCTGAACACCGCGATGACGAACAGGCCGCCGATCAGGCCCCATTCCTCGGCCATGGTTGCAAATACAAAGTCCGTTTGTGGCTCTGGCAGATATTGCAAATGGCTTTGCGAGCCATTGTTGAAGCCCTTTCCAAACACACCGCCAGAGCCAATCGCGATTTTCGATTGCGCGATGTGATAGCCTGCGCCCAAGGGATCGGCTTCCGGATTGAACATCGTCAGCACCCGGCGTTGCTGGTAATCCTGCAGGCCAAAGTAGAACACCACGGGGGCAAGGGCGGCTGCCGCGACACCGCCGCCAACGAACCAGCGCATCGGGAGGCCAGCGAGCAAAAGCACGACGCCGCCTCCGAACAGGATCGCCAGCGAGGTTCCCAGGTCGGGCTGCATAAGCACGAGAGCGGTCGGTATGGCCATGAGTCCACCTGGCACCAGGATCGCGCGCCAGCTGGTGATGAGGCCGACCGGCAGATTGGAGAAATAGTGCGCCAGCACTACGACAATTACAGGTTTCATCAATTCCGACGGTTGAAGGACCATAAAACCGAGATCGATCCAGCGTTGGCTGCCGCCTCGCAATGAGCCGCTTACTTCGACGATCAACAGGAGAATGACCACGGCTATGTAGGCTGGATAAGTGAAGAACTTCACCAGCTCCTTGGGCAGCGAGGTGATCACCGCTGCCATGACCAGAAACACGCTGAAACGGATCAAGTGTGAGGAGGCAAACGGATCCATCGATCCGCCGGCAGCTGAATAGAGCACTGCCGCGCCAAATCCGACCAGCAGGAACAATGGGATCAGCATGTCCCACGGCTGGCGCGATATCGGTTCGGGTATGATGCTGCTCATTGGGTCAGCCCGTTTCCGACCGGATCTTCCTCGCCAAGGCCAAGCGGATCGGTGGGAGGAGTGCCCGCTGGGTTGGCCTGTTCGCGTGGTGCGACGAAGTCATCCGCAATCGCTTCCGACTGGGCGGCATCAAGCCTTGCCTCGGCCTCGACCCGATCAAAGATTTCCTCATCGCGGCGGGGCGGGGTGCGGACATCTTCGCCGCGTTCGGCGGCATAGGCAGCATAGCGCGCGTCGAGGCGCTGCTGGGCAGTGCCGCCCCATTGCGTCTCGAGCCTGCGCAGGGCGTCGAGCCCCTTGGCAGGATCGAACATGAAGGTCATGACATCGCGCGCGATCGGATAGGCCGCGCCGGACCCACCGCCATGTTCGATCACGACCGCGCCGGCATAGCGGGGATTGTCGACCGGAGCGAAGAAGGTGAACAACCCATGGTCGCGGTATTTCCAAGGGCCGGTTCGCCCGTCGGACACACTCAATGAAACCACCTGAGCTGTACCAGTCTTCCCCGCCATTTGGACATTGTCGAGCGGCAGTCGACCGCGCCCGGCGGTTCCTGGGCCATTGACCACATCGCTCATCGATTGACGGACATAGGCAAGGTGGTCTTCGGTTATGCCCAAGGGTTCGAACGGGACCTGCGCATCATCGAGCATCAATCGAGGCATCACACGCTTGCCGGTCACCATCCGGGCTGTGCTGACAGCCAATTGCAGCGGGCTGGTCAGATACCGTCCCTGACCGATCGATGAGTTGACCGTGTCATAAGTCTGCCATTCCTGCCCGTGGCGCTGGAGTTTCCACTCGGGCGTCGGGACGGTGCCATAGAATTGGCTCGTGACCGGCAGCGGATATTCTTCGCCGAGGCCCATCTCCTTGGCCATCTCCGCAACCTTGTCGAAGCCGATCTGCTGAGCGAAGTGATAATAATAGCTGTCGCAGCTTTGATAGATGCTCTTGGCCATGTCGACAGTGCCGTGATTGCTCCAGCAATTGAAGAAGCGATTGCCGATCCGACGGCCGCCGCCGCAGCTGATGGTCTCGGCGGGATCGACACCCGCCTTCAGGAAAGCGAGGCAATGGATCGGTTTCACGGTCGATCCGGGCGGATAGAGCCCTTTGAGAACCTTATTGCGCAGGGGAACACGCTCATCCTCGCGCAGCATTGAATATTCGACCCGTCCGATACCATCGGAGAAGCTGTTGGGATCAAAGCTCGGCATTGAAGCCATGCAAAGGATGTCGCCGGTCTGGCAGTCCATCACCACGACCGAGCCTGACTCGAGCCCGATCCGACGTGCGGCGTAATCTTGCAGCGGGCCATCGATGGTCAGATTGATCGGGTCGCCCTGAATATCTTCGCGGGTTTCGAGATCGCGCACAATCCTGCCCGAGGCTGTGACCTCGACCCGTCGGGCGCCTGGTACACCGCGCAGGTCCTGTTCGAACTGCCTTTCCAACCCGTCCTTGCCAATCTTGTATCCGGGGGTGATCAGCAGCGGGTTGCGCTCTTCTTCGTCATATTCCTCGGCATTGGCGGGGCCGACATATCCGATCAGGTGGCCAACCGAAGAGGCGGTTGGATAGAAGCGCGAAAACCCGCGTTGTGGGACAACGCCCTGCATATCCGGCAATCTCACGCTGAGCGCGGCAAATTGTTCGTAATCGAGACCGCTGGCCACTTCGATCGGCTGATAGCCTTTGGTCAGCGCGATTTCCTGCTTGAGATCGTCCACATGCGACGGCTCCAGCGCCAGCAATTGGCCAAGCTGGTCAATGGTCGCATCAGCGTCCTGCAAACGCTCGGGAATGATATCGACCCGAAAATCGGCGCGATTGGAAGCTAGTGGGGCACCATCGCGGTCGAGTATCCAGCCTCTGCGGGGCGGGATAAGCGTCAGATTGACCCGATTGCTTTCGGATTCGACCCGATACTTCTCATTCTCGAACACCGCGAGATAGCCCATTCGCGCGGCCAGCAGCACGCCCACGCCGCCCTGAATCGTACCAATGACCACGCTGCGTCGATCAAAGGTGTTCTTCAGGCTCGAGGCGCTGATGACGTTTGAATTGCCTGTCTTGAGGATCATCCGATCCTCCTCGACCGCGACAATCTGAAGCGATCGAGCCCGGCAACAATTCGAGACAGCAACGGATAGAGCATGATCGACAGCACAAGCTGCGGGACCAAGGCGACCGCCTGAGGAACAGTGGCTGGGGCTCCGGAAGCAAACATAGCTGCGAACAAATAGAGTGTGATGACCAAACCGGCGGTGAACCAATCTTGCCAGAAGCCGCGCCAGGGAAAGCGTGTTTCGACCGCCTCAAGCGCGATCATGGTCAGCGACCACAACAGGATTCCGCTGCCGAATGGTTGTCCGCTGAAGAGATCGTCAAACGCGCCGAGTGGGACTCCGACCCACAGCGGCAGCAGGCCGGGACGCATCATCCGCCACCCCAGCAACATGATGAAGCCCAGTGGCGGTACAATCGGCATCACGACCGATAGCGGCAGAAAGGGGATCAAGGATCCCAGCAGAATAGTGATGTAAGGAACCGATGATGCGCGCCAGGGAGACTGAACCCGGTTGATCCGCTTGCCATATCGGTCAGCCCGGGCGGAGGGGTTCATGCGCTCCATCAGGGGGCAATCTCTTGCTGGTCAGACATTTCTGCACTTTCTAGCGCTTCGGGCTGCCACACCGGCTCGATCGAAACGAAATCGGTTCCGGCGGGATCAGCCACCAGGCGGGCCAGGCCGCCATCCGGGGTCTTTTCGGTCAGGATCGCGACCGCGACGCCGGGGCGATAATAGCCGCCCACACCGCTGGTGACGAACAGATCGCCTTCCTCGAGCGGATTGAGCCCGAGGTTTATCAGTCGGATCCGAAGCAGCCCATCGCCGCGCCCTTCCGCGAAGGCGACAGTCTCATCCGATGCCCGACGAACGGGGAGTACGCTTTCACTATCGGTCAGCAACAGAATTCGGGCTGAGCTGCTGGCTGCTTCGAGGACCCGACCTATGACGCCGCGCGGGCTGCGAACCGGCATGCCGGGCCGGATGCCCTCGCTCGTACCCTTGCCAATATAGGCGAAGCGCCGGCTGCTTGATGCGCTGGAACCGACCAGGCGGGTTACCGCGACCGGCTCGACTTCGCTTTCGGCCAGGCTGAGCAGTGATTTGAGCCGCTCATTCTCCTGCGCGACCGACTCTGCCTCGGCCAAGCGTATGCGCGCGATCTCAACCTCTTCGCGCAGCGCTGCGTTTTGGCTGCCGGCACGGAAATAGGCTTGCATGGTCTCCCACAATGACGCGTTGCCACTGCGCATTGTCGCGGTGGCTTCGCCAACCGGCTCAACCACATCTGTCGCGCCTCCGCGCAGCGCGCTGAAGGCGGTTGGCTGTGCCAGTGATATTGCCAGCAGACCCGCGCCAATAAGGGCGCCGAGTCCTGCCAAGAGATACCCGGTGAATACAGAGAACTGCGCCTTTCTGGAATGTCCCGAGATTCGGGATTTCGGCGGCGCCATAGACCGGTTTCTCCCTTTCTGCCGTTATTAAGCGGTCATCAAGACACCGCGATAGACCGGATCCTCCATCGCCCGTCCTGTTCCGACAGCCACACAGGTCAGCGGGTCTTCGGCGATCGTAACAGGCAGGCCGGTCTCTTCTCGGAGGTGCTCATCAAGGCGACGGATGAGCGCGCCGCCGCCAGTGAGCACGATGCCCTGGTCGACGATATCGGCGGCCAGTTCCGGCGCGGTGTTCTCAAGCGCGATCCGTACACCCTCGACAATCGCGCCGATCGGCTCCGACAATGCTTCGGCAACATGCGCCTGATTGATGGTGATTTCCTTGGGAACGCCGTTGACCAGATCGCGGCCTTTGAGTGTGAAGGATTCGCCAGCGCCATCTTCCGGCACCATGGCGATACCAAAGTCCTTCTTGATCCGCTCAGCCGTGGCGTCACCAATCAGAAGGTTGTGATGTCGACGGACGTAGGAAACGATCGCTTCGTCCATCTTGTCGCCGCCGGTGCGGACCGACGTGGTGTAGGCCAGTCCGCGCAATGACAGAACGGCAACCTCGGTGGTGCCGCCGCCAATGTCGACCACCATCGATCCGACCGGTTCGGTCACCGGCATGTCGGCGCCGATTGCGGCAGCCATCGGTTCAAGGATCAGGTGAACCTCTGAAGCACCCGCATTCGAGGCAGCATCGCGAATGGCGCGGCGTTCAACCGAGGTCGAGCCTGATGGCACGCAGATCACGATCTCGGGATAGCGGAACAGATTGCGCTTGCCGTGGACCTTGCGGATGAAGTGCTTGATCATTTCCTCGGCGATTTCGATATCGGCAATCACGCCATCGCGCAGCGGGCGAATGGCCTCGATCGTATCGGGGGTTTTGCCCATCATGACCTTGGCGTCGTCACCAACGGCTTTCACACGCTTGATACCGTTGATGGTCTCGATTGCGACCACCGACGGCTCGTTCAGAATGATGCCCTGGTCTTGCACGTAGACCAGTGTGTTGGCGGTCCCGAGATCGATCGCCATATTCTGCGAACCGAATTTGAAGAGATTGGAGAAAAAGCTCATTCTTATGTTCTTTTCAGTCGATACCGGGATTGTGATCGCAGACCCCCCGCGAACTTTTTGATCCCAGTGTTTGCGAGATGGCAATCGCCTAGCGAATCCGCGGAAAAACGCCAAAATATTTGTTCACAGTTTGCCCGTTTTTCCGCTGAATCCCTCGAATTTTGGGTTGATCGCAGCTAGTTTGCGAAAAATGTCCCAAATTCGTCGCCTTCCATCAGAATTGGTTAACCGAATTGCCGCTGGTGAGGTGGTCGAAAGGCCTGCAGCTGCGCTCAAAGAGCTGGTCGAAAACGCGATCGATGCCGAGTCGAAGCGAATCACTGTCAGACTCACCGATGGGGGCCTGGGAAAGCTCGAAGTGATCGACGACGGAATTGGCATGGCGCCTGATGAGATCGCGCTGGCGCTCGAGCGGCATGCCACCTCAAAACTGCCTGATGACGCCATTGAGCAAGTCACGACATTGGGCTTTAGGGGGGAGGCTTTGCCATCAATTGCAAGCGTTGCCCGTTTGACGCTCGAGAGCCGCCCGAGCGATGCCGATGCGGGTTGGTGCCGGATTGTCGACCACGGTGAAGTTGTCAAAGAAGGTCCTGCGGCATTGCCCCACGGCACCCGGCTCATCGTCGAAGAATTGTTCGCAAAGGTCCCTGCGCGCCGCAAATTCCTCCGCACTCCCCGCAGTGAATATCTCGCTTGTCTGGATGTTGTCCGGCGGCTTGCTTTGGCGCGGCCCGAGATCGCTTTCACCTTGGAGCATGGCGAACGGCGTGTGCTGTCGACTCAGGGCAATGAGGGATTGGGTGATCGGGTCGTTCAAATCGTCTCGCGTGAGCTCAAGGACAATGCGGTCGAGATTGAGCAAGCGCGTGAAACACCCAACGGGGTGATGCATCTGCGCGGCATTGCGGGTCTGCCGACGTTCAATCGCGGTGTGGCGGACCATCAATATCTGTTCGTCAACGGCCGTCCGGTCAAAGATCGCCTGCTGATCGGGGCGGTGCGTGGAGCGTATTCGGACATGCTGGCGCGCGATCGTCACGCTGTGCTGGCGCTGTTTCTCGATCTCCCGCCAGAGGATGTCGACGTCAATGTCCACCCGGCCAAGACTGAAGTTCGGTTTCGCGATGCGAATGCTGTGCGCGGCTTTATCGTATCGGGTCTCAGAAACGCGCTTTCGACCGGCGACCGGAGAAGCGCGCAAGGACCTGATCGAGCAGCGATGGAACGCTGGCAGCAGGAGCCCCTTCGTGAGGAGCAATCGCCCGCTTTGGCTTCGATATTCCAAGGCCGCGATTGGAGCGCTCCGCAATCGCGCGTCAGCGAAACACGGCCTGATTGGCGCGCGCATGCGCCTGAACCCGCTCCGCTTGGTCGCGCTGAAGAGGCTGTCCCGACGACTGCTGAGGAGCAAGAGTTTCCGCTGGGGATCGCGCGGGGGCAGGTCGCCAACACATACATCGTGGCGGAAAGCGCGGATGGCCTGATCCTGGTCGATCAGCATGCGGCGCATGAACGCCTGGTGCTCGAACGTCTCCGCGAAGCGGGTGCAGGGGAGGCAGTTGCGCGAGCACAGGCCTTGCTGGTGCCCGATGTGGTTGAACTCGATGAGGCGGACTGCGACCGGCTCGAACAAGCGGCCGAGGGGTTGGCCAATTACGGCCTGTCGATTGAGCGGTTTGGTCCGAGTGCGATGATGGTCCGATCCCTGCCGCATGCTCTCGGCTCAGCCAATTCGGACAAGCTTCTTCAGGACCTCGCGGACGACATCGCCAAGCATGGCCAGCATCAGGAAAGCGGCTCGCTGCTTCTGGCGGAGCGTTTGGAATATGTGCTCGCGACCATGGCCTGCCATGGTTCGGTCCGGGCTGGACGGACTTTGACTGTGGCGGAAATGAATGCGCTGCTGCGCGAGATGGAAGCAACCCCGCGCTCTGGCCAATGCAACCATGGTCGACCGACCTGGGTCAAACTCTCGATGGAAGATGTCGAGAAGCTGTTTGGTAGACATTAGGGCAACGACTTGGCGAGATATTCGTCGAGGGTCATTTGCAAACGCCTGATCCGGGCTTCCTGATAATTGCCCAAGGTTTGCGCGCCTTTCTTTGATGCCTTGGCGCCGGCGCGTTGCATCGCGAGATTCTCGGTGTCCTGATCAAGGATTTCCGCCAGCGGGAAGTTCTCAACCAGAGTGTAGCTGTCATCGACCCCGAGCCGGATTGGCTTGGCCGGGGCGAGGCGTTCACCGGTCTGTGGCAGTGGTTGGAGCAGCAGTATTTCATGCAGGCAATGGTCCACGTCGATCGGGCGGAAGCGGTAGCACAGCCGGATGTTGATGCCCGGAAAGAAGAACATGTTGGGGAACAGGAAATACTCGATCGAGTCCATCATCTCACTGGCTGAGACTTTAGACAGATCGACGTTGAACGCGGCACCATATTCCTCGCGCAGCCTCTGCGCATGAGCCGCGCGCGCGGAGGCTCCTTCGGGCAAATCCGCTGGATCACGACCGAGCTTTTCGAACAATTTGGCTTCGCTGACTTCCTTCGGCAGATGCGGGCTGGGGACGCCCACCGCATGCATAAAGCGGCTCACATTCTTGCCGAAGATGTCATATTGCGCATTGGCGTCGGCAGCGGTGTAGACCGCCTGAGAATGCGTCTCAAGCACGTGATAGGCTTCCAGGAAGGCCTCCATCGCCATCTTCCAATTGGCCGGCAGCACCTTCTCGGTGTGAAGCGCGACGTAGCGATCATCCATCGGCCATTGCTTGAAGTGTTCAGGCAGGACTTCGAGATAGTCGGTCAGGTCTGGGGCATCGTCGTCGAGATTGATGAAGACGAAACCTCCCCAGGTCTCGCAGCGGACGGGGGTCAGGTTGAAATTGTCCTCATCGACATGCGGGAAATCCCACCGACACGGGATCTCATGGAGGCTGCCGTCGAGATTGAAGCTCATTCCGTGGAACGGACAGCGGATCTGTAGTCGCTTGGTGCCGGTGCTGCCAGTTTTGGCGAATTGCATTGCGCGGTGCGGACAGGAGTTGATGAAGGCGCGCACTTGCCTATCGGCATCGCGGACCACCAGGATCGAATAGGGGCCCAGATCATAGACATAGCGGTCGCCCACTTGAGGGATATGCTCTTCGCGGCAGGCCCATTGCCAGGTCCGCGACCACATCTGATCGATCTCACGTTCGTGAAAATCGGGATCGATATAGCGTGCAAGGTCGAGATCCTCGTCACCAAAAAACTCGAACTGCTCGACGCGCATGGGAGCGGGCGGGTTATCACCGTCTGCATCCATGATGTCCTGCATCGATGGGCCGGGGCAGCGGGCTTCGCCCGGAGCCAAGGAAGGATCGGAAGGCTGCGTCAGGTCAGGTTTCATCTGGCTCTCCAGAGGGTTTGCGCATGACGTCGCGATCATACAGTGGATCATCAGGCTTGCGGCGTCCGACAATCATCGGTGAGGTTTCGAGGAATTGGTCGGCGCATGGATCGTCACGGACCCAATCGACCAGCTCCGAACGGTAAGCGATCTTCCAGATGCTGCCGCGCCTTTCGTAGCGATCGACGTAGCGACCGACGATCACCAGATCGCGCTTCTCGCCCTCATCATTGGTGAGCTTGTGATAGGCTTGGTAATAGACCTCGCCAAAGGCCTCATCACCAGCAAAGTCGATCAGATGCTGGCCGAGCATGTGATGATTGCGATCGTGCGAGGCGAGTGCCTCCATACAGAATGTGGCGAAGCCATCCGGACCGCCGTCATAGATGCCGTAGGCAAGATGGGCGTCGGGCCAGAATTGATCGCGCAGCAAGTCTCCGTCCAATCGATCGAGGCCGCGCATATACAGCGCAGCAAGGTCACGAATGGACTCGCGATCTGTCGGTTCACTCGACACAGGCTCTCTCCCAACAAGGAAGTGATCCTATGTGTCAGTGCGCAATGGTAAATTGGTGCATTGGATAGCGCTGATCATTCCTCGATCGGCGCGCTGGGATCACGCACCATAGTCATGCCGATGTTGATCGATTCCATCACGACTTCGTCATTCTGATTGATCACCTTGATGCGATTGCGGGTGATGCCGAGTTCGGGGCGAGACTTGCTGCGGCGCTTCTCGACAAGCTCGGTCTCAACTCGCAAGGTATCGCCAGCATGGACCGGCTTCTTCCATAGTAGCTGATCCAGACCGGGAGACCCCAGACTGGCCGCCTGCACATTCTTCATGTTCTCGACTAGCATCGCCATACACATCGCACCGGTGTGCCAACCGCTGGCGGAGAGCTTTCCAAAATGCGTGCCTTGCGCGCCCTCATCGCTCAAGTGGAATGGTTGAGGATCGTATTTTGAAGCAAACTCGATGATCTCTTCGCGGGTCACTTCATAGTGTCCAAACGAGAGTTTCTGCCCGATTTCGTAGTCTTCCCAATAGAGCATGGAACCTCCGTTGCAATTTGCAACTTAAATACACAAACAGAGATTCTGCGCTACTCCCAAGTGTGAGAGGATGGTGACGCAGCGGAACATGGATTTTCTGGTGGATCAGCGCTGATTTTCGCACAGAGCCCGAGGCTAAGACGGTCCCTCAGGTGTGAAGATCGTCGACTCTGTGGTGAATGGCTGCTTGCTACCCCGCGGTGTTGGGTGCTTTGCCACGTTGACCACCGGTTTTGAGTAGGGCCGCTTGGCCGCGATCTCTTGGGAAAGGGCGGTGCTGTGCGCCGGACGAATTGTTGGCGCGGATTTCATTGCGCTCTCCGAGGTGGTTAGTGACGTGACGCGCAACCACCTGCGTTCCCCGGCGAGCGACGCAAGGGAAGTTACCTATAATTATCAGTACTTAAAGTGGATTAACTGGATTTAATCACACGTTGAATTTGAACAGCATGATGTCGCCGTCCTGGACCAGATAGTCCTTGCCTTCCTGGCGCACCTTGCCGGCCTCTTTGGCACCACCTTCACCACCCAGCTCAATGTAATCGGCATAGGCGATGGTCTCGGCTCGGATAAACCCCTTCTCGAAGTCGGTGTGGATCTCACCGGCCGCCTGCGGAGCTTTGGCGCCGGCTGGGAAGGTCCACGCGCGTGATTCCTTCGGGCCAGCGGTGAAAAAGGTTTGCAGATCCAGCAGCTTGTATCCAGCCCTGATCACTCGAGCGAGGCCGCTTTCCTCCAAGCCCAGAGCTTCGAGATATTCGGCCCGATCTTCCTCCGGCATGGCGATCAATTCGGCTTCGATCGCTGCCGAGACAACCACCGCTTGTGCCCCTTCGCTCTCGGCCTTTGCAAAGACCTGCGCGGACAGCTCATTGCCCGATGCTGCCTCGTCTTCGCCGACATTACAGACATAGAGAACCGGCTTGGCGGTCAGCAATTGCGCCTGTTTGAACACGCGGGCTTCTTCGTCGTCCTTGGGCTCGGTCAAGCGAGCGGGTTTGCCATCTTTGAGCAGTTCGAGTGCCTGGCCGAGCACCGAGGCCATGATCTTGGCTTCCTTGTCGCCACCGGTCGCGCGCTTCGCCGCGTTGGGGACGCGCTTCTCCAAGCTCTCAAGATCAGCCAGCATCAGCTCGGTCTCGACCACTTCGGCGTCGGCGAGCGGATCAACCTTGTTGGCGACATGCTGGATATCGTCGTCTTCGAAACAGCGCAGGACATGCACGATCGCGTCGACTTCGCGGATGTTCCCGAGGAATTGGTTGCCCAGACCTTCGCCCTGGCTTGCTCCCTTCACAAGGCCGGCAATGTCCACAAAGGCAAGCTGCGTCGGGATGACCTTGGCGCTTGCCGCGATCGCTGCGATCTTGTCGAGCCGCTCATCCGGAACAGCAACCTGCCCAACATTGGGCTCGATTGTGCAGAACGGATAGTTCGCAGCCTGCGCGGCCTGCGTTTCTGTCAAAGCGTTAAAAAGGGTCGATTTGCCGACATTGGGAAGGCCGACAATCCCGCAACGGAATCCCATCGCAAACTCCGGAAATGTGAATTTGGCCGCGCCCTAGCGGGTAATCTGCGATTGGGAAAGCGCGATGCTCGACAGATCAGTTGGAGCTGGTAGGTCTGTCGCCGATTGCAGGGGAAAAATGATGCGCAAACTCCTTCTTGCCGCGGTCTTGGCCAGCGCGGCTCCATTCTATCCGCTGATGGCGCAGGACAGCTTGATCCCGGTCGCAGCGGATACGCAGGAGGGCTCGATCATGCTGACCCTTTCCGAGCCGGACGGTGAGGGGATTGCGGGCCGGTTTCTCTATGTAGCGCAGATTGAAACCGGAGTGGGGTCTGCCGCCACTGGAGTTGATCGAGGTGCTCCTTTGCGGACTGGAATTCTGCGCTTCCGCCGATTGGGCTCAAAGGTTGTGGCCGAGCTTGAGAACACCAAGTTTGTCGCCCCCAATGGATCTGCAGCGCAGCAAGCCTCGATCGCGAACAGCTTTTCCAACACGACAATGTGGGTCGGCGACATTGGCGAGCCCAATGAGGACGGAAGTTTCAGTTTCGATTTTGCGTCTTTCCTGTCCAAGGACCATTTTGGTTTCGCGCAGCAATTGGGTGAGGGCTACAAACTCCAGGGCGATTACTCGCTGGCCGATCCAGCGCGGGTCAAAGCCTTTCCAGAGAATATCGAATTTTCCGCCCTCCTCAGTTTCACCTCGGACAAACCAGACCGGTCCCTGCGCAATGTCTCGCCCAACGGACAGGACATCTCGCTATGGGTGCGCCATTCTCTGATCAAACTGCCCGAAGATCCAATGCCGCGGCGAACCGATCCCTATGGCTTTGCATTCAGCACCCAGACCTACGACTTCTCAGCTCCCCTGGGGCAATCCATGCTGGTTCGCCTGGCTGAGCGTCATCGCCTGGAGAAAGTGGACCCCGAGGCCGAACGCAGCCCGGTCAAGGAGCCGATCGTCTTCTATGTTGACCGCGCTGCACCTGAGCCGGTGAGGCAAGCCCTTGTCGATGGTGTAGGGTGGTGGGCTGAGGCGTTCGAAGAAGCCGGCTTTATCGATGCTTTCAGAGTGGATGTTCTGCCCGAAGACATCGATCCGCTCGATATGCGTTACAATGTGGTCAATTGGGTCAACCGGGCGACCCGTGGCTGGTCCTACGGTCCGAGCATTGTCGATCCGCGCACGGGCGAGATACTCAAGGGCAGCGTCATGCTCGGCTCGCTGCGGGTGCGTCAGGACATTCTGATCTTTCAGGCGCTGATGGGCGCGGGATTGACCGATACCGGTGATCCCAATGACCCCGTTCCGATCGCACTGGCTCGGATCCGCCAGCTTGGCGCGCATGAAGTTGGCCATACGTTGGGTTTGGCGCACAATTTCGCTGCCAGCACGCAGGATCGTTTCTCGGTGATGGACTATCCCGCGCCGCGGATCGAACTGATCGACGGGAAGCTCTCGATCGCCAATGCCTATGGTGTGGGCGTTGGGGAATGGGACAAATTTGCGATCAAATATCTCTACGCGGCGCGGACCGATGAAGAGGCGCGCGCAATGGTGCAGGAAGCGCAGGCGCAAGGTCTGCGGTTCGCATCCAACCCCGATACGGGCGGCCCTGAGGGTGCGCACCCGCATGGTGGCCTTTGGGATGATGGCGGTGATCCAGTGGCGGAGCTCCACCGTGTGCTCGATGTGCGCGCTGCGGCGCTCGAGCGGTTTGACATTGATGCCATTCCCGAAGGACAGGATCTGGCCAGCCTGCGCCGAGCCTTTGTGCCGATCTGGCTGCTCCACCGCTACCAAACCGAAGCGAGCGCTAAGGCATTGGGTGGCGTGATAACCCCGATCGGCTTGCGCGGAGACCAGGTCAGGGTCGAGCCGGTCCCGGCAGATGAGCAGGCAGCGGCGCTGGATGTGTTGATGCGAGCGCTTTCGATCGAGGCGCTCACCGTGCCTGAAAGACTGCAACGCGCTTTGTCCTTCGGCCCGCGGACAACCAGCGACTACGCCACCGCGATAGAGATCATGCCGACAGCAGGTGGGGCGGTGTTCGATCCCTTGCGCGCGACGGAGATTGGCGCGCTGCAGGTCTTGCGCAGCTTGGTCAATCCGCAGCGCCTCAACCGCCTGGACATCGCGCAGAGCAATGCTCTCGGAGCGCCGACAGTGGATACATTGCTGACCCGGTTGATCGAGCATGCCAATGATGTGGCTCGCGACGGGCCGGTGGGGCGTCGGATTGCCACCACTATTGCCCTTAGCCTGGCGCAGTCAGCGCGTGATAGTGACCTCTCGCGCGCAATCGCTTTGCAGATCAATGGCAGGCTGGCGGATTGGGCCAGCACGCTGGGCAACAGCTACGCAGATGGTGCCGAAGGTGATTGGGCGAGGGGGCTTGGTGCCATGCTCAGCGATCCTAAGCGCCTCGATGAAGCGTTGAAGGACCAAACCTTGATGCCGGGAATCCCACCGGGCAGTCCGATCGGCTCACGCGACTATAGCTATCACACGTTGTGAACGGCCTTGATCCAAGGTCCGAATGGTGACTGGCCGAGCCATCCAACCTGAACCTCGGCAGTCAAAGTGTTGATCGGAACTTGTGGCTTCCGACCGGGATGAACCGGCATCCGCAGCGGGCGGGTGCCGGCAGGCATGGCAATGACTTTGGCCATGGCGCGCGGCACATCCATCGGATCAGTGCTGCCCCCGCCTGTGCGCTTGCCCAGGCGATCCACCAAAGCAGGATAGCCAGCGGTGTGTGTGCCATCACTGCGATCGAGCAGATTGATGCTGTTGGTGTTGGCATTGGACCAAATCATGGTCGGATAACCGCCTGGCTCAATCACGGTCACTTCGATCCCGTGCGGAACCAGTTCATACGCCAGGCCTTCGCTCATCGCTTCAAGCGCGAATTTGGTCGGCGAATACATGCCATAGGATGGAGCAATCACACGGCCCAATTGCGATGACACATTGATGATCAGGCCCGATTTGGCCTCGCGCATGGCGGGCAGGGCAGCGCGGTGAAGCCGCTGGGGACCAAAGACATTGGTGTCGAAGGTGTGCTTGGTCGCTTCCATATCCTGGATCTCGACCGGACCACCGTAGGAAATGCCGGCGTTGTTGACGACAACGTCAAGCGCACCACCGGCAAGCTCTTCCGCCTTGGCGACTGCCGCATTGACTTGCTCGTCGGACAGAACATCGAGTTCAAGCACGGTGATGTCGAGGTCGTCAGACGCTGCCAGTTGTTGCAGCTCGGTGGCTTCGGGGCGCGGAAGATTACGCATCGTGGCGAAGACCTTGCCGCCAAGGCGTGCGAAATGCTCTGCCGCCAAACGACCGAACCCGGTTGAGCAGCCCGTGATCAGAATGCTCTTGCCGCTCAGATTGGGTTTGCCTTCGACCGCATCGTCTTGTGCAAGCGCGGCGGTGGTTGCGAGCACGCCGGTAGCGGCGGCGCTGGCAAGAAGGGTGCGACGGTTGAAATTGGGCATGCTTGGGTCTCCTGGGGGAAATACGCTTGAGACCCGGATACTATCCCTGCATTCGTAAGGCTATATCGCTCATGAAGCGGGCGTCGTCGCCCTTGGCGAGCCATTCGGCTTCGGCTCCGAGTGAGCCGAGCATATCGGCCAAGCCATCCTGTTCGGCTTTAGCGAAGTTTCCGAGCACATAGCCGCTCACTCGATCCTTATGCCCCGGATGGCCGATTCCGAGGCGCACTCGGCGAAAATCAGCGCCGATATGCTGGATGGTTGAACGGATACCGTTGTGTCCGGCAGCGCCACCACCACGTTTGACCTTGACCTTAAATGGGTCGAGATCGAGCTCGTCATAGAACACGGTCAAGTCCTGGGGAGCGAGCTTGTAGAAACGCAAGGCCTCTCCAATTGCGCGCCCGCTTTCGTTCATAAACGTTGCTGGTTTGAGCAGCAGGATCTTCTGCATCCCGATCCGCCCTTCCTGGACCCAGCCCTGGAACTTTTTCTGGACCGGACCGAATTCATACATGTCGGCCAGCACATCGCACGCCATGAATCCGACATTATGCCGGTGCAGCGCGTATTTCGGTCCCGGATTTCCTAGGCCTGCCCAGATTTGCATGACGAGGCTCTTACGATCCTTTTTCGATAGCGCAAGCGCATCCGCGCTGACGCACTTCTCGCGCACGCGCTGCATCGCGCGCGCAAACGCGGACGCCCAAACAAAAACGCCGAGCCCTTTCGGACCCGGCGCCTTGGTGATTGCTAGCGGTTGGTGGGGCTTATTCGCCGCCTTCTTCTTCGGCTCCGTCGTCATCCTTCTGAGCAGTGGCTTCGACCTCGTCTGCTGCCACTTCTTCACCTTCTTCGCTCTCGGCTTCGCTACGCTTGAGTGCTGACGGAGCGACCAGGGTGGCGATCGTGTAGTCGCGATCGGTGATCGCGCTTTCGCTGCCCTCTGGAAGGCTGACTTCGCTGATGTGGATCGAGTCGCCGACTTCCTTGCCAGTGACGTCGATTTCGATCTCGCCAGGGATCTTGTCTGCTGCGCAGACCAGATCGAGCTCGTGACGAACCACGTTGAGAACACCGCCCTTCTTGAGGCCGGGAGAATCGTCCTCGTTGGTGAACACAACCGGGATCGAGACTTCAACCTTGGCATCGCGAGCGAGGCGCAGGAAGTCGACGTGGGTTGGGCGGTCAGTAACCGGGTGGAGCGCGACGTCCTTGGGCAGGGTGCGCACAGTGTCACCACCAACTTCGATCTTGACGATCGAGTTCATGAAGTGACCGGTCATCAATTGCTTGACCAGCTCTTTCTCTTCGATGTGGATGGTGGTTGGTTCTTCTTTTCCGCCATAGATAACAGCGGGGACCCGACCTTCGCGGCGAAGTGCACGGGAGGCTCCCTTGCCTGCCCGTTCGCGCGCTTCGGCGGGCAATATCAGAGCGTCGCTCATGATCGATTACCTTTCGAATGCATATGTTAGTTCATTTGCGGCGCGCCGCCTCCAGGGATGACCAGAGCGCCGAAGCGCGGGCCTCTAGAGCGCAATTGCTCACTTGGCAAGCATTTGCTTCGCTCGGTTGAGGTTGAGTCCTGGGCTCAATGCAGAGAGCGAACCGTGTAGCCTCGCGCGGTCAATTGAGCGACAAGTCCATCGGGTCCGACCAGATGAGCCGCGCCGACCGCGACAAGCGGACGATTGTCCTGCGCCAGTAGCTCTTCCAATTGGGCCATCCAATCTTGATTTCGCCTAACCAACAAGGCTTCGCGCAGCTCGGGGTCCGCCATGATCCCGGTTTCGGTCGCTTCGACCAGTGCTTTAACATCGTTCACCAGCCACGCACGCCGTAGCCGGCCGGGATCCTCGATCACCTCGGAGGTTTCTGAAAGCACGCCCTCGAGCAGGTCACGCTGGTCTTGCGCGGGCAATTTATCGAATATCTCCAATTGCTTCCTCGCGCCTTCGAACTCGAGGACCTCTCGCGATCCGAAATTCCGGATCAATGCGCGATCGACCCCATTCTCGGGATCGCCCTGCGAATGGACCTGGGCCAGCATCAAGGCCATCGCCCAGGTCTCAACCGAGTCAAAGTCGCGGGTTTGGTAGTCCGAGGAATCGACCAGATCGATTAGTCCCTCGACATGTCCAGCGCTCACACGGCTCGCCAGCGCCGGTTGGCCAGGGGTGGTGGCTAATTCCAAAAATATGGTCTGGATTTCGGCTCGCTCTCGCAGGCTGGCGACCTCAACCACGAGGCTATCGGCGTCCAAGATGACCTGATCGATTGATCTCGTCTGCCATTTGGTTCCATCGGGCAGAGCATGGATGGTGCCGAGCAGCCAGCCCTCGGTTTCGCCGTCAACGCTTACGATCTCATAGAGCGGGGGCGTTGGCTCCCCAAGATCGGCATCAGGATTGGGTGAGCAGCCAGTGAGCGCCAGCAGTGCTGCGGCAAATGCAACAATGCGGGTGCTCACCTGTTTCAAGATCTATTGGTCCAAGATTACTGCAGTCGAGCGCTCTTGATACCACGTCGCGCCAAATAGTCTTGCACGCTGTTTTGTCCGGCGAGATGACCCGCGCCGACCGCCATGAAGATCGTGCCGGGTTGATCCAGACGAGCGTCAATCCACTCGGCCCAATTGCGATTGCGCGAATAGAGGAGAGTTTCTGCGATTGTCGGGTCTTCCATGCCTTCGTTCATTATCGCAGCGAGGGCAGGGGCATCACCCTCGATCCATTCAGCGACCATAGAATCGAGCGTGCCTTTGACTTGGTCGACACCATCGGCAGCCGCGACCATAAATGCGATCTGAGCGTGTTGCGGCATTCCGTCGAAGATGCCGATCTGGAACTCGGCGGTTTCAAGCGCAAGTTGCTCGCGCTGACCGGCCTTCGACAAGATCACCTTGTCCACACCGGCTTCAGCGGAATAGCCCTGCTGCAGCAGCGGCAGCATCGTGAGTGTGAGGCCTGCCATCCATGGCTCGAACCGATCAAACGCGCCGGCCGGCATGCCGAGCTTGCCCAGCGCGGTTTCATAGCTGGTCTTCTGGTCCTCGGTCAGCAGAGAACGCAATGTCGTTTCTGGCGGGAGCGTGCCTTTCTGGAGCGACAATTGCTGCATGGTCGCCATGCTCGCCGGGTCCATCTTGATTTCGGTCACAACCGCGTCAGAGGAGGAGACAGCCGCGCTGATCTCAGCGTCATACCAGTCCACATCGCCCGGTAGGGCGTGGATCGTTCCGAACATGTAGATTGTCGTGTCGTGATCGGCGACCTTCCACAGGGCAGGCCCTTCGGCGCCCGCTGGCTTTGTCATTGCATTGGCAAAGATCTCACTCGCCGATAGCGGACGATCTTGCGCCGGGGCACAGGCGGATAGAGCCAGAACGGCAGTGGCAGTGCCAAATGCGGCAGTCACTTTCTTAGTCAGTTTCATCATGGGGTGTTCCTTAGGGAGTTGGGGGTTTGGAATTTGCTAAAGGCGCGGCAGTCAGCGCAGAAAACGAGCGTAGAGATAGCCCAGCAGCATCATCGCGAAGGCGATGATCCAGATTTCGAATGCGTCGGGCGCCCGAACAAATCCGCCGGCATAGAGCGCAGCCCAGATTGGGAAGCCTGCGACCACGCCAAGGCTGCTTGCGGTGAAGCTGATGTAGCTGTGTTCACGCTTGAGCTCGTCTGAGGATCGGAAGCCCCAGATGGGCAAGACAAAGAAGCCAATAAACAGGCCGATCGCCAGAAGGATGGCGATCATCGGATCAAGCGAGAGATTGATCCAATCGCCTTGGAACAGATTGCCCTTGCCATCTTCCGACTGATTGCTGCCGAGACCGATCAATGCGCCAAGCGCCATGGCGACGAAGAAATATGCGATTTGTCGATAAGTGCGTTGACGGTTGCGGGCTTCGCCGAGGCCGGGTTTGAGATCGTCAGTCATGATGGTTCTCCATCATCAAAAATGGTTTCAATCGGGAGGTCGAACAGGCGCGCAATCTTGAACGCGAGTGGGAGCGAGGGGTCATGCTTGCCGGTCTCGATCGCATTCACCGCCTGGCGGGATACATCGAGCCGACCGGCCAACTCCGCCTGGCTCCAATCGCGTTCGGCGCGCAGGACTTTAAGGCGGTTCTTCATGCCCCGGTCCCTCTCCAGCGCAGGAAGCCATAACCGATGGCCCAGGCGAGACAGGCGATTGGGACCATGCCCTGGATCATCATCTCAGGCGCCGAAATGCCAAGCCATGGCGCGACCACAAAATCGAACACAGTGCCGGTCAGGATGATCGTCACCATCGCCATCAAAGCTGATTGGCTGACCACTTGGCCCATATAATCATCCCATCCACGCTGGTCGGTCTTGTGGGTGAAGCAAGCGATCACGGCTATCACTAGGGCAAGGGCAAGCAGAGCTACGCCTGTTAAAGAGGTGTTGGCATCGATCAGCGCGTGGGGCGCGGAGAAGCTGCTCGAGTTGAACAGCAGAGTGGCTGATCCTAGGCCCATGACGGCAAATGTCAGGTCGACAAAGCGCGGGGCATACGGGGCATAGAGGCCTTTGGCGGGGCTGGGCATGGCGATTTCCTTTCTGGAGCGGGGAGGGGTGTGCGATCTGTTCAGATCAGTAGGTCGGTGATCTTCACAATCAATGTCCCCGCGCCGATACCCGCAAGGAGAAATGTGCTTTGCGTCAGGGCTTTCACGAGGAGAGAGGATTGCTCGTAAGTCATGGCAATGGTCCTTGTGGTTCAGGCAACTTGTTCAAGTTAAGCTGACTATATGTCAGGTATGCCTGACTATATGTCGTGATTCGTTGACGATGTCAAGACTACCTGACTTTTTGTCTTGGGAAGGTGACTAAGGCGCAGCGAGCTGGTGCAATGTTGCAGTGCGGCATTGACGCTGATTGGCCCATCCGCCATGGCCCGCCGCATGACTCTCGAGCTGCCATCCCGCGACCCCGCGAAATCCTTTCAGGATATGATCCTGACGCTGCATGATTTTTGGAGCGCGGCGGGCTGTGTGATTCTGCAACCCTATGACATGCGCATGGGGGCGGGGACCTTCCACACCGCGACTACCCTTCGCGCGTTGGGGCCAGAGCCGTGGAACGCGGCGTTTGTGCAGCCGTGCCGTCGTCCGACCGACGGCCGCTATGGTGAGAACCCCAACCGGCTGCAACATTATTATCAATACCAAGTGATACTGAAGCCGAGCCCAAGCGACATTCAGGAGCTCTATCTCGAGAGCCTGCGCAAGATCGGGGTCGATCCGCTCAAGCACGACATCCGATTTGTTGAGGATGACTGGGAATCGCCCACTTTGGGTGCTTGGGGTCTGGGCTGGGAAGTTTGGTGCGATGGGATGGAAGTCACCCAATTCACCTATTTCCAGCAAATGGGAGGCTTTGATTGCAAGCCGGTCGCCGGCGAATTGACCTACGGGCTCGAGCGGCTAGCCATGTATATCCAGGGCGTCGACAATGTGTACGACCTCGCTTTTAATCAGCAGGGCGTCACTTATGGAGAAGTCTTCCTCGAGAACGAACGGCAGATGTCGAAGTGGAACTTCGAAGTCGCTGACACCGATGGCCTGTTCGATCTGTTCAACAAGGCCGAGGCCGAATGTCAGAACGCGCTTGCGGCCGATGTTCCAATCGCGGCCTATGAGCAAGCGATCGAAGCCAGCCACATCTTCAACCTTTTGCAAGCCCGCGGCGTGATCAGTGTGCAGGAACGCGCCAGCTATATGGGCCGGGTGCGTGATCTCGCGCGCTCTTCGTGTGAGAAATACGCGGAGAAGATGACCCCGGAATGGACCACCAAATATCCTGACTGGAGTTTGGTGTGATGGCTGATTTCCTGCTTGAACTCCGCAGCGAAGAAATCCCCGCGCGGATGCAAAAGGGCGCACGCGCTGAGCTTGAAAAGCTGTTCCGGCGTGAGATGGATACAGCGGGCGTCACCACCGGCGACATTACTGTTTGGTCGACTCCGCGCCGTCTTGCGCTGATCGCGCGCGATCTTCCGCTTGAAACCGAAGCGGTGCGGGAAGAGGCCAAGGGGCCGCCAGTGGGCGCACCGGACCAGGCTATCGATGGATTCTGCCGCAAGAATGGCGTGACCCGCGAACAGCTCGAAACGCGCGATGTCAAAGGCCGGGCGACCTATTTTGCGGTAAAAGAAGTAGCATCTCGGAGTATCGAGGAACTGCTTTCAGTGCACATACCATTGCTCGTTTATAGGTTCTCTTGGCCGAAATCGATGCGTTGGGGGGAGACCTCAATCTCTCCGGCAAGTCTGCGCTGGGTTCGACCTCTTTCGTCGGTCCTTGCAATTTTAGACGACCGTACATTGAAGATTAGTCTGGATGGAGCAAACGTCTACGTCGATGCGTCGGAGGGACTGCATCTCGAAAAGCTCGAAACTGGCTTGGTTTCCTCCAACACCACAGTCGGGCATCGTTTTCATTCAGACGGTGAGTTGATAATTGACTCCGTGGATGACTACGTCGGCAAGCTTCAGGCCGCGCATGTCATCGTCGATCATGAGGTCCGTGCGGGCGTGATCCGCGAAGGCGCGCGCAAGGCGGCCAAGGCTGTCGGGCTTAGCGTGATTGAGGATGAAGGTCTGGTGGTCGAGAATGCCGGCCTGACCGAATGGCCGGTGCCGCTGCTGGGGCGATTTGATGAAAGCTATCTCGACGTCCCGCCCGAAGTGATCCAGCTCACCGCGCGGGTGAACCAGAAGTATTTCGTCTGCGAAGACCCTTCGCCGACCGGCAAGGGCGGGCTCGCCAATGCCTTTATCTGCACCTCCAACATCGCGGCGGATGATCCTGCAGTGGTGGTCGATGGCAATCGCAAGGTGCTTGCTGCGCGGCTATCGGACGCGCGCTTCTTTTGGGAGCTCGATCAGAAGACCACACTGGCCGATCACGCCAAGGGGCTCGAGCGGATCACCTTCCATGAGAAGCTGGGCACCGTTGCGGACAAGGTTGAGCGAGTGACCAAGCTGGCAGGGTGGTTGGTGTTTGACGCCAAGGAGCCCAATGGCGATCGCGAGCTGGCGCGTCAGGCTGGTGAGCTGTGCAAGGTGGATCTGGTCACCGAAATGGTCGGTGAATTTCCCGAACTGCAAGGTCTCATGGGCGGTTATTACGCCGAGAAGGAAAGGCTCGATCCGCAAGTTTCCGATGCGATCCGCGATCATTACAAGCCAGTCGGCCAAAGCGATGATGTTCCGACCGCGCCGATAACTGTTGCGGTGAGCCTGGCCGACAAGCTCGACAATCTGTTGAGCTTCTTCAAAATCGACATTCTGCCAACAGGCTCCAAGGATCCTTTTGCGTTGCGAAGGGCCGCGCTCGGCTATCTTCGATTGATCCAGGCAAACGGGCTCAAACTATCGATTGATACGGTCGCTCACGCCTGGGATGGGCAGCCTCGCCCCGACCTCGCACGCAAGCTCGCCGATTTTCTGGTCGATCGCTTGGCGGTACAGCTGCGTGATGAAGGTGTGAGGCATGATTTCATCAACGCCTCGCGTGATTGGGACGGGCAGACAGATATGCGGATCGATCGCATTGAAGCGCGGGCGCGGGCTCTCTCGGCCTTCCTGGGCAGTGAAGACGGTGCGAACCTCCTCGCCGGCTACAAACGCGCGGCCAATATCCTTAAAAAGGAAGATTGGTCAGACGATGTCGACAAACCGCTTTCCTACGAACCTGAGAAAGCAGAGAAAGCCCTAGCTGACGCGCTCGCAAACGCCGGCCCCAAAGCAACCGATTGCGTGAAGTATGAGCGTTTTGAGGATGCCATGGCGGCGCTGGCCCTGCTACGCGATCCAATAGATGCCTTTTTTGAAGAGGTTACGGTCAATGATCCCGATGAGAACAAGCGCACCGCTCGTCTCGCGCTTCTCGCGCGATTCCGTAACGCGGTCCATCGGGTTGCCGATTTCGGCAGGATCGAAGGCTAGGATAATTGCCTAAGAACCCTGTTCCATGTGTTCCATCCAGTAGGAATTGCCAGAAAGGCACACGCAGATGACGACGGTCTATCCTTTTGGCGGCAGCGCCGCGCATGACGATCCCCGCCAAAAGGACAAGGTGATCACCGGCGGCAAGGGCGCGAACCTTGCCGAGATGGCCAGCATCGGATTGCCGGTCCCTCCCGGTTTCACGATCACCACCGAAGAATGCGTGCGCTATCTGCAGGAAGGCTCTGACTTCGGCGAAGCGCTGCGTGGCGACGTGGCAAAAGCGCTCGCGCATATTGAAGCCAGCGTCGGCAAGACATTTGGCGATGCGGCTGACCCGCTGCTGGTTTCGGTCCGCTCAGGTGCGCGCGTCTCGATGCCGGGCATGATGGACACCGTGCTGAACCTCGGTCTCAACGATACCACGGTTGAAGGTCTCGCCAGCACCTCTGGTGACGAGCGCTTTGCCTGGGACAGCTATCGCCGCTTCATCCAGATGTATTCGGACGTTGTGCTGGGGATCGATCACGGCCTGTTTGAAGAAGCGCTGGAGATAACCAAGGAAGACAATGGCTATTACGCTGACACGGAGCTGTCGGCAGAGGAATGGCGCACTCTGGTCGATGAATACAAGGGCATCGTTCAGGACGAGCTCGGCAAGGCCTTTCCGCAGGACGTCAATGAACAGCTGTGGGGCGCAATCGCCGCAGTGTTCGACAGCTGGGACAGCGACCGAGCAAAAGTCTATCGCCGGCTGAATGACATTCCCGCCGACTGGGGCACCGCAGTCAATGTACAGGCCATGGTGTTCGGCAATATGGGTGAGACCAGCGCCACCGGCGTGGCCTTCACCCGCGATCCGGCCACGGGTGAGCGCGCTTATTACGGCGAGTATCTGATCAACGCCCAAGGCGAAGACGTGGTCGCCGGGATTCGTACGCCGCAATATCTGACCAAGGCTGCGCGAGAGGCCGCTGGTGCCAAACCGCTGTCGATGGAAGAGGCTCTGCCCGATGCCTACACCGAGCTCGCTCGCGTGTTTGACCTGCTCGAGAGCCATTATCGCGACATGCAGGACATCGAGTTCACGGTCGAGCGCGGCAAGCTATGGATGCTGCAGACCCGCTCGGGCAAGCGGACCGCCAAGGCTGCGCTCAAGATGGCGGTCGAGATGGTTGGCGAAGGGCTGATCGATCAGAAGACCGCCATCCTGCGGGTTGATCCGATGGCGCTGGATCAATTGCTGCACCCGACTCTCGATCCCGATGCCGAACGCAATGTTCTGACCACCGGCCTGCCGGCCTCGCCGGGCGCGGCTGCGGGCAAGATCGTGCTCGATGCCGACACGGCAGAACAATGGTCTCAGCGTGGTGAGAAGGTGATACTGGTGCGAGTCGAAACCTCGCCGGAGGACATCCACGGTATGCACGCGGCGCAAGGCATTCTGACCGCTCGCGGAGGTATGACCTCGCACGCGGCGGTTGTTGCGCGCGGCATGGGTCGACCCTGTGTCTCAGGTGCCAGCGCGGTCTCGATCGATATCGAAAGCCGGACCCTGCGGATCGGAACGCAAGAGCTCAAGCAGGGCGATGAGATCACGCTCGACGGGGCGAATGGCCAAGTCATGCTTGGCATGGTCCCGACGGTCGAGCCAGAGCTTGCCGGCGATTTCGGCACTTTGATGGAATGGGCGGATGTTCATCGCCGGATGCGTGTGCGGACCAATGCCGAGACCCCGGCGGACTGCAAGATGGCGCGGCAATTTGGCGCCGAAGGCATCGGCCTGTGTCGGACCGAGCATATGTTCTTCGACGCCAGTCGGATCAGCGCCGTGCGCCAGATGATCCTTGCCGAAGATGAGCGTGGACGCCGCGCTCCGCTCGACAAATTATTGCCAGAACAGCGCGCTGACTTCACGCAAATATTTGAAGTGATGCGCGGGCTGCCGTGTACTATCCGGCTGCTCGATCCGCCGCTACACGAATTCCTCCCGCATGGTGATGCCGAATTTGACGAACTGTCGAATGTCACGGGACTAGGGGTCGATCATCTCAAGCGCCGCGCAGGTGAGCTGCACGAGTTCAACCCGATGCTGGGCCACCGTGGCTGTCGCCTCGGCATCACTTTCCCGGAAATCTACGAGATGCAGGCCCGCGCGATCTTCGAGGCAGTCTGCGATGTGCAGGCCTCAAGCGGCGAAGCACCGCTGCCGGAGATCATGATCCCGCTGGTGGCGACCAAGCGCGAATTGGCAATCCTCAAGGCTTTGGTCGACAAGACCGCTGAAGAGGTCTTTGCGGAGAAGGGCGCGCGGGTCGATTACCTGGTCGGAACCATGATCGAATTGCCGCGCGCCGCCTTGATGGCGGGCGAGATTGCGGAGGAGGGTGCCTTCTTCAGCTTTGGCACCAACGATCTGACGCAGACCACTTTGGGCGTGTCACGCGATGACTCTGCCAAGTTCCTCGCGCCCTATGTCGACAAGGGCATCTTCGCGCGCGATCCTTTCGTCAGTCTGGATGTTGAAGGGGTTGGTCAATTGGTCGAGCTGGCAGCGGAGCGTGGGCGTGAGACCCGGCCCGACATCAAGCTTGGTATTTGCGGCGAGCATGGAGGCGATCCGGCGAGCATCGCGTTCTGCGAGCAAACCGGACTCGATTACGTCAGTGCCTCACCCTATCGCGTACCGATCGCTCGTTTGGCAGCGGCGCAGGCGGCACTGGCAGACTAGCGCCACCCGGTCAGGACGAGGATTTCGAAGGTCTCGGTAACCTTGCCGTCATCTTCGCGCAGATCGTCGAAAGCTTGGTGCGCGCGCGCCAGCCAGTCCTTGGTGAGAGCCGGGGCAGGGCTGGCCAGCGAAGCAGCGAGGCCGTGATCGCGCAGGTCTGACAGCATCCGCTCCAACGAAGAAAAGCGCACGTTGATCGGATAGCTATCGACCACTTGGCGTGCAAACCCAGCGCGTTCGAGCAGCGCGGTTCCAGCGCGGTTATCGACCTGCGGATGGATTCGCGCGGCGGGGCGATCGCCGTCCGCGGCCAAAGCTATCTGGCGCAGCTTGGGGAGGCTCCCGGCGCCCGGGAAGGCAGCGACGAACAGTCCACCCTCGGCCAGGGCATTGCGGGCGTGGATCAGCGCGCCGGGGAGATCATTGACCATGGCCAGCCCCAGAAGATGCACGATCAGATCGAACCGCAGCGCGGGTCCGGGCGCCTCTTCATCGAACTCGCCCAATATCCCAAGCTCAGTAGAAACCTTTTGTTCGGCCAACGCTGATCGCAAACCGTCGGCCGCGTCGCCAATTATCAGAGCTTGTGACGGTGCAAGCCGCATAAAGGCAAATCGATCAAGCAAGTCCTCGATGATCGTATCGAGCAGATAGCTCGCTGCTTGCGCATTGCGCTGACGCGCGCGCGCTCGGGCCCATTTGGCCGTGGCTCTCCTGCGTTCGAAGATTGTTGGGGGTGCCCGGTTCATGCCCTTGTGCCTGCCGTGCTTGCCTACAGAGTGCAAGCTATGCGACATCCGAAACATGAGGTGGGGGTCGCAGCTTGCCGATTTGATGTCTCCCGTGGTGGATTTGCTCTATCCGCCGCGCTGTCCGCTGTGCGGTAAAGCGATTGCCAAGCAGAATGGGGTTTGCGCGGCTTGCTGGCAGGAGCTCGAGCTGTTGTGCGAACCGGTTTGCGAGAGCTGCAATTGGCCACTCCCCAGTGAAAGGCTGAGGCAAACCGTGCAATGTGGTGCCTGTTTGGCCAAAGCACCGTTGCACGACGGGATCACAGCCGTCACTCGCTACAATGAGGCTTCTCGGCAGCTCGTGCTCAAACTCAAGCACGGGGGCATGATTGGGCTCGCCAAATTGCTCGGGCGGACAATTGCCGCACGAATGCCAGATCCCAAGCCAGGACAGATACTGGTCCCCGTGCCTTTGCACCCACTTCGGCTTTGGCAGCGCGGCTACAATCAGTCGGCACTGTTGGCGGGGGAGTTGGCGCGATTGGAAAAGGGAGAACTGCTGGTCGATGCCCTTACGCGGGTCAGATACACCCCAAGCTTGGGCGGCCTCGACAAAAGAGCTCGATTCAGGGCGCTGAATCCGGCGATTGCGATCCGGCCCAGATTTGCTGAGCGTATCCAGGATGCTCACGTTGTTCTTGTCGATGATGTTCTGACGAGTGGAGCGACAAGCGATGCCTGCGTTCGCGTGATGAAGCGCGCCGGCGCGCGGAGCGTTGCGATTGCGTGCTTTGCCAGGGTGATTGGATGATTATCCGCTGGGGAAGCAGAATATGGGAGTGCCAACGAAAACGCCCGAGGCCGCTAAGCCTCGGGCGCCACGTGACGAAATGATGCAGATCCGCTCTAAAGAGCTCAGGCAGCCACCCCCTAACTTGGCTACCAGGACCTTATCCCTCATCGTTCAATTGAACCTACCAACACCCCGCGTTTGGCTTGATCCAATTTACCCCCTGAACCTGGCGCTCTGCGGCACCGAATGTTCGGTTGACGAACCACAAGGGCTCGTGGAGAGGGTATGTCCCATTAGAGTCTTAATTCTGAAAGGTTGATCTCACGCAGTCTTGGATTTTGACTCCATGCTGTGGTTATCGTGCAACAAATCGTCGCATCTGAGCGGCGATTCACCGAGGAGTGCAGACCGTGTCCGGCGAAGAGAAAGGCTGCTGCCAACCCGACAAGGAACGAATTGAGGAAGGAAAGGAATTCCTGCCCAAATTCGATTCTCGTGGTCTGCTGACCTGTGTGGTGTTGGACCAGGATGACCATGAAGTCCTGGTCGTCGCCTATATGAACCAGGAAGCGATCGACCTGACGTTTGAGACGGGGAAGGTCACTTTTTGGTCTCGCTCGCGCCAGAAGCTGTGGACCAAGGGCGAGACATCGGGGCACTTCCTCGAAGCGCGTGAGATCCGGATTGATTGTGACCAAGACGCTTTGGTCATTTATGCCAAGCCGGCGGGGCCGACTTGCCACACTGGCCGAAAGTCATGCTTCTATCGCCGGATTGAAGATGGATCTCTCGTAAAGGTCAATACTTGACGCTCACGTAAAGGTAAGGTAGTCATCGAATCATGGCTACAGCACCTGCACATTCGTCCGACGGCAAAGCCGAGGCCACTGGGGCCGACGCTTCGACCAATCGCCGCAATGGCGCGCATCTTGATCGCCCTGACAAGCTTGAGCGAGAGCAATTCTCGATCTCAGACCTGACGGGCGAATTTGGGTGTACAGCCCGTGCGCTGCGTTTCTACGAAGATGAAGGATTGATCGCCCCTGCGCGCGTCGGTTTGACCCGAGTTTATTCCAAGCGCGATCGGGCTCGCCTGGCGTGGATCATGCGCGCCAAGAACGTCGGCTTCAGCCTGACCGAGATTCGCGAGATGATCGATCTTTATGACCTTGACGATGGCCGAGTTGAGCAGCGCCGCGTTACGATCGAGAAGTGTCGAGCCCATGTTGCGAAGCTCAAGAAGCAGCGTGCCGACATTGATTCGTCGATCAAAGAGCTGACCGAATTTGTTGCCGAGATTGAACAACTCGACCTCGGTTAGGCCACACAAGCAATTTTGAACAATCAACTCTGATTTAAGGGATCCAGAGATGCCGACCTATACTGCCCCAACACGCGACACGCGCTTTCTTCTCAACGAAATGCTGGATCTCGCCAGCTACGGAAATCTTCCGGGCTTTGAGAATGCCACGCAAGACATGATCGACACGATCGTTAATGAAGCTGGCAAGTTCTGTTCCGAGGTGCTGGCTCCGATCAATCAGATCGGCGACGAGCAAGGTTGCACAAGGCATGATGATGGATCGGTGACCACGCCAGACGGCTTCAAGGAAGCCTACCAGGCTTACACCGAAGCGGGTTGGGGCACGCTGTCGCAGCCGGAAGAGTTCGGCGGTCAGGGCCTGCCACACACGCTCGGCATGGTGCTGGAAGAATACACCGCTTCGGCCAACCAGGCTTTCGGCATGTATCCCGGACTGACCAATGGCGCGATCGCCGCGATCCTTGCCGCGGGAAGCGATGAGCAAAAGGCGACCTACGCTCCGAAGATGATCTCGGGTGAATGGTCTGGCACGATGAACCTGACCGAGCCGCATTGCGGAACCGACCTCGGCATGATCCGCACAAAGGCGGTGCCGCAAGGCGATGGCTCTTACGCCATCACCGGCACCAAGATCTTCATCTCTGCTGGCGAACATGACCTCACAAGCAACATCATTCACCTGGTTCTGGCGAAGACTCCAGGCGCTCCTGACAGCTCAAAGGGTATTTCACTGTTCATCGTCCCCAAATTCATTCTTGATGACAGTGGTGAGCCAGGCGAGCGCAATGGCGTAAGCTGCGGTTCGATCGAGAAGAAGATGGGCATCCATGGCAACGCCACTTGCGTGCTCAATTATGACGGCGCCAAGGGCTGGATGGTTGGTGAGGAAAACAAGGGCCTCGCCGCGATGTTCGTGATGATGAACGCCGCGCGACTGGGCGTCGGCCTGCAAGGTCTGGCACAGGCTGAAGTGTCCTATCAGAACGGCGTGACTTACGCGCTCGATCGTCGTCAGGGCCGCGCGCTGACTGGCCCTGCAGACACTGATGCCAAGGCTGATCCGATTTTCGTGCACCCCGATGTTCGCCGGATGCTGATGGATGCCAAGGTGTTCAACGAAGGCATGCGAGCGCTGTGTATGTGGGGTGCGCTTCAGGTTGACCTGACTCACAAGGCTCAGACCGAGGAAGAGCGTCAGATGGCGGATGATCTGATCGGTCTGATGACGCCGGTGATCAAAGGCTATGGCACCGACAAGGGTTATGACATCGCCAACAACATGCAGCAGGTCTATGGCGGACACGGCTACGTCCGCGAATGGGGCATGGAGCAGTTCGTTCGCGATAGCCGGATTGCCATGATCTACGAAGGCACGAATGGTGTGCAGGCGATGGATCTTTGCGGACGTAAGCTCGCTTCCAAGGGCGGCCGGGCCGTCCAAGCTTTCTTTGCCATGATCGATGAAGAGATCGCTTCGGCGAAGGAAATCGACGCCCTCAAAGGTCTGGCTGAACAGCTTGAGAAAGCACTCGGCGAGCAAAAGGCCGCCACTATGTGGTTCATGCAGAATGCCATGGCCAACCCGAACCACCTCGGTGCGGGCGCGCATCACTATATGCACATCATGGGCATCGTGACGCTGGGCTTGTTCTGGCTGAAAATGGGCAAGGTTGCTGTTCAAGCGCTTGAGGGCTCGCCTGAGGACGCCGCGTTCTACGAGGCCAAGCTGACGTCCGCGGCCTATTATGGCGAGCGCTTCCTGCCGGATGCGGGCGCGCTGCGTCGTAAGCTGGAAGCAGGCAGCGACAATATGATGGCGCTGCCTGAAGAGGCCTTCGCCACCGCGGCCTGATCAGCAAATCTTAGGGCTAGAAAGGGCTCGGTCATCGAAGGCCGGGCCCTTATGTGTTGCCGCTAGGGACTAATCGTCTCGCTCAGCCTTGGCGAATGCGGCTTCCCAATCGCTGAGATTGTCCTTGGCTTCCTGCACGAACTGGCTGCGTCTGACATAGCCCATCAAGGCATCCGCTAGGAACCGGCCCGGCTGACCCAACGGCCGCTTGATTTGGCAGAGCAGCACGATCCTTGTTTCGTCGCTTTCGTTGCGGACTTCGTGCTCATAAGTGTCGTCAAATGTGAGCCACTTGCCGTTTTCCCACAGCACTCGTTGGTCGTCGATCCGCATCCAGCATTCTTCACGTTGCGCTGGGATAACGAGCCCCAGATGAGCGGTGATGAAGGCTTTGGTCACTCCGCGATGCGGTGTGATGAGCGATCCCGGAGCAAGGATCGAAAAGAACGCGGAATTGAGACCCGGAATTTGTGCAACCAGCTCTGTGGTTCTGGGGGCACGGGCGATATTCTCTTCGATCCGATTGCCGTAGCCGATCAAGAAGAAGCTACGCCAGGTGTCGTTCTTCATGATTCGGCGGTGATCGGGCGAGACTTCCCGGAGCGGCGGAATCGCGTCCTTGTGACGGCAGACCTCGAGAGCCTCATCGCGTATGGTCTTCCAATGTTCGGCGACTTTCTGAGACCATTCGAACTGCGTAGGATCGAGCACCGGATCATTTGAAATCTTTGAGGATTTTGCGATTGCGTCGTTCACACGGTGCCGCTGCCGTTTGAAGAAGCGGTAGTGAAGAGGCCGCCCGGGGGCGTTGGCCAACAGTCCGAATCCGTTCGACAACGGCATGGAAATACAGTCCTTGATCGCACTTTTGTAGCTACTCTTCGGCAGCTGAATCGAATCTGACGATATTCAATGCCCAGCGCTTGGAATAATGCGACAATTATTCGACGGGCAGGAATTCTGGAACCGACAAGTAGCGTTCACCGGTGTCATAATTGAAACCAAGCACGCGTGCGCCAGCCTCCAGTTCCGGCAGCTTCTTGGCGATTGCAGCCAGAGTCGCCCCCGAGGAGATACCAATTAACATGCCTTCCTCGCGTGCGGCTCTGCGTGCCATTCCCTTGGCGTCTTCGGCATCAATGGGAATTGCACCATCAATCGCATCGGTGTGAAGGTTGCCAGGAATGAAGCCGGCGCCGATCCCCTGAATTGGGTGCGGGCCTGGTTGCCCACCGCTGATTACGGGCGACAGTTCTGGCTCAACGCCATAAGCTTTCATCCCTGACCAGGTGCGCTTTAGTTCTTCAGCACAGCCGGTCAGGTGTCCGCCGGTTCCAACGCCCGTGATCATCACGTCAATCGGATCATCGGCAAAATCAGCCAGGATCTCTTGGGCGGTCGTCCGCACATGGACAGAGACATTGGAGGGGTTTTCAAACTGCGATGGCATCCAAGCGCCATCGGTGCTCTCGACGATCTCGATCGCACGCTCAATCGCGCCTTTGACCCCCTTTTCCTTCGGGGTGAGGTCGAAGCTGGCTCCGTAAGCGAGCATCAGGCGGCGACGTTCAATCGACATCGATTCAGGCATCACCAGGATCACCTTGTAGCCTTTGACCGCCGCGACCATCGCCAGTCCAATGCCGGTGTTGCCGCTGGTTGGCTCAACAATCGTGCCACCTGGCTTTAGATCACCAGAGGCCTCAGCATCCTCGATCATCGCTAAGGCGATACGATCCTTGATTGATCCACCAGGATTGGCCCTTTCCGACTTGAGCCACACTTCGTGGTCGGGAAACAGGCGCGACAAGCGAATGTGCGGCGTATTGCCAATCGTCTCGAGGATGTTTGCAGCTTTCATCTCAGGCCTCCTGCGGATCTTTGTTCTGGGGGTCTATTAGCAAATTGTCTGGCGGATCGAAGGTCTTTGTGGTGCGAAGCACCGGAAACAGCCTGCTCCACAAGAGAACCGTGGCGATGGCACCGGCTCCACCAGCGACGACAGCGGCGATCGGGCCGATCAGGAAGGCGAGACTTCCGGAAAAGGCATCGCCGCCTTCATTCGATGCGCTAATGGTCATCATACTGACGGACGAAACCCGCCCGCGCTTGTCGTCGGGTGTATGGAGCTGGATCAGCGATTGCCGAACATAGACACTGAACATGTCTGATGCGCCGATTACGAACAGCATCGCCATACTGAGTGGCAAGAATGACGAGAAGCCGAAGACTATCGTTGCCAGGCCGAACACTGCGACCGCACCCAGCATCTTGGGGCCAACCTCGCTCTTGAGCGGGCGGAATGAGAAGAAGATCGCCGTCACCAATGCGCCAGCGGGAGTCGACGAGGCCAGCAGGGCCAAACCAGTTTCATCGGTTTGTATGATGTCTCTTGCAAAGACCGGTATCAGCGCATTGGCACCGGCTAGGAACACAGCAAACAGGTCTAGCGTGATCGCGCCCAACACCATCTTGTTTTGAACGACATAGCGCAAGCCATCGACGATTGCGCCAATCGGTCGCTGATCCTTGCGCATTTCGGGTTGCGGGACCTTGCCAACCGACAACAGCGCCAAGGTCGAGATTGCGAACAGGGCAGTGGCGATGAGGTAGGGCAGGGCTGGTTCAATTGCGTATGGGATGGCGCCGATCGCCGGTCCCACCAGAGCGCCGACCTGCCAGGAGATCGATGAAAGAGCGATGGCTGTAGGCAGGATTGCCTTTGGGACAAGGTTGGGGGCGAGCGCAGAGAGCGCCGGGCCAGCAAAGCCGCGAGCCACACCAAGCACGATTGCCACAACGAACAGCAGCGGCAGCGTCACAGCATCGCTCCAGCTGTACCAGGCCAGGGCCGCTGCGCAGCCCAGTTGAAGCAGGATTGTCAATATTCCGAGGAGTCGGCGATCGAACCGATCAGCTGCCAGGCCCGAAAAGGGCGTGAGCACAAACAAGGGCAGGAATTGGAGCAGCCCAATGATGGCGAGTGTGCCCGACCCTTCCGCGACATTCATGCCGCTGTCGCGCGCGAGGTTATAGGCTTGCCACTGGATCACCAGCAGCATGGCGTATTGCGCCAGAGTCATGGCCAGGCGGCACAGCCAGTAGGCGCGGAAATTATGGATCTGAAAGGGGTGGGAAGGAACGGGGGCTGACTCAGTCACTCCGTGCCCATGGCAGGTGGATCAGTGCCTGCCAAGCAAGCTAATCTTTTTGTGGGTCTTGCCCGGCTACTTATCAGCGATTGCGGCGCAGGCGTGGATTGGGCTGCAACGTGTCGATGATCGAAACGAAGTCGTCGAGTCGGATAATGCGCTCAAACTGGAAGCCGGCGCGATTGTCGCGGGTCCAAATCACATAGGCTTCGATTCGTCCAACAATCGGCAGACGTATGATCACGCGATCACCGCGGCCAAGCTTGCCAGCATCATCAATCATGAAGCCATGGGCAGAAATATTGCAGACGTGGAGATTGAGATCGCCATGGGCAAAATGCTCCACGATGACCGGAAAATCCACCGGATGACGCGCCGCGCGGCGCATATCGGTTACGCTGAGATTTGCTCCCGCTGTCACGGCCCTCGGTCCTCCTGTTACTGCTGGGCAATGCCCCTAATGCGCAATAAAGGCTGACATTTGGTAAAGCTGCCGCTCACCAAATGCGTTTGAGGGTGATTTCTTGACTATCGTGTGACCAACCCGTGCTTCTTTTTGCCGAGGCTCAGCTTGAGGGTCGCGGTCTCGTCTGGCTGTACCAGGAAACCGGGATCATTGATCGTTTCGCCGTCAATCTTGACCGCACCTTCGGCCAGTTTGCGCTTTGCCTCACCATTGGACGCGGTGAAACCGATCTCGGTCAGAACAGCTCCGATCCGCATGCCGTCGGCACCGACCGATAGCGAGGGCAGATCTTCTCCCGCGCCGCCGCCAGCAAAGGTCTCGCGCGCTGTTGCTTCCGCAGCGCGTGCCGCTTCATCGCCACGAACCAAGCGCGTGACCTCATTGGCCAAAACGACCTTGGCGTCATTGATCTCCGCGCCTTCCAGCGCTTCCAACCGCGCAATCTCTTCAAGCGGAAGATCGGTGAACAGTCTAAGAAACCGGCCGACATCGCGGTCATCGCTGTTCCGCCAATATTGCCAGAAGTCGTATGCAGGGAGCTGGTCCTCATTGAGCCAGACGGCGCCGGCAGCGGTCTTGCCCATTTTCGATCCGTCAGCCGTCGTAAGCAGTGGGGTGGTCAAGCCAAACAACTCGCGGCCTTCCATGCGCCGCGACAGCTCCATGCCGTTGACGATATTGCCCCATTGGTCGCTGCCGCCCATTTGCAGGCGACAATCATAGCGCCGGGCCAGTTCAAGGAAATCATAAGCCTGCAATATCATGTAATTGAACTCGAGGAAGGTTAGCGGCTGCTCGCGGTCGAGCCGAAGACGAACCGAGTCAAACGTCAGCATACGATTGATGGTAAAATGCGGCCCCACATCACGCAGCAATTCAACATAGCCAAGCGCGCTCAACCACTCGTCATTGTCGACCATAATCGCATCGGTTGGCCCATCACCAAAGGTCAGCAGGCGCTCAAACACCGTCCGGATCGAGGCAATGTTGCCTTGGATCACTTCAGGCGTCAGCAATTTCCGACTCTCGTCCTTGCCCGATGGATCTCCGACCTTGGTGGTCCCGCCTCCCATCACGACAATCGGCTTGTGGCCGGTCTGTTGCAGGCGACGGAGCATCATGATCTGCACCAGACTGCCAACGTGCAAACTGGGCGCTGTCGCGTCGAAACCGATATAGCCAGGCACAACCTGCTTAGCGGCAAGTTGATCCAATGCCCCGGCATCGGTGATTTGGTGAATGTAGCCACGCTGTTCAAGCAGGCGCAGCAGATCGGAATCGTAAGTGCTCATGATGCGCGGGCCTCTAACAGTCTTCCCATCCAGCCCCAAGCCTCTTGCGAGTATTGTTTCACGACAATAGGCCGAGGGCATGACTCCCCTTATGCTGCATCACACTTGCGAACTTGGCCCGATCAAGGCTGTTTTGGCTCAAATCAGCCTGACAGAGACTGGGTTTGAAGCGGAATTCCGGCTCGATGGCAGGATTAGCGGCATCAGGCTTCCGCCGAACGCTCCGTCGGTCAGGGCAGATGAGCTCTGGAGGACAACCTGTTTCGAGGTCTTTTGGCAAGAGATTGGAGCGCAAGGCTATTGCGAGTTCAATTTCGCCCCTTCGGGTCAGTGGGCGGCGTATCAGTTTGACCGCTATCGCGAAGGCATGCGCCAAGCACCGGTCGAAGCCATCGCACTCGCCAGCTCTTGCAATGAGACAAATGGGTCAGGCGAGTTGGTGCTGCGGGCAAATGTAGTCGCGGAGCTTGCCGACCCCGCTCAAATCGGCTTGTCCGCGGTGATCGAAAACCAAAACGGCGCGCTTCAATATTGGGCACTGGCGTTTGGTCCGGGCAAGCCAGATTTCCACTCTGAAGCTTGTCGGCAAATGATCGTACACCGCTAGGCCGCGTCTGGAGCTTGGCCAAACGGGCGGTTGAGCTGGACGATTTTCCAATTGAGAAACATCGCGAAGCTGACCCAAGCCAGATACGGCACATTAAGCCATGCTGCGAGGCTGGAATATGTCGAAAGCACCACCACCAATGCCAAAACCGAGAGCCACAGGAAAACATTCTCGATCAGAGCCCAGTCCGGCCGCTTGGCTTTGAAGAACAGTGGCGACCACGCCAGATGAAGGATGAAGTTCAGCCCGAACAAGGTCCCGATCAGCACGCGATCCTCGGTCGTCGACGATGCCATTGAGGCGAGGTAGAGGCTCCAGGCAGCTAAGCCCAAGATCAGCGCCCACGCTGGTCCGAAGGCCCAATCCGGTGGCTGCCAGCTGGGTTTCTTGAGGTTTCGGTACCACTCGCCGATTTCGGTTAGCGCTCCACCAGCGCCACCGAGAATGATCGCCCATAGGGCGGCAGCGATGGCAACGGTCCAATCCATGGTGCAAGTTATACGCTTTTCACCGGCGAAATACCATTGCCTTTATGGCGGGCCTGTCCCAACCCATCATCCATGAAGTTCGGAATCGATCACCTCCTGGAGAGTCCTGAATTGCTCGCTGAGCTGCAGGGAAAGCGGGTTGCCTTGGTTGCTCATCCGGCCAGCGTCACCGAGGATCTCACGCATAGCCTTGATGCGCTGATCGGAGCAGGGGTTAGTGTGACCAGCGCTTTTGGACCGCAACACGGCCTCAAAGGCGACAAGCAAGACAATATGGTGGAGACCGCGGATGAGATGGATCCGGCCTATGGCATACCCGTCTTCTCGCTCTACGGCGAAGTGCGGCGGCCCACCGGACAAATGATGTCGACTGCCGACGTCTTTCTGTTTGACCTGCAGGACCTCGGCTGTCGGATCTACACCTTTGTCACAACGCTGCTCTACCTGCTGGAAGAAGCGGCAAAGGGAGGCAAGCAGGTCTGGGTGCTTGATCGGCCCAATCCTGCCGGGCGGCCAATCGAGGGAACGGCTCTCATCCCCGGACAGGAGAGCTTTGTCGGTGCTGGGCCAATGCCAATGCGGCATGGATTGACGCTCGGTGAAATGGGGCATTGGTTCGTCGACCACTACCGGCTCGACGTCGATTATCGCGTGGTTGCGATGCAGGGTTGGCAGCCCAATAGCAGCGATGGCTATGGCTGGCCTTCATCGCGCGTCTGGGTCAATCCAAGCCCCAATGCTGCCAGCCTGAACATGGCGCGGTGCTACGCTGGGACCGTCATGCTTGAAGGCACGACGCTGTCAGAAGGGCGAGGGACGACCCGGCCACTGGAGGTGTTGTTCGGTGCACCCGATGTGGACGCGAAGAAGGTTTTGGGAGAAATGCATCGACTTGCGCCAGACTGGATGCAGGGTTGCGCCATTCGCGACTGCTGGTTTGAACCCACTTTCCACAAGCACGCAGGAATGCTCTGTAACGCATTGATGATACACGCTGAAGTTGTCCATTATGATCATACAGCGTTCCAGCCCTGGCGACTGCAGGCGCTGACGTTCAAGGCGATCCGTCAGCTCTATTCCGCTTACGATCTGTGGAGGGATTTTCCGTACGAGTATGAGCTTGATCGGCTTGCGATTGACGTCATCAATGGCGGGCCGTCATTGCGCGAGTGGGTTGATGACAGTCAGGCGCAGCCGGGCGATCTGGACGCAATGGCTTCGCGCGACGAAGAGGCCTGGTCAGAGGCGATCCAGACGCATTTGCTCTACTGAGAACGCGCTAGCTGCGATTGGCAGCAATAATTCGATCGACTCTTTTTTGGATCGTGGCCAAGTCTGATCGCAGTTCGACCAATTGTTCAACTGAGAGCCGAGCACCTGCTTCGGTTCGTGCCGGAACCTTTGGTTCAAAGAAGCGCATGATCCAAAGGCGCAGCCGGGTCAAAACCTTGGCATTGGGATCTGCCAGAGCGTTATGACGCGGGATAGGATCGATTGGCCGATTTGCGATCTCAGCAGCCAGGGCGGGAGGTCTTTCCCGTTCGATAGGTTTGAACACTTGATCCAAGGCAGGATCGGTGCTGGTCGGACATGAGCTGAGCAATTCGGATAGCGCTTCCGTGTCGACCAATGGTGCATCCGGCTGTCTTGCCGGTGCCTGGAGCAATTTGGGTTCGGGCGCTGGCTCCGCTTCCCGCTCTATTTCACTCTCTGCATTTGCTTCATCGTCAGCCAAAGGTTGGTCGGTGATCAGATATTGCTCCATTGAGGCTGACATAGTTTCTTCAAGCGCGATGGCCGGCTTTTCAGACAGCTCTGAGGTTGATGAGGATTTGGGATCTGCGGAAGCTGTTGCCTCTGCAACCGAGTTATCTTCTGCAACAAGCTCCACGGGGACCTGGCCTTCAAAGAGCTGTTCTGCTTGTGCTGCTTCAAGGACAGGAGCAACCGACTCCAGCATGGCCGCTCGCTTCGCTGCCTTCGCCTTTTTGCGTTTGGCCTTTCGGCGCGCCTGACGGTTCTTTGGGACCTCTTCAATGGGAGAGGCGGGGGCTTCGACCAGCGCTTCTTCGGCGACAATCAATGGAATGGCCAGCCCGTCATTACCCACATCAAGTGAGGCCATGACAGGAGGGCTCTGAGGCGGTGGCAGGGCAATTGCATCCTGCTTTGACCTCCGCTTACGCTGCTTGCGCCGACGCGAACGACCTTTCCCCATGGAAACCCCCAGATACTGTGCTTGACGAAACTCCTAAAATTGAGCGGGTTGGCGGTATGCAGCCTTCGCTGCAGAGACCGGCAACTTACTTTCCGCTACGAAATACTACGTTTTCTGGAGGTGACGCACGCCAGCCCATAGTTTCTGCCGGATTTTTCCACAGAGATGCGCACAAACGGGGAGAATCCCTCGTGACTCTACGAGGTTCTTGTAGGCGTGGTTTCGGCGGGAATCAGTGACCCTGCTTGCGACTCAGTTCGCGCATGGCGTCGTCGAGACCGTCGAGAGTAAGGCCATACATGCGGTCGTTGACCAGTTCCTTGAGCATTTTGGTCGACTGCGAATAGCCCCATTGCTTCTCAGGCACGGGATTGAGCCAGACGGTAGCCGGATAGGTGTCGGTCACCCGCTTCATCCAGATTGCGCCGGGCTCTTCATTCATATGCTCGACCGAACCACCGGCATGGGTGATCTCGTAAGGGCTCATCGCGGCGTCGCCGACAAAGATCACCTTATAGTCGTGACCATATTTGTGGAGCACGTCCCAGGTCTTGGTGCGTTCCTGCCAGCGGCGCTTGTTGTCCTTCCACACGCCCTCATAGAGGCAATTGTGGAAGTAGAAGAATTCGAGATTTTTGAACTCGCTAGTTGCCGCACTAAACAATTCTTCGCAAAGCTTGATGAAGGGATCCATTGAACCACCCACATCAAGGAAAAGCAGCAGCTTCACCGCATTGTGCCGCTCTGGCCGCATATGGATGTCGAGCCAGCCTTGCTTGGCGGTGCCATCGATCGTTGCATCGATATCGAGCTCATCCGCTGCGCCTTCGCGTGCAAACCGCCGCAACCGCCGCAGCGCCATCTTGATATTGCGGGTACCCAACTCCTTGGTGTTGTCGAGGTTCTTGAACTCGCGCTTTTCCCAGACCTTGACCGCGCGCTTGTGCTTGCTTTCGCCGCCAATCCGGACACCTTCGGGATTGTAGCCTGAGTTGCCAAAGGGAGAAGTGCCGCCGGTGCCGATCCATTTGCTTCCGCCCTGGTGGCGTTTTTGCTGTTCTTCCAAACGCTCTTTGAGCGTCTTCATGATCTCGTCCCAGTCGCCCAGCGACTTGATCTTCTCCATCTCTTCTTCGGAGAGATATTTCTCAGCGACGGCCTTGAGCCAATCCTCGGGGATTTCGACCGGGTTCTGGCCGTAGTCGGACAGGATCCCTTTGAAGACTTTGTTGAACACCTGGTCGAAGCGGTCGAGCAGGCCTTCGTCTTTGACGAAGGTAGCGCGGGAAAGGTAGTAAAACGCTTCCGGCGATTGTTCGATCACATCCTTATCGAGCGCCTCCAGCAAAGTGAGGTGCTCTTTGAACGAAGCGCCAATTCCGGCTTCGCGCAGCTCGTCGACGAAGTTGAAAAACATGACAGCTGCGTAGCTTGCCTGGAGCGAGCGCGCCAGTCCCAAAATGCAACCGACTGTCAAAGGGGATAGGTCGGCTTTAACCTCGCGCTAACCAACCTTGGTTACGGACTCCCTGGGACTTCCAAGGGGTTATGTATGAAACCGGTCGCAATAGACAGTGTTGGGGCAACGGCACTGGAGCAGATTCCAGAAAGCTGCGGGGCGGTTACTGTCGGCTGCAGTGATGTCGCAGGCATTGTCGATGCAGTGATCCGGTCCTCTGAACTGCTCCGCACTGAGCACGAAGCGCTGCATGGCACCGTCGCTGCACTCGAGCATGACCAGGTCAAGGTTGCCGAAGCCAGCGATGAAGCTCGCTTGCTGTCCGAGAGAGCGATCGAGCGCCTGGGAGAGGGCACGGCCCTGATCCAATCCTCACTTGAACAGATCAACGGCCTGCTTGAGCTGGTTGGAGCGCTGGGAGAGCATGTGACAGGCTTTGCTGCAGCGATGGACCAGGTCCGGCGCAGCGCGGAAGATATCGATCAAATCGCCGAAACCACCAATATCCTCGCGCTCAATGCAACAATCGAGGCGATGAGGGCTGGCGAAGCTGGCCGGACCTTCGCGGTTGTGGCGAGCGAAGTGAAAAGCCTGGCCAGCGACACGCGCAAGGCGACAGAGGAGATTGCCCAGACGATCGATGCGCTGGGGCAAGAAGCCAGCACAGTAATCGAACGGATCGAAGCGGGTTCAGAGGCCAGCAGCGCTGCACAGGGATCGGTTGCGCGGATCGAAAGCACGATCAGCAGCGTGGGCGAGCTGGTCGAAGAGGTCGACAAACAAAATGATGTCATCGCACGCTCTACCGGCACGATCAGCAATCATGTCGATGCTGTCCAAGGAGTGTTAGAGAGCTTTGACCGTGCCGCTCGTCAGAACGAGGATAAGCTGCAGGGCGCACACCGCCGAATGGAAGAGCTGGAGATGACCGCCAGCGAGATGTTTGACCGGATCGTTCAGGCGGGCCTCTCGCCCGAGGACAGTGCGATGGTCGCGCGGGCGCAGGAGCTCGCCGCGGTCATTACGGATTCGGTCACTTCAGCGCTTTCGGATAATTCATTGTCGGAAGGCGATGTGTTCGATCATGATTATGTCCCGGTTGAAGGCAGCAACCCGCCGCGCTTCCGCACGCGCCTGAGTGATTGGGCGGATCGGATTTGGCAGCCCAAGCTCGATGAATGGGCCGCGTCAGACAGTCGCTTTCTTGCTGCAGCCTGCACCGATGTTAACGGTTTCCTGCCGACCCATTTGAGCGATTGCTCGCGCGAGCCGACCGGTGATCTTGCTTACGATACAAAGCATTGCCGCAATGGCCGGATCCTGTTTGATCCGATCGATCAAAAGGCCAAGGTCAGCGATGCGCCCTATATGATGGCGGTCTATCGCCAGGAAGGTGACGGCGAGAACTACAATGTGGTTCGCAATGTCTATGTGCCGCTGTTCATCAAAGGGCAGCGCTGGGGTGATTTCGAACTGGCTTACAAGTTCGACTAATCCTCCAATACATAGTCGGGCATGATTTCGGCTTCAGCGAATTGATCGAAAATATCGAGTTGCGCCAGCGCAGCCGTTATGGCGGCCCGGGTCGCGTCCTCCTGCTCGTCGCTTTGAAGCTCTTCAAGTCGAGACCGCAGCGTGTGAAAATTTCGCGTCTTGATGCCCAGACCCGCTCGTCGGACCTGGCTCTTCACTTTCTTCGAGAGTTCGACACCCTTGCCGACAGTCGCCAGCGCCTGTTCGAGCCCAATCTCGCCGTCTTCAACCTGTTGCAATGGCTTGCAGCGAAACCCGCCGCAAGTGTGTGGGCGAGGCTTGTCATAAATGGTGCAGGCAGCGCCATCGAGATGCGGGCAGCCCAGTTCAAAGAAAACGCTGCCGTCTTCCTCAACCAGGTCAAATCCGCGCGACTGCCAGTGCGACAGGTTCTCGCCAAAAATGAAATAGGCATGCGGGAACAAGGCGCCACTGCAGCACAGTCCGCATGACAGGCAAAGCTGAGCCGATGGGCTGAGAGATTCCTCGGCCGCCAAGATGCGTTACGGCTGACGACGCGCCATAAAGGCAAGCCGCTCGAACATCATCACGTCCTGCTCGTTTTTGAGCAGAGCGCCGTGCAGCGGCGGGATTGCACTGTTCGGATTGGCGTCCTGCAGGGTCTCAAGCGGCATATCTTCGTTCATCAGCAGTTTGAGCCAGTCGAGCAGTTCACTGGTCGAAGGTTTCTTCTTTAGGCCTGGCACTTCGCGCAGTTCATAGAAGATATCCATCGCCTTCTTGACGAGCGTCTTCTGAATGTCGGGATAGTGCACATCGATGATTTCCTGCATCGTCTCCCGATCCGGGAATTTGATGTAGTGGAAGAAGCAGCGGCGCAGGAATGCGTCGGGCAGTTCCTTCTCATTGTTCGAGGTGATCACCACGATCGGGCGCTCTTTGGCTTCGATCCGCTCATGCGTTTCGTATACGTCAAAGCTCATCCGATCGAGCTCTTGGAGAAGATCGTTCGGGAATTCGATGTCAGCCTTGTCAATCTCGTCGATCAAAAGAACCGGAAGCTCTTCGGCGGTGAAGGCTTCCCACAGCTTACCCTTCTTGATGTAATTCGAAATATCGTGAACCCGCTCGTCACCAAGCTGGCCATCGCGCAGACGCGCAACCGCATCATACTCGTACAGGCCTTGTTGAGCTTTGGTGGTCGACTTCACGTTCCACTCGATCAGCGGGGCATTGATCGCCTTGGCGATTTCATGCGCCAGCACGGTCTTACCGGTCCCGGGCTCACCCTTGACCAACAACGGGCGGCGCAACAGCACAGCAGCGTTGACGGCGACCTTGAGGTCTTCGGTAGCGATATATGAGCTGGTGCCCTCAAAGCGGGTTTGGTCGGTCATGCGGTTCCCTATACGTCTCGAATGGCAACTGAGTTGACGCACGCGTTAAGGGCGAAGGGCGACGGAGGCAAGGGTGACGCAGCGTAAGCTATCGGAATAGCGAGGATCAGGGCTATTGTGAGGCGTAACCCAATTCAGGTTTGCGCGAACCTGCCAAGAGACACTCAATCAAGGAACACGCCAGATATGCCAACAGAAACGCTGTCGATCACCAGTGAGCAGGGCCACAATCTGTCGGGCGCGCTCGAAATGCCCACCGGTCTGGTCCGCGGAGCCGCGGTATTTGCCCATTGCTTCACCTGCACCAAGCAAAGCCGCGCCGCAGTCAGCGTCGCCCGGACCTTGGCGGGACAGGGAATCGCGACATTGCGATTTGACTTCACCGGGCTGGGCGGGAGCGAGGGAGATTTCGGAAGCGCCGGTTTTACCAGCGATATTGGTGATCTCACCGGAGTGGCGATGTTTCTGCGGGAGCGGTTCGACATGCCCTTGCTTATGATTGGCCACAGTCTGGGAGGGGCCGCCGTGCTTGCGGCCTCCCACAAGCTTGGGGCCGAGAATGTCGCGGCCATCGCGACCATCGGCGCGCCCTCCGACGTGCCGCATGTGCTGCACAATATCCAAGGCGATGTCGCCGCCATCGAACGCGATGGGCAGGGCGAAGTGACGATCGGCGGTCGACCGTTCCAGCTCAGCAAGGACTTTCTCGACCATACGAAAGAAACCGACCTGCTTGGCCTGGTCGCAGAAATGCGATTGCCCTATCTCGCCCTGCATTCTCCGACCGATACGATTGTCGGAATCGAGCACGCGAGCAGATTGTTCGAAGCGGCCTTTCACCCCAAGAGCTTTGTCAGCCTTGCCGGTGCTGACCATCTGCTGACCGACCCGGCTGATGCCGAGTTTGCGGCTGAGACCATTGCATGCTGGGCGAAACGCTATCTTCCGATGCGCGAAGACTGGCCCTTGCCGGAAGAGGGTGTTGTTGTGCAAACCGGCCACGGTAAGTTCGGGACCGAGGTCCACACTGTCTCGCACAGCTTTGTCGCTGACGAGCCGCGCAGCTATGGCGGCGATGATACCGGGCCAACGCCCTACGATTTGCTGCTGGCGGCACTGGGCACCTGCACGGCCATGACGATGAAGATGTACACCGATCGCAAGCAATGGCCGATGGAGGGCACGAGGATCCACCTCACGCATGAGCGCGACCATCACGTGGATTGCGATCATTGCGAGGACGAAGGCGAGGGTGCTCAGATCCAGTCGCTGCACCGTTCCATCGAAGTGTTGGGAGAACAATTGACCGATGAGCAGCGCGCGAAGATAATCGAGATCGCCGACAAATGCCCGGTCCACCGCACGCTCGAAGGGCATTTGCATATTCACACCAGGGAGGTGCCAGCATGATCATCATAACCGGAGGGGTGACCCTCAAGCCTGAGAGTCGCGAGGCTGGTCTCGCACTGGGTTCCGAGCATTCGGCGCGGTCGCGGGATGAGGCCGGTTGCCTATCGCATCGCTGCTATATCGATGCTGAAGACCCCAATACGCTGCACTTCTTTGAACAATGGGCAGACATGGCCGCTGTACAGACCCACTTTGCGGTTCCGGAATCCGGACAATTTGTCGCCAAGATGCGCGAACTGGCGGTCAGCGAGCCCGAGATTGCGATCTTCTCGGCCGAGCAGGTAGCAGGCGGCTCTACCTAGTCGTCCTCATCATCAATGCAGGGCTCTCCCCCAAAGATATCAATCTCATAGCCTGACAAAGCGTCTGAACTGTCCGGAAGTTCGCTCTCATAGGGGCGCGTCTCGGCATCTCTAAGAAATGCTCCAAGGTGAGCCTTGGTCCGGCAGTTATCGATGAAATCGGCGTGATTGAGACGGCCCTCTTCATCGATCTTGGAGGTGCTGACGACCAACAGGCCCTCGCGCTTGGAGGTTCGATGGCAATTGCCCTCTGAGCCCAGCGGATGCTTGTCGGCATCGATATCATGCTTGCAGCTGGTCGTGCCGAGCCGGGCATAGCCATGAACCCGACGCGAAAGCTGGATCGGCAGGTCTCGATAGGAAGCATAGATCAGCACTTTGCGCCGCGGATTGAGCTCGTCCTCGTTGCTCCATGGCTTGCGCTTGGTGAGCAGATCTATTGAGCCGCCCTTGCGCAGGACTGCATCGCGATCGATGTCGCCTGCGGCAAGTATAATGCGTTTGATGGTCTCGGGATTGACGCGCTTCACCCGAGCGGAACCAGCCACTCTGACCTTGTGCATCCGGTCGAGCGCCAAGGTTCCATTGATCGCGGCGCGCGTTCCCATGCTGTGCGCGATGATCGTGATGTCATCGGCAATTGTGGTCAGCTCTGCCAGGCGATTGTTGATCGAATCCTGGGCCCAGGCGATCGACGCCTCGTCGACCGTGTAGCCCGCAATCTTCGCGCGTGATGGCCAATTGATCACGACCACCGGAACCTTGCGGTCATGGATCTTGTAGATTGCCGCGCCGCGCCGGAAGGCATCAACGAAGGTGTTGTTGTAGCCATGAATGAAGATTGTAAGCCGGCCGTCAGCGGCAATGACAGCGGCCTCGACCTCCTTCAACCATTGCTCGTGAGTCTCGATCCCAACCAGCGGTTTGATTTTCTTGGTCTTTTCTTTGGTGCTGTAATAGCCCTTGCCGAAAGTCTCTCCCTGAAAGCGGAAGCCCAGGAAGCGCGCGCCATCCTTATGATCGCAATCAGGGATGGAACTCGACACGAAGAAAACGGAAGCGTCGGCATTATCGGGCGGAACCGCAACATAGTCGCGACAGGATGCGGCAATGCTTGTGGCATCAGGTATGCTGATACCACAGCCTGCGAGCACCAAGAAAGCTAAGCTCGCCAGCGCTCCCCTCAACACTGTCGATCGTGAAGTGGTCATTGCAATCCAATCCTTCCGCTTGCGGCCCAAATGACCAGCACCAGTTGGGCAAGCAGCATGGCGATTGTGCTGGTCCGCCAGCCACTGCCAGCATCTTTCATACCGCGTTTCCAGGTCCAGCCGCCGATCATGCCCGTGATCATTGCGGCCAAGCCAATCGTGATGAAGCCGTTCTGGCTCAGGAAGATCACGAAGACCGCGTAGATGGCAATCATCTGCAGGATCAGTGCGCCGGTGAACCACACGATTGGGATCGGACGATAAGAGGAATCGGGCACTTCCCAATCGGGCAGCGAGGCATCAGGCCGCGAAATCCGTCGGTCCCCTGCCATGATATCCTCCTCGCGAGGATCGGGAATGCGATCAGGCATCAATCAGATCGCGGTCAACATCGCTGGCGTGGTTCTGGATGAAGTTGAACCGGTGCTCCGGATTGCGGCCCATCAATTGATCGACCAGCACTTTGACGGCCGCGCGCTGCTCGAATTCCGGCGGCAGTGTAATGCGGATGAGCGAGCGAGACTCGGGATCCATGGTGGTTTCTCGAAGCTGCTTGGGGTTCATCTCGCCAAGGCCCTTGAAGCGCCCGACTTCCACTTTTTTGCCCTTGAACACCGTCTCTTCAAGCTCGGCGCGGTGCGCATCGTCGCGGGCGTAGCGGCTCTCTTTGCCGGCAGTCAGCTTGTAGAGCGGTGGCTGCGCCAGATAGAGTCTGCCATCGCGAACCACTTCGGCCATTTCCTGGAAGAAGAAGGTCATCAGCAATGTCGCAATATGCGCGCCGTCAACATCAGCGTCGGTCATGATGATGATCCGGTCGTAGCGGAGCGCCTCGGGATCGCAGTCCCTGCGCAGGCCGCAGCCGAGAGCGAGCGTGAGGTCGGCAATTTCCTGATTGGCGCGGATCTTATCCGCGGTTGCACTGGCGACATTGAGGATCTTGCCGCGGATCGGAAGGATGGCCTGGGTCTTGCGATCCCGCGCCTGCTTGGCGCTGCCGCCTGCAGAATCGCCTTCGACGATGAACAACTCGGTCTCACCGTCGCCTTCGCCTGAACAATCGGTCAGCTTGCCCGGAAGGCGCAGCTTCTTGGCATTGGTCGCGGTCTTGCGTTTGACCTCGCGCTCCTGCTTGCGGCGCAGGCGCTCTTCCATCCGCTCCATCACCTCGCCAAGCAGCGCCTTGCCGCGTTCCATATTGTCGCTGAGGAAAAGGTCGAAATGATCCCGCACGGCGTTTTCGACCAGGCGAGCTGCTTCGGGCGAAGTCAGCCGGTCCTTGGTTTGTGACTGGAATTGCGGGTCGCGGATGAACACGCTGAGCATGACTTCAGCGCCGGTCATCACATCGTCCGCGGTGATGTCCTTGGCCTTTTTGGCACCGGTCAGCTCGCCGAAGCCCCTCAGCGCCTTTGTTAACGCGGCGCGTACGCCCTGTTCGTGGGTCCCGCCGTCGGGCGTCGGAACAGTGTTACAATACCAGCTGGTCGACCCGTCCGAATAGAGCGGCCAGGCGATCGCCCACTCGACTCGGCCTTGCTCGTCAGGGAAGTCCTGATTGCCGGTAAAGGGTTGCGCGGTCACGCATTCGCGGGCGCCGATCTGCTCAGCGAGGTGATCTGCGAGGCCGCCGGGGAATTTGAAGGTCGCTTCTGTGGGAACGTCTTCCGAAGCAAGGCTCTCCGCGCATTTCCAGCGAATCTCGACACCCGCGAACAAATAGGCTTTCGATCGCGCCAGCTTGAACAGACGGGCGGGCTTGAACTTGCGATCGCCGAATATCTCGGTGTCGGGCGTAAAGGTCACCGTTGTGCCACGGCGATTGGGTGCTGCGCCGAGCTTCTCCAGCTTGCCCAAGGTCTGACCTTTGGAGAATTCCTGCGCAAAAAGCTGCTTGTCGCGGGCAACTTCAACCCGAGTGTGCGAGGACAAAGCATTGACGACGCTGACGCCGACCCCGTGCAAGCCGCCGCTGGTGGCATAGGCCTTGCCCGAGAACTTTCCGCCTGAGTGCAGGGTTGAGAGGATAACCTCGAGCGTCGATTTGCCCGGAAATTTGGGATGCTCGTCGACCGGGATGCCGCGCCCATTGTCTGCGATGCTCAGGCGATTGCCTTCCTCAAGCCGGACTTCGATCCGGCTCGCATGGCCTGCGACAGCCTCATCCATGGCGTTGTCGAGAACCTCTGCAGCCAAGTGATGCAGCGCGCGATCATCGGTCCCGCCAATATACATGCCAGGGCGACGCCGAACCGGCTCAAGCCCCTCAAGCACTTCGATTGAGGACGCGTCATAATCGCCGGAGCTGGCCGGGGTTCCATCAAACAGATCTTCGGACATAGCGAAGACTATATGCCTCGGATGGGCCCGCTCACAAGCGGGTCATGTGTGTTTTGCTCAGTCCTGAAAACGCGCCGGCGCCTGTTCGACAATCAGCACTTGATCGCCGCGCACTTCGCGCACTTCCATCGCTCGTTCGACCACACCGTCCTGACCGAAGCGGAACGGACCATCGAGGCCAAGGAAACCGCCGCGATCGCGCAGTCGCGATGTCGGGAAGCGATTGCCCACCCGCCAATCCTGCGCAACCCGCAGTGTCAGCAAGACAGCATCATAACCGAGCGTGGCAATCCGATAGGGCTTGCCACCAAAACGGCCTTCGTAGCTGTTTGAGAACCGTTGGAACCGCGTGTCAGAAACGGCTGAGAACAGCGCTCCTTGCAAGGCGTTGGCGCGGGTCAATTCGGATTCACCACTCCACAGTTCGGTACCCAACAGACGGGTGTTTTCGGCGCCAGAGCTCTTGATCGGATCGGCAGCGAGGCTTGCCAAGCGAGCGCCATCGGCGATCAGCACGGTATCATAGCCACCCTGTGTGCGAAGCCTTTGGGCAGCGCTGACAATCGAAGTGTTGCCGCGTGCATAAGTCTCGGTTGAGATCAGCGTGCCCCCATAGGCGTTGAGCGAGCTGGTCAGAGCGGTGCGCGCGCGTTGGCCATAGGCTCCCTCAGGCAGGAGAGCTGAAAAGGCGTTTGAGCCATTCTGGCGGGCGTAAAGCACGCTGCGCTGGATCGATTGCTCAGGAATATGGCCCATCACAAAGACGTCAGGGCTGGCGACGCTGGTGTCGTTCGAAAACGCGATCGCAGGGACACGGGCAGGGCGCGCCGCCGCCTGAACCGCAGGAACATTGCTGGCCAAAAGCGGGCCGAGAATCAGCTTGTTGCCATCGGCAATCGCCTGAGCCGCAGCAGCGCCTGCGCCACCCGCGGTGTCATAAGTGGTGATTCGCAGATTGCTGGCGTTGGTGTCGAGCAGCGCCATGGTGGTGGCATTGGCGACGGACTGACCGACCGCGCCAGTCGATCCCGACATTGGCACCAGCAGAGCGATCCGATGTCGTGTGGCGTCGGTGGGGAGGGCAGTGGCGCTTGGCTCTGGCGCAGGTCCAGAAGTGTCCGGACCAGTGCCCGTCGACGATGGCCCGGCATTGGGCACGATCTGGCAACCGCTCAGAAAAACAGCGGTGGCTGCCGCAACGAATGTGCGACGATTGATCCAATTTGGCTTAATGCCGAAGCGCTTCATGCTTGCCGCCCCCCAATGGCTGGTCTTAAAGCGTCAGCGTGAACACCGAGCCGCCTGAATCAGACCTGACTAATCCTCTTTCTCCGGGGCTTTACATCGTCGCGACGCCGATTGGCAATTTAGGCGACATAACGCTTCGTGCTGTCGACGTGTTGAGACGATGCGACGTCATTGCCTGCGAAGACACAAGAGTGACGGGCAAACTGCTCAAGGCGCTGAATATTTCCAACCGGATGCAGCGTTATGACGATCACGCTTCGCCTGAGCAGCGGGAGCGGCTGATTGAGACGATGCGATCGGGCGCTGTCGCCCTGGTCAGTGATGCCGGTACGCCCTTGGTGTCGGATCCTGGCTATCGTCTGGCGCGCGATGCGAGGGATCAGGGAATTGCGGTCACCACCTTGCCGGGAGCCTGCGCCGCGATTGCCGGTCTGACGCTGGCGGGCCTGCCCAACGACCGTTTCCTGTTCGCGGGATTTCTCCCCAACAAGGATAAGGCGCGCGGTGACATGCTCGATGAGTTCGCCGCAGTCGATGCCACACTGATTTTCTACGAGACCGGACCGCGACTGACCAAGAGCCTCGCCGCGCTGGCAGATAAATGGCCGAGCCGAGAAGTCTCGGTCGCGCGCGAATTGACCAAGCTGCATGAGGAATGCCGGACAGGCGCTGCGCAGGACCTACTCGATCACTACACAGCGCATCCGCCCAAGGGAGAGATCGTGCTGCTGGTCGGGCCGCCGGCCGAGGATTCGACCGAATGGGACAGCGACCAGCTGCTGCGCGAAGCGCTGCAGGATGCCAGTCCCAGCAAGGCTGCCGGCCAAGTGGCCAAACTCACCGGCGAAGACCGCAAGACATTGTATGCGAGGGCAATTGAGGTCAAATCCGGATGAAGCGGCGGCGCGCCGAACAGCAGGGCCGCGATGCCGAGGCGCGCGCCGCAATGTGGCTGCGGCTGAAAGGATGGCGGATCCTCGAAACCCGCAAGAAGACCAAGCTTGGCGAGATTGACTTGATCGCGCGCAAGGCAAGCCTTGTCAGCTTTGTAGAAGTCAAATGGCGCAAGAAGCTGTCTGACCTCGATTTCGCGATTGATGAGCGCCGCCTTTCCCGGGTTGCAGCAGCAGCCGAAATGATCTCGCATCTCTATCTTCAGCCGGGCGATGATATGCGGATCGACGTGATCCTACTTGCGCCTGGCCACTTGCCACGCCACATCACCAACGCCTGGATGCCATGAGGGAAGAAGAATGAGCCTGCGCATTGCGGTCCAGATGGACCCGATTGAAGAAATCAATATCGCTGGAGATTCCTCCTTTGCGCTGATGCTGTCCGCTCAGGAGCGCGGCTATTCGGTCTATGAATATCATGTCGAGAGCCTGACGCTGGACGCCGATGATCGGCTCTATGCCGAATGCCATCCGGTCACACTCCAGCGGGTCGAAGGCGATCACGTCAGCAAGGGTCCGGCTGAGCGGCTCGATCTGGGCAAGGATATCGATGTCATCCTGATGCGGCAGGATCCGCCGTTTCACATGGGCTATATCACCGCGACCCATCTGCTCGAGCGGATCCAGGGTGAGACTCTGGTGGTCAACGATCCGGCCAATGTCCGCAATGCACCTGAGAAGGTGATGGTGCTCGACTACCGCCGGTTCATGCCGCCGACGCTGGTCACCCGCTCCCCCGATGAAGTGAAGCGCTTCATGGAACAGCACGGCGCGGTGGTGGTCAAACCGATCCATGGCAATGGCGGCAAGGCGATCTTCCGCGTGCCCGAGAATGGTGAGAATCTCACCGCGCTGTTCGAAGTGTTCAACCAGACCTGGCCGGAGCCGCATATGGTCCAGCCTTTCCTCCCCGAAGTGGCCGAGGGCGACAAGAGGATCGTGCTGGTCGATGGTGAGGTCGCAGGTGCGATCAACCGCATTCCAGGGGAGGGCGAGTTCCGCTCCAATCTGGCCATGGGCGGATCAGCCGAGGCGACTCAACTGACCGAGCGCGAGCAGGAGATCTGCGATGCTATGGGGCCAGAGCTCAAGCGTCTGGGCCTGACCTTCGTCGGGATCGATGTGATCGGTGGCAAATGGCTGACCGAGATCAATGTCACCTCACCGACCGGAATTGTCGCCATCGACAAGTTCAATGGCACCGATACTGCGGGTATGATCTGGGATGCGATTGAGGCGCGATTAAGGTGAGCAATCTACTTGTTGGCTAAGAGCTTCAGAGAATCAGAGGCATGATCTAGGACTGGCGAGGTTTTCATGGTCAAGATTTTGTACATGTTTTCAGGCACGAAAGGTGCGATGACCTACTCGACAGATAAGACTGGCGCCAATCTACCTAACGATCATGCGCCATGGAAATTCAGGCGGGAAGTTCCGACGGATGGCCCAACATTTGCCGCTGGCGCTGACAAGCGCGCCCTGGAGAAGGTCAAGAAAGACGGATTCTCGGTAACTGTGTTTGAGGCGACGATTGACGGTTTGCCGATTGCGGATTTCAAGAAGCAGCTCAAGTAGGAGTTGCATTAGCGACCTATCGTGTGAGTGCCTTCGCCCGCACCTCGCCGACCATCTCCGCTTTCTCGGCCTCGCCCAGAAACGAACCCTCGAAGGAATTGATCGCCAATGTCGCGAGGTCATCAATGCTCAAATCCAGCGCATCAGCCACCGCGCGGTAATTGTCATTGATATAGCCGCCGAAATAGGACGGATCGTCGGAATTGACGGTCGCCTTGATGCCCTGGCTGAGCATGGTCTTGACCGGACTTTTGCCAATCTCATCGATCACGCAGAGCTTGAGGTTGGACAGCGGGCAGACGGTCAGCGTGTAGCCTTCCTTTGCGATCCGCTCGACCAGCTTGGGATCCTCAAGCGCGCGATTGCCATGGTCGATCCGGTCGATCCCGAGCGTGTCGAGCGCCTGCCAGACATATTCCGGCGGGCCTTCTTCTCCGGCATGGGCGACCAGTTTGAGGCCAAGCTCGCGGCATTTGGCAAAGACCCGCGCAAACTTCTCTGGAGGGTGGCCAACTTCGGAGGAATCGAGCCCGACACCGTCAATTCGATCGAGCCACGGCTCGGCCTGCGCTAAAGTCTCGAATGCCTCTTCCTCGGATAAATGTCGCAGGAAGCACATGATAAGTCGGTAGCTAATGCCAAGCCGTTCCTGACTCTCGTCCAGTGCGCGCAAAATCCCAGTGATGACCCTATCAAACGGTATCCCGCGCTCGGTATGGCCCTGCGGGTCGAAGAAGATTTCGACATGGCAGACATTGTCGACATGAACCCGCTCGAGATAGGCCATTGTCAGCTCGTAGAAGTCCTGCTCCTCCACCAGCGCCTGCATTCCAAGGTAATAAAGGTCGAGGAATTCCTGCAGATTGGAAAAATTGTAGGCGGCGGAGACCTCTTCAACATTGGCATAGGGCAGGGTCACCCCATTGCGCTGCGCCAGCTCGAACATCATCGCAGGCTCGAGCGATCCTTCGATATGCAGGTGCAGTTCGGCCTTGGGCGCGGCGGCAATGAAGGCATCGCGCTGTTGTTTGAGGTCGCTGCTCATATCGTCTGCCCTTTCAGTTTGAGAATCTCGTCCGCGCATGGCTTGTTCGCTGCGATCTCTTCGTCGGTCAGGCCGTCGAGTTCGTGCGGGAATATGAGCCAATCCTCAGTGGATCTCATATAATAGTCCGGAGTGAGATCGGTCTGGTTCTTGGATGGCTTGTAGAACACGGTCGCGATCTTGATTGTCTCGGGCATGTTGCGGCGACAGCGCAGCTTGAGCTCGCGGATGAAGGCCTCAACCGATTTTCCGGTGTCGAACACATCATCGACGATCAACAGTGCATCGTCCGAATTGAGCGTGTCGATCAGATAGCCCAGAGCATAGACCTTCACCTGGCGCGCCTGCTGCCCGATCCCGGTATAGGACGAGGTCCGGATCGCAATGTGATCGCATTCAATCCCGCGCGCTTCGAGCAATTCCTGGACCGCAATCCCGATCGGAGCGCCACCGCGCCAGATCCCGACCATATGGGTCGGTCGAAAACCGGATTCGATGATCTGATTGGCGAGCGCAAACGACAGTTCAAGCAGCTCATTGGCATCGAGATATTGCTTCTGTTCCAAGCGCAAACTCCAGATCGACAGTCAAAAAACGAGGCTAGGGTGAAGCGCCCCGCGCCTCAACCCTTCTTCGCTCTCGGGTGCGCGCTGCGGTAATTTTCCAGCATCGTCGCGGCATCGACCTTGGTATAGATCTGGGTCGATCCGAGCGAGGCGTGGCCGAGCAGCTCCTGCAGGCTCCTGAGATCGGCTCCTGCCCCCAGCAGATGGGTGGCGAAAGAATGGCGCAGCGCATGCGGCGTGGCCGTATCTGGCAGGCTGAGTGCTCGCCGCGCGCGAGCCATTGCCTTTTGCACCATGCCTGCCGACAACGGCCCGCCTTTGACCCCTTTGAACAGCGCCTCATCGGGCTCCAGGTCCCACGGGCATTCGGCGGCGTATCGGGTCACAGCCTCGCGGGTAATCGGCAGGATTGGGACAACCCGCTGCTTGCCGCCCTTGCCCGCGACTTTCAGCGTCTCACCCAGCGGCAGGTCTCCAGCCTTGAGCGAGAGCGCTTCGGCAATGCGAAGGCCCGAGCCATACATCAGCAGTAGCACCGCACGATCGCGGGTGCCGATCCAGTCCTCCTGAGCAGTTCCATCAACCAGCTCTGCGATATTGACCGCTTCGTCGGGGGTAACCGGGCGGGGCAGGCCTTTCTTGATCCGCGGTCCACGAATGCGCGGGGCACTCGGATCAGGATCACCGGTCTGAGCGCGGGCAAAGGCTACCAAGGCCTTGAGCGCGGAGAGTTCACGTGCGGCGCTGGTGTTGGCGAGGCCTTCCGCGCGACGCGCAGCCAGATGACGCCGCAAGTCGTGTGCTTCCAGCGCGGCTACATCGTTCCAGTTGCTCAACTCATTCGCGGTCAGAATGCGCTCGGCAGCCGAGCAATAGGCCCGAACCGTGTGCTCGCTCCGGCGCCGGGCATCGAGCAGATGGTGACGCCATTGCGCCAAGAGATCGTGGTTGCTCATGCGGTCACCAGATTGTCCGCGACAAGCTCAGCGATAAGGCTGTTGAGCACCGGCATGCTCTCGGCAGTGGTGCCGATCCGATTGCCCTTGCTCCAAACGAAGTCGAGGTTCTGGAAATCGGAGAAAGCCTCGCGATCGATCATCGTCCAGCGATCCATTCCGAAGCGCTGTTCCAAAGCTGAGAGATCGATTCCTTCGGTCAGGCGCAGACCCATCAGCAGCGCTTCGATCGCCTGATCGGCCGGTTGCAGCAGGGTCTGTTCGGCAATGCCATGCCGCTTGTCTGCCAAGGATTTGAGGAAATTCTCGGGCTTCTTGTGGCGGACAGTCGCGAACCCGTCGCGACGACCATGCGCGCCGGGACCGATCCCGGCATAATCCTGATAACGCCAATAGGTCAGATTGTGTCGGCTCGCCGCCAGTTCGCGGGCATGATTGCTGATCTCATAGGCTGGCATCCCGGCCGCCTTGCTCAGCTCCTGCGTCAGATCGTACAGCTCGGCCGCCGTTTCATCATCGAGCGGCGCGAAAACGCCCCTGCGAACATCGGTTTCAAACCGGGTCCCGGGCTCGATCGTCAATTGGTAAAGCGAGAGATGCGAGGTCCCAAAGCTGAGCGCACGGGTGAGTTGGGCTTCCCATTGATCAGCCGTCTGGCCGGGCAGGGCGTAGATTAGGTCAAAGCTGACTCGCTCAAATTGCTGTTGTGCGGTGTCGAGCGCGGCCAAGGCCTCTTCCGCTCCATGCAGCCGCCCGAGCCATTGCAGGGTCTCGTCCTCGAGTGATTGCACACCAAGCGAGACCCGATTGATTCCGGCATTGGCAAGCGCGGCGAAATTGGCCGCTTCAACCGAAGATGGATTGGCTTCAAGCGTGATCTCGATATCGGGCGCGAAGCCCCACAGTTGCTCGGCTTCTTCTAAGAGTGCACCGACCAGCGCTGGTGGCATAAGTGAAGGGGTGCCGCCGCCGAAAAATATCGAGGTCAGTGTCTCACCGCCCGCGACCGCAGCCTCGGCCCGCATGTCGGCCAGCAGCGCGTTCTGCCAAGCAGAAGTGTCCACACTCTCCCGAACATGCGAGTTGAAATCGCAATAGGGGCATTTCTTCTCGCAGAAGGGCCAATGGATGTAGAGCGCGCGGGCCACGATGCGCTTAATGTAGCCCCAATTCAGTCAGAACCAAACTGGTCTGCGACCAGCTTGGCAAAGGCATCGGCGCGGTGACTGATGGCGTGCTTTTCAGCTGGATCGATCTCGGCGAAAGTCTTGTCACGCCCCTCCGGGACGAACACGGGATCATAACCGAAGCCCAAAGTCCCGCGCGGCGGCCAGCTGAGCGAACCCGGGCACTTGCCTTCATAGATCGCATGGTCGCCATTGGGCCAGGCAAGTGCGAGCACACAGTGGAACGCAGCGCAGCGGTCGGTTTCTGGGCCGATCTGTTGAAGCATGCCTTCGACCTTGCCCATAGCCATATACCAATCGCGGCCCGGCTCGCCTTCGAACCATTGCCGTTCGGCCCAATCGGCGGTGTAGACCCCAGGACGTCCATCAAGTGCATCAACCGACAAACCACTGTCGTCAGCTAGGGCGGCCAAGCCCGAGGCTTCGGCAGCCGCGCGCGCCTTGATCAGGGCATTCTCGACAAAGGTCGTGCCGGTCTCGGCAGGCTCGGGTAGGCCGAGCGAACCGGCCGAGATGCACTTGACGCCATAAGGCTCGAGCAGCGCTGAAATCTCTTTCAGCTTGCCAGCATTGTGGGTCGCGATGACCAGCGTGCCTGAGCCAAGGCGTTGGGTCATCACTTCACCGCGTCGAGCTGCGCGTCGAAGATCTGATCGCAACCAATTCGCGCCAGACGGAGCAGTCGCAGCAGGCCTTCTTCATCATAAGTCGCGCCTTCCGCGGTGGCCTGGACCTCAGCGATCTGCCCGCCGCCGATCAGGACAAAGTTCGCGTCAGCATCGGCCGAGCTGTCTTCATCATAATCGAGATCGAGCACCGGATTGCCTTTATAAATCCCGCAGGAGATTGCGGCGACCTGGCCAGTGATCGGATCATGCTTGATGTCGCCCGAGGCCATCAAGCCATTCACAGCAAGGCGCAACGCGACCCAGGCACCGGAGATCGAGGCTGTTCGGGTCCCGCCGTCAGCCTGGATGACGTCGCAATCCAGGGTGATCTGGCGCTCGCCCAGTTTTTCCAGATCGACAACGGCGCGGAGCGAACGGCCGATCAATCGCTGGATTTCCTGCGTGCGGCCCGATTGCTTGCCGCGTGCGGCTTCTCGGCTGCCGCGGGTGTGGGTTGCGCGCGGAAGCATCGAATACTCACCGGTGACCCAGCCTTCGCCCTTGCCGCGTAGCCATGGTGGGATCCGTTCTTCAACGCTGGCGGTGCACAGCACGCGGGTGTCGCCAAAGCTGACCAGGCAGGAGCCTTCAGCATGTTTGGTAAAGCCGGTTTCAATGGTGATGGTGCGCATTTCATCGGGCGCCCGACCGGATGGCCGCATGGATAATTCCTTCATTGGCGATTCGTTGCGCGCGGTTTGGCGGGGATGGAGCTGGGCCGCAAGACTTGAGGCTTGTCCAACACACGCTAAATGAACCCCATGGACCCTTTGCCCATCACTGCCATGACCGAACGGGCGCGCGAAATCTTTCGTCGCGTGGTCGAGGGCTATCTCGAAGATGGGCAACCGGTCGGGTCTAAGACGCTCTCTGCCGACGGTACGCTCGACCTGTCTCCGGCCTCAATCCGGTCGGTCCTGGCCGATCTGGAATCGCTCGGGCTGCTCGCCGCACCGCACACCAGCGCCGGCCGTATGCCGACCGACAGCGGGCTCCGTATTTTCGTCGATGGCATGATGCGTGTGGCGGAACCGACGCCGGACGAGCGGGCTCAGATCGAAGCGCGGCTGTCCGAGCCGGGACCGGTGGAGCAGGCACTCGAACAGGCATCTGCCGTCTTGTCTGATCTGTCGGGCGCAGCGGGGATGGTGATGGTGCCCACCCGTGAGCAAAGACTTGCGCAATTCAATCTGGTGGATCTGGGGCAGGGACGCGCCTTGGCCGTTCTGGTGGGTGAAGACGGCGGGGTCGAGAACCGTGTGTTGGAGCTAAGCGGTGCGATCGACCGATCGGCGCTTGATCAGGCTACCAATTACGTCACTTCGCGGCTGAGTGGTAGAACCTTGTCCGAAGCCTCGGCCATGATGCGCAAGGAAATTGCCTCGGGCAAAAGCCAGCTTGATGATGCCAGTGGCGATCTGGTCGAGCGTGGACTCGCGGTGTGGAGCGAGGATGCTCAAGCTCGCCCGGTTCTGATCGTGCGTGGTGCTGCGAACCTGCTGGATGAGAGTGCGCTCGGCGATATCGAACGTGTGCGGTCACTTCTGGATGACCTTGAAAACAAGCAATCTGTTGCCGAATTGCTCGATTCCGCGCGGGAAGCCGAAGCAGCCCGGATCTTCATCGGCAGCGAGAACCGCTTATTCGGCCTGTCAGGCTCTTCGGTCATCGCGTCGCCCTATCGCGATCGTGAGGGCAGGGTGGTCGGTGTTTTGGGGGTCATAGGTCCGACGCGGTTGAATTACGCTCGCGTGGTCCCCATGGTGGATTTAACAGCCCGATCTCTGGGCAAGCTGATTACGTAGCTGGAACACAAATCAATGAACGACAACAAAAAGCCGCAGAACGAAGCGGCGGATGACGAAGTGAAAGCCGAACTCGAGGGCGTGCCCGAAGAACTGCTGGATGACGGCAGTGAGGACGAAGGCGAGGGCGGAGACCTGTCTGATGCACTTGAGGCTTTGCGCGGCGATCTCGAAGCGGCAAAGCAAGAGGTGCTCTATGCCAATGCGGAGACCCAGAATGTTCGCCGCCGGATGGAGAAGGACATCACCGATGCGCGCAATTACGCCGCAACCGGATTTGCCCGCGAGATTTTGAGCGTGTGGGACAATCTCAACCGTGCTGTCGATGCGATCCCAGATTCCCTGCGCGAGGACGACAAGATGAAGGGTCTTGTTGTCGGGATTGAAGCGACCCAACGCGAGCTCGAGAAGGTCTTCAAGCAGCAGGGAATTGAGCGGATCGCGGCTGTCGGCCTGCCGCTCGATCCCAATCAGCACCAGGCGATGATGGAGATTCCCAGCGCTGACCATGAGCCGGGTATGATTGTGCAGGAAATGCAGTCGGGCTGGATGATCAAAGACCGCCTGCTGCGACCGTCAATGGTCGGGGTGTCCAAAAAGCCGGACTGAGCCTGTCGAGCCCAGTCCGGCGAGCAAATCAATTAGACCCTCTGGTCGCGGTTCTCATCGCGGTGCTTCTTGAGGTACCGCATGAAAGGCGTGCCTCCCGTGCCGACATCGGGATCGTTGCCCGAGATCGAGCCAGCCTGCTTGTTGATATAGCTGGCTGCATATTCGAGATGGCGGGTGCGGAACCGGGTCGTTTGTTCAAGGCAAGCGTTGAATGCGTCTCTTAGATCCTTGCTATCGCTCTCTGACACAAAGCTACGCAGCCGTGAGCGCGCCGCCAAATCCTCGATAAAGCGGCGGTGCTGGATCGGACGATAGAGATGAAGCTCGTCAAGGAAGCTCTTGAGCGGATCGTCTGAATGACGGACCTGAAACAGCGCATCCATCGCTGGAACGATGCTCGATTGAGAGCCCGTCTGGCCTCGAAAAGCTTGCGGCTTGCCCGCGTATTTCTCAACGCCTAGATAGACCAGACCACCCGGCAATGCGGGATTGTTGGCCCAGCCATGGATATAGGGCCGAACCCGGTGGAAATAGACATAGGGATCGCATCGTTCGGGCATGCGAGAGAAGTGGGCGTAGATCCGTTCCCAAGCGGCGTGCATTTCCAGCAACAGATGTTCGGCATCCGCCGGATCGCCGCCATTCTCGCTGAGGCCGACCAGCTTTGCCGCATTGTCCAGCAGAACCCCGGCCTCAGCCTCAATCGCCACGTGAACCAGGACGAACCAGTTCTCGTCATCTCCGCCCGAGAAGTTCTGGACCATCCGGATATTGTCCAGCGTGATCGGCCCGCTCTTGTCGAGGCGGGTCCAATTGTCGAGCACATAGGCGGAATAGGGCAGCAGCGGAGCCTGATCGAGCCGTTCGCTAAGTGCCACAATCGGGCGGGCGAGATTGGCTGGAAGGAAAGCAGGGGGATCGGCTTCACCCCAGACATAGCTTTGAACGAGAAAGCTGTAATGGACCATCGCCGTGCGGACCTGATCCTCTGGCGCCGATTGGGCCCATTCTTCGATTTGAGGATCGGCCAGGCGTTCGAGCCAATGCCTTACTCTTCCCGATGACAAAAGGTCCGACAGCGTGAGAGCGGCCTCCTTGATTGCGTCAAATTTTGAGGGAAGCGAAATGTCGTCGATTTCGTATTGCGAAAGAAAGCCGCGCTCGCGCGACAAGCCGTATGATGTGATCTCCATGTTGGTTGCTCTTTGCCAGGCGCGGGTTTGGCCGCCTGGACAGAGAGATCGTATCAATTGTAACCAGCTGGCTCAAGCCTAGCCAAAATTGGGGAGCGGGCTTGCCTCAATATCCGCGATAAGCTGCTCGTTCATCGCTGATTTGTTCGCATGGAAGGCACCCGGATTGAGCGTCTTCATATGCGCCAGAGCCTCACTCAGAGCGGTCTCGACCTGGTCAGGGGCGACCACTTGATCGAAATAGCCGACCTCCTGGGAGTCATGCGGGTTGAACAATTCTGAGGTGGCGACGGCTTTGCGGCCGCGTTGATTGAGCCGTGCAGCGCCGAGGATCATCGGATAGATCGGCAGCGCCATCCCGATCGCACTCTCGTTCATGCCGGTGATGAAATCGCCTTCGGTTCCGATCGCTTTGTCGGCGGCGAGCATCAGAAAGGCGCCCATTGGATAGGCGTGGCCTTCGCACAAAGTCACGACCGGTGCTGGGTGTCTCAGGATTGCCAGAATCGCATCCTTGCCTGCCTGTAACTGGGCAGTGGCGGTGTCTGGTCCCGCCTGAAAGCCTTTGAGATCGAAACCGGCAGAAAAGATTCCCGGCTTGCCCCGGATGGCTACTGGAGCTTGACCATCGGCACACGCTGCAAGAGCGCTAACCAGACCGTCGAGCTTTTCCTTGTTGAGTGCGTTCACCTTGCCATCATCCAGAGTGATGATGTGCGCGCCTTCCTTTGTCTCGGTGTTAATCAACAATGCCTCCCATATCCATGTGTCTAGCGCGGATTATCGCCCAGAAATCATCTGACAATGGTGTTTTTGAGGATGCCGCTAGGGCGCGCTACGGCAGAGATAGCGAGAAAGTGCGCTGCCCTTGTTCAGAGCTTCAAGGCCATTTGCAGATTGCAGCGGGCATAGGGTGTTTCCCACAAGTCCTCACCGCTTAATACGACGAAGCCCTTGCGTTGATAGAGCGCAGTCGCAGCCTGCAATTTGTCATTGGTTTCAAGCCAGACCCTGGTTGCACCACCTGCAGCGGCGGTTGCGATCAGCCGATCGAGAATTGCAGCGCCAATGCCTTGACCCTGGGCCGAGGGATCGGTTGCCATCTTGATGACTTCCATCCAGGTCTCGCCATCCTCAGGCGCATGGGTCGGCGGAATGATCGCTCCGGTTCCGACAACCCAGCCATTGACGTCGGCAATCGCGATGTAGCCACCTGGATCAATCACCGTCGCCTGGGGCTGGTCGAGTTGGCGCTCGTCCTTTTCTTCCATCCCGAACATTTCGTCGATCCAGCGCCGATTCAACGCCGCAAAAGCTGGCGCGTCGCTCGGTTGAAAATCTCGAATGGTCCAGTTGAGTTTAGCCACCTGTCGCTCCTGGAAACCGCACTAGCATATCGTAGGCAGCTTTGTCGCCAACTCCTGCAATTTGTGCGCCTTGCCTCAGCCAGAAGGCATGTTTCACGATCTCGGCCTGTTGCTCGATTCCATAGGCGCTCAGTGGCTGACCGGGCTTGAGCGAATAGTCATAACGACAGAAAGGATGACGATTGAGGATCAGATACCAATCACCTTTGGTCTGGGTCTGCCAAACATGGGTGAGCTCATGGATGAAGAAACCCTGCCGCGCGAGATTGCTGGCAGAGAAGTCATCGCAATAGGCCGTTCCCTGAGGGTGAAAGTGCAAATGGCCGCGCGGGGCCATGGTGATCTTGCGCGGTTGGAATGGGAAGAATTTCCGCCGCTTCATTTTGACCACGCTGTAATCGATTGCGTCCCCGAATACTGTCCGCGCCAGTTCGATCTCTCCGGACGTCAGGTGCCTTTCTCCACCGGCAGGGCAAGCCGGTGGGGCAGGAGCCAGCTGATCCGAAGCAGGAATAGAACTCAGCGCTCTTCACCTGCGCCGCGAACCTCGGCGGTAAAGCTGTGCGTATCACCGCCGGAAATTGTCATTGTCACTTCGGTTGTGGCGCCTGGTTGCAGTTCTGGCGAGACATCCATTGCCATAACGTGCAGATCACCAGGCTTGAATTCGAGCGTGGTGCCACCCGTGACTGGGATTGGCAGGGCTTCCATCATCTGAACTTTGAAATCATACTCGCCATATTGATGCATGACTGAGCTTCCGGCGCCTTCAATAGCAAAGCGGTCGACATTGAAAGCACGGTCCCCTTCATAAGCGAAATCGAAATAGAGGGCAGCGGGATTACCTTCGACCGGGGCGAGCACGAGTCGCGCGTTTTCGATAGTAAGGCCAGCGATGCCGACTTCTTCCTCGACCACCGGTGCTTCTTCGCTGCATGCCACCATGCTGACCGACGCGCCTAGCAACAGAGCCGCGGCCAGGCTTGGTGATTGTTTGATAGTAAACATCAATTTGTCCTCTCTTCGTACAGCCTAAATTCTAGGGTGCCCGATCCCTTGTGCCAAGCAAAACCGCACCTATATCGCGATCATATTCGAGCTGTCGAACCGCTCCGCCACGCAGAGGGGAGCGCACCGGCGGTGTCCAACAATGCCTAATGGATGGGAAAAGAATGGGTAAAGTAATCGGTATCGACCTCGGCACCACAAACTCGTGTGTCGCAGTGATGGATGGGGCCAAGCCTAAGGTTATCGAGAACTCGGAAGGCGCTCGCACAACGCCTTCGATCGTCGCTTTCACGAAAGACAGCGAACGCCTGATTGGACAGCCGGCCAAGCGCCAGGCTGTAACCAACCCCGACAACACTCTGTTTGCGATCAAGCGCCTGATCGGTCGCCGGTTCGACGATCCGCTGACCAAGAAAGATATGGAACTGGTTCCCTATGACATCGTCAAAGGCAAGAATGGCGATGCCTGGGTAGAAGCCGGCGACGAAGAATATTCGCCGAGTCAGATCTCGGCCTTTATTCTGCAGAAGATGAAGGAAACCGCTGAGAGCTATCTTGGCGAAGATGTGAACCAGGCCGTTATCACGGTGCCTGCGTATTTTAACGATGCTCAGCGCCAGGCGACCAAGGACGCCGGCCAGATCGCTGGCCTTGAAGTGCTTCGCATCATCAACGAGCCGACCGCAGCTGCGCTGGCCTATGGGCTCGACAAGGACGACGGCAAGACCATTGCGGTTTACGACCTTGGCGGCGGTACCTTCGACATCTCGATCCTCGAAATCGGTGATGGCGTGTTCGAAGTGAAGTCGACCAATGGCGACACCTTCCTCGGTGGTGAGGACTTCGACAGCGCGATCGTCGAATATCTCGCTGACGAGTTCCAGAAGAAAGAAAACATGGACCTGAAGGCCGACAAGCTCGCGCTTCAGCGTCTCAAGGAAGCGGCCGAGAAGGCCAAGATTGAGCTGTCGAGCTCGGCTTCGACGGAAGTCAACCTGCCATTCATCACCGCCCGCATGGAAGGCGGTTCAAGCACGCCGCTGCATCTGGTTGAAACCATCACTCGGGCGGATCTTGAGAAGCTGGTTGGTGATCTGATCCAGCGCACGCTTGAGCCGTGCAAGAAGGCGCTGGCTGATGCTGGCGTTTCCAAGGACGACATCGACGAAGTGATCCTGGTCGGCGGCATGACCCGCATGCCCAAGGTTCGCGAAGTGGTTGAGAAGTTCTTCGAAGCCAAGCCTCACACCGGCGTGAACCCGGACGAAGTGGTGGCAATGGGCGCTGCCATTCAGGCCGGCGTGCTGCAAGGCGACGTCAAGGACGTGCTGCTGCTCGACGTGACCCCGCTGTCGCTCGGCATCGAAACGCTCGGCGGCATCATGACCAAGATGATCGACCGCAACACCACGATCCCGACCAAGAAGACCCAGACCTATTCGACCGCCGAAGACAATCAGAACGCGGTCACCATCCGGGTCTTCCAGGGTGAGCGTGAAATGGCGGGCGACAACAAGCTGCTCGGCCAGTTTGATCTGGTCGGTATTCCACCTGCACCGCGCGGTGTTCCGCAGATTGAAGTGACATTCGACATCGATGCCAACGGCATTGTGAATGTCTCGGCCAAGGACAAGGGCACGGGCAAGGAACAGCAGATCCGGATCCAGGCCTCCGGTGGTCTGTCAGACAATGACATCGATCAGATGGTCCAGGATGCCGAGAAGTTCGCCGAAGAGGACAAGAAGCGCCGTGAAGCTGCCGAAGCGCGCAACCAGGCTGACAGTCTGGTTCACGCAACCGAGAAGCAGCTCGAAGAGCATGGCGACAAGATCGATGCCGAGACCAAATCGGCCGTTGAAGAAGCTCTGGGCGAGGTCAAGACCGCGCTCGAAGGTGACGATTCAGACGCCATCAACAGCAAGGCTCAGGCATTGACCGAAGCCGCAATGAAGATGGGTCAGCAGATCTATGAGAAGGAGCAGGCCTCTGCTTCTGAAGCAGGTGAAGCATCTGACTCAGATGATGCCGCTGCCGACGAAGAGGTGGTCGACGCCGAATTCTCGGAAGTCGACGAAGACGCCGACAAAAAGGACTGATGTCTTGATGAACGATCACTCCATCACCTGCGCATCATGCGCAGGTGATGGGCGGTCGTAGGGACGGGGTCGTCATGTCAGCCACTCAGTTAGACTATTATCAGCTGCTTGAGGTCTCCCGCGACGCGGATGGGACCACAATCAAGAGCGCCTATCGCAAGATGGCGATGAGGTATCACCCGGATAAGAATCCGGGCGATGCCGATTGCGAAGCCAAGTTCAAGACCATCAACGAGGCCTATGATTGCCTCAAGGACCCGCAGAAGCGAGCGGCCTATGACCGCTATGGCCATGAAGCGTTCCAACAAGGCATGGCCGGGGGTGGCGGCTTTGGCGGTGGGCGCGGTCCACAGAGCGATTTTGGCGATCTCGGCGACATTTTCGAGACCATTTTCGGCGGAGCCTTTGGCGGTGGCGGAGGCCAACGTCAGCAGAACCGCCGCGGCGCCGATCTGCGTTACGACATGCAGATCAAGCTCGAAGAGGCGTTTCACGGCAAGACCACCGAGATCGAGATCGAAGTTTCACAAAGTTGTGAGACCTGCGACGGCTCTGGCGCTTCGCCAGGTACTGGCGAACGGCAATGCAATCTCTGTCACGGCCGCGGCACTGTGCGCGCGAAGCAGGGCCTGTTCGTGGTCGAGCGGTCCTGCCCAACCTGCAATGGACGAGGTGTTGTGATCGAGGATCCCTGCGGCGAATGCCGCGGGGAAGGCCGGGTCGACCGTGAGCAGACGCTTGCGGTAGAGATCCCGCCGGGTGTCGATACTGGCACGCGGATCCGGCTGTCGGGCAAGGGCGAGGCTGGCGCGCGCGGTGCGCCTGCTGGAGATCTATACATCTTTATCCATGTCGCCCCACACGAGCTGTTTGAGCGCGAAGGGACGACCTTGGCGACCCGCATTCCGGTCAGCTTCACCACAGCAGCACTGGGCGGCACTGTCAGCATCCCTGACATGGATGGCAGCACCAATGAGGTCGAGATTCCGACCGGCATCCAGTCGGGCAAGCAATTGCGCGTTCGCGGCGCAGGCATGCCTGTGCTGCAAGGGCGCGGGCGGGGTGATCTGGTGGTCGAGATTGCGGTAGAGACGCCAACCAAGCTGACTCGCAAGCAGAAGGAAATCCTGCAGGAATTCCGCGAGACCGAGACTGGGGAGGAATGCCCGGAAAGCCGCAGCTTCTTCACCAAGCTCAAGGACGCTTTCGGCGCTTAGATCATAGCCGCTTTGCTAAGTCGGTCAGAGTCACTATGGCTCTGTCATTGTGCTTCCATCGCTAGCGATATTCGACGACTTTCTCAAAGACCCATGGGCGGCCCGCCAGGCTGCGCTTGCGCTCGACTATGATCCGAAGGCTCAGCACGGCAATTTCCCGGGTCTGAATTCGTCGGAAGCGCTCGATACGGAAGCGCTCAATTCCAGTGTGTCGCATTCGCTCGGCATCAAGCTGGTTGGCGCGCCCGGTACACAGCATGGCCATTGTCGGCTCACCCGTAAGTCGGACAAGGGGCGCAGCGGCGTGCACATCGACCCGGCGTTCTATTCAGGGATCCTCTATCTCTCTCGACCTGAGGATTGCGCCAAGCCGCTGGCAGGCGGGACCGATTTCTTTCGGCACAAGCGAACCGGGCTTGAAGCCGTCCCGCAGGACCCTTCGGCGGCTTTGGCAGCGGGTTATTCATCGCTGGATGCGCTGGTTGAGGACGTCGTTAACAAGGACACGAACTCGCCTGCGAAGTGGGAGCGCAGGCTACGGGTGCCGGCGAAATTCAATCGCCTGCTGCTGTTTTCTCCCTACCAGTTTCACAATGCCGCCCCCGGATTTGGCAAGGCTCTCGAGGACTCCAGATTGGTGATGCTGCTGTTTTTCGCGCGGGCTGGGTGATCCCACGCGAGGCTCGACAGTCTGACAATCCTGCTTTAGCGCAATTGCGTAGGAGAGAGCGACCATGAACCATAAAAGAGCTTTGATAGCCGCTGTTGCCAGCCTTTGCGTGATCGCGCCGGCTCAGGCTCAGCGGAACTTTGACGATGTCGAGATCACCACCGAGGTGATTGCGCCAGGCGTGGCTGTGCTATTCGGAGCTGGCGGGAATATCGGCGTCAGTTACGGTGACGATGCCACGGTCTTGATCGATGATCAGTTCGCGCCGCTCTCAGGCAAGATTGAGGCCGCCGTCGAGGCGCTCGGTGCAACTCCGGTCAAATATGTGATCAACACGCATTGGCATTTCGACCATACCGGCGGGAATGAACATTTCGGCGGGACCGGCGCGACCATCTTTGCGCATGACAATGTCCGCGTCCGCATGGCTGCAGGCGGTGTTGCAGCCGGTAACCGGAGCGAACCCGCGCCCAAGGTCGCGTTACCGGTCGTGACCTATGGGCAAGGTGTACGCCTGCATCTCAATGGCGACACACTCGATCTCGCCTATGTCGGAGGCGGCCACACAGACGGCGACAGCGTGGTGATGTGGGACAAGCACAATGTCGTCCATATGGGCGATCTCTATTTCAAGATCCCGGGCTTTCCCTTTGTTGACGTGAACTCCGGAGGCAATGTCTACAATCTGATGTCGACGCTCGATCTGGTGCTGCAGATGATCGATGACGAGACCAAGGTAATCCCGGGACATGGTCCGATGTCAGACAAGGCCGAACTGACGGCCTATCGCGCGATGATCGGTCAGGCGGTTAGCCAGGTTGAAGCGCTCCACCAGCAAGGGATGAGCTTGGACGAGGCCCTGGCGACCGAACCGCTTTCCAACATTGATCGCGGACAAGGATTTGTCAGCGCTGCCGGCTTCGCCACGGCGATTTGGTACAGCATCGAACAATAGGGGCTGGCTCGCTAGCCCAGGCGCTGTTCGACCTCGCTCCGGATCTGTTCAATCAGTCCGCGCTGGCACCGGCTTGCTTCGACTTCCTCGTCTAATACCGCCAGAAAGGCGGCACGCTTGGTTGCGCGCAAGGTGGTCTCAGACAGACCAGCTTCGACCGTAGACGCGATCAGATCGATCATCCGCTCTGCACCATGCAGCCTGCCCCAGAGATAGTCATTCTCGCGGTAGAAGCGGCTGAAAAAGGCGCCGAAATTGTAGAACTCAATCCCTTTCAAGGTTGCGCGGGTTCCCCCTTCGCGGATTGAGCGCGCGTCATCGGGAGAGATCCGATCGACCTTGATCGGATTGTATTCGGTCAGCCCTTCGTTCTGGAGCAGCGGTAGGGTTGCGACATCGTAGAACGGGAAGCCGAGATAGGTCAGCAGCATCCGCCGCCGCAGGTTCTTGGGCATTTCGTCCAGCGCGGCGGACAACATCCGCTCAGCCTCCAGATCGGTGTCCGGAAGCAATCGCCGCTCGGCCATGTAATCAAGCACCGCTCCTGGTGCTTCGTGGACCTTGAGCGCAAGAATAGTGAATTCCGGGCCCAACAAGGATGTGTCGTCGGCCCCGTAATAGAGCGCGAGAATGTCGAAGATCTTCTCCCGCGCGAGGTCGAGTGCATCATCCGAGATCTCTGGGTCGACTTCCCAATCGCGCGCCAGACGACGGGCCAACAAACGCAGCCTGCGTATACGAAAGCCAACATCATGCGCGCGGAAGAAGGCGATCGCTTCGGCAGACGCCCCGCCGCTGTCATTGCTCAACCGGTCGAGGCCACGCTTGCTCAGCTCTCCGCGTAGCGCCTCATTGATTGAACTCGAATCTGGCAGGGTCAGTTCTGGTGCTGCGCGGTGGATCAAGTCGGAGAGATGCTCAACAATACCCGTGAATTTGATCTGCGCGTAAGCTCCAAAGGCGTAGCCTGCGCGTTCGGACGCCGCATGCTGCGCTTTCGATCGCCAGTTCTTCAGCCTTCTGGGGCTGGGGGAGTCGAGAAAGAATGTCATCCCGAACAGCTTCTCAACCGCTTGGTCGATCTCTGGACGAAGATTGAGCACGATCTGGCTGAGGCGTCTGGCATCGCGCGATTGCTCTTCGATCCGTTCAAGGTTGTCGCGGATTGGTTGCTCACGCGGAAGCGTGGACAGCGATCCGAAGATCGCCCCGAAAAACCCGACTGGTTGATCGACCTCATCGGTATACGCGCCGACTCGATCGGGCCGTGGGTCGATATAGACGAATCGGCGATCAACTTCTCGCTGCGCCGGACGCCCTTCCAGCGCGGCGATGGCACCGCCAAATGGCGCGTTGACCAGAACCGAACCATCGATCAGCGCGACATTGTCGATCGTGCCTTCGCGGATATGGGTCGGCAGGATCCGCGACAGGAAAACACCGCGCGAAACCCAATGATGGTTGTTGGCCTCAGCCAGGCGATCGAGCTCTTCGAGTTTGAGCGGCGGAAACGCCCCCGGAAAACTGGCCGTTGCGCGCGCGGCAAGGACCAATTCGAGCCTGTCCGCCAAGTCCGGGCAAGAGCTGTCATGCGCCAGTCCTCGGAAGCTTATCGGAGTGCGGTGCTCGGTCTCCACCACGACCGGCGGACTATTGAGCCGCAGGAGCTCAAAATGGCCGCGAAAGTCGGTCGCCGTGACGAACAGGTCAACCGGATGGCGCGGCGGCAGCAGCGGATCATTGCTGGCCTCCTGCTCCATCTTGGTCAGCGCTTCGAACAGCAAGGACGAGAACTTGTCGCCGGAAAAGGGCGGGTTGAACCACCGTCCCCGGATCAGACGCGAGACTTTGTGGCGAACCTCGGCTCTTGTTTCGGCGGCGACGCTTTCGCTGACGGCGATACCCGGGCGGCTCAGCACCCATTCGACAATCGGCTGCGCCCAGAATTTGGCGAAACGCCACATCGGTTGCGCCTCGGGATCTGTCAGTTCATCGACATCGGCATTCTCGAGCCACAGATCGGTCAGCGGTTCGAGCGAATGGCCCGAATAGAGGGCCTGTGCCAGAAACACGGCGTTGATCCCTCCCGCTGACGCGCCGCTCAAAATGTCAGGTAGGACACGAAGGCGAAGGGCATGCTCGCGCTCAATTTGCTTGAGGAAATCGCGATAGACTTGTGCCACACCATCGAGCTCAATCGGCTCATGCGCATGGTAGGCCTGGCTCGCGCGGGCGAGGTGCCAGATCTCCTTGGTTACGCCATGCATGTAGACGGCGAGGCTGACCCCACCGTAGCAAACCAGAGCGAGGCGTAATTCCTTTTGCCGCATCATCTTATGATGACGGGGATAAGCACCAAAGGCAATTGCGTTCCTGTAATGTTCTGTCTATTTCACCTACATGGCGAAACCGAAGAAGCGTTATGTCTGTCAGGCCTGCGGAAGCGTCGCTCACCGTTGGCAGGGACAGTGCCCAGATTGCGGTGAATGGAACACCATGGTCGAGGATGCGCCCGCCACTGTGTTCTCGCAGAAGCATGACCTTTCGAGCGGCGGTCGTGCGCTGGAATTTGTTCCGCTCAACCGTCCAACCGAACTGCCAGTCCGTAAATCGACCGGGCTGGCAGAGTTTGATCGTGCTCTGGGCGGCGGGCTGGTGCCGGGCTCTGCGGTTTTGATGGGAGGCGATCCCGGAATCGGGAAATCGACTCTGTTGCTCCAGACCGCCGCGACCATCGCGCGGGCTGGCAATGACGTGGTCTATGTCAGCGGGGAAGAGGCCGCGGGTCAGGTTCGCTTGCGCGCCGCTCGGCTTGGTATTGCTGATGCTCCCATTCGTCTCGCTTCCGAAACTTCGGTGCGCGATATTCTGACGACCTTGGGCAAGGGAGAGCCACCCGCGCTGCTGGTGATCGATTCGATCCAGACCATGCATTCGGACACGATTGAAGGTGCGCCGGGAACGGTCAGTCAGGTGCGCGGCTGCGCGTTAGAGCTGATCCGCTTTGCCAAGGAGCATGGCACGGCGCTGGTGCTGGTCGGGCATGTCACTAAGGATGGCAATATCGCCGGGCCGCGCGTGCTGGAACATATGGTCGATGTGGTGATGAGCTTTGAAGGCGAGCGCAGCCATCAATATCGGATCCTGCGCGCGCTCAAGAACCGCTTTGGCGCGGTTGATGAGATTGGCGTGTTTGCAATGGCGACCGAAGGGCTGGAGGAGGTTGGCAATCCTTCCTCGCTGTTCCTGTCAGGCCGTGACCAGCCGCTTGCTGGCAGCGCTGTGTTTCCTGCCTTGGAGGGCACCAGACCGGTCCTGGTCGAGATCCAGGCTTTGATTGTCCGTCTGCAATCAGGGGCTACGCCGCGCCGCGCCGTGGTTGGATGGGACAGCGGCAGGCTGGCCATGCTGTTGGCAGTGCTCGAATCCCGTTGCGGCCTCAATTTCAGCTCGGCGGAGGTCTATCTCAATATTGCCGGAGGCTACCGATTGGCCGATCCGGCGGCCGATCTGGCGGTCGCAGCGGCGCTGGTTTCGGCGCTTGCGGGCAAGCCGTTGCCCGACAAGGCAGTGTGGTTTGGAGAGGTTTCGCTGGCAGGAGAGATTCGCCCAGTCGCCCATTCCGAGCTTCGGTTGAGGGAAGCAGAAAAGCTTGGATTTGCACGGGGCTACGGCCCATCGGACGCAAAGACCGGTTCATCGTCGATCGATTATGTCGGGTTAGGACAATTGGCCAATCTCGTTGACCGCGTGATGGCGAACGCATAATTTCCCGGCCCTATGACTGGGTTCGATATCATTGTTCTCGTGATTGTCGGGGTCGCTGCGATTGGCGGATTTCTGCGCGGCTTGGTGCAGGAAGTTCTTTCACTCGCTTCGTGGATCCTGGCGGCGTTTGCGATCTATTATTTCCACGGGGACATGACCGACTTTCTGGCTCAGTACTACAATGCTCAGCCGGCCACATCATTGTTGGCATTCGTGCTACTCTTACTGGTTCCCTATGCTGCGATGAAAGTGATCGCGAACAATGTCGGAGAGGCCTCGCGCAATTCGATCCTGGGCCCAATTGATCGCGTGCTCGGGTTTGGCTTTGGAGCGGTCAAGGGCGCGCTGATTGTCGTGTTTGCCTTTTCGGTACTGGTTCTCGGCTTCGATACAGTGTGGGGCTTTCAAGGTCGTCCAACCTGGATCACGACTGCGCGGACCTACCCGGCAGTCGATGCCTTCTCGCGCCAGCTCGTATCGCTGATTGCAGAACGCCGCGCCATGCTTGACGGCGAGGCTGAGGGCTCCGAATAGCAGCTTCTGACACTATGAAGCTGTACTCTCCCGAATTGCTCGCCCTTTCGGCCGCGCTGGCTGACTTTCCTCTGCGCGCTGAGCATGCGTGGGTGGGGGAGGCTCGCTCGCGATCCTGCGGAAGTTCGCTCACTCTGGGTTTGGCGTTGGGTGACGACGAGCGCGTCACCGAAATTGGTCTGCAAGTCAGCGCTTGTGCCGTCGGCCAATCCGCAGCGGCAATCTTTGCGCGAGGCGCCAAAGGCGTTTCACAGCAAGACATCGAAGGAGCCTTGGAACAGATCGATCTGTGGCTTGCGGATTCCGAAGCACCGCTGCCATCGTGGCCTGGCTTCAAGGCGCTTGAGCCTGCGCGCGAGCACAAAGGCCGTCACGAGGCGCTCAGGCTCCCGTGGAGGGCTGCCATAAGTGCGCTTTCCTCCCGCGCATCGGCAAGCTAAGGGACTGTCTTTCGCTGGCGCTGAGCGTCGGAAACTGAGGGAAAACTGGGGCAATGGCAGAAGCACAGGCGCTCGGAGCGCGTGAGCCGACAGACAAAGAGATCAAACTCGTTATCGGTGCGAGCAGCGCCGGCACAATTTTCGAATGGTATGATTTCTTCATCTACGGGACCTTGGCTTACATCCTCAAGGATGCCTTCTACGACGTCGACAATGACACGCTCGGCCTGTTGCTGGTGTGGTCGACCTTCGCGGTTGGCTTCGCCTTCCGCCCGATTGGCGCGATCCTGTTCGGGTTCCTCGGTGATCGGCTTGGAAGGAAATACACCTTCCTAGTCACAGTCACCCTTATGGGGATTGCAACAGCAGGCGTAGGGATGATCCCAACTGTTGAGTCAATCGGCATATTCGCGCCCATGATCGTGATCTTTCTGAGGGTGCTGCAGGGGCTCGCGCTGGGCGGAGAATATGGTGGAGCGGCGATCTATGTTGCTGAACATGCTCCGCCTGAGAAACGCGGATTCTACACCAGCTTCATCCAGGCGAGTGTTGCGGGCGGCTTCGTGCTTTCGATCGCGGTTGTGTTGGCTTGCCGCGCATTGATCCCGACCGAAGATTTCGAAGCCTGGGGCTGGCGTATCCCGTTCCTGCTCTCGATCTTCCTGCTGATCATCTCGCTGTGGATGCGCTTGATGCTATCAGAAAGCCCGGTCTTCCAGGCGATGAAGGAAGCCGGAGAGACCTCCGGCAATCCCTTCGTCGAGAGTTTCACCTATCCGGGTAACAAGAAGCGGATCTTCGTCGCACTGTTCGGCATCACAGGCATTCTGACGACGATCTGGTACACAGCGTTCTTCTCGGGCATGAGTTTCCTGCGCGGCCCGATGCATATGGATGATCTCTCGGTTGAGCTGATCCTGTTCGTGTCCGGCCTGATCGCGATGAGCTTCTATCTCATCATCGGCAAATGGTCCGATACGGTTGGTCGCAAGAAGCCGATCATCATTGGTGCGGTTGCGACACTGTTCCTGCTGTTCCCGGCGTTCTGGGGAATGGGCAGCCTGGCCAATCCGGGGTTGGCGCAAGCAGCGGAAGAAACCCCGATCACAGTATCGGGTCCAGCCTGTACGACCGATCCCTTCGCTGACCTGTTCGACCGCGAGCAGACCGATTGCGGCAAGGAGCTCGAAACGCTGACCGCCTCGGGCGTGACCTACACTTTGGTGCCGGGTGACACGCTCAGTCTAACGGCGGGTGATCAAGCGATCGCATTGCAGGACGAATGGTTCAGCGATGGCACTGCGCGACGCGATGGCATCCATGCCGCTTTGGGCGAGTATGGTTTCGACTTCTCGAAGCAGCAGCCAGCCTTGGCAAATATCCTTGGTATTGTTGCTATTCTGCTTGGTCTCGGGTTCTTGTCGGCTTTGACCTACGGCTCGGTCGCAGCCTTGCTGTCCGAAATGTTCCCACCGCGCATTCGCTATTCATCAATGTCGATCCCTTACCATATCGGGGCAGGCTATCTCGGCGGGTTCCTGCCACTGATCGCGGGTGTGATCGTCGCCAGCACCGGCAATATCTATTCCGGCCTGTGGTACACTTGGGTGGTGGTTGCCATCGGCGTGGTTGTGGCTTGGTGGGGTATTCCTGATGGTCCACCGCGCGATTTCGCCGATGAGCACAGCTGAGCCCACGCGCACCCTGCGGCTTTATGTTGATGGCGATGCGCTCGCCAAGAATTGGCAGCAGCTCGATCGCATGTCGGGTTCGGCGAGGGCGGGGGCCGCGGTCAAAGCCAATTGTTATGGCCTCGGAATCGATGCCTGTGTGCCGGTGCTGCGCGAAATAGGTTGCGAGCAGTTCTTTGTCGCGCATTGGAGCGAAGTCGCTGACGTCGCCGACTATGTCCCGACGCAAATGATCTCGGTGCTCCATGGGCCATTGAGCGACGACGATTGCAATTATGCCCGTGAGACCGGCGCGGTCCCGGTGATCAATTCGCTTGATCAGGCGCGTCGCTGGAATTCATGGAGCGGCGGGCCATGTGACCTAATGGTCGACACCGGGATCAATCGGCTTGGCATCTCGCTGGATGAGATTGGCGATCCGGCGATTCAGGCGCTCAACGTCAGAAACCTGATGTCGCATCTCGCCAGCGCCGATGAGGAAAGCAGTCTGAATGCGCTCCAGTTGTCGCGATTTGAGTCGATCCTGGGGCAGGTCGAGCACCAGGCAGCAAGCCTTGCAAATAGCGCCGGAATCGGGCTTGGGCGGGATTACGCATTCGATCTCACCCGTCCGGGCCTGGCGCTCTATGGCGGCGTTCCGAGGCCCGAGATGGCGCCGGATCTCAAGCAGGTTGCGTTCCTTGGAGCGGCGGTGATCCAATGCCGCGAGCTAAGCCCTGGAGACAGTGTCGGATACAATGCCACCTTTACGGCTGATCGCGCGATGAAGGTCGCCACGGTCTCGCTCGGCTACGCCGATGGTTTCCTTCGGTCATGGGCGGGCTCGGCCGGCTTTGAAATGGGTGAGGCGAGCCTCAAGGTGCTCGGCAAGATCTCGATGGATATGGTTGTGCTCGACTGTTCCGAATGCCCCGATATCAAGGAAGGCGATTGGGTTGATGTGCCCTATTCGCTGCCCGACGCAGCGCAACAATCGGGCCTGTCTCAATACGAATTGCTGACTGTTCTCGGCCAACGACTTGCCTGTTGAAATGGCTATATTGCACTGCACATTGTGCAGATGCTAAGAGGGATCACGATAACAAATGACGGGGTCAGTCATGGCAGGACGAGCAGCAGCATCGAAAACGGACAAATCCGGCGATGCAATTACCATCAAGAAATACGCCAATCGGCGGCTCTACAACACCAGCACGTCGAGCTACATCACGCTCGACGATCTTGCCCAGATGGTGCGTGAGAATGTCGAATTTGTGGTGGTTGACGCCAAGAGCGGTGACGACATCACCCATTCGATCCTGACCCAAATCATCATGGATGAGGAAGCCAATGGCGAGCAGATGCTCCCGGTCAGCTTCCTGCGTCAACTGATCGGCATGTATGGCAATGGCATGCAGTCGCTGATGCCATCCTATCTCGAAGCGAGCATGAATAACTTTCGTGAGAATCAGTCGAAGATTCGCGAAGCATTTGAAAAAGGCATGTCGTCTGGACCGCTCGCAGCCATCCACGAAACCAACATGGCAATGATGCGCGCCGCCGCGGAGACCTTCATCCCTGGCAACGCAATGCGCAAAGGTTCGGCAGCCAAAGAACAGCCGAGCGGCTCTAGCGATGAAATCGCGGCATTGCGGGAGCAGATGGCTGCGATGCAAAAGAAGCTGGACGAACTCGGCAAATAGTTGGGCCGCGCGATCGTGCTAAAGCTTGTAAAGTCGCTCATTACCGTCACTGCATTGGTTGCGGCGCCAGCTATTGCGCAGCAGATCACAAATTATGAGATGAGTGGCAATTTGGCGCCTAATGCGCCGATTGGCTGCATTGCGATCGAGCAGGTTAGCGACCAGTCCAATCCTGTCGATTTATACAATGCGGCGGTGGCTTGTGTGGCAAGCGACCAATTCGTCTTGGCGAGAGAGCTGGTCGTGCTTGGAGATTTGCGCGGCCGCTTCGACATGAAGCGGGTGAAGGATCGCTCCGCTCACCAAGCTGTGATTGTCGCGAAACAATCGACAATCGGTATGCTTGAGACTGAACCAGCTGATGAGCTTCGGAACAGTTTTGGTGCGCTAAGGGATGCAAAGGCCCGTCTGGATTTCTGCAACCGGGCGCAGGCCATTGCTCTGCCCGGCTATTTCCCCGGCTACATGGTTATGCATGGTCTGTCTGCTTTCGCAGGAGCCACAGGCAAAGAGGCGCTCAATGATGGGCTCGACCTTCCCAAGGTCTATTCTGATATTGTGAGTGATTACCTCAATTGCGCTGAGGCCGAAGAAGAACTGAGCCAGTCTGCTACTGACAATTGAAGGCCAGATTGAACTTGGCCTGGGGGTGGCTTTCGGTTACCGGCCAATGCCTTCAAGATCAGGATGAGTTTCGTGTCCAAAATTCGCCACGCCCTTAATGTGAAGCGCGAAGACGACTTCGCCAAATGGTATCAGGAAGTGATCAGCGCGGCTGATCTGGCCGAGGAATCCGGCGTCCGCGGATGCATGGTGATCAAGCCATGGGGCTATGGCATCTGGGAACGGATCCAACGCTTGATGGATGATCGGATCAAGCAAGCGGGAGTCCAGAACTGCTACTTCCCACTGTTCATCCCGCTCGCCAATTTTGAACGGGAAGCGGAGCATGTCGAGGGCTTCGCCAAAGAGATGGCTGTCGTCACCCACCACCGCCTGATCGCGGATGGCGATGGCGGTCTGGTGCCTGACCCAGAGGCCAAGCTGGAAGAGCCGCTGGTGGTTCGTCCCACATCGGAGACAATTATTGGCGATGCCATGGCGCGTTGGATCCAGTCGTGGCGTGATCTACCACTGCTGACCAACCAGTGGGCCAATGTCGTGCGCTGGGAGATGCGCACACGCATGTTCCTGCGGACGAGCGAGTTCCTTTGGCAGGAAGGTCATACCGCGCACGAGAATCGCGAAGATGCGCTCGAGGAAACGCACCGCGCGCTCGAGATGTATCGTGCTTGTGCGGAGGAAGATCTGGCACTGCCGGTGATTGCCGGTGAAAAGCCCGAGAATGAGCGTTTTCCCGGAGCGGTCGAAACCTGGTCGATCGAAGCAATGATGCAGGACGGCAAGGCGCTTCAAGCCGGGACGTCGCATTATCTTGGCACCAATTTCGCTGAGGCCGCGGGAATCAAATATCAGGATCGAGAAGGCAGCGAGCAGCATTGCCACACAACCTCTTGGGGCGTGTCGACCCGGATGGTCGGCGGTGTGATCATGACCCATGGCGATGACGATGGCCTGCGGGTCCCACCGCGGATTGCGCCGTTCCAGGTGGTGATCCTGCCGATGTTGCGCGGCAAGCCCGAGGATGAGGCGCTGCTCGATTATTGTGAGGTTCTGCGCAAGGCTCTGGCGGAACAGACCAGCATGGGCGAGCGGGTGCGTGTCCTGCTCGACAAAACGCCCGGCAAGGCCGCGGCGAAGCGCTGGGATTGGGTCCGCAAAGGCGCGCCTGTGATTATCGAAGTCGGCGGCCGCGACATGGAAAATGGCGTGGTCAGCCTGCTCCGCCGCGATGCGCTGTGGAACAGTGAGAATGGCAAGCTCGCTTTTGCGACGCCTGCGCGCGTTGAGCTGGCCGGCGAGATCGATGCCATGCTCGAAAGCATTCAGCAGAGCCTGTTTGATCAGGCTGCGAGCTATCGCGATGCCAATATCACTCGCGGTGTCAGTGAGTGGTCAGCCGTGGCTGAGCATTTCGACAAAGGCGGCAAGTATCCGGGCTGGGTTGAAGTCGAATGGTCGAAGCCAACCGGCGCTGCGCTGGAAAAGGTGGTTGAGCAGCTCAAGGCTCACAAGCTCACCATCCGCAATGTCCCTCGCGATAGTGAGCCAGCCTCAGGGGCCTGCATCTTTACCGGTGAGCCTGCGGTTGAGCGGGTGTTCGTAGCGCGCGCCTATTAGAGCGAGCGATCGCGGTTCGACTTGTTGCGCCTAACCCGCTAGGGGCGAGGCAATGGCCAAACGACCTTCCCGACCGCCGCAGGGCATGCCGTCCCGCGCGCAGGTTCTCGAATTCATCCAGACCTCCGATACGCCCGCTGGTAAGCGCGAGATCGCGCGTGCGTTCGGCCTCAAAGGGCAAGAGAAAATCGCACTCAAGCGCCTGCTCAAGGATATGGCGGAAGAAGGGCTGATTGACGGTAAGAAAACCGCCTATCACCGCATGGGCGGCGTGCCCAAGGTCACCGTGCTGCGCGTGGTCGAGATCGAGGATGGCGAGCCGATCGCGGTCCCCGACAATTGGGCACCCGATGCCCCGGACAAGCCGCCCCGCCTGACGCTCAAGGAGATGAAGGGTCGAGGGGGCAAGCGCGCGCCTGCGCTCAAGCGTGGGGATCGCGTGCTTGCGCGGACCGAGGAGCGCGACAGCGGATGGATCGCTTTTCCGATGAAGAAGCTGCCGGCGCGGACCGAAGGTCTGCTTGGCGTGGTTGAGCTCGACGGCAGCGGCAAGGCCTGGCTTGCTCCGGTCGACAAGAGGATCCGCAATTCCTCACCCATCGCCGATTTGGGCGAGGCAGAGGAAGGCGAGTTGGTGTTTGCCGAGCGAGTTGGGCGGTCTGAGCGATCCGGCGTCAATGTCACCGAAGTGGTGGGCGATCCGCTTGCTCCCAAAAGCTTCAGCCTGATCGCAATCGCCAAACAGGGCATCCCGCATGTTTTTCCCGAAGAAGTGCTGGAGGAAGCGCCGCTCGCGGCCAAGCTCAAGCTGAGCGAAGCCAAGCGCGAGGATCTGCGCGAACTACCGATCGTCGCGATCGATCCGGCTGACGCGCGCGACCATGACGATGCGATTTGGGCCGAACCCGACGGAGAAGGGGGCTTTCGCGCACTGGTTGCGATTGCCGATGTCAGCTTCTTTGTCCGACCCGGCAGCGCGCTCGACCGCGAGGCCCGCAAGCGTGGCAATTCGGTCTATTTCCCCGACCGGGTGGTCCCGATGCTTCCCGAGATCCTCAGCGCCGACGTCTGTTCCTTGCGCCAGAAAGAGGATCGCGCTGCCATGGCGTGTCATCTGGCGATCGATGCTGAGGGCAAGGTCACCGATTTCCGCTTCACCCGCGCGATTGTGCGGATCCATGACAACATTGCCTATGAAGACGCCCAGGCTGCGATCGATAGTGGCGATGCGCCAGATTATCTCCTGCATCTTTGGGAGGCCTGGAAGGCTCTGGCCACGGCGCGCGAGGCGCGTGATCCGCTCGAGCTTGAACTGCCCGAACGACGCGTCGTGCTCGATGACAAGGGTGGAATTGCCGAGATCGCAGTGCGCGAGCGGCTCGACGCCCACCGCGTGGTTGAGGACTTCATGATCGCTGCCAATGTCGCGGCGGCCAAGGCGCTTGAGGCCAAGACCGCGCCGGTGGTCTACCGGGTGCATGAGACTCCGAGCCGAGAGAAGCTGATCGCGCTACGCGACTACCTCGCGACCATGGGCAAGAAGCTGGCGCTGGGTCAGGTCATCACCCCGGGCCTGTTCAATCGCATGCTCAAGGATGTCACCGACGAGACTGAGAAGGCGCTGGTGATGGAAGCGGTGCTGCGCAGCCAGACCCAGGCCTATTACGGCCCCGCCAATGCCGGACACTTTGGCCTTTCGCTCGGCTCCTATGCCCATTTCACCAGCCCGATCCGGCGTTATTCCGACCTGCTCGTGCATCGCGCTCTGGTCGATGCCTATGGCTTGGAACAGCCCAAGCCGCCGGGATCTCTGCCGCCGAGCACCGGTCTGTCGGATGCTGATCGGGCGAGCCTGCAGCAGGTGTCGGACGCGATCAGCCAGACCGAGCGACGCGCGATGGAGGCCGAGCGCGACACGATTGACCGCTATGTCGCAGCCTGGCTCTCAGGCCGGATTGGCGAGACCTTCGACACGCGCATCACCGGGGTGCAGAGCTTTGGCTTCTTCGCCACGATCGTAGGATTGGGCGGGGACGGGCTGGTCCCAGTTTCGACACTTGGGGTTGAACGGTTCCGCCATGATGAAGCCGCGCAAGCCTTGATCGGAGAAGACAGCGACACCCGCTATGCTGCGGGGGACCGGCTCAAACTGCAGCTGGCCGAAGCCAATCCGCTCACCGGTTCGCTCAAATTCGTCCCGCTCGACAGCGATGGCAATCCGATCGAGCCGCGCGGCCGTCGTCCCTATCCGCGCAAGGACCCGGGCAAGAAGACCGGCAAATACAAGGTCGGGAAACGCGGTCGTCCGGGCAATATCCGCCATCAGGGTCGCCGCAAGCGCTAACCAGTCAAAGGCTCAGGCCTCGTGATCGCTGACCTTCTCGTCATATTCGTTGGGAATGACATAGAGCGGGCAGGGCAAAGCTCCGGCATTGGCCGAAAAGTGCGTCACTAGCGGACCAGGCGTGCCACCTTTGGCTGCTCCGAGGATCAGCGCGGCGACTTCCTGATGCTCCTCGAGGAATTGCGTAACCAGCTTCTGTCCCTTGCCGACCTTGACCGAAATCGTTGGCATGATCCCGCTTTCGGCCAGCAGATTGCCGGCAACGCCATTGGCCAGCATCTCGGCGCGATCGCGCGCTTCTTGCTCGATGGTCGCCTGAACCGCCCCAAAGGCGCTGACATTCTGCTGGGGAACCAGGGCGAGGATATGAACCGCGCCATCGACCGCCACAGCCCGCCGGGCGGCATAGCGCAAGGCGGCGCGCGCCTCCTCGGTTTCATCCATAACGATCAGGAATGTGCGCATAGCTGCCTCCTGCGCTCTAGCTATCCTTTCAAATGGTTTCGTATGCAAGCCCTTGCCGGTTAGAGCCGAATTCGTCAGACGGATATTCAACGCGCGAAACAAGGGATCCTCGACGCCATGCCGATCGAAATCAAAATGCCCGCCCTGTCCCCCACGATGGAAGAGGGGACGCTTGCCAAATGGCTGGTCAAAGTGGGCGACCAGGTCTCCTCTGGCGATATCATGGCCGAGATCGAGACCGATAAGGCAACGATGGAATTCGAAGCTGTCGATGAAGGCACAGTCGGTGCGATCCTGGTCGAAGAAGGCACTGAGAACGTTGCGGTCGGCGAAGTGATCGCCGTGCTGGCCGAAGATGGTGAAGATATTAGCGCCGTCAGCGCACCAGCTGACGATGCTGCGCCTGCCCCCGCTCCGGCACCAGCGCCTGCACCGGCAGCTGATGGCCCGGCAGCCTCTCCTACCGCGCGCAAGCTGGCGGAAGCCAATGGAATCGATCTCGCGTCGATCAGCGGAACCGGACCCAAGGGCAAAATCACCAAGGGCGATGTCGAAGACGCGATTGCAGCCGGAGGCGGCAGCCCGTCTCCCGCGCCCGCTCCGGCGCCAGCGCCCGCTCCAGCACCGGCCGCAGCGGCGTCTGCGGATGGCCGAATCCTGGCCTCTCCGCTCGCCAAGCGCATTGCCGCCGACAAGGGAATCGATCTCGCACAAGTCACCGGGACCGGCCCCAAGGGTCGGATCACCAAGGCTGACGTCGAAGGCTTTGAGCCCGGCGCTGCAGCGGCTCCCGCGCCCGCAGCCGCGGCTGCTCCTGCCGCAAGCCCGGCTCCAGCGGTGCAACCCGAAAGCGAATTCGACGCGCCTTACGAAGCGGTCAAGCTCAACAATGTCCGCAAGGTCATTGCGCGCCGCCTGACCGAGGCCAAGCAGCAGATCCCGCATATCTATCTGACGGTCGACGTCCGGCTCGATCCGCTGCTCAAGCTGCGCAAGGAACTCAACGCTTCGCTCGAGGCTGACGGGGTCAAGCTGTCGGTCAATGATCTGATCATCAAAGCGCTCGCCCGTGCGCTGCAGCGGGAGCCGCAATGCAATGTCAGCTTCCAGGGCGACATGATGCACCAATACACCCGTCAGGATGTCTCGGTTGCGGTCGCCGCGCCGAGCGGGTTGATCACGCCGGTGATCCGCGATGCCGGTGGCAAAGGCCTGGCGCAGATCTCGACCGAGATGAAGGAGCTCGCGGGCAAGGCGCGCGATGGCAAGCTGATGCCGCATGAGTATCAGGGTGGCACTGTCTCGCTGTCCAACCTTGGCATGTTCGGAACCAAGCATTTCGATGCGGTGATCAATCCGCCGCAGGGCATGATCCTGGCAGTGGGCGCGGGTGAACAGCGTCCCCATGTGGTCGACGGTGCGCTCCAGGTCGCCACAGTGATGACCGTCACCGGAAGCTTTGATCACCGTGCGATTGATGGGGTCGATGGCGCCAAATTGCTCGATCAATTCCGCAGCCTGATCGAGAATCCGATGGGTCTGGTGGTTTGAAGCGAGTTCTCGCCTTCGCTGTAGCGCTGGCGGTGACCGGATGCTCTGGTCCGGCGGAGGAGGCTGCAGAGGTTTCCGAAGCGACCGAGGCGACGCAATTTGCAGAAGAAGCAGAACCAAAAGAAACCGTGGCCAAACCTGCGCCTGAGCCGCGCTTCTACGCCGAACCGCGCGCGGTCCGCATCGGATTTGATGGGCCAGACTTCGATGCTTGCGGAAGCTATGGCGAGATTCAGGGACTCAATCCCGATGGCGACAATTTCCTCTCGGTTCGGGCGGCTCCCACAGTACAGGGGGAAGAGCTCGACCGATTGACCACCGGGACCGGTGTTTCACTGTGTGAGACCGCCGGCAGTTGGATTGGCGTGGTCTATGAACAAGCGGGCGTCGCCGGAGTTGATTGCGACACAGGTTCGCCAGTGCCGGACATTCGCGAGTATGACGGGCCGTGTCGTTCGGGCTGGGTCAGCCAGCGCTTTGTGCAGTTGATTGCGGGGTAGGGACGTGATTCTAGGGCTGATCTTGCGCGCGCTGTTTATTGCTTTGCTGGCGGCATTGGTGGCCTGGTATCCGATGGTTGAGTTTGTCACCGTAGAGGATGAAGCCGGCCCTCTATCTGAAGTTGGGCTCAAGTTGCTTGGAGTTGCTCTGCTAGGAAGCTTTGCGCTGGGACTGCCAATCGCGCTGCTGGTTTATTGGCTCGCCGGAAAGAGTCTGAGTAGATCGCCCGGTATCGTCTTCATGATCGCTAATCTGGCTGGGGCAATGATGATGCTGGCGAGTTTTGTACTGGCGGATGAGTTTGGCATGCTGATGCTCGGCGTTCCAAGCTGGATCGCCGCCAATGTCTATGCCGGCCTGGGCTGGCTATGGATCCTCAAGCCGATGCGGGAGGATGCCCATGCCTGAGCGTGAATTGATGATCCGCGCCACGGCGATGCCGACCGATCTCAACCCCTATGGCGGGGTGTTCGGCGGTTGGCTGATGGCGCAGATGGCCTTGGGTGCTGGGGCGCTGGCGAGCAAGGTCGGCAAGGGCAAGGCGGTGGTGGTCCACGCGACTGACTTCACCTTTCCGGGCGCCATGGCGGTCGGTGACGAGCTGAGCGTCTATTGCCTGGTCGCGGCAACCGGCAAGACATCGCTGACGATCCAGGCGGAATCCTATGGTCGTGAGCGCAATGGCGAGGAAACCACGCAAGTCGCAGCAGGCACGTTCAAATTCGTGCTGCTCGATGACAATGACAAACCGCGTGCGGTGAATGAGGAAATGGGGAAGTAGGCAATGAATGGTGTGAATGGATGGCTCGTGGCAATCATCGTGTTGCTGGTCGGTGCGCTGATGTATGTGATGGGACAGCAAAGCGGTCAGGAAGGCGGTGATCTTCTGGCTGAGCTGAGCGGAGATAGCGCCGAAGAAACCAGCGAGGCCAATGAAGCTGCCGCAAACGAAGCTCCGGCCGCCCCAACAGCAGCGGCCAAGCGCAATGTCCGGATCGGTACGCGAGGTGCTGGAGCCAGTGCCTGTCAGGCGGTAGCGGTGGTGGCCAATCTTCCCGGCACGGGCGGTGTGAATGATTTCCTCGCCGTCCGTGAAGCGCCGACCACCCACGGCACCCAGGTCGACAAACTGGGTGCAGGCCACCCGGTGGTGGTGTGTGACCAGAACAGCAACGGAAGCTGGATCGGTATCGTCTACCAGAACGATGGAATGCCACCGCGCGGCCGCTGCGGCGTGGTTGATCCGGTGGCCTCGACCCGGGCCTATTCGGGCCCTTGTCAGTCTGGCTGGGTCTATTCGCGCTATCTTGAGGTTCTGCCCAACCGCTGAGGGGCGAAGGTGCTGTCCTACAATGGCCTCGAACGCCATATAGCCGGGACGGCAGAGAAGTTTGAAGTGAGTGATTTTTCGGAGCAATAACCCTGTTCCATCTGTTCCATCCTGTAGGATTTTACGAAGGATAATCCCGCAATGTCAGTGTCTTATGATGTCATCGTGTTGGGTTCTGGACCTGGCGGCTATGTCGCCGCGATCCGCTGTGCGCAGCTCGGTCTCAAGACCGCTATAGTCGAGCGTGAAAACCTCGGCGGGATCTGCCTCAACTGGGGCTGCATTCCGACCAAGGCGCTGCTGCGCTCGGCCGAGATCAAGCATTATATGGACCATGCAGCGTCCTACGGCCTCAAGGTCGCGGGCGCGATCGAGGCTGACCTTGATGCGGTGGTCAAGCGCAGCCGCGGCGTGGCCAAACAGCTCAATCAGGGCGTCACCCACCTGATGAAGAAGAACAAGATCACGGTCCATATGGGCGAGGGCGTGATGACCGGCCCGACCTCAATGACGGTCAAGGGCGAGAAGGGCGAAGAGCAGCTCGCGGCCAAGCATGTGATCGTTGCGACCGGCGCGCGGGCGCGCGACCTGCCGTTTGCCCCGGCTGATGGCAAGAGAGTGTGGACCTATCGTGCCGCCATGACGCCACCTGAAATGCCCAGCAAATTGCTGGTGATCGGTTCGGGCGCGATTGGGATCGAATTCGCCAGCTTCTACAACGATATGGGCGCCGATGTGACCGTGGTCGAAATGCTCGACCGGATCGTGCCGGTGGAAGACGCCGATGTCTCGACCTTCCTCGAAAAGTCGCTGACCAAACAGGGCATGACGGTGATGACCGGGGCCGGGGTCGAGGACCTCAAGGTTGGGGCCAAGGAGGTCAAAGCCAAAATCAAGGACAAGGCTGGCAAGGTCAGCGAACAGAGCTTCAGCCATGTCATCACCGCGATCGGGATTCAGCCCAATACCGAGAATATCGGGCTTGAGAAGCTGGTCGAGATGGATCGCGGATTCATCCAGATCGATCCCTATGGAAGGACCAAGAGCAAGGGCCTGTGGGCGATTGGCGATTGCACACCAGGTCCGTGGCTGGCGCACAAGGCGAGCCATGAAGGCGTCACTTGCGCCGAAGCGATTGCGCAGGAGCTCGGAAAGAAGGAGGTCCACCCGCATGCGATGGACCGCAACAACATTCCCGGCTGCACCTATTGCCATCCGCAAATCGCCAGCGTCGGCATGACCGAAGCCAAGGCCAAGGAAGCGGGCTACGACGTCAAGGTCGGCAATTTCCCCTTTATCGGCAATGGCAAGGCGATTGCGCTGGGCGAAGCGGAAGGCTTCATCAAGACTGTATTTGACGCCAAGACCGGCGAGCTGCTGGGCGCGCATATGATAGGTGCGGAGGTCACCGAGTTGATCCAGGGCTATACGGTCGGCAAGCAGCTTGAGACCACCGAAGAGGAATTGATGCAGACCGTCTTCCCGCATCCGACCTTGTCGGAAATGATGCATGAGAGCGTGCTCGACGCCTATGGCCGCGCCTTGCACTTCTAGGAGCCGAGATGAGCGAGAATGATAAGAGTTCTGACGATCCCTTCCTGACCAAGGAGGATCTGATCGCGCATCTCAAAGGGCAGATGTTCCCCAAAGGGAAGCAGTTTGCACCCTCGCTGGTGATGTGGGGTGACCCACATGGCCATGAGCACGATGTTGACGAGCTCGATCATCTCTCCAAGCCGGAAGATGACTGATTGCTCGCGATGCGATTTCCCTCATCCTGTTTGACCGACGCTGATGAGGGGGTAAGCCAGGGCCATGGGTGATTTTCTACTTCTCGCATTCATTCTGCTGATCGCTGGCGTGGTCGCCGTTCCGATCGCGACCCGCTTCGGGCTCGGCTCGGTATTGGGCTATCTGCTCGCTGGAGTGGCGGTCAGTCCGACGCTGCGGTTCCTCGATGTCAATGTCGAAGGGCTTCAGCAATTCGCCGAATTCGGCGTGGTGATGATGCTGTTCATCATCGGTCTCGAGCTCGAACCCAAACGGCTGTGGCAGATGCGTAGCCGCTTGATCGGGCTTGGCGGCGGGCAGGTTTTACTGACCACCCTGCTGATTGCCGGGATCAGCCTGCTCAGCGGTAATCAATGGCAGACCGCACTGGCGATCGGGATGATCCTGGCGCTGTCCTCGACTGCGATTGTGCTGCAGACGCTCGAAGAGAAGGGGCTGATGAAGACCCAGGGCGGCGAAGCGAGCTTCTCGGTTCTGCTGGTGCAGGATGTCGCGGTGATCCTGATCCTGGCGTTGCTGCCGCTCCTGGCCTTGCCCGAGTTTGCTGGTGTGGCGGGCGATCACGGCGGTGAGCACGGTGGGCATGGCCATGGCGGTTTGAGCCTGGTTGAGGGGCTGCCAGCCTGGCTTGCCGGTCTCGTCACGCTGGGCTCGGTCGGACTTGTGGTGCTGATTGGAGCCTATGTCACACGGCCGGTGTTCCGCTTCATCGCTTCGGCCGGCCTGCGCGAGCTGTTCACCGCCGCCGCCTTGCTGTTCGTGATCGGGATCGCGCTGCTGATGCTGCTGGTTGGGCTGTCGCCCGCGCTCGGCGCTTTCATTGCCGGTGTGGTGCTCGCCAACAGCGAATACCGGCATGAGCTGGAGGCCGATATCAATCCCTTCAAAGGCCTGTTGCTTGGCCTGTTCTTCATTACAGTCGGGGCCGGGATCGACTTCGCCAGCGCCGTCGCTCAGTTCAACCAATTGCTGTTCTGGACCGCGGTCCTGCTCGGCAGCAAGATGGTGGTGCTCTATCTGATCGCGCGCGCCTTCCACCTGGTTGGGCAGGACCGCTGGCTGTTCACGCTCGGCCTCGCGCAGGCGGGTGAGTTTGGCTTCGTCCTGATCGCCTTTGCCGCGGGCAATGCGGTGCTGCCTCCAGGGCAGGCAGACTTCCTGCTGATGGTGGTGGCCTTCTCAATGCTGCTCACCCCGCTGTTGTTCATCCTCTATGAAAAGGTGATCGTGCCGCGCTCACTCGCAGGGGATGATCGCGAAGCCGACGCGATTGAGGAAGACAATGACATCATCCTCGCAGGCCGGGGCAGGGTCGGTGGGCTGATCGACCGCATTCTCGAGGGCGCGGGCTATAGCGCGACTGTGATCGACTATGATTCCCGCCATATCGAAGGGCTGCGCAAATTCGGGATGAAGAGCTATTTCGGCGATGCCACGCGGCCCGATCTGCTCGCCAGCGCCGGGATCGCCAAGGCGCGTCTGCTGATCATCGCGCTGGACGAGAAAGAACAGACCAACAAGCTCGTTGAATATATCGTCGCCAATTTTCCCAAGGTCCATGTGATCGCGCGCGCGATTGACCGGGATCATGTCTATCATCTGTGGTCGATTGGTTGCCGGGATATCATTCGCGAAACCTATGATGGCTCGCTGCGGATGGGACGCTCAGCGCTCGAAGCGCTTGGCCATGATCGCCAATCGGCCCAGGCCATGGTTGATGCCTTCGAGACGATGGACCGCGATTCCATGATCGAGCTGGCCGATCTGTGGCGGCCCGACATCCCAGCGTTCGATAATGAGCCTCTGGTTGCGCGGGTCAAAGAGCTTCGCGGCGAGTGGGACCGCAAGCTGGGTGAGCAGATGGATGCGATCGTCAAACGATCGAGTTGAGGGTGGGCGAATGGTCATCCGGCTGTTGAGCGGTCGTTAGACCCTCACTTAAGCCGCCCGAAGCTTTGGCTCTGCAACCAAGCCAGCCAGCGCGTCCGCCGTCATCGGCTTTCCGACAAAGTACCCCTGCGCGTAATCGCATTCGATACCGCGCAAAAATTCCAGGCACTCGGCATCCTCGATGCCTTCACAGACCACCTTCAAGCCAAGCTCATGGGCCAATTGGATGGTCGAGCGCACCAGCATCGCATCGCCTCTGTCTTGATGAGCGTGCTGGACAAAGCAACGGTCAATCTTGAGTTCCGAAATTGGCAATGTCTTGAGATAGCTAAGTGTGGACTGACCGGTGCCGTAATCATCCATCGAGATCTTGATTCCGCGATCGCGGAACCGATTGAGCGTTGCAATAGACGCTTCGGGATCGTCCAGTTCTGCTGATTCCGTGACTTCAAAGGTCAGGCGACTGGGGGGAACGCCCAGATTGGCGAGCAGGGCCTCGGCGCGTTCAATGAAGGACGGTGCAGACAGCAGGCGTGCAGAAATGTTTACAGCCGCACCGAGGACCAAATCCTGCGCACACCAAGCGCGCATATCCTCAATCGTTTGGTGAATAACATGCAAGGTCAGGTCCTCGATCCGACCGCTTTCCTCGGCCAGCGGGATGAAGCTATCGGGCGGAAGCATGCCGCGTGTGGGATGCTCCCACCGCACCAGGGCTTCGGCACAAGTGACCTGGTTTGTCTTGAGGTCGAGCTTGGGCTGATAGTGCACCTTGATATGGCCTTCGCGCATGGCGCTGTCCATCTCGCCCATCAGCGATACTTGCTGTTCCAATCGATCTGCCTGGCTTTCCTCATGCAGACGCCATTTTTCGCCCTTGCGCAGGGCCATGCTGGCGGCGTGAGCTGCCTTGGCGATGGCTTTCGCACTATCGGCCTGGGCCACACCGAACGACAAAGCGACATCAACCCTTCGGCCATTCACTTCAACCGGGGATCGCATGATAGCCCTCAGTCCCGCCAGCTGTTCTTCGAGCTCGTAGAGGTCAAGACTGGTCCGCCATGACAGCACCCGGTCATCGGTGCGGTAGATCGGCTTCTCACAACCTGTGACTTCCAACCGTTCGACCACTCGCCGAAGCAGCGGACCGAAATCGTCCTGGCCGACCACCGCTCTCAGCGCGTCGAAGCCGTCTAACATGCCAGCAATCACAAATCCTTGTGGCTCTTTGCGCAAGTCCTGGCGCATGGCGATGCCATTGGGCAGGCCAGTTTCGGCATCGGTCCGTTGGCGTTCGGCGATTTGCGCCCGAAGCAGCATCAGGCCGCGAACTCCGCCTGCCAGACCAATCGCCACGATCGCCGGCATGATCTCGAACCCTATCAGCCAGACCGAATGAGCATGGAACCAGAAGCTGACCAAAAGAGCCATGCCACCAAGGGCAAAGCTGATCGTCCATCTTAGGTTTCTGGCGAACAGCACAGTCAGCGCAAGCAGCGACGCCAGCACGAGCGGTAGCTGCCAGGATCCATAGCTCGGCACGCCGCGATAGAGTGTCTCAGCGCCGAGCGCCTGAACCACCACGCCCGGAATGACGCCGAAACGCGGGACCGGATAGCGATCGCCCATTTCGACGGCGGTCGCTCCGATGAGAACGTCTTTCCCACGCACCGCGCTAGGGTCAAATTCACCACGTTCGATTGCAATGAAGCTGTGGCGTGGGATGGTTGCTGCATCGATCGAATAGTCGATCGGGAAACTGGCGTGTGCGGTCCCGGATTGCTGAGCGAAGAACGCGGCTAACGATGGTCGCGGAACGCCATCGGTAATTGTGCCCAACGGCATGCGGCGGATAAAGCCATCGCTGTCCGGCGCAACTGAGACGGAGCCGAGTTCGGCGTGCTCGCGCAGCCCTTCGATTGGCAATGCATCAAGCGTGCGACTGGACTGAAAACTCTCGAATTGCGCGAATGTTGGGAGTATGACAGGAGCACTTGCCTGAGCCAGTGCCTTGGCGAATTTTTCATCACCGCCCAGGTTGGAGTGGCTCGAAAAGTCGACATCGAACCCGATAGAACGCGCGCCGGCGGCGTCGAGTTGTTGCACCACTTTGGCATAGTGCTCACGCGACCACGGCCATTCTTCGATCGCCGCGACGCTGGCCGCGTCCATCTCCACAATGTGAATCTGCTCGCTGGCGGACCTGTCGAGCAGCGTAAACTTTGCACTTTGCAGGACTTCGTCTGCGATCCGAAACGATCCTACACTCGCAAGTCCTGCCACGAGCAGAATGATCGCCGCCACCAGCCCGATTCTGGGGCCGAGGCTTCTCAGAATCAAGAACTTGAGGCGGCTGACCATAGTGAAAACGCTGCTTAGCGAACGTCGATATCTAGCTGCAGGTCATCGACCAGACCGCTGATGTCGAGGGCGGCCTTTCCATTTCCGCCTCCGTTTCCATTTCCGCCACCATTGCCGTTGCCGCCGCCATTGTTACCATCGGGGTCGGCACCATTATCGCCGCCATCGGGATCAACACCGTTGTCGCCGGAGCCATCGCCGCCGTTACCGTTGCCGTTGCCGTTTCCGTTGCCGTTTCCGCCACCGTTGCCGTTTCCGCCGCCGTTTCCGTTACCGCCGCCGTTGTCGTTGCCGCCGCCGTTTCCGTTGCCGTTTCCGTTACCGCCGCCGTTGTCGTTGCCGCCGCCGTTATCGTTTCCGCCGCCGTTCCCGTTCCCGTTACCGTTGCCGCCGCCGTTTCCGTTGCCGCCGCCGTTTCCGTTGCCGCCGCCGTTGTCGTTTCCGCCGCCGTTGCCGTTTCCGCCACCGTTGCCGTTACCGCCGCCCTTTCCGTTACCGCCGCCGTTGTCGTTGCCGCCGCCGTTTCCGTTGCCGTTTCCGTTACCGCCGCCGTTGTCGTTGCCGCCGCCGTTATCGTTTCCGCCGCCGTTCCCGTTCCCGTTACCGTTGCCGCCGCCGTTTCCGTTGCCGCCGCCGTTGTCGTTTCCGCCGCCGTTTCCGTTTCCGCCGCCGTTCCCGTTCCCGTTACCGTTGCCGCCGCCGTTCCCGTTCCCGTTACCGTTGCCGCCGCCGTTTCCGTTGCCGCCGCCGTTATCGTTTCCGCCGCCGTTATCGTTTCCGCCGCCGTTTCCGTTCCCGTTACCGTTACCGTTGCCGCCGCCGTTTCCGTTGCCGCCGCCGTTTCCGTTGCCGCCGCCGTTTCCGTTTCCGTTCGGATCGCCGCCGGCAGCTCCACCGCCGCCGTTGCCATTTCCATTGCCATTACCGCCGGTGCCATTGCCACCGCCAACAATCACGTCACCGCCATTGCCGTTTCCGTTGCCGTTTCCGTTGCCGTTACCGTTGCCGTTTCCGACACCATTGCCGTTCCCATTACCGCTCCCAGTGCCGTTGCCGTTCCCGCCGCCGTTATCGTTGCCGTTGCCATTGCCGTTCCCGACACCATTGCCGTTTCTGCCGCCGTTGCCATTGCTGACACCATTGCCGCCGCCGTTATCGTTGCCGTTCGGATCGCCGCCAGCAGCTTCACCGCCGCCATTGCCATTGCCACCGGCGTTACCGCTACCTGCAGGAGCGCAGGCCCCTTGGAAGCAAGCGTTCAAATCAGATCCCGGCAAGCCAAGCTCGGCCACGCGGCGAGCCGGTTCACGAACAGCCGTGTCGGCAACAATCGCAGAGGTCAGGACAGCTGCCTGGCCCGAAACGAAGCCGCCAGAGAGATCGCTGAGATCCGCTGGTGAGCTGACAACGGATGCACTGATGCGCTGAGAGGAAACGCTAGAGCTCGACGCCGCAAAGGGGTTGCTAGACTTCACTGCGGGAGTGTCTACCGTGCGCGTGGGTGAGTCGATCACCTTGCTGGTTTCGCCTTCAACCACCAGTCGGCGGTCATCCGCGGCTGCCACCATGGCCACCGCACCAGGCAGAATCAGATCGCGCGCGCCGCCGTCGATTGTGGTCGCTTCGACTGCACCCTCGGTCACCTGCAGCGTCGCGCCTTCCTCAGCGACCGTGATTGTGAAGGTCGTGCCTTTCACAACAGCGGCGAGATAGGGCGTTTCAACCGCAAAATGCGGGTTTTCCTGCTTGCCGATGTTAAACAGCGCGCTGCCGAAGTTCTGCATGATCTGAACGATTGAGTTCGAACGCTGTTCTTCGGGAATCTGGATGCGTGAGTTCTGACGAACCGTCACAAACTCATTGCCACGGACCAGTACTGCATTGGACTTCTTGCCCGTGCTAATGCGGTCGCCTGCATCAACGACAGCGCCAGCCCGGGCCTGCCGAGCGCCATTCTCATCGATGATGGTCACCGTGCCCTTGGCTTCGCTAATCGTCCAGGGCCCGCTTTGAGCAAAGGCGCTGGTTCCGCTCATCAGCAGGGCAATTGGGGCGAGTGCAGCAATCTTGAAACGCATAATACTTCTCCGTGGCTGCTGTTTAACGTTCCAAATCCTCAAGCGCGGTTTCCGAAGAAGGTGAAATGAGTGTTAATTTGACCGAAGATTAACCTTCGTAGGTGCATAGGATGTGGGGATTTCACGGAGCCTTTGAGTGCACCAATGGGTTAAAGCCGTGTTGCCTGCCTTGGCATTGACCACCGGGGCGGCAGCAAACGCACAGGATGCGTTGGACCAGACCGACCCCTCGCAAGAGGAGGAGCGGCGCGAGTCGTTTGAACCTATCGAGCAGTCGGTCCAGATCGAGTTCGAACCGGTTTTGCAAACAGCCACAGTATCGCCTGAGCAGGATGCTTTGGACGTCGGCGCGGTCGTTATCGATGGACTGGTCGCGCTCGATCGCCGTGACTTTGCTGCGACTGTTGACCGGTACATGGGGCGAACGCTTCAGCCGCAAGAGCTTGCCGACCTGACTGAAGAGATTGCCGGACTGGCGCGCGATCGCGGACTTGTGTTCGCCAATGCCTGGATCCCGCCGCAATCTTTGGTGGCTGGCATGTTGCGTGTGACGGTGGACGAAGGTGTGATTGACGAGATTCGCGTCATCGGTTCGCAGGATCCTGCGATTCGCAAAATGCTGGAGCCGCTCCGCAATGGCCAGCCAGTCTCCCTGGCCGAATTGGAGCGTCAGGTTCTCCTCGCGGACGACCTTCCTGGGGTCTATTTCCGCGATACCCGCTTCGTTCGCGAAGGCGATGTGGGCGTGCTGGTGGTGGAAGCCTATCGGCACGATTGGTGGGGGCGGGTATCGCTCTCCAACGATGGTACCCGCCCGGTAGGCCCTGCTCGAGCGCGGATTGATGTCGATGCCAATGGTCTGCTGTTCGATAGAGACGGGATCGACCTGAGCTTCACCGTCACTCCGTTTGAACCCGATGAATTGGTGTATTTCAGCACGCGCTACAATGTCGTGATCAATGACAGCGGAACCGATCTCTCACTGTTCGGATCGTTCTCCAGAAGCGAGCCCGGTGCCTATCTCACAGACGATGAAATACTCGGCGATTCCTGGCGCGCGGGCGTCCGCCTGCGCCATCCGATCATCCGTCGACGGTCGAGGGGATTGTGGCTCGAAGGCAGCTTTGAAGTCAAAGACCTTCAGCAGGATCAGCTCGGTGTGCTTGCTCGCCACGATCGGGTGTCGGTAGCGCGGCTCGGAGCCTATGCTTTCCTTGATGGCCCTGGTGGTCTTCTTCGGACGCGGATGACGGTCAGCCAGGGGCTCGATATTCTCGATGCAACGCAATTGGCCGATCCGCTCGCATCACGCCTCGATGCAGAGCCGGATTTCACCACCCTCCAATGGTGGCTCAATTATCGCAAGCAATTAGGCGGCGGTTTCAGCGTGGATCTGAATGCTTTGGCGCAATTGTCGAGCGCTCCGCTGCTGATCAGCGAAGATATCGGGCTGGGCGGCAATTTCTATCTGCGCGGTTATGATTTCAGCACCCGCACTGGCGACCAGGGCATCAAGGGTGTTGGGGAGCTGCGCTATGACTGGCCGAGAGCATTGGGTCTCGTCCAGAACATGCAGCTCTATGCCTTCGCTGATGGTGGGATCGTCGACAACCTCCAGGATGGATTCGGAGGCGGATCGCTGGCGTCAAGTGGCGGGGGTTTTCGCGCAGACCTGACCCGGACGCTTGACCTCGACTTCGAGGTCGCGGTGCCGTTGACCGGACCGCGCTATGACACCGATGACGAAAGCCCGCGGATCAATGTTCGGGTGAGCAAGTCATTCTAACAGACCGGATTGTCCTGCGGACGTCTCCGCTGCTGCGCAGCTCCGAATCCAAACCATGGGTCCGTCCACCGCACCGCTCACCACCAAAAAAGGCCCCACATGCGTGGAGCCTTTTGTGGCGGACAGGGTGGGATTCGAACCCACGAAGGGCTTGCACCCTTGCCGGTTTTCAAGACCGGTGCATTCAACCGCTCTGCCACCTGTCCGCGCGGAAGAGGTCCGTTAGCGCGCTGATCCGCGCTTGTCACCCATGGATAGCGCCCTAAGAGACAATTATGGCTCAAGGCACGCATGATTTCGCCACGGATCCTCGCAACGAGACGATCCTGATCAACGTCAACGGCAACCTCGTGCCGCGTGCGCAGGCGACTGTTTCGGTCTTCGACAGCGGCTTCATGCTCGGCGATGGCGTGTGGGAAGGGCTGCGCGTGCACAACGGCCGGATCGCCTTTCTCGAGGCGCATCTCGATCGGCTCTATGAAGGGGCCAAGGCGATTGCGATGGATGTGGGGCTGACCCGCGATCAGCTGGCCGAGCGGCTCTACGCCACGATCACCGGCAATGGCATGCGCGATGAGCCGGGGGTGCATATTCGCTTGATGGTGACGCGCGGCATTCGCTCCACCCCCTATCAGGATCCGCGGGTGGTGATCTCGCCCGCGACGATCGTGATCATCCCCGAATACAAGGCACCGCTGCCGTCGACGATCGAAACCGGGATCCGGCTGTTCACCGTGCATGTCCGGCGAGGGGATCCGGCGGTGCAGGATCAGAAGCTCAATTCGCATTCCAAGCTCAATTGCATCACCGCCTGCATTCAGGCGACCCAGGCGGGGGCGGATGAAGCGCTGATGCTCGACCCGCATGGCTTTGTTGCGACATGCAATTCGACTCACTTCTTTATCGTCCGCAAGGGCGAGGTGTGGACCTCAAGCGGGGATTATTGTCTGGGCGGAATTACTCGCTCCAATGTCATTCAGGTCTGCCGCGAAGCGGGCATTCCGGTGTTTGAAAAGAACTTCTCGCTGACTGACGTCTATGGCGCCGACGAGGCGTTTGTGACGGGGACTTTCGCCGGAGTGGTTCCGGTGACCGAGGTTGATGGCAGAGGGCTGACCGAGGATAGGGGGCCGATGGTTGAGCGGCTCCAGGGTCTCTATCGTGAGCTGATGGATCGGGATGTCGCTGCGTGAGTGAGCCAATTCGCATCGCAATGTGGTCGGGGCCGCGCAATATCTCGACCGCGATGATGCGCAGCTTTGGCTCGCGGGGAGATTGTGCGGTCTCGGATGAGCCGTTTTACGGGGCCTTCCTCAAAGACAGCGGTGAACCCCATCCGATGAGGGCCGAAACGATCGCCAGCATGGATTGCGAGTGGGACAGTGTTCTCGCCACGCAATCGGGAGCGGTCCCGGGTGGTCTGCCGATCTGGTACCAGAAGCACATGCCGCATCACATGGTCGGTCCGGTCGATATCCGGCACATGCCCGACCATCGCCACGCCTTCCTGATCCGCGCGCCCGAACGGGTGGTGGCGAGCTATCGCAACAAGAATGAACTGCGGCGGGCGGAGATGCTCGGCTTTGTGCAATTGCGCCGCTATTTCGAGATCGAGGCCGAGCGTACTGGCCAGGCTCCGGTGGTGGTGGATTCGGATGCGATCTTGCGCGACCCCTCCACCATGCTCGAACTTCTGAGCAAAGCGCTGGGGATCGCCTGGGACTCGGCCATGCTGGCGTGGGACAAGGGCCCACACCCTGACGACGGGATCTGGGGCGAGCATTGGTACGACAAGGTCAACGCTTCCACTGGCTTCGGCCAAGCGCCGGGGGAGCTGCCCAAGCTCGACGGCGCCTATCGCGCGGTGGCAGAGGAATGCCGACCCGATTACGAATACCTGCTGAGCTATTCCGTTACGGCCGATTGACGCAGCGTGGCGGCGTTCTGTCGATTAGGCGTAACGCAATCATTGGCAAGACAGGGAGGCTGTGAAATGGTCAGACCATGGCATTGAGATTCCTCCCCCTGATCGCTCTCGGCATTCTCGCAGCAATGGCTTTGGCGCTGACCACTCTGGCAAGACCCGCGCTGGCGCAACCGAGCGATGAGAGTTTCGACGAGTACCTTGAAGTGCTCAAAGCCCAGGCCCGCGCGGAGGGTGTCAGCGAGAGCACCATCCGCCGCATGACCACCGATCTCACCCCCAATGATCGCGTGATCCGGCTTGATCGCGGACAGCCAGGCCGACCGACCCGGCGAGGCTATCCGGCCCTGGCACCCTATCTCCGCACCCACGTCAACAGTACCCGCATCGCCGGCGGGCGCAGTGTCTACCAAGGCAGTCGCGGGACACTCTCACGGATTGAAGCCGAGTATGGCGTCCCGGCCGAGATCATTGTCGCCATCTTCGGGCACGAGACCAGTTACGGTAGGATCAAGGGCAATTTCGACCTCTCGCGCAGCTTGGCCACGCTAGCCTGGGAAGGGCGCCGGCGCGATCTGTTCGCGGGCGAGTGGGTCGCGCTGATGAAGGTCGCCGATCGCGGCTATGCTCGCTCCACCTTGATCGGCAGCTACGCCGGAGCCTTTGGCAATCCGCAATTTCTGCCCTCGGTCTATCTCAGGCTGGCCGAGGACGGCAATGGTGATGGCCGGGCCGACATCTTCAACAATCGCAGCGACACCTTTGCGTCGATAGCGAACTATTTCCGCGATGCTGGATGGCGCAGCGGTGAGCCGTGGGGCGTGCGTGCCTCGGTCCCGCGCGGGTTCAACGTCGACGCCTTTAAGAACAAGCTGGTCGCGGCGGTCTGCCCGCGCGTGCATGAGCGGCATAGTACATGGAAGACCGTCAGCGAATGGCGCGAATTGGGCGTTCAGCCGCTCGGCGGTCTGCCAGACGATACGCTTGTCTCGCTGTTTCAGCCCGACGGGCCAGGCACCCGGGCCTGGCTGCTGACCGGTAACTATCGCGTCATCCTCGAATACAATTGCTCCAATTATTACGCGATGAGCGTCGGCTTGCTGGCTGACGAAATCGTGAACTGACAGCCTTCGCTGGCTCGTCAAGCCAATCCACCATGGATATAGCGGCGGTGTGATCTATCGTGCTGTCCTGCTTGCTGTTCTTTCGCTTCAGCTCTTCATCGTCTCACCGGCGCGTGCCTACAGTGATGTAAGGGGCGGGGTGCCGAGCGAAGACGAGGCCCCAATCGCGATCCTCTATGATGTGGGTTCGGGCCAGATCCTGCACAGTCGCAATGCTGACCGGAGGTTTGTCCCCGCGTCGATCACCAAGGCGATGACGGCCTTTGTCGCGTTTGAGCAGATCGAGCTTGGTCAGCTCGATGCCAGCCACATCATCACAGTGCCGGTCGAAACGGCAGAGGAATGGCGCGGCAAGGGCTCGACCATGTTCCTGGATGCGGGCGATGAGGTCTCGGTCGGGCTTTTGCTGACTGGGTTGATGAATGTCTCGGGCAATGATGCAGCGATGGTGCTGGGACAGCACAAGACTGGCGATATTGCGGATTGGCTCGACCAGATGAATGCGGCGGCAAGGCGTCTGGGAATGACCAACAGCCATTTCGGGACCCCCAATGGCTGGCCCGATGAAGGGCAGACCTTCACCACTGCGCGCGATCTGGTGCGATTGGCCGAAGCCCTGGTCAGCCGTCATCCAGACAAATACGCGAGTTTCATCGGCCAGGAAGGGCTGCGCTACAAGAACATCGCTCAGTCCAATCGCGATCCCCTGATCGGCCGGGTTGAGGGCGCTGACGGGATCAAGACCGGATACACCAATGAAGCGGGCCATGGTTACCTTGGCTCGGCCGAACGCAATGGCCGGCGGTTGATCATGGTCGTTGCGGGAGTGAGCCGACAGAGTGTCCGGAACGCAGCGGCGCGCGACTATATCGAATGGGGTTTCAGCGCATTCGACCAGCGGCGTTTGTTCGATCAGGCTGAAAGGGTCGGTCACGCACGGGTACAGGGCGGCGCAGGGCGAAAGGTTGCGCTGGTGACCGACCGCATCGTGCGGATGAATGTCAAACGCAGGACCTCATCGAAGGTGCGCATGACGATCGAATATGATGGTCCGCTGCGGGCACCGATCCAGGCAGGCGACCGGGTCGCGCGGCTGCGGGTCGAGGCGGCGGGTGTCGAGCCAGCCATTCTTCCGCTCTATGCAGAACATGGGGTCGAGCAGGCCGGTTTCTTTGATCGTTTGCTCAACGGTCTGATAGGGTGGTTCGCATGAACGCACCATCACGCGGACGATTCCTTGCATTTGAAGGGGGCGAGGGGGCAGGCAAGTCCACCCAAGCCCGTTTGCTGGCGGAGTATTTGCGGTCCAAGGGCCATGCAGTTGATCTGACCCGCGAACCGGGCGGGACGCCGGGTGCGGAAGCGATCCGCGAATTGCTGCTCAATCCCCCAGGCTCGGGTTGGCAAGCCGAGGCCGAAGCCATGCTGTTCGCCGCCGCCCGATCAGACCATGTCGCGCAAAGGATCCGGCCTGCATTGGAGCGTGGCGAGTGGGTGCTGTGCGATCGCTTTGTCGATTCCAGTCGCGCCTATCAGGGCGGGGCTGGAAAGCTCGGAGACGATACAATTCAATCGCTTCACACAATCGGCAGCGGCGGCTTGCGGCCCGATCTGACCATTCTGATCCAGGCCGATGGCGACAAGGTGGTTGAGCGATTGCTCGCTCGTGATGGCAACAATTCGGACGCGATCGGCGGACGCGGCGTCGAATATCACAGCGCTGTGGCTGAAGCCTTTGCCGAACTGGCCAAGGCCGATTCCGATGGCTTTGCCGTGATCGACGGGTCCGGCTCGATCGACGAGGTCCATCAGGCCGTGGTGCATGCGGTCGAACAGAGGTTTGGGAACTAGCATGCACTGGCCCAATCATCACGAGCCATGGAATGAATGGCGCGGCGCGATGGCAGGCACGCGCATGCATCATGGCTGGATTTTGGCGGGCAAGCGCGGTCTGGGAAAGCACGACTTCGCCTTGGCGGCGGCGCGTGAGCTGGTGTCAGAGGGTGATGCTGCGCGGATACAGATGGAGAATGACCCTGATATCATCATTCTCGCTCCTCTGCCCAAGGACGACAAGGAGGAGAAGAAACGCGCCGAGGGCAAGCCCTATGAGACAAAGCGCAACATCTCCGTGGCGCAGATCCGCGAGATGCAGCGGCGGCTGACCACCCGCCCGACTTTGGGATCGCGCCGTGCGATCATCATTGATCCGGCGGATGACATGGAGCCTTCGGCCTCCAACGCTCTGCTCAAGAGCCTGGAAGAACCGCCGCAAGGAACCTTCTTCATCCTGGTAACGCATCGCCCCTCGCGTCTGTTGCCAACCATACGGTCGCGCTGTCGTGTGCTGCGTTTCCCGCTGTTACGAAACGAACAGATCGCGGAGATCATCAGCAGCGAAAGCCCCGAACTCCCGCACGAGGGGGTGCAGGCTGCGGTTATGGCCTGCAATGGCTCGCTCGGCGCCGCGCAGAGTTTTGTCAGCGAAGACCTCGCTCCCATCGCCGTGTCGATCCGGGCGCTGCTCGATCAGGGTGATCCAGCTCTGGAGCAGCGCAATCAACTCGCGACTGCGATCGGAGGTAGGCCGAGCCGCGAGCGTATCCAGGCGGTGATCGAGCTGGCACAGACCATGACGGCGGACGCAGCGGCCCAAGTCGAGGGCGAGCGGAGGCTGCGCCTGATCGAGACCTATCAGGAGCTGGTAAAGCTGGCCGGGCAAGCGCCAACCTACAATTTTGACCCCGGATTGCTCTCGCTCGAAATAGGCACCTTGCTCGCGCGCGCCGCGCCCGCTAGCGAACGCGCAAATGTCTGATCCCTATTATATCACCACCGCGATTAGCTATCCCAATGGCAGGCCGCATATCGGCCATGCCTATGAAGCGATTGCGGCTGACGTCATTGCGCGGTTCCATCGGTTGCAGGGCCGCGATGTCCGGTTTCAGACCGGAACCGACGAGCACGGCCTCAAAATGGCGCGCAAGGCCGAGGAGCAGGGCCGCACCGCACGCGATCTGGCCGATGAAATGGCGGGCTATTTCCAGGACATGTGCGATGCCCTGAATGTCAGCTATGACCGTTTCATTCGCACCGTTGAGGATGATCACCATCGCGCGAGCCAGGCGATCTGGCAGCGGATTGAAGCCGCCGGCGATCTCTATCTCGATCGCTATGAAGGCTGGTACTCGGTTCGCGACGAGGCCTATTACGACGAGAGCGAGCTGGTTGAGGGGGAAGGGGATTCCAAGCTCTCTCCGCAAGGGACGCCGGTCGAATGGACCGTCGAGGAAAGCTGGTTCTTCCGCCTGTCCAAATATCAGGAGCCGCTGCTTGAATTGCTGCGCTCGCCCGGTTTCCTTGAACCGGCCAGTCGCCGCAATGAGATGATTGCCTTTGTCGAGCAGGGACTGCGCGATCTTTCGGTCAGCCGGACCAGCTTTGACTGGGGCGTGAAAGTGCCGGGCTCGGACAATCATGTGATGTATGTCTGGGTCGATGCGCTGACCAATTATCTCACCGGTCTCGGTTTTCCTGAGGAGACCGAGCATATGGGCAAGTACTGGCCCGCCGATCTGCATCTCATCGGCAAGGATATCGTGCGGTTCCACACGATCTATTGGCCAGCCTTCCTGATGAGCGCCAAGCTGCCGGTGCCCAAGCAGGTCTTCGGACATGGCTTCCTGCTGGCTCGCGGCGGCGAGAAGATGAGCAAGAGCCTGGGCAATGTCGTCGATCCTCTGGCTCTGGCGGAGACCTTCGGAGTGGATTCTTTGCGCTATTTCCTGATGCGCGAAGTCGCCTTCGGCAAGGACGGCAGCTATTCGCCCGAGGCGATTGTCGAGCGCAGCAATGGCGAGCTTGGCAATGCCTTCGGCAATCTGGCGCAGCGGACCCTGGGCTTCATTGCCAAGAACCTTGATGGCAATCTGCCCGAGATCTTTGGTCATAGCGACAGCGACACAGCTTTGTTTGAAGCGGTTGATGCGGCGATTTCTTCGGAAATCCCGGGGCATTTCGCGGATTTGTCGCTGCAGCAAGCTGTCGAAGCTTGGCTCAAAGCCGTGTTCGCCTGCAATTCCTACATCGATGCCGAAGCGCCCTGGGCCTTGCGCAAGACCGATCCCGAGCGGATGCAGACGGTTCTGGCGACGCTCTACATCTGTATCGCGCAGCTAGCGGTGGCGATTCAGCCGGTGATCCCGGGCAGCACGCAGCGTTTGCTCGATGCCATGGGAATTGATGCCGATCTGCGGACCTATGAAGGCATCCGCAGCCATTGGTATTCGCCTTTGGCCGAAGGTGGGTACACGCTCGAAAAGCCAACGCCTTTGTTCCCGCGCCTGGAACTTCCCGAAGAGGAGGGCGCGTGATGCTGATCGATAGCCATTGCCACCTCGAGTACAAAGGCCTGGTTGAGCGCCAACCCAGCGTTCTCGAGCGCGCGCGCGAGGCCGGAGTGGGGGCCTTCCTCAACATTTCCACCAAGCAAAGCGAGTGGGAGCAGGTGGTGGGCACCGCCATTCGGGAGCATGACGTCTTCGCCAGTGTCGGTATTCATCCGCATGAGGCCGATCAGCATGAAGATTTGGGCCGCGGCGTGCTGCTGGCCGCTTCCGAGAACCCGCGCGTAATCGGGATCGGCGAAACAGGGCTCGACTATTATTACGAGCATTCCGATCGCGTCGTTCAGCAGAAGCTGTTCCGCATGCATATTGATGTGGCTCGTCAGACCGGCCTGCCGGTGATTATTCACACTCGCGATGCCGAGGAAGACACGCTCGAAATCCTCGAATCGGAGCTGGAGAAGGGCGCGTTTCCGGCGCTGATCCATTGCTTCACCTCGTCCGATGCCTTTGGCAAGCGCGCGCTGGAGCTGGGGCTGACGATTTCGATCTCGGGGATCGTGACCTTCAAGAACGCCAAAGAGCTTCAGCAAAGCGCTTCGCAAGTGCCTGCCGACCGGCTGCTGGTCGAAACCGACAGTCCGTTCCTCGCGCCGGTGCCGCATCGCGGAAAGCCGTGCGAACCCGCCTTTGTCGCCAACACTGCGCAGTTTTTGGCGGAATTGCGCGGGGTTGAAGTGGGTGAGCTGGCCGAACAGACCACCTCGAACTTCACCAAGCTGTTCAGCAAGGCGGCTTTGTGAAGCTGATCATGCTCGGCTCCGGAACGTCGACCGGCGTTCCTCGGATCGGGGAGGATTGGGGCGATTGCGATCCCAATGAGCCGCGCAACCGTCGGACCCGCGTCTCGATCATTGTCGAAAGCGAGGAAGGCTCGCGCATTCTGGTCGACACCTCGACCGATCTGCGCGCCCAAATGCTCGCGAACAAGATCGAAAAGGTCGATGCGGTGTTCTGGACGCACGACCATGCCGATCATTGTCATGGGATCGATGATCTCAGGGTGATGCGTTATGGCCGGGGCGGTCCGATCCCGGGGTTTGCCTCGACCGAGACCGCGTCCAACCTGCGGCGACGGTTCGGCTATGTCTTCGCTGGACAGGAAGGCTATCCGACCATCGCGACGCTCGAAACGCTCGATCGGCTGCGGATGACCGCCGGTTTCGGGGTCGAATGGTGCCAGATGGAGCATGGGCCGGGTGAAACGACCGGCTATCGCTTTGAAGCCGATGGCAAGTCCATCGCTTATGCCACCGATTTTTCAGCAATTTCTGACGAAATGGTCGATCTGTTTTATGAGGTCGATATCTTGGTGAGCGATTGTTTGCGGCGCACTCCGCACCCGACCCATGCCAATCTCGCGCTGGCGATGGAACTGGCCGAGCGGTCCAAGGCCAAGCAGCTGGTGCTGAGTCATCTTGATAAGAGCATGGATTATCGCACATTGGAGGAAGAAACCCCGGATCATGTGATCGTCGGGTATGATGGCTTGGAGATGGTCGCATGAATGAAGGCGCATTGGTTTCATTGGTAGCGATGGTGGGCTGGCTGATCCTGTGCGGCAGCGCGCTGGCGTCCTACCGGCTTGGCTGGAGCAAGATCTTGCAGATGGCGTTGATGTGGGCGGCGATCTTTGGTGCAGGCTTTCTGATCGCGTGGTTTTTCGGCGCGTCGCATTGATTGTGCGGACCGAGGGTTCGTTTGCGTCTTGTGAGAACAGCAGTCGCAGTTAGAGGATCGGCGGAGAAGTCATAAATGTCGCGTAGAGTAGGCGGCGAGCCAATAAGCGAAGGGGGCACACATTCGGCCTTATCATGTCTGTTTCTATTTAACATAATATATATTATCAACCTACCAGGTTCCTATGAGCGAAGATCCAGAACAACCCCCTATCAACCGTTTGCTGGTCATTATGGCCACTCTCCGCGATCAGGAGCGCGGTTGCGAATGGGACAAGGCGCAGAGCTTCGAAACGATCGCGCCTTACACAATTGAAGAAGCCTATGAGGTTGCTGACGCGATTGAACGGGATGATATGGCCGAGCTCAAGGACGAGCTTGGAGATCTGTTGTTCCAGACCGTTTTCCACGCGCAAATGGCGTCTGAGCAAAACCTGTTCGACTTTCAGGATGTTGCTGCTGCTATCTCCGACAAAATGGAAGCCCGCCATCCGCATATCTTTGGCGACGAAGATGGCGTGATGGAGGATTCACGTTGGGAGGCTCTCAAAGCCAAAGAACGTGAAGCCAAAGGTGCCGAAAGCGCGCTCGATGGCGTAGCCGTAGCTTTGCCAGCCTTGATGCGCGCTCAGAAGCTCCAGAAACGCGCTGCCCGCACTGGGTTTGATTGGCCTGACCCTACAGGGTCCGAGGCCAAGATCCTTGAGGAGATAGAGGAGCTGAAGGCCGCACCAACCGACAATCTCAAAGCTGAAGAAGCAGGTGATTTGTTGTTCGCGGTGGTCAATTACGTTCGAGCTTATGGCGTCAGCGCAGAGGATGCTTTGCGGGCTGCCAATTCCAAGTTCGAACGCCGTTTCCGAGCAATGGAAGACCTTGGTGACGGGGCGTTTCCTGAGCTCTCGCTCGACCAGCAAGAAGAGTTGTGGCAGCGCGTCAAAGAACGCGGGTTATAGAGTGTTGTATTGTCCCAGTTCCTTCGGATTCAGTCGCACCGTAAAACTGCGTTGCGGCCCATCCTCGCCGACACCAGCGTCTGCTTCAGCGAGGACATCGCCATGGGCATGAAGCCAGGCAATCCGTCGGCCATCGCTTAGGGGCAATGTGATTGTTACCTCACTCGCCGCTTCGGTGAGCATATCAGCGATCTGGTCGAGCAAGGCTGGAACCCCTTCCCCAGTTGACGCCGAAATCATCGCGACATTGTCTTGTGCCACGGCCGCTTCGCCAAGTTCGCGCGCAATTCTGTCGTCGATGAGGTCACATTTGTTCCAGACCTCGATGATCGGAATCTCTGAGGTCTCGGTTTCAGGCTCGACTACCCCAAGTTCTCCCAGGACTTCGATCACCTGCTTCTTTTGGGCCTGGTTTGCCGGATTGGACATGTCGCGGACATGGCAAATGATGTCCGCTCCGGTGACCTCTTCCAGGGTTGCGCGGAACGCGGCAACCAATTGTGTCGGGAGATCCGAGATGAACCCAACCGTATCCGATAGAATTGCTTTTTCGACGCCTGGCAGGCTGATCGCGCGCATGGTTGGGTCGAGCGTCGCAAAGAGCAGGTCTTCGGCCATGACATCAGCCCCGGTCAAGCGATTGAAAAGAGTCGATTTTCCGGCATTTGTGTAGCCCACAAGCGCGATGACCGGCCAGGGCGCCCTACCTCTTCGCTCGCGATGAAGCGCGCGGGTCTTGCGGGCTTGCTCAAGCTCTCGCCTCAGACGGGCCATCCGCTGGCGGATCATCCGTCTGTCAGCTTCAATCTGTGTCTCACCAGGGCCGCCAAGGAATCCAAACCCGCCGCGTTGCCGCTCGAGGTGAGTCCAGCTCCGCACCAATCGGCTCTGCTGGTAATCAAGGTGCGCGAGCTCGACCTGAAGCCGCCCTTCGGCCGTGGCCGCGCGTTCGCCAAAGATCTCCAGGATCAGCCCGGTTCGATCAATCACCTTGCGCTTGAGCTTCTCTTCGAGATTACGCTGCTGGATTGGGCTCAGGGCTCCATCAACAATGATGAGTTCAGCTTCATACTGCTCACACCAAGTCGCAATGTTCTGCACCTGCCCCAAACCGAACAAAGTGTTGGGCTGCATCTGGCGGATCGGCAAAATGACCGAATGCGCAATGACGACCCCGATCGCAAGCGCAAGGCCCTCTGCCTCCTGCAACCGCTCGGCGGCATCCAGATCATAGTTCAACGACCTTATGTCCGGGCATAGCACAAGGGCCCGCGCTCCGCGGGTCACCTCATCTTGCAAATCATCGTCGAAGCTCAGTATTCGTTGTCCTGGTAATCGTCATCGTCCGTCAGATCCACCGCAGTGGCTGGCTGGATCGTCGACACTGCATGCTTATAGGCGAGCTGGACGGATCCGTCCCGCTCGAGCAGCATACAAAACAAGTCATAAGAGGCAATACGGCCCTGCAGCATCACTCCGTTGACCAGGAACATTGTTACTTGGACCTCGGCATCGCTGACTTTGCTTAGGAAAACATCCTGCAGCAATCTTTGTTTGCGATTGCCGTGGCGCGTTCCGAACTGCTCGGCATCGATCGATTGTCCTGGCATGATGGTCGATATCGCGTGCTTGTAGACAAGCTGTGATTGCCCATCGCGCCTAAGCAAAATCGAAAAATTGTCGAACCAAGTGACAATGCCCTGCAGCTTTACGCCTTTGACGAGAAACATTGTGACAGGAATCTTGTTTTTGCGCAGAAGGTTGAGAAATGCATCCTGCAAATTGGCCTGTTTACTGTCCCCGCTGGTGTGTGCGGGCAACTCAGCCTGGTCGCTGGTGTCATTTCGAGGGCGCGGAGAGAGGGTCCGCCCATTGGACATCGTGCATGCTCCTATTATTGGCGGCCGCTTTTACGGTCCGCGATTTGCCCCGCGCCATAACCAGACGATCAATACGCGAGAGCACCCTTATTGCCGTTGCATCGCTCAGCGGCAATGCCTGATTTTCAAGCAATGCTGCAAAGTTAGGCAGAATTTATCAGGAATCTAGCCCTTGCGAAGGGTTTCACGCCTTTCGGCCATCCCCAAGAGCTTCAGTTTCCGGTGCAGAGCTGATCGCTCCATTCCGATAAACGTCGCCGTCTTGGAGATATTTCCAGAGAACCGCCTGATCTGAATGCTGAGATACTCGCGCTCAAAGCTCTCTCTCGCTTCGCGCAGCGGAACACCCATCATTGCGGAAAGGCCTTGGCCAGAGGCCGCGAGACGCCCGCCAGTGATCTCTCCGGGAAGCATATCTGGTTCGACGACGTCGAGCCGCTCACGCGGGGTCATAATAATCGTTCGTTCCACAACATTGCGTAGTTGGCGCACGTTGCCGGGCCAATCGTATGCCTGGAGGGCCGCCAGTCCCTCTTCCGAAATGCTAGGCGGCGAAATACCCTGCTCCGCCGAATATCGGGTGAAGAAATGCTCGGCCAGTGCCGGGATGTCGTCGCGACGCTCTGCCAAAGACGGAATCGCCACCGGGACAACATTGAGCCGGTAGAACAGGTCTTCACGGAATCGCTTCTCTTCCATCTCGACCGCCAAATCACGCGAACTGGATGAGACCACCCGGACATCGACGCCAACCTGACGCGTTCCGCCAACCCGAACGAAGCTTTGCTCGGTGAGTACCCGCAGGATACGAGCCTGGGTCGAGAGCGGCATGTCCGCGACTTCGTCCAGATAAAGTGTACCGCCATCGGCAAGCTCCAAGAGTCCGGGGCGCACGAGCTTTCCATCCGCCTCCTCACCGAAGAGTTCGTGTTCGAACCGTTCTGGTGTGATTCGGGCCGAATTGAAGATGATGAAAGGCTTGTCGACGCGATTGCTCCACGCATGAAGGAGGCGCGCAGCAACCTCCTTACCTGCTCCGGCAGGCCCCGTGATGAGCACCCGGCTTCCAGTTGTTGCCACCCGCTTGAGCGTAGCGCGCACAGCGTTGATAGCCGAAGAATTGCCAGTGAATTCAGAGGCGTCAGTCGAGCCCTCACGCAACCGGCTGTTCTCGCGGCGGAGTCGCTCTGTCTCAGTCGCCCGATCGACCAACAGCAGGAGGCGTTCGGCTTCAAATGGCTTCTCGATAAAGTCCATCGCGCCCCGGCTTACGGCTGAGACAGCGGTGTCTATGTTACCGTGGCCCGAGAAGATGATCACGGGCAGATTGGGTTCACGCAGCTTAATTGCATCCAGCAGCTCAAGCCCGTCCATTTCGCTGCCGTGAAGCCAAACATCGAGCAGGACCAAGCTCGGACGGCGTTCGTCTACAGCCGACAAAGCTTCGGTGCTGTTCGCAGCTGTGCGACAGTCGTAGCCCTCATCACCGAGTACTCCTGAGACCAAGTCCCGAATATCACGTTCGTCATCAACGATCAGGATGTCGAGTGCCATTACCACTTACCTCTTAAACTTGCATGGCGCATTAACCAGCCTCTCCTGAGGCGATCTGGGGGTCGAGAGCAAAGCGGAGGACAACCCGTGTCCCGCCGCTTTCACTCGGTGAGAAATTCATGTCGCCGGCATGTTCGTCGACGATCTTGTTGACAATCGCCAGCCCGAGCCCAGTGCCCTTGTCTCGCGTTGTCATGTAAGGCTCCGTGATCCGGTCGCGATCAACCGGGAGGCCAATGCCGTTGTCCTCGACAGTAATGCTCAGCAATGTGTCATCCGCTTCCATGTCGACATGAATCCTGCCGCGGTAGTCATCGCCAGCATTGGCCGCACGCGCGTCAATTGCTTCAAAGGCATTCTTCAGCACATTGGTCATGGCCTGGCCCAATTGATGCCGATCGCAGTTGAGCGTCTTCTGATCGAGCGTCGAAAAGTCGACACTGTAGTCGATACTGGGATGAGCGACCTCTTGCAGGAAGACAGACTGCTTCACCAAATCAACCGCATCTTCAGTGCGAAAATTCGGTTTGGGCAAGCGCGCGAAGGAGGAGAATTCGTCGACCATTTTCCGCAAATCGCCGACCTGACGAACAATTGTGCTGGTGAGCTCGTCAAACAGTTCCGGATCGCCTTCGATCTGCTTCCGATAGCGCCGCTTTAGACGCTCCGTCGCCAGTTGGATTGGTGTAAGCGGATTCTTAATTTCATGCGCAATTCTTCGAGCGACATCAGACCAAGCTGCTTGTCGCTGATCGAGCAGCTGCCGGGTGATGTCTTCGAAGGTAATTACGTGCCCGCGTTTTCCAGGAGCGATCCGGACCGCCAATGTCAGCAGCTCGCCCGACTTGGTCAGGCTGACAATTCCCCGCTCTTGTCCGCCGTCGATCATGCCGCAGATTTCCGGAGAGAGCTCGGAAAGAGAATGGCCGATCAGATCTCCGGTCTGGTTCTCGGAAAGCAGCGCTTGAGCCGTATGGTTCATCAGCAAGACCCGTGAATCTGCATCGACCGAAATCACGCCTGCGGTGACCGATTCCAGCACCGCTTCCATGAAGGCCCGACGGTCATCGATCTGGCGGTTGGCCTTTACCAGCGCGTCAGTCTGTTTCTCCAGCTGAGCCGTCATGCGGTTAAATGCGCGGTTGAGCAGGCCGATCTCGTCCGCTCCGGTCCGCCCTTCGACCCTGAGAGAAAAGTTGCCCTGTCCAACCTTCCGAGCCGCGCCGACCAGATCTGTCAAAGGTTCCACCTGGCGATCAGCGAGGCGCAACGCGAACCATACGGCCATGCCGACAAGAACGAGGCTAACCAGAACGAGCGCTATGTTGAATCGCAATTGCAGCGTCTGAGCGCTCTCGGTCAGCTCGCTGTAGCCCGAAGAAATCGCCTGGGCGCGTTCCCAGGAGTTAAACGAGTTCTCCTCGGTATTGCGGGCATTGTAGAGGAAGATCCCGCTTTCTCGATCTATTGGTGCCAGGGCAGCAATCCGTTCAGGGCTACCCTGCACGACCACAAGTTCCCCTTGGTCCAGTCTCGGGAGCGCAGTTTGGCTAAACTCGAGCGGCTGATTGTCTTCCATCAGGTTCATGATCGCGGCCGTCCGGAAAGACTGATCTTCCATCTGTTGAAGGATTGCACTTTCTGAGATCTCGCGCGCTTGAGCTTGAAAGGCATAGAGGTCGGCAAAGCCCTCTTCAGCAAGGCTGACACGCTCGAGGATAAAGCGCATGTCGCCTGCCATGGCGATCGTTTCGTCGGCTACTTCGCGCTGGTTCTGGTCGTAATATTCTGTCGCGAGCTTGCTGGCGTTTTCAATCAAGCCGCGAGAATCATCCGAGAACCAGAAGTTAACCCCGGACTGGAACAGAAAGGCCGCAAAGCCAGCCACCAGCAATGTCGGCACTGCTGCAATCAGCGAGAAGAAAAAGACCAAGCGTACGTGCAGCCGGGCGGTGCTTCCTGCGGCACGCTTGAGCGCGAGTCTGCGGCCTACGAGCACCAAAAGCGCGACAGCTGGCACCAAGGTCGCGACCAACAGAATCGAAACCATAAGGCTCGGCAGGACCTGGCCATCGCTTGGTAGGGTCGAGTAAGCATACCAGGTGCTCCCGATGGCTATCGCAAGGGCAATCAGCGCTAACGCCTCGAGCCACAAATACATGTTCGCACGCCGTGAGGAGACGACGAATTGACGCCACCAACGGGGCGAACTTCGTGGTGTCGATCCTGAGATGCTAGCCATCGTGGCTTGTTTACAACGTCACTGTTGCAAATATGCAAGCCAAAAATCTCGGGAATGCGTCAAAGCGGTCTTGCAAAGCGATCAGGATCGATCACCAACTCGCCAATTCGTTTGCGCAAAGTGTTGCGATTAATCCCCAGCAGCTTGGCGGCACGCAATTGGTTGCCGCCGGTTTCGCTCAGAGCATGTTCAATTAAGGGCTTCTCGAAGGCTGCCAAAGCCGAATGATAGACTGCCCCCGAAGCAGGTCTTGTCTCAGCGATCCATTGCATCAAAGCGCCAGCAATACCGCTTTCTCCTGAGGCAGAACCTGGAGCTGTCTCCGGACCCACAATGTCCAGCAATGTCGGGCCGTCAATGAGATCGTCACGAGCCATCAGTGCAAGTCGATAGATGACGTTACGCAATTCCCGGACATTGCCGCGCCAGTTCCGCTCCTTGAGTTCAGCTACCGCGCTTTGGTCAAGCTGCCTTCGGGGCAGTCCATCATCTGTCGCTTGCGTCAAGAAGTGCTGTGCCAGCACCTCAATATCCTCTCTCCGCTCACGCAAGGGAGGTAGCTCAATCGGCACGACATTAAGGCGATAGAAAAGGTCTTCGCGAAACCCTCCTGCCTCGATCAATGGGAGAAGATCGCGATTGGTGGCCGCGATAATCCTTACGTCGACCGCAATTTCCTGTCGTCCCCCGACCCGCCTGATCTGACCCGATTGTAGCGCCCGCAACAAACGCGTTTGGGCGTCTGGTGGCATATCGCCGATCTCGTCGAGAAACAGAGTGCCGCCATTTGCTTGCTCGAATTTTCCGATGGCTTGCGCGATGGCTCCGGTGAAGGCGCCCTTCTCATGCCCAAACAGCTCGCTCTCTATAAGGTCAGATGGGATCGCTGCCGTGTTCACAGCTACAAATGGGCCCGTCCGACGCGAACCCAATTCATGGATTGCTTCGGCTACCAGTTCCTTGCCGGTTCCGCTTTCTCCTGTCACCAGAACTGTCAGATCGTTCCTCAGGACCCGTGTAATCATCCGATAGACGCCCTGCATGGCCTGGCTTCGGCCAACCAGGGGCATGCCATCGCCGTCACTTCGAGGCGCTGTATCGAGATTGGCTTTTTGCCCTACAGCCTGACGAACGGCACTAACCAGCTCGTCCAGATCGAACGGTTTCGGGAAATACTCGAAGGCGTCGTTGTCAGTTGCCCGAACCGCCGTATCGAGCGTGTTCTGCGCAGACAGCACGATAATGGGCATGTCAGGCGCGTGCAAACGAGCGGTATCGAGCGTGTCGAGCCCGTCCCCATCTTCGAGCATCACATCGGTAAGCATGGCGTCGAACTGCGAATGCGCCAGCAATTGGTTGCGGTGATCGACGCTTTTGCAGCGTTCAACCTCGAAGTTCTCGTCCTCAAGCGCGGCTGTGATCACGGTTGCGATGGCGCTGTCATCCTCAACCAACAGTATTGAGCCGGCATTGGAATTCATGCCTCTGCCCCATCGCTCGCTATCGGAAGGTGCAACCGGAAGTGGGTGATCCCATTACGGGTGTCACGTTCATGGCTGATCCGGCCGTTCATATCACGGACCAGCTTTCGGACCAGCGCAAGGCCAAGGCCCTGGCCAGACTTCTTGGTCGAAACGAAGGGCTCGAACACATGGTCGCGAAGGTCCTCGTCAATACCAGGCCCATTGTCGCTAATTGCAATCTCGATCGGCAATTTGACCGCGCGGCCAAGACGAATGGCGCTAAAGGCCAACCCGCTGATAAACCGCGTCTGCACGGTGACTGTTCCTGAGTCCAGCGAACTGACTGCGTCTCGGGCGTTGGACACCAGATTGATGAGAACTTGTTCCAAGGCATCCTGGTTTGCCAGAACAGGTGGCAGAGATGGGTCGAACTCTTCGCGGATTTCAACATTCTTGGAGCCGCCGGTCCGCACCGTCGCGATCGCTGAGCGGATTGCCTCGTGGGGATTGCATGGCGAAGCCGGCTCAGATTGCGTGCTGCCTAGCTGTTGCATGCGGTCAATCAACCGCGCGATCCGATCGACCTCGTCGGTAATCATTCGAGCGAGCTTCTTGTCCGCCTGAGGCAATTTGCGGGCAACCAGCTGAGCACCTCCACGAATGGCCGCCAGAGGATTCTTGATCTCATGGGCCAGGATCGAAGGTGCCCCAATGCTCGACCCAGCCTCGCCCTCGTTGGAAGCGTCATCGCGGCCTGCTTCCGATAGGGTGACCACCCGCCAACCAGCATGCCCGGTCAGCGGCGAAACAGTTAGATTGACCCAAATTTCAGCGTGTTGAACCAGCAGTTTCACGTTCCGTGCGACCACCGGAGCATCGCTTGAGGTAAGCCTGCTCTTTACCCGCTCATCGAGTAGCTTCGCGACGACAAACGCATGCTTGCCTCGGATCCTCTTCGCGCTTTGACCTAACAGGTTTTCAGCGGCGTGATTCGCCTCAGCCACACAGCCATCAGGGTCAACCAACAGCATGGCAAAGACCAACCCCCCAATCTGAGCCGCAGCATCTGGTCTTGGCACAGCGTCAGCAATCACTTCGGGTGCCTCAGAGATTTGCGGTTCGGACATCTTTTCTACGCAGCGCGTCTTCGCAGAAATGGGGTGTAAAAGCGTTCGATCTCGCCCAGGACCTGATCTGGATCATCGATGAAGTTCACATGATTGCGGAACTCAGCCGATCCATGCATGCCCTTGGTATACCAGCCCAGATGCTTGCGAGCGATCTTGGCTCCGACATTGCGGCCATAGTGGTCAAGCATCCGCTCATAATGCTCAACCAGCGTCTCATATTGCTCGTCAAAGCTCGGCGTTGGGATGCTCTCCCCAGTTCGCCACCAATGCATGACCTGCCCTAACAGCCAGGGTTTGCCGTAGGCGCCGCGCCCGATCATGAGACCATCTGCGCCCGATTGCTCGAGCGCCTTGGAGGCGTCTTCAATACCGCAAATGTCGCCGTTGACGATCACTGGAATCGATACTGCCTCTTTGACCTTGCGAATGAAGGCCCAGTCGGCCGAGCCCTTGTACATCTGATTTCGAGTGCGGCCGTGAACCGTGATCATCTTGACACCAAGATCTTCAGCGATCCGGGCCATCTCTGGCGCGTTGAGGCTGGCGTGATCCCAGCCCATCCGCATTTTGACTGTCACGGGCACGTCGACCGCCTGGACCGTGGCTTCCATCAATCTGGTGGCGAGAGGCACCTCGCGCATCAGCGCGGAACCCGCATATTGCCCGACGACCTTGCGGACCGGACACCCAAAGTTGATGTCGATAATGGCCGCGCCATTGCCTTCCTGCAACTTGGCCGCCTCCGACATGCTTTCGGGATCGCAACCAACCAACTGCATCGAAACTGGCTCTTCGGACTTATCCCACTCGGCTTTCTGGATCGATTGGCGAGTTTCGCGAATGGCTGCCTCGCTGGCAATCATCTCGGTCACATTGAGGCCTGAACCATAGCGCCGCACGAGCGTGCGGAACGGCATGTCGGTCACGCCTGTCATTGGCGCAAGCAGGACTGGTTCAGCAATCTCTACAGGACCAATCTTGATTGGATTGACCAGAGGGGGTGGAGGAAGCGATGTCATAAGTGGGTGTGCCTAAAATTTGAGCAGCGCATAGTGGATTGCGCAATTTCCGTCCAGACCTTAAGCGCCATAGCTCAATATGGCTGACACCCCCCTTCCCTCTTCTTTTTCAGCGATAGTCGTGGCTGCCGGAAAAGGCCTCAGGGTCGGTGGCGATACCCCCAAACAATATCGCGAGTGGCGAGGTAAATCGCTGCTGCGACATTCAGTCGAAGCTTTGGTGCGCGACGGAGCTGCTCCGATCGTTGTGGTGGTAGCCGATGGGGCGGAGTCCAACGCGAACACCGCCTTAGAAGGCCTCGATTTCGAGCTCGTGATTGGGGGAGCGAGACGCCAGGACTCTGTTAGAAACGGCCTGCTTGCCTTGCAGTCCAATGCACCTGAGCGCGTCCTTATCCATGATGCAGCACGACCTGATCTACCGAAGGAGGTGGTAACCCGGCTTCTTGCTGCCCTCTCGGATCATCCTGGCGCGATACCGGTCCTGCCGGTCGTTGACAGTTTGGCGGTCGCGGACGGTGCCAACATCATGTCCGGCAAGGCCGAAAGAGACAGCCTCCGCCGAGTGCAGACACCTCAGGCATTTCGTTATCGCGAGATCCTTGCGGCGCATCGCGCTTGGGCCGGGGCAGCTGACGCCGGAGACGACGCCCAGGTCCTGACAGCCAGCGGAGGTTCAGTTGCCTTGGTTGATGGTGATGAGCGGCTGAAGAAGATTACATTCGCCGAGGATTTTGGAGGGCAAGCCGGCGCAATGACATTTCGGGTGGGACAAGGTTTTGATGTCCATCGTCTGGTTGAAGGCGAAGAACTATGGCTGTGCGGGGTCAAACTGGATTATCCCAGAGGGCTAGCCGGGCATTCCGACGCTGATGTCGCGTTGCATGCAATCACTGATGCGATTCTCGGGGCCATAGCTCAAGGAGACATTGGCACCCATTTCCCGCCAAGCGATCCGAAATGGGCTGGCGCGCGATCCGATCAATTTCTGAAACACGCTGTGAAACTGGCGGGTGATGCTGGATTCGTGCTTGGCAACATCGATCTGACAATCATTTGCGAAGCCCCAAAAATCGGCCCGCATCGCTCCGCGATGACTTCGAATGTCAGCGCGATCACCGGTTTGACGAAGTCAGCGATCAGCATAAAGGCAACCACGACTGAAAGGCTCGGCTTCACGGGGCGGGGCGAAGGTATAGCTGCGCAGGCAATCGTCGCCCTTACTGGCAATCAATGAAACCTCCAATGCGACTGGAAACAGGCCAATGAAACGAACACACAAAGCTGCTTTGCTTGCTGCCCTTTTGACGCTTCCTCTCGGCTTACCAGCAGCGGCACAACCAATGGACGAACTTGACCCTGAAGGAGTGACAGCAGCGACAAGGTTTGCCCTTCCCGCCCTGTTGACAAGCGTCGTCCAAGTTTGCGCCAACGAGCTGGATCCTGCTGGCTACCTGCTGTCCAATTCCGCAAGATTGCACACCAAGTTTTCGGAAGGATCGGATGAAGCCTGGCCGACCGCAAAGCAATTGGTAATCGCGATGGCGTCGGAGGATGATGACTCAACCGACGCAATCCTTGAGGCTATGCCGGATGAAGCTCTCAAGCCCTTTGTCCTTGCAGTGCTTCAGGGACTCCTCACTGAAGAGCTAAAACCAAGCCAGTGTTCGGACGTGGAGCGCGGGTTGGAATTGCTTGATCCGATGCCGGCCGATAACATCGCAGGTACGATTGGTTTCATCATCGAGATGGTGCAAAAGGAAGAGCAAGCTCAGGAAGCCGCCGAAGCGCAAAGCGATTTGGAAGAGGCTCAACAGTGACCGGCACTCTCCTCCCGAAGGACATTGATGATCTGGCCCGTCAGGTTGTCGAGCAGAACGCTGATGCTGGACGCAAGATCGCACTTGCAGAGAGTTGCACTGGAGGTCTGGTGGCCGCGGCGATAACTGAAATCCCAGGATCCTCTTCGGTTTTGGACCGTGGTTTCGTGACCTATTCGAACGAAGCCAAGATGGAATCGCTTGGGGTTGCCTCGGACATTATTGAGACCTTTGGAGCGGTCTCGATTGCCTGCGTCTGGGCGATGGCTCAAGGTGCGCTCGAGAATTCGAACGCCGATGTTGCGGTGGCGATCAGTGGCATTGCCGGTCCCGGGGGTGGCACCGATCTCAAGCCAGTCGGAACGGTCGTATTCGCCCGTGCGATCCGCAATTCCGATGGTGAACCTGAAGGCGAGCTAAAGCTGTTCGAAGAACAGGATCGGGCGGCAATCCGTCACCGCGCGACCATCTGCGCGCTCGAACTCTTGCTGCCATAAAGTTCCCTGGCGCGGGTCTCAAACGCCTCGACCATCTTGCGGAATGCGCGGTCGAAATACTGACCAGCGAGCTTTTCGAAGACCTTGTTCTTGAAGGTGAAGTCGACCGAGAAGTCGAGTTCGCATCCTCCGTCTTCGGTAGGGCGAAAAATCCAGGTGTTGTCGAGATCGCGCAGCGGTCCATCCACGTAATGAACATCGATCTCGCGCGGGCGCTCCTTATGGACGCGAGAGGTGAAACTCTCACGCAGGCTCTTGAAGCCCACCACCATGTCGGCGACCATCTCGGTTTCGGTGTCTGAGCGTATGCGGGTTGCCACAACCCACGGCAGAAACTCGCGATACCGCGCTACATCAGCGACCAGATCGAACATCTGTTCAGCACTGTAAGGGAGTTTCCGAGTTTCGCGTATGCCGGGCATTAGAGCTTCAGGCGTTCTGGCTGTCGTTGGCCCGCTTTGGCAAGCTTTGCCTCGCGGGCGGCGCGCATCTCAGCGAAGTCATCGCCAGCATGATAGCTTGAGCGAGTGAGCGGAGTTGATGCGACTTGGAGAAATCCCTTCGCTCGCGCAATTGCACCATAGGCATCGAATGCCTTGGGCGTCACAAACTCTTCAACCTCTGCGTGTTTCGGGGTCGGCTGCAGATATTGACCCATGGTCATGAAGTCGATGTCGGCACTACGCATGTCGTCCATCACCTGGTGCACTTCGAGCCGCTCCTCCCCGAGCCCCAACATGATGCCGGATTTGGTGAAGATCATCGGATTGTGAGACTTTACCTCTTCCAACAGGCGGAGAGACGCATAGTAACGTGCGCCCGGCCTGATCGTCGGGTAAAGTCGTGGGACCGTCTCCAGATTGTGATTGTAGACATCTGGTCCCGCTTCACAGATTGCTTCGACCGCAGCGCGCATCTTGCCGCGGAAGTCGGGCGTGAGAATTTCGATCGTGGTCTCTGGCGTCGTCCGCCGCAGTGCCTCAATCACCTTTACGAACTGACCTGCCCCACCGTCGGGTAAATCGTCGCGGTCAACACTCGTAATGACAATATGCTCCAGCCCCATTTTGGCCGCAGCGATCGCGGTGTTTTCGGGTTCCATTGGATCAACCGCACGCGGCATTCCCGTCTTCACATTACAGAACCGGCAGGCGCGGGTGCAGACGTCTCCCAGGATCATCACCGTGGCATGCTTCTTGGTCCAGCATTCACCAATATTGGGGCAGGCCGCCTCTTCACACACAGTGTTGAGATTGAGCTCACGCATCAGTTTGCGGGTCTCATTATAACCTTCGCTGGTGGGAGCCCGCACCCTGATCCAATCAGGCTTACGCTGACGCTTCGGGCGCTCGGAAGGCGTAGGGGAAATCGCGTTGGAGAGGTCGTTCATGAGGCCCATTTAGGCTGAGCTATCGTCCGCCGCAAGACGGCCTTCGCAAACCTGGTAAAACCGAGGAACAAATTGTCTGCAAGGGCTTTTGATTTTCATGCAACAGACGCTTATCGAGCCCCAGCGCCATGTTTGAAACAGCCCTCCAAACCTTCACCTCCCCCGTTGTCTTATTCTTCATTCTGGGGTTCCTGGCTGCATTCGCGCGGTCCGATCTTGCGATCCCAGAACCAATAGCCAAAGGGATGTCACTCTATCTGATGGCTGCGATCGGCCTGAAGGGCGGTGTCGCGGTATCCAAGTCGGGAATAGACGGCACTGTCTTGGCTGCTCTTGCCGCAGGTATTGCCGCAAGCTTCCTGCTCCCATTCATTGCATACGCCCTTCTCAAGGGGTTTGGAAAACTGGATAGAATCAACGCGGGCGCCGTCGCCGCCCACTATGGTTCAGTCAGCGTGGTGACATTTGTGACCGCGGTTGAAATCCTCGAGGCACAAGGCAAACCGCCGGGTGGCTATATGGTTGCGGTGATGGCCGCGATGGAAACTCCTGCAATCCTGACCGGGCTTTTGCTCGCTCGCGGCATGGGATCAAAGGATGGTCAAAAGACCAGTGAGCTGCTGCACGAAGTGTTCTTCAACGCTTCGGTTGTGCTGCTGCTGGGTGCGTTTGTGATCGGTATGATCGCGGGCGAAAGCGGTTTTTCTGAAGTTACGCCCTTCTTCGAAGCTGGCTTCAAAGGCGTGCTCTGTCTGTTCCTGCTCGACATGGGCCTAATCGCGGCGAGGAGGATTATCGACGCGCAGGCCGTCACGATGAGGCTGGTCGGCATCGCGCTTTTCTTGCCACTTCTCAATGGTGCGCTTGGGACCGGACTTGGAGCTCTGGTTGGACTAGACGTCGGTTCTGCAGCAGCACTTGGCGTGCTGTGCGGCAGCGCCAGCTATATCGCGGTTCCTGCCGCCATGCGTCTTGCCCTTCCCGAGGCAGATCCAGGCATTTATCTGACAATGTCCTTGAGCGTGACCTTCCCGTTCAATATCCTCATCAATATTGGATTGATTAGCATGCTCGCGAGCTTGTTAGTTGGCGGAGGAGCGGTAACGCCATGATCGAGACTGTGACGCGCAAGCGGATAGAGATTTTGACCGACAAGGCGCTCGTGACACGAGTGACCGATGCGATCGATGCAGTTGGAATCACAGGCTGGACCGTTACGCCCGTCAATGCTGGCAAGGGCCGCGAAGGGCGCTGGCGCGAAGAGCACGTGATGGGCACCGACAAGGTCTTCGTGTTGACAATTGCTGCGGAAGAAAAGGCAGAAAAGCTTGCCGAGGATATCGCTCCCATGCTTACGAAGTATGGATTCTTGTTCCTGATGTGGGACATACAGGTGATCCGGGGGGAGCGCTTCTAGGGATTGGCGGCCCTCCCCCGACATGGGAGGAAAGGCCAGTGCCGGAATTTGCCGAGCTGCTGAAGGGCTATCGTCGCTTTCGCGAGGAAATTTATCCGCGCCAAAAAGCCCGTTTTGAAGAGACAGCGATTGAGGGTCAGCACCCCAAGTTGATGGTGATTGGCTGTTCCGACAGCCGGGTTGATCCAGCGCAGATCTTTGATGTCGATCCCGGCGATATCTTCGTTGTTCGTAATGTCGCTGCCTTGGTTCCCCCATTCGAGACAACACCTGGGCTGCACGGCGTATCAGCAGCCGTGGAATTTGCGGTCCAGATGCTCGAAGTGAAGCAGATTGTCGTAATGGGGCACGGGCGCTGTGGCGGCTGCAAGGCTGCCCTGACCCAGGGATTTGAGACCGCAGCTCCGGGCGAAGGCGCATTCGTCGCCAATTGGATTCGCCTTTTGAATGATGCTCGGGAGCCAGTGGCAGCGAAACACGGCACCTCAGGGCGCAAGGCAGAGATGGCAATGGAGTTTGCTGCCATTCGTCAAAGCCTCGCCAATCTCCGAACATTTCCTTGGGTGTCGGAAAAAGAAGCGAGTGGAGAGCTCAAACTGCGCGGCGCGCATTTCTCGATCATGGATGGGGTGCTCTATTCCCTCGATGAAGACACTGGAGAGTTTCTACCTGAGGATTAAGCCTTGCCGAAAGCAAGCCAGGCGCGCATTTGAACAGCCATGGAAGACAAACCCGCTCGCAACATCGCTCTCTTGATCGACGCGGACAACGCCTCGCCGGCCGGGATCGATCCCGTGCTGACGGTTCTGGCCGAGCTTGGCCAGGTCAATATTCGTCGAGCCTATGGGAACTGGCGCAAGACCAGCCTCAAGGGCTGGATCGAGCGAATGCACAAATATGGTATTGAACCTCAGCAGCAATTTGATCTGACCAAAGGCAAGAACGCCACCGACATGAAGATGACGATCGATGCGCTCGATCTGCTGTATAGTGGACGGGTCCATGGGTTCGGTATCATGAGCTCCGACAGCGACTTTATGCCGCTTGCCATGCGCATTCGCCAGGATGGCTATCCGGTTTATGGCTTTGGTGGAGCCAAGACACCTGAGGCCTTCGTTCAGGCATGTTCGCGATTCATCGATGTAAACGCCCTGATCAAGGCTGAGAAAGCTCAGGAGAAGCAGGCAAATGAGGCGGCGGATGCAAGCTCGGAAAAGCTCGCGATCGATGACGATCTGCTGCACCTGTTGGTCGATGCCTACAACGCCAGTAAGCGCGACGAGAATGGCTTCGCCAAACTTTCAGAGGTTGGCCAGCGCGCCGGCAATCGGTCGAGCTTCGATACCCGCAATTATGGCTTTAGCCGCCTGATCGACATGATCGAGACGGTCCCCAATTTTTCGATCGAACGACGCGAAGGCGGGCAAGTCTGGATCAAGCGCCTGCGCTAACCACGAAAAGGGCGCCCTGGATCGTCTCCAAGGCGCCCCTTCGTCTCTTCGAGAGCTTAAGATCAGCCTTCGACGACCGCCGCTGTCGTAGCTGCCGGAGCGCTCTGCTCAGCAGCAAGCTGCGTCGCATAGGCGATCCAAAGCTTCGCAATCGGAACGCGGGCTCCCTCGACCCGGGACAAGGTGGCTTTGGCCTCCTCATACTTACCGAGCTCTGTTTGAGCCATACCAAGGCGGGTCAGCGCTTCATTGCGGTTTACGCCCGCCATATTGAGGCTCTTGTTGAAGAAGGTCTCCGCCTTGTCGTACTCGCCATAACTCAAGAAGGCATTGCCGGCAGCGAAGACCGTCCGGTAACCGGCGTCCGGCGCCGATGCATCGGATTCCAAGGCTGGCAGTTCGGCCCGATCAGAGGCAATGCGCCTGCTCGCGATTGCCAGAGACTCCGAGACATACTCGTCGCTACGGTCGATCACACCCATCGCATAGCCTTGGTCGATCGCGTTCTTGACTTCAAGCGGAAGCCGTATCGGATCTGCCGATTCGATGTAGAGCAGGTAGTCAGCGGTCCGATCCAGAGTGCCGAGCTTGGAGCCCAAGCGCATCAAATCGAGCAGCTCTGAATTCGTGAAGTCATTGAGATTGCGAACGATGCCGATTGCATCGCGCCAATTGGTCGTTTCAGGGTAAGAGCTAACCCATTGCTGGACCGCGTCGTAGACTTGCGGAACCAGGCTGTTGTTGTAAGTCATCGACACCAGCGCGGCGTAGAGCTCAACATCAGCCGGCGAACCCGTCTCGCCTTCGATCCGGTTGATTTCACCAGTGAGATAGCTGCTGGCACCGACAAAATCACCCTCAGCGGTGAAGCTCCGGCGCATGTTCTCGATCATGTTCAACTTGGTGAACTGACCATTGTTGGTGAAGTCATAGTCGATCGCGAGCTGAAGATAGGGACGCGACTCTGCATGGCGATTGCTGTTACGAAGCAGCTCATAGGCGATATAGTTATACCGCCCGATCACTTCAGGGCGGACCTTTCCGCTCTCCAACATCATCATCATGCCCTGGAGCTGCAGATCGGAGTTCTGCGTTTGCGCACCGGCGTTATAGATCAGGCCGCCGGTAACAATCTTCTCGTCATTGCTAAGCGTTATTGCGATCAGCCCAGGCGCGCCCGCGGCTACGGTCGCCCAATCGGCAGGTTCCTGTTGAGAAGCAGCGTTCAAAGGCTGATAGGCGGCAATAAACTCCTCCGAATATTGCGGCTGAGCCTCTTCTTCCTTGTCCTTGTCGCGATTGCGCTGGGCATAGGCTGGAGCCGCGACAGCAACAAAAGTGGTCGCAGTGGCACCGACAGCAAGCGCCATGGCCAGCGCCAGGCTCGACACGGGCTTGGCCCTTGAGAAAATGGTCATTGTAATCCTCCTGGATGATCGATCGTCGCGGCGGGGGCGCGACGCAAAATGCTTTCTGAAGACAGCCATTAACGTTGTCGTCCAGTTTTGCAATTCTACATAGATGGAGCGGGCTGAATGGGCTTTGAATGGGAAGAATTGGAGCCTGCCCTGCTATTCCCCACATGCCAAACAGCAAATGTGGAAAAAGCACCCCTTTGTACCCTTTGTGTTCCCTGCAGACATAGCGATTTTCGGTCTTCGGCCCTACATGGGAATCAGACGGTACGCGCCTTAAAACAACACGAAATGGCATTGCATTGAGCGACGATAGCGAAACTCTGAATCCCCCAGGTCCACAGGACGAATACGAACGCATCGACATTGTCGATGAGATGAAGACCAGCTATCTCGATTACGCCATGAGCGTGATCGTTGCTCGTGCGCTGCCTGATGTTCGCGATGGACTTAAACCGGTGCACCGCCGGATCCTCTATGCCAGCCAGGAAGGCGGCTTCGTTGCTGGCCGCCCCTATCGCAAGAGCGCGAAGATCGTCGGTGATGTGATGGGTAATTACCACCCGCACGGCGATGCTGCGATCTATGACGCTTTGGCACGGATGACCCAGGATTGGTCGATGCGGGTCCCGCTGGTCGATGGCCAGGGGAACTTCGGTTCGATGGATCCCGATCCGCCGGCCAGCATGCGCTATACCGAGGCGCGGCTTGCTCGGGTAGCCAATACGCTGCTCGACGATCTCGACAAGGACACGGTCGACTTTGCGGATAACTATGACGGGTCGACCCAAGAGCCTCAGGTCCTGCCCGCACGCTTCCCCAACCTGCTGGTCAATGGCGCTGGTGGGATCGCGGTTGGCATGGCGACCAATGTCCCACCACACAATCTTGGTGAAGTGATCGACGGCTGCCTCGCCTATATCGAGAACCCGCGGATCACCTCCGAAGAACTGATCGAGTATATTCCCGGTCCCGACTTCCCGACCGCTCCCCTGATCCTCGGATCGAGCGGCTCGCGCGCAGCCTATACCACCGGTCGTGGATCAATCCTGATGCGCAGTCGTCATGAGATTGAGACCGGGCGTGGAGACAGACAGTCGATCGTCCTGACCTCGATCCCGTTCCAGGTTGGCAAAGCTGGCTTGGTCGAGAAGATCGCTGAGGCGGCCAAAGACAAGCGGATCGAAGGTATCTCCGATATCCGCGATGAAAGCTCCCGCGAAGGTGTGCGGGTGGTTATCGATTTGAAGCGCGATGCCTCGGCCGAGGTCGTTCTCAACCAATTGTGGCGTTACACGCCGGCGCAATCCTCTTTCCCGGCGAACATGCTCGCCATTCGTGGGGGACGCCCGGAGACACTGACGCTGCGAGAGATCGTCAAGAGCTTCATCGGATTCCGTGAAGAAGTCATCACTCGCCGCACCAAGTTTGAGCTCAACAAAGCGCGTGAGCGGGCTCACCTCTTGCTTGGCCTGGTGGTAGCAGTTTCTAATCTCGATGAGGTTGTGGCGATCATTCGTGGCGCGGCGAACCCTGCCGAGGCGCGGGCCAAATTGCTGACCAAGGAATGGCCAATTGGTGACATCGCTCAGTACATACAGTTGGTCGAGGCGATTGAGCCGACCGCTGACCAGGAAGGCGGCACGTATCGTCTGTCCGAACGGCAGGTCAAAGCGATCCTTGATCTGCGCCTGCACCGTCTGACCGCATTGGGTCGTGACGAAATCGGCGACGAGCTCAAGGAGCTCGCGACCAAGATTGAAGAATACCTCTCAATTCTTGCGGACCGGGTAAAACTATACGGCGTGATGCGCGGGGAACTGGAAGAGATCCGTGCGACCTACGCAACACCTCGGGTGTCTGAAATCGCGCCGGCTTGGGATGGCCTCGAGGATGAGGACTTGATCGAGCGCGAGGACATGGTCGTGACCGTCACTCACGGCGGCTATATCAAGCGCACTCCCCTCGCCGCTTTCCGGGCTCAAGGGCGCGGAGGCAAGGGTCGGGCCGGCATGGCGACCAAGGAAGAGGATGCCGTTACCGAGCTGTTTGTGACCAGCACGCATAACCCTGTGCTGTTCTTCACCAATACTGGCCGGGTTTATCGGATGAAGGTCTGGAAACTGCCAGAAGGCGGACCCCAGACACGCGGACGACCGATGGTCAATCTGCTGCCGTTAGGCGAAGATGAATTGGTCACCAACGTGTTGCCACTACCCGAAGATGAGTCTGAGTGGGACGCACTCAACATCGTATTTGCGACCCGACAAGGTATGGTTCGTCGAAACTCGATGGATGCCTTTGCCAATGTGCCTTCCAACGGCAAATACGCGATGGGCTTTGTCGAAGGCAGCGATGACCGCCTGATCGGCGTGCAATTGCTTGACGAGACGCAAGAGGTGTTCCTCGCCAGCACACAAGGCAAAGCGATCCGCTTCGCTGCAACCGATGCGCGGGAGACCAAGAGCCGCACCGGTATTGGCGTTCAGGGCATGGGGCCCAAGGGCGAAGTTAAAGTCGTCTCCTTGGCGGTGCTCAATTCGACTGGGACAACACTGGAGGAACGCGAGGCCTATCTCCGTGCGGCCCCTTGGAAGAACAACGATGCGGTGCCTGAGCTCTCAGATGAGCGCATGGCGCAAATGGCCGAAAGGGAACAGTTCATCCTGACGATCTGCGCCAAGGGTTATGGCAAGATCAGTTCTTCATTCGAATATCGTGTCACGGGCCGTGGCGGGAAAGGCGTGGTCAACATTGGCTCGCCGGACAAGGATCCCGATCGTAATGGCCCAGTTGCGGCCAGTTTCCCGGTAACCCATGGCGACCAGATAATGCTGGTGACCGACCAAGGCAAGCTGATCCGGCTTGGCATTCAGTTCCGCCACCTCATCGAGAATGGTTTTGAAGAGAACCTGGGCTTCTCGATAATTGGTCGTGGTTCATCTGGCGTGCGGCTGTTCAATGTTTCCAAAAACGAGCAGATTGTCAGCGTGGCTCGGATTGAAGAGACGGAGGATGAGGAAGAAGCTGAGGATGCCGAAGGGGCTGAAGGCTCAGTTGGCGATAGCAATGAAGAGCAGAGTCCGGAGTAGCTCTGCGGATTGACTCTCACACCGCCCCCGGTTCAATGATGCAACTAAGGGAGTGGGGTATGAAGGTTACACCAAGCGGTTCTGCCTGCGGAGCGCGGGTCACCGGGGTTGATCTGGCCGGCGAGCTAACCTCGACCTTGCTGGCCGACATCCGTGCGGCTTGGCTGGAGCACAAGGTTCTCGCCTTTGCGGAACAGGCCAATCTGGACGACGACGCTCTGGAACGTTTCACCCTGGCGATGGGCGGCTTTGGCGAGGACCCCTTCTTCGATCCGATTGAAGGTCGCCAGAACATCGCCGCGATCAAACGCGAAGCCGATGAGAAAAGCGCGCTGTTCGCAGAGACCTGGCACAGTGACTGGAGTTTCCTGCCTCAACCTCCATCCGGAACTTGCCTGATGGCAGTCGAGATTCCGCCGGTTGGTGGCGATACTTTGTTCTCCGATCAGGCGGCTGCGTTTGCAGCGCTGCCGGACGGGCGGAAGGACTATCTCCGCAGTCTCACCGCGATCCACTCCGCCAGTCGCGGCTATGCGCCGGACGGGCTCTATGGCGATAATGACAAAGACCGCTCAATGGCGATCCGGCCCGGAGAGGCCGCGCTTGCACGCCAGGCTCATCCATTGGTCAAACCCCATCCCGAAACCGGCGAAGAGGTTTTGTTCTGCAGCGTCAGTTACACCGTCGGCATCGAAGGCATGAGTGATGAAGAGGCACTGATGCTGATTGTCGAGCTTCACCAATGGTGTGAGCAGGAGCGTTTCGTCTACCGCCACCGCTGGGAGCCAGATATGCTACTGCTGTGGGACAATCGCTGCGTCAACCACAAGGCTACCGGCGGCTATGAAGGCTATCGCCGCGAATTGCACAGGACCACTATTGCGGCCTAGGTCTTAGCGAACGGGCCGCTCTCCGCGGAGGGTCTGCACCACCCCGGTCGCAATCATGAACTGGCCGGCATAATAGAGCGGCCAGATCAGATAATCGGGCAGCGGAGCGAGATTGAACGGGCCCATCCGGCTGAAAATCAGCCAATCCGACAACAGAAACAGGATTGCGCCCAAGCCCACGCGATAACGAGGAAAGCGGCTTATCCAGGCGGAGGCGGCCATAAGGCCTAATGTGGCGCCGTAGATTGTGATTAGCGGGTCGCTGCTCAACAGGTAGGAGATCGCAGGCGCGATGACGAACAGAGCCAATGCAAGCAATCTTTGGCTGAATGAGGTTTGTGCTCGCCTATTGCGCAGATAAAGCGCGATGGCTGCGCCGTGAGACAATGCGAACAGCGCTCCGCCGACCTGAAACTCGATTTCCAGGGCCATATCTGCAGCAGCAGAGAGCCCTAGCGCCAACGCGATGATTGCGCCATCTAGGCCGGGCGCGCGGCGCAGCGCATAGAGCGCGAGAAATCCCACGCCGCTGCCCTTCAATAGGATCAACCAAACTCCGCCAAGCGCACTGTTTGCCAAGAAGTAATAGGCCACAGCCCCGGCAAGACTGGCCAACAAATACGGGCGGTGCTCCATCAATGCACGCTTCGGCATAAGATTGATCCCCCTTCACTCCCTTGCCCTTGCGCTAGCACGCAACTACCTGACGATCCAATGGCATATGACGTTCACATCATCGGTGGCGGACTCGCGGGAAGCGAAGCCGCTTGGCAACTGGCGCAACGGGGTCTTTCCGTGCGGCTCTCTGAGATGCGTGGATCGGGTGAAATGACGCCCGCCCACCAGACCGCAGGACTGGCCGAACTGGTGTGTTCGAACAGCTTCCGTTCAGACGATGATGAGAACAACGCGGTAGGCCTGCTGCATCACGAAATGCGCGCGATGGACAGCCTCGTAATGCGCGCTGGCGAAGTGGCAAGAGTGCCGGCAGGAAGCGCCATGGCAGTCGATCGCGATGTCTTTTCCGCCGAGGTTGAGAAGGCTCTGCAGGACCATCCGAATGTCGAAATTGTGCGCGAGCGGGTTGATAGCCTGCCCGAGGCGGGGCTGACGATCGTTTCGACCGGACCGCTGACCGCGCGATCCCTGGCCGAAAGCATTGTAGCTGCCACCGGACAGGAGCGATTGGCGTTCTTCGATGCAATTGCTCCGATCGTGCATCGCGACAGTATCGACATGGATGTGGCCTGGATCCAGTCGCGTTGGAACAAGCGGACCGAGGCGTCCAATGAAGACGGCGATTACATCAACTGCCCCATGACCAAGGAACAATATCTCGCCTTTCATCAGGCGCTGGTGGACGGAGAGAAGACAGAGTTCCGCGAGTGGGAGAAGGACACACCCTATTTTGACGGCTGCATGCCGATCGAAGTGATGGCGGAACGCGGGGTCGACACTTTGCGGTTCGGCCCGATGAAGCCGGTTGGGTTGGATAATCCGAATGATGTGACGGAAGAATTCCCTCAGGGACGCTGGCCCCATGCCGTTGTTCAGTTGCGGCAGGACAATAAGCTCGGAACCTTGTGGAACATGGTCGGCTTCCAGACCAAGCTCAAATATGGTGCCCAGGTTGAACTGTTCCGAACCATTCCCGGCCTGGAGAAAGCCGAGTTCGCCCGCCTTGGCGGACTTCACCGCAACACGTTCTTGAATTCACCGCTAGTGCTCGATCGTCAGCTTCGGCTTAGGGCGGCTCCGCATATTCGCTTCGCTGGCCAAGTCACCGGATGCGAAGGCTATGTCGAGAGTGCGGCAGTCGGGCTGATCGCGGGGATGATGGCGGCCGAAGAGAGCGCTGGTCGCGACTGGATCCCTCCCCCTGCCTCAACCGCGATTGGCGCGCTGCTTTCGCACATTACGGGCGACGCTGATGCGGAGACCTTTCAGCCAATGAACGTGAACTTTGGGCTATTTCCGCCACTGCACGAGGTCAAGAAGAAGCAACGCAAGCAGGCCTACACCACGCGCGCCAAAGCTGATCTAAAAGCCTGGCTGGAATCCTTCGAGGCGGTGCCGGCCTGATCAGCACGAGCATCGAGCAGGACTGGTCTTGCGCGGCTTGGGCGCGGTCGTGGCAAATTCTGCAGGTGTAAGCTGCCCATTGCCGTCCGCATCGGCGCCATCAAACCGATCGGCAGTGGTGACCGCCCATTCCTCAAAGGTCAGAAGATTATTGCCGTCTGTGTCGAGCGATCTGAACCCTGCGGTGCGGGTCGATAGCATCTCAAAGCGCGTGATGATCCGGTCGCGATTTCGGTCGTAACGAAAGAACCGCAGTTCTTCGCGCGTCAAAGCACTTGCTTCTGGCGGTTCGGGCCCGACGAGATCGTCGATTTCGGCACTGGGCAATTCTCCAGCCAAAATCGGCGTGGCCAATGGCTCAGGCGGAGGGGGCGCAAAGCGTTCGACCTGGGCCCTGCCCTGCCACCAGAAGATGCCAAGTCCGGCGAGCACGAGACCCGCTAGGGCTCCCAAGAACAATTGTCGCATTCTGCTTGCCTCATCCACTGAGGACAAACCTGCCCGATTGTCCGAAAACCCTCTAAAGCTTGATAAGTCCTACAGTCCGAGCAATCCAGCCCTTAGCGCGACGAGCGCCGCGCCGCGCCCCTCCATCAACGGTTGACCGCCCTGGCGCAATGAACGCCGCGCCAGTGCGCCGAGCACCGCAATGCCGCGCCACCGGCCTGGCAATCTCCGGGACTTCTTCGCGGCCTGAAGTCCTTGCGTCAGGAACGCGCTGCGCTCATCCGGGTCACTCGTGTTGAGCACAAGATCAGCCCAGCCCCAGTTCTGGGCAGCTTCGCTTACAGAACGATGGGCGTGAGACCCCTCTTCAAGTGAGCCGAGCACCATAATTGGGGCGATCCGGGACGCTACAAAGCGCTTGGCCACATCGAGCGAAATCGGTGGTTCTGCCAGCATCTCTTCCCAGCCATTGGCCAGCTCGATCAAGCAACGCTCTGAGCCGCTCCAATGTGAGCCAAGTGCGTCCAGAACCGCATCTCCCTGAGGCCGGTCTGCAGGATCGAGCGCGAGCGCATCCCGCCACCAGGCGATCCTGATCTGGGCCAGCATCGGCTCGGTGGTCTGCGCGATGATCCGTGCGAGCCTCTGATCGAAGGCAAAGAAGCTGGCCAGGCGCGGTTGGAGATCGCGAGGCGAATACGCGATCGCCAGCCGCAATTCATCGGCCAAAGTTTCTTGTTCGATCAGCTCCATGGTTGAGCGGCGATGAGAAGACTGCAGCTGATTTGTCAAGACTAAGTGCGACCACGCCCAAGCCTCTGCCTAGGTATAAACCTCTATGACCTATTAGTTTTTTGAGAACCATGAAATTTCAAACTTCGATCACCCAGACGAACTATTTCGCCTGTTTGGGGAAGCGTGATCGCTCAAGGATTCGCTCCCCATGCGCACGCACTCGCTCTTCTCGAGACTGGCTCGGGACGTAAGCGCGAACGTTATCGCCATCTCAGCCGTCGCTATGATCCCTCTTGCCGCCATGGTCGGCGGCGGCGTCGATGCAAGCCGCTACTACATGGCTGACAGCCGGCTACAGGCCGCTTGTGATGCTGGCGCTCTCGCAGGACGGCGCGCGATGGGCTCTGATCCCTGGGACACTGAGCATCAAATCATTGCCAACAATTTCTTCGACCAGAATTTCCCCGATGGCATGTTCGGTCTCGAGAGCCTCTCGCGAAGCTACACAGCCGACGATGACGGCATCGTCACAGGCAAGATGTCAGGTGTACTCCCCACCAGCCTGATGGGTATCTTCGGCTACGACAATTTCCAGCTCTCGACCAGTTGCGAGGCCAACATCGGCGTTGAAAACACCGACATTGTGTTCGTGCTCGACGTCACAGGTTCAATGGGCAGCAAGATCAGGGGCGTGCAGAAGATTCAGTCCCTACGCGAAGCGACGCTCAATTTCTACGACACCGTAGAAGCTGCGAATGAGGATCGGTCTCAGCTGCGCTACGGCATTGTTCCCTACGCCAATGGGGTGAACGTCGGGGCGATGATCCTGGCCAAGAACGCGAGTTGGATGGCGAATTACCACACCTATCAGTCACGGCTCGCAAATTTCACCACCACTGAAAGCTGGGAACCGACTGAAGACGGTTTCACCTTGATCTCGGCTGAGGAGCCCGAAACTCTATTGCTTGCTCGCACTGAACACACTTTGTACGCAGGCTATGATTCCACATCGTGTTCGAGCGCCAGGCCTGAAGATGTCGAAGCGGTGATCCCGACAGACTTCGACTATTCAAGCGCGAGCCTGGTCAGCGGCGCGGAGAGCAGCCCGCGGACGGCGACCTACGACTTCGCGGACGCGACAATCGAATTTTGGGATGGCTATGCCGATTTCAGATCTTCGGGCGAATGCGCGCTGGGCTACACAGTCTACGAGTATGAGGCAGACATCAGCTTCACCGTCACCGAAGAGCTGGTCACACAGACCAGATTTCAGAACTATACCTATGGCCCGATCGGCACGACTGGCTCGGGTGAGACCTATGAATGGCCGGATGTCGACCTGAGGGATGCCTATGACGATTACAGCATCGATCTGCCCATCGGGACAAATGGAGGCATGCTTCCCATAGATTGGAATGGCTGTATCGAAGAGGCTGCCACGGCCGAGGGCCAAACCGTGTTTGACCCCGTCCCCGCGGCGGCGCGAGATCTCGATATCGATCTGGTCCCTGCGATCGAAAGTGAGCGCTGGAAACCCGTGCTCAACCGCGCGATCAGCAAACGCCGGGATCCAGCAACATTTCAAGAGACAATCGATGTTGTGATCTCAGGAAGCAACTTCTTGCAGTCGCCAACCGACGCCTGCCCTCGCTCCGCAAGAAAGCTTGCTCCGATCGACTCCCAGACTGAGTTGGAAGACTATCTAACTGCCGCAAACGGGTTCATTCCTTACGGCGCCACCTACCACGATATCGGCATGATCTGGGGCGGGCGCCTGATCTCCCCGGACGGCATCTTCTCAGATGAGAACCAGGTCGGAGAGAATGGGCGAGGCATTGAGCGCCACATCATCTTTATGACCGACGGCAAATTGGAGACGAGCGTAAACAATTGGTACTCGCCTTATGGAGTGGAATTCTGGGATCGCCGGATAACCACTGATGGATTGGTCGACACGGCCAACGCCAATCACGCGGCTCGTTTCCAGGCAGCTTGCAGGGCCGTGAGGAACAAGAATGTCTCGGTTTGGGTGGTAGCGTTTGGAACGACGCTTACACAGAATCTGATCGATTGCGCTTCAAGCGGACGCGCTTTTCACGCCGCGGATGGTGACGAACTCGACGCTGCATTCAGCGAAATCGCGGAGAAAATTGCCCAATTGAGGTTAACGGCTTGATCGCACATCTGGCGCACAAGGCTCGTCGCAGAGGCATGTGAGCCGGCCTCCAAGGGTGCGCAATGCCCGGCGGAAAATGGAAAAACAACTGAGCAAACTAAGCGTTAAGCATCAGCCCAGATTTAGTTTTTCGTTAACCACGCTAATTGAAAATTCGATCACCAGACATCGCTAAAGCTCATCCGATGCAGGTGCACACAGGCAAGGAATCACACACGATGAGCAGGCAGTCGTTCCTCGGTAGATTGGCGCAAGACGCCACCGCGAATGTGATCGCAATCTCAGCTGCGGCGATGATCCCGTTGGTTGCGATGGTTGGCGGCGGGGTCGACGCGAGCCGATACTATATGACCGACAGCCGACTGCAGGCCGCTTGCGATGCAGGCGCCCTCGCTGCTCGACGCGCGATGGGCAAGGAAGATTGGGCCAGCGAGTACAACACCATCGCCAATAATTTCTTCGACCAGAACTACACCGATGGCATGTTCGGGATCGAGAGCCTGTCGCGCACCTACAATGGCGACAGCGATGGGGTCGTCACCGGCACTGTCACTGGAAACCTCCCGACCAGCCTGATGAGCATCTTTGGCTATGACGAATTCCAGCTCTCGGTCACCTGCGAAGCCGATATCAACATCGCCAACACTGACATTGTGTTTGTGCTCGACGTGACCGGGTCAATGGCTTGTAAGCCGGATGGCACGAGCTGCAATTCCGGCTCGGACTCTAAGATCCAGGCTCTGCGCGAAGCCGCCGCCAACTTCTATGACACTGTCGACTCTGCAACCGGCGACCGTGCGCAGGTCCGCTACGGCATTGTGCCCTATTCGAACGCGGTGAATCTGGGCCCGATCATCATGGATGAAAACTCATCCTGGATGGCTACCCAGCACGTTTATCAATCCAAGATCGCCAACTTCACAACGACGACGTCGTGGGAAGACACTGGCGCCGGTCCAACTCTTGATTCAGTGTCCTTCATTCAAGGCTATTGGTACACGGACGATGAATACACCTGGTACACCGGCTACAATTCATCGAGCTGCAGCGCTGCTCGACCAGCCGATATCCCTGAGGTGATCCCGAGCAATTTCGACCTCTCTGGTGGTACTGTGGTCAGCAATAGCGGTGGGAATCCGCGCACAATTACCTACCAGATCGATGATGCCTGGATCGAATATTGGGATGGATTCAGCTATTACTGGGGATCAGGCTGGTGTGCGCTTGGTCACTATATCTACGACTATCAGGCAGATATCACCTACACGACAACCGAGGAAGAAGTCACCGAAACGGTCTTCAACAATTACACCTACGGGCCGATCGGAACCTTGGGGACGGGTGAAACCTACGAATGGACAAGTGTCGATCTGGAGGACCTTTATGACGACTCCACGATTGACCTGCCAATCGGATATCGAGGTGCCTTGGTGAATGTATCCTGGAACGGATGCATTGAAGAGGCTGCCACCGATGAAGGCCAAACCAATTTCGACCCCGTCCCTGCCGCTGCAAAGGACTTGGACATTGACTTGGTTCCAGCCTCAGAAGACGAGCGTTGGAAGCCCGTCCTAAACAACGCCTTTATATATCGCTATTCCGGTAGCAATTATACGAACTCAGTGGTCACAACTTCGAGCAATTGGACGAGCAGCCCTACCGACTATTGTCCGAAGGCCGCGCGCAAGCTTGATCCGTTCGATTCCAAGGCCGATCTGGAAAGCTATCTTTCTGCGGCGAACGGCTTTGAAGCTCGTGGCGCGACCTATCATGACATTGGGATGATATGGGGTGCGCGCCTGATTTCGCCCGATGGCATATTTTCGGCCGACAACCAGGTTGGGCCAGATGGAAACGGAATCTCGCGGCACATTGTCTTCATGACTGATGGTCAAATGTCGACCAACGTGACCTCGGTCTACACGCCATACGGAGTGGAATATTGGGATCGTCGGATCACCACTGATGGCAATGGCACCACCGCTTCGACCAACCACGCAGCCCGCTTCCAGGCTGCTTGCGAGGCGGCTCGGAACAAGAACATCTCGGTTTGGGTGATTGCCTTCGGCACCACGCTGACCTCGAACCTGACCGATTGTGCGTCGAGCGGTCGTGCTTACCACGCCGATAACAATGATGAGCTTGATCAGTCGTTCTCCGAGATCGCTGAGAAGATCGCACAGCTGAGGTTGACCGCATGATCGCTCTTCATTCGAACTGGATGCGCACCAAGCGCCAAGCGATTGCGCGCGATGAGTCCGGCGCGACACTGACCGAGTTCGGTCTCGTCGTTCCGATCCTTGTCACGCTGGTGGTCGGCATCTTTGACCTTGCGCATACGCAATACACCACCTCGCTGGTCAATGGCGCGATGCAGAAGGCTGGCCGGGATTTGACGCTCGAAACCGCCACGGCAACCGAATCGGCCATCGACCAGACAGTGGTCGATGCTGTGTCGGCTGTTACGCCGCGGGATGCGACTGTGACGCTCGCCAAGCTCGCTCACTTCGACTTTGGCGACATTGGCGAGCCAGAGCCCTACACCGACGAGAACACCAACGAAGTTTGCGACAACAACGAAGTGTTCGAGGACTCAAATGGCAATGGCACCTGGGATGATGACCGCGGGGCCAGCGGTATCGGCGGCGCGCGCGATGCTGTCGTTTACACCGCTACCGTAAGCTACCCACGGATGTTCCCTATGGCGGGGATCCTTGGTCTGCCTGAGACTGTCACCCTAGAAGCTTCCACCATCCTGCGGAACCAGCCTTACGACACGCAGGAAACCGAAGTCACCACCGGGAATTGTGTATGATCACCGTCAGACAGAAATTGACCTGGAAATTGCGCAATGGCGCCCGCAAACTTGCTGCGCTTCGCAAGGATACGTCGGGTCTGGCGCTGACCGAGTTCGCTTTCACGGCTCCACTGCTGCTATCGCTTGGCATGCTTGGGGTTGAGACCGCCAATTACACAATCGTCCACATGAAGGTCAGCCAGATCGCCATGCAGGTGGCAGATAACGCCTCTCGCGTCGGTGAGGATTCGGTGCTGGTCAATCGCAAGCTTTACGAAGACGATGTCAACGACGTGTTTGTTGGCGCTGACAAGCTCGGCGCAGGCATTGGCATGCTGACTAATGGCCGGATTATTCTTTCGAGCCTGCAGCAGAATGACGATGGCGGTCAGTGGATCCAATGGCAGCGCTGCACTGGCGCCAAGAACTACACCTCGAGCTATGGCGTCGAAGATGACGGAGCCAGCGGCACCAGTTTTGCCGGCATGGGTGAGAGCGGCTCAGAAATCACAGCCAGCTCAGGCACGGCCGTGATGTTCGTCGAAGTGGCGTATGACTATCAAGGGCTCACGCCGTTCAACGAGATCACCAATACCGAAATCGTCTACACTGCGGCCTATAATGTGCGTGATGCGCGCGATCTTACGCAGATCTACAACACCTCGACGCCTGACCCAGTTGCCAACTGCTCCACCTTCAACGCTACGGTCGCTACTTAGCGTAGCAGACCGTTTTGGCTGCCTCGACAATCCGCGGCGCATCGATCAGCGCCAGCTTTTCGAGATTGGCGGCATAGGGCAGCGGGACGTCCTCATTGCAGACCCGCAGGACAGGCGCGTCGAGATCGTCAAAACCTTCTTCCATGCAGATCGCAATCACTTCGGATGCGATTGAACACGTCGGCCAACCTTCTTCTGCGATAACCAATCGATTGGTCTTGGCGAGACTATCGAGAATCGCTTGCTTATCGAGCGGACGAAGTGTGCGCAGATCAATCACCTCCGCATCGATCCCTTCGCCGGCGAGCTGTTCAGCTGCTTCGAGCGCCAAGCCGACGCCGATCGAGTAGCTCACGATCGTTACGTCGCTGCCCTCACGCATGATCCGGGCCTTGCCAATCGGGAGCACATGATCATCAAGGTCTGGCACGTCAAAGCTGCGCCCATAGACGAGCTCGTTCTCGAGGAAGACCACCGGATCCTCGCTCCGGATCGCTGCCTTCATCAGGCCCTTGGCATCTGAGCTGTCATAAGGTGCAATAACGATCAGACCCGGCACGCTGGCATACCATGGACCATAGTTCTGGCTATGCTGCGCGGCCACTCGTGAAGCAGCTCCATTCGGACCGCGGAATACAACCGGACAGCGCATCTGGCCGCCGCTCATGTAATTGGTCTTCGCAGCGGAATTGATGATGTGGTCGATGGCCTGCATCGCGAAGTTGAAGGTCATGAATTCGACGATTGGGCGGAGACCACCCATTGCGGCCCCGGTGCCGATTCCGGCAAAACCATACTCGGTAATTGGGGTGTCGATCACACGCTTCGGTCCAAACTCATCGAGCAGTCCCTGTGTGACCTTGTAAGCGCCCTGATATTCAGCGACCTCTTCACCCATTACAAACACGCGCGGATCAGCGCGCATTTCTTCTGCCATGCCATCGCGCAAGGCTTCACGCACCGAGACACTGGTGAAGGATGTGCCCGCGGGAATCTCCGGATCGGAGGCCGGTGCGCTGGCAATTGGTCGTTCGACGGCCGCTGCAGGTGTGGGGGCAGGAGCGGGAGCCGGTGCTGGCTCCGCCGCGGGAGCAGCGGCAGGAGCAGAGGGTTCTTCCCCCTCCCCGTCAAGCATCGCGATGACGGTCCCAACAGCGACATCTTCGGTGCCCTCGGCGATCATGATCTTGGTCAGCACGCCTTCGTCGATCGCTTCGAACTCCATCGTTGCCTTGTCGGTTTCGATCTCGGCAATGATGTCGCCCGGTTCGATCGAATCGCCTTCGGACTTGAGCCATTTAGCAAGCGTGCCCTGCTCCATGGTCGGCGAAAGAGCTGGCATTTTGAGTTCGATACCCATGGCTCAATACTCCTCCACCAGAACATCGGTGTAGAGTTCTCCCGGAGCTGGCTCCGGTGAATTCTCTGCGAAGTCAGCAGATTCAGCGACGCGCGCGCGAATGGCCTTGTCAATTGCCTTGAGATCGTCCTCGCTCTTGCCACCGTCGATCAATGTCTTCTTGAGACGCTCAATCGGGTCGTGATGTTCACGCTGTTCCTGGACCTCTTCCCGGGTCCTGTACTTGGCAGGATCCGACATTGAGTGTCCACGATAGCGGTAAGTGTTGCATTCCATCAGGACCGGGCCCTTGCCCTCGCGAACGTGCTTGAACGCGACCTCTGCAGCCGCGCGAACTTCGAGCACGTTCATGCCATCAACTTCCATCCCTGGGATACGAAATGCTGTTCCGCGACGGTGGAAGCGGGTCTCGGCGCTCGAGCGTGAGCTGGCCGTACCCATAGCATATTGGTTGTCCTCGACCACGAAGACGATTGGCAGGTTCCACAATGCGGCCATGTTAAAGGTCTCGTAAACCTGGCCTTGGTTGGCGGCACCGTCACCGAAATAGGCCAGGCACAGGCCGCCATCTTCATTGTATTTATGCGCCAAAGCCAGACCTCCACCGAGTGCCACCTGAGCGCCGACAATGCCATGGCCGCCATAGAATTTGTGCTCGGTGCTGAACATGTGCATCGAGCCGCCCTTGCCTTTGGATATCCCGGCTTCGCGGCCCGTAAGCTCAGCCATGATCACATTCGGATCAATGCCATAGGCCAACATGTGTCCATGATCACGATAGCCGGTGATGACGCTGTCCTTGTCGCCATCAAGCGCGCTTTGCAAACCGATCGCTACGGCCTCCTGACCAATGTAAAGGTGGCAGAAGCCGCCGATCAGGCCGAGACCATAGAGCTGACCTGCTTTCTCCTCGAAGCGGCGGATCAAGAGCATCTGCTCATAGAATTCAAGCATTTGCGCTTCGCTTGCGTTGAAGCGCTTGTTCGCCTCGAACTCCTCTTGCAACGAATGCAGAATGAAATCGGGATCGTCCGATGGTGACACATCGGTCGAAGCCGCAGCTGCGGGGGCCTTATGGGATTTTGATCGAGCAGAAGTTTTTGACTTAGCGGGCTGTTTGGCCAAAGCGTATATCCTCCAAAAAACTCCGCCTTCGGCGAAGTTCGTCCGTGAACACGCTATAGGCGTTTAGGCCAGAACGACGCAACGGAATCCGACGTTCAATCGAGCGATATCGGGATGCATTGCTATGCATGGCTCGGGTCAGGCCCAAGCTGCGTCACTCGTCTTCGAGCGTGATCACCACTTCATCTGGATGCACAACATTGAGGTTCTTGCGCAGCAGCTCCGCGACAAGATCGGGATCGGCTGCTTCTGGATCGAGCAGATCAACCCGGTTGCGCAACTCGTCGCGCTTGGCTTCCAAGACTGCAATTTGAGCCTGTCGCTGATCGAGCAGGACAGCGCTCTCGTTCCAGGCCAGCAGGCCGGTTGGGCCGGCAATCGCCAATCCGGTCAGGACCAGCAGCACTGCTAGAGCCAGCCCCTGCTTCGCCTGATCCTCAGGCAGGCGCAGCGGCGCTCGATCGCGCTTTAGTTTTCGATATGCCCCGGTCCAGCCCATGGATTGCACAGAATCATAGTTAACCCCCGGGTTCAAGTGAAAAACGTCTAAGCGGTTATGGCAGGAGTCGAAACGCTGCCCGGGCCTGACCGGTCAATAGGATCGGGGGAGACCGAGGACATGCTCCGCGAGATAGGACAGGATCAAATTGGTTGAGATCGGAGCGACCGTATAGAGGCGCGCTTCGCGGAATTTCCGTTCGACATCATATTCCTCGGCAAAGCCAAAGCCGCCAAAGGTTTGCACGCACATATCCGCCGCGGCCCAGCTGGCCTCTGAAGCGAGCAGCTTGGCCATATTGGCCTCCTCGCCCGGATTGCCGCCCTCGTCATAGACCTGCGCTGCATGGTGAACCATCAGCTCGGCGGCGCGCATCTGGGCATAGCAGCGAGCGATCGGGAATTGGATGCCTTGGTTCTGACCAATTGGGCGCGCGAAAACATTGCGATCCTTGGCGTAATCACTCGCTTGTTCAATGAACCACTTGGCATCACCAATGCACTCAGCCGCAATCAGAATACGCTCAGCATTCATTCCTGACAGGATGTAGCGGAAGCCCTTCCCTTCCTCGCCGACCAAGGCGTCCGCCGGGATCCGCATATCGTCGAAGAACACCTCGCATGAGGAGTGGTTCATCATCGTGCGGATCGGCTTGATCTCCATGCCATTGCCCACCGCCTTCTGCATGTCGACGAGGAACATCGAGAGGCCTTCGGTCTTCTTCTCAACCTGGTCGCGCGGTGTGGTCCGGGCCAGCAATAGCATCAAGTCCGAGTGTTCGGCGCGACTCGTCCAGATCTTCTGTCCGTTGATGGCATAGCCATCACCATCGCGAACCGCCCGCGTCTTCAGAGACAAAGTGTCCGTACCGCTGGTAGGCTCCGACACGCCAAAGGCTTGCAGCCGCAGTTCACCGCTCGCGATCTTGGGCAGATAGTGGCTCTTCTGACCCTCACTTCCATACCGCAGCAGCGTGTTCATGATGTACATCTGCGCGTGCGCCGCGCCGCCATTGCAGCCGGACGCCTGAATCTCTTCCATGATTACGCTGGCAGCGTCGAGCTTCAGGCCGCTGCCGCCATATTCGGTCGGGATGAGAGCGGCGAGAAAGCCGGCCCTGGTCAGTGCATCAACAAACTCGCCCGGATATTCGCGCGCAGCATCCTTGGCACGCCAGTACTCGCCCGGAAACTCATCGCACAAGGCCCGCACGGCGCGACGGATTTCGGCAAGCTCTTCACTTTCTTGACGCATCGAATCTCTATCCAATCAATTGTGGTGGCTGCTTGCCTGCCCTCCCCCTGCAAGTCCAGCTAGCCAGTTTGATAGAAACTTTGGAGCGCTTGGCTCTGGCGGTTCAGTCCTTTTCTGATACTGATCCCGACAAAGGGAGAGAGATGCCATGCAAGTCCTTCGACACGACCCCGCCCGCTTTGCCAATATCCCCGACTATCCTTTTGCCGAGAACTGGCTCGAGATTGATTTGGGAGACGGTCACAAGGGGCAGATGCATTATCTCGATGAGGGGCCCAAGGATGGGCCCCCGGTTTTGCTTTTCCACGGCGAGCCGAGCTGGAGCTTTCTCTACCGCAAAATGATCCCGATCCTGGTCGACGCTGGCTTCCGGTGCCTGGCACCGGACCTGATCGGATTCGGTAAGAGTGACAAGCCCGATGACATCGGCTTTTACTCCTACGACCGCCACATCAGTTGGTTGTCACAATGGCGTGAAGCCGTAGTGCCCGAACCTGCAGCCCTGTTTTGTCAGGATTGGGGCGGTTTGCTGGGCCTTCGTCTGGTTGGAGAAGCGCCAGAGAAATTCACCTGCGTGGTCGCCAGTAACACCTTTCTGCCTACGGGCGGGACACCGTCTCCAGCGTTTCTCGCCTGGCGCGCCTTTGCGGCAAGTTCACCTGATTTCAAGATTGGCGAGTTGCTCCAGCGCGCCACAGCTACCGAGCGAACCGCAGAAGAGATCGCAGCCTATGATGCGCCTTTCCCCGACGAGCCGAGCAAAGCTGGAGCGCGCGCCTTCCCGGCGCTGGTTCCGGTCGAAGATGGGATGGACGGGATTGTGCAGAACAAGGCGGCTTGGAAAGGCCTTGCTGCCTTCGACAAGCCGTTCCTGACTTTGTTCGGAGAAGACGATCCGGTCACCGGAGGTTTGGGCGAAGCGCTGTCAAAGGCCATAAGTGGTGCCGAGGGACAACCCCACGCCATGCTCTCCACCTGCGGACACTTCTGCCAGGAAGACCGTCCGGTCGAACTGGCTCAAGGCGTGATCGACACAGCCAGGACGGCGGGCTTTCTGGCTTGAGCAGCACCGGTGCAGTCATGAATGATTCGTCTGCACCGGCCTATCTCAGCCGCGGGCAGGAATACGCGCTGACTTTCACCACTGCGGTGGTGACAGCCAATGCCTATTACATCCATCCGATCATTGGCGAAGTCGCGCGCGATTTCGGTGTCGGCGAGGCGCAGATCGGGATTGTACCGGCTGCCAATCAATTGGCTTTGGCGCTCGGGATCTTTCTGCTGCTGCCACTTGGTGATCGCTACTCCAATCGCCAGCTTTGCATGGGTTTTGTGGCGCTCCAGACATTATTCATGCTGGGCATGGCTTTGGCCCAGGCGTTCGCTCTCTTTACACTGGCATCGACCCTGCTCGGCTTCGTCACGATTGCGCCTTATCTGATCCCGGCCTTCGCGTCGAAACGGGTTGCTCCGGATCGTCTGGGCCAAGTGACTGCCTTGCTCACGGCGGGCGTTATCTTCGGGATTCTGGTCGCCCGCGTAGGGGCTGGCATTGTCGCTGATCAGTTCGGTTGGCGCTCAGTCTATTGGTGCGGTTTTGTCGCGATGGCTTTGGTGACGCTCTACCTGCCGATTGCCATGCGCAGCGAGACGACTCCGGCGAAGGTGCCGAGCGAAGGCTATGGCGACCTGCTCGCCTCGGTCTTCCGATTGGCGTTGCAGCATCGGGACATGCTGGTTTCGGCGCTGATCCAGGGCCTCAATTTCGCGACATTCACCGCCACCTGGCTGGCGCTGGCCCTGCATCTGACCAGCGATGCAATGGGCTATGGTGTCGACACTGTCGGTTACTTGGCAGGGCTGGCTGCGATCAGTATCTTTTCGACGCCAACACTGGGGCGCTGGGCGGATCAGGTAGGGCCGCGCCGGGCGCGCCATCTGGTGTCCCTGATTCAGGTTGCCGGTGTCGCCCTGTTCTATCCCTTGGGATTCAACATCTGGGCGCTGGTCGTGCCGCTCGTGATCGTCAATATGGTTGGCCCGACGGTCGATGTGACCGGGCGTATGACCTTCCTATCTTTGGAGCCTGCCATTCGGACACGGCTGACCACCACCTATATCGTGATCATGTTCCTTGGCGGCGCTTTGGGCAGCGTCTTGGGGACGGCTGTGTATGATTACGCCGGATGGGCCGGAACCTGCTCCATGTTGCTGGGAATCGCCCTGACCATTCAGGCGCTGTGTTATTGGGCCTATCGCTCGCATCGCCAGGCCTGAGCCCAGCAGGCAAAAGGACTGGATGGTGACCCCGACAGGATTCGAACCTGTGGCCCTCAGATTAGGAATCTGATGCTCTATCCGGCTGAGCTACGGGGCCCCGGGACCCCTTTAGCAGCGCCGGCTAACCAATCAATTGAGATCTTCAGGAGGCGCAACAGGGAATGGCAGCGCCGCAACCTGAACACCCTCATCGACCAAGGACTTGGCTTCTTCCAGGCTGGCTTGGCCATGGATCGGTGCCTCATCGCGTTCGCCGTAATGCATCGCACGCGATTGCTCAGCGAAGTCCTTGCCGACATAGGTGCTCTTCTCGAGCGCCTTTTCCTGTGCCTTGGCCAAGGTAGACAGCGCGTTCTGAACTTCCTCAGGCATCGGCATGTTGGCGACCGGCTGAGTCTCAGCCGGTGCGGGTACCGTATCGGCTTGCGTGTTCGATTTGGCAGGGACAGCCGGCGCCATCGGGGCCTTGGATACATGCGCGCTACCGCATTCCGGGCAGATGACCAGCCCACGACGGTGCTGGTCCTCAAAATCACTTGAGGAGCCGAACCAACCTTCGAACCGATGTCCTTGGTCGCAATGCAAATCGAATACGATCATGAGTGCCTAATTGGGTATTTTGCGCCTGTTCGCAAGACTGGGAATTTGGGCGCGAACCTCTGCAATTCGGTTAAGGTCGATCTCGCAAAAGCCCAGGCCAGGCTCTTCTCCGCCCAAGTCGAGCAGCACTTCACCCCATGGATCGACCACTAGCGAATGACCGTAAGTCTCGCGCCCGTCCTCATGCTTGCCGACTTGCGCGGCGGCTATCACAAAGGCGCTGGCTTCGATCGCGCGGGCGCGGAGCAGGACATGCCAATGCGCCTTGCCGGTCGGAACCGTGAAAGCGGCCGGGATAGCTATGGCATTGCATTGCCGATTGCCGAGCTCTTCGAACAGCGCTGGAAATCTCAGGTCATAACAAATCGTCAGGCCAAGCCGTCCAATTGATGTGTCGTGTTCAACCACCACCTCATCGCCGGGTCGGTAGGCGCTGCTCTCACGCCAGCTCTCCCCGCTCGCAAGTTCGACATCGAACATATGGATCTTGTCGTAAGACTTCGGTCCCGCCCTCCGCGGCACGAACAGCCATTGCCGGTTGGCGTACCGTTTACCTTCGGCCGTTACGGGCGCCCCGACAGTGAGCTCGATGTCGAATGTGTCGGCGAGCTCCTGAAATCGACGGGGATAATGCGACGCCTCCTGCGAGACGATCTTCAGCGAGGCCCGCTTCCGATCCCGATCAAGCAATAGCGACATCTCGGGGGTGAACAGAATTGATGCGCCCTCACCTGCCGCTGTCTGGCAGGCTTGGGCGATTGCGTTGAAATTTTCCTCCGGATCGATCCCCGAAGTCATCTGGAGGACAGCGATTTTGGGCACAGTGAGCTTCAGCCCGCCAGCAAGGCGTCAAGTTTGCCGACGCGATCGAGCGCTGCAAGGTCGTCTGATCCGCCAACATGCACATCGCCGATAAAGATTTGCGGCACGGTCCGGGCAAGCGGAGCGCGCTGCATCATTTCATCGCGCTTGGCGCCGCCCATGGTGATGTCGATCTCATTGACCTCAACCCCTTTGGACTTGAGCAGATGCTTGGCCCGCACGCAGAACGGGCAGGCAAACTTGGTGTACATATCGATGACCGGTTGGCTCATTTCGAATCCCATCAGAGCTGATTGAAACGCTTCTCGAAACATCTTGAAAGCGCTTTGACGTCCCCTAAATCTAACGTGTCGGAACGATCTGCCAAGTCTGGGGATCAGCGCCGACAACGGATGCTGCATTCGGCAGGTCCGTCAAACAGTCAAATTGCTCACGCAAGAGGATTTGGAATTATGTCACGTCTTGATTTTACACCCTATCGCCGCACCACCGTAGGCTTCGACCATCTGTTCGATCTGCTCGAAAGCCAGGTTCGCAACAATAGCGGCGACAATTACCCCCCTTTCAACATCGCTCGCCGCGGCGAAGACAATTATCGTATCACGCTCGCCGTCGCTGGCTTTCGGAGCGAAGATATTGATATCACTGCGCAACAGAACCTGCTGACAGTGCAAGGACGCAAGCGTGAAGAAGTCGAAGACGGTTCGGAATTGCTCCACGTCGGAATCGCCAATCGCGGATTTGAGCGTCGGTTCGAACTGGCCGATTACGTCCGAGTCGAGCGCGCTGACCTGGCCGATGGCCTTTTGCTGATCGATTTGGTGCGCGAAGTGCCTGAAGCGATGAAACCCAAGAAGATTGCCGTCAATGGTGGGACAACGCTAACAGCTGTCCCGGACACATCTGACGACAGTGGCGCCAACGCAGCTTAATAATATTCCATAATTTCAAAAGATTAGGGGCGGATCCTTGGATCCGCCCCTGCGACACAAGTGCCGCCTCTTCACGATTTCACCGTCCGGGTCGCAGAAGACGGTGAACGTCGAGTAGAGCTCTTTGAGGCAAAGCCTCGAAAAATTGCTTTTGGTAAAGCGCCCTCTTTCCCCATGAACCACGAGGATTGCTCGTGCTCCTACGACCAGATGGGTATCTTAGGCAAGCGCAATATCACCTGCTTGTAAGGACACGACAGTTCCGAAAAATTGCAAAAACTTCGATATTTGCGAAGATATCTTATCTCATTACACCAGACGAGATTGTTCCAAGGCTGCCGCAATGAAACCCGCAAACAGCGGATGCGGATCGAACGGCTTGGATTTGAGCTCCGGATGGAATTGAACGCCAACGAACCAAGGGTGATCGGGGCGTTCGACAATCTCGGGCAAGAGGCCATCAGGTGACATGCCAGAGAACACCAGGCCCTGTCCTTCGAGCGGCTCAATGTAGCGGCTGTTGACCTCATAGCGGTGCCGGTGCCGCTCAGAGATCATTTCCGCCCCACCATATATTCGGGAAACATGGCTGTTACCCGAGAGCTTCGCATCATAGGCGCCAAGCCGCATTGTCCCACCGAGATCGCCTCCGGCTTCTCGTGTCTGGAGACCCTCATCGGTCATCCATTCGGTAATGATGCCGACGACCGGCTCATCGGTCTGGCCGAATTCGGTCGAAGAGGCTTGGGCAAATCCCGCTTCTCGGGCGCCTTCGATGCAAGCCATTTGCATCCCCAAGCAGATTCCAAAGAAGGGAACGTTTCGTTCGCGCGCGAAGCGAACACTGGAAATCTTTCCTTCGCTGCCTCGTTCACCAAACCCTCCAGGCACCAGAATTCCGTGCATCGGCTCGAGCTTGGAGGCAATCTCGGCATCATCACCCTCAAACACCTCTGCGTCGATCCAACGAATGTTGACCTTGACCCGATTTGCGAGCCCGCCGTGGATCAAGGCTTCGTTGAGGCTTTTATAGGCATCTTGAAGGCCGACATATTTCCCGACTACGCCGATGGTGACCTCGCCTTCAGGGTTGAAATAGCGATCGGTAACATCGTTCCAGGCCGACAAGTCGGGCTCTGGAGCATCGGTGATCCCAAAACCCCGCAAGACCTCTGCATCAAGCCCTTCCTGGTGGTATTGCAACGGGACCGAGTAGATCGACGGTGCGTCCAACGCCGGGATGACGGCTTCCTTGCGAACATTACAGAAGTTCGCAATCTTCTGGCGCTCGCCATCCGGCAGCGGGTGTTCCGCACGGCACAGCAAGACATCAGGCTTGATACCCAGGCTCGCCAATTCGCGAACCGAGTGTTGGGTCGGCTTGGTCTTTAGCTCACCGGCTGCAGCGATGTACGGCACCAGGGTCACATGCAGGCTCAGCGTTTGCAGTGGCTCCAATTCATTCCGCAATTGCCGAATGGCTTCCATGAATGGAAGCGATTCAATGTCGCCGACCGTGCCACCAATTTCGCACAGAATGAAATCATGGTCGCCTTGGTCATTCAGCGCGAATTCCTTGATTGCGTCCGTAACATGCGGGATGACCTGTACGGTTGCGCCGAGATAATCGCCGCGCCGCTCCTTGGCGATGATCTGCTGGTACACGCGCCCGCTGGTGATGTTGTCACTCTGGCGCGCAGAAACCCCGGTAAACCGCTCATAGTGGCCCAGATCAAGATCGGTCTCAGCACCATCATCGGTGACATAGACCTCGCCATGCTGGTAGGGGCTCATCGTCCCCGGATCGACGTTCAGATAGGGATCGAACTTGCGGATACGGACCTTGTAGCCACGCGCCTGCAGGAGCGAAGCCAGACTGGCCGCCATGAGACCTTTTCCGAGCGAGGAGACCACGCCGCCGGTGATGAAAATGAACCGCGCCATGGGAGTTGAGCCTTAAGCTGCAGATTGGATTCGAGGCAAGCGAATTGATCGCATAAAAGCGCGCAATCCACAGCAGGTTGGGTAAATGGTGCTGGCTGAAGCTCTATTCAGCAGCCAGCGGATCATCATTGGCCGGTGCGCCACCGTCGCCTGACGAAGCTGGTCCGCCAAGCGGGTCGGTCGTCGCACCGCCGAGAGGATCAGCCGGAGCCACAGAGCGATCAAGCGTTGTCTCAACCTCATTCGTGCCAGTGGTGTCGACTGCCAGAGCTGCCAGGCCAATCGATAGCACGACAAAGGAAACCGCCAACCATTTGGTCGATCGGGTAAGAAAATCCGCTGCGCCGCGCGCGCCGAGTGCACCACCGGGGCTTCCGCCGATACCAAGGCCGCCGCCTTCAGAACGCTGCATCAGAATGACCCCGATCAGAGCAGCCGCAACCAGAGCCTGAATGATGGTCAGAAAAATAAACAATGACATGAAACGGATCCCGTTAGAACTTGGCGGCTAGATAAGAGCCACAGGCGATCAGCACAAGGCCGAGCCAAGCGACATTGGGTAGGAACCTACCCCTCAGGCGTGTCTCCAGCAGCCAAAGCAATCCCCATGAAGCTGTCGGCGGTGAGGCTGGCTCCACCGACCAATGCACCGCCAACTTCCTTGGCAGCCAGGATTTCTGCAGCATTTTCAGGCTTGACCGAACCGCCATAAAGAATGCGGATTTCGGCGCCCTGCTCTTCACCATAGAGTTTGACCAGCAATTCGCGAATCACCGCATGCATCGCCTCTATGTCTTCGACAGTCGCGGTCTTGCCAGTCCCGATCGCCCAAATCGGCTCATAGGCAATCGTGATCTTCTCATCAGCGTCATCAAGCTCGGGCAAGGACGCCTTGAGCTGGCGGGTTACATAGGCTTCCGCCTTGCCCGCTTCGCGGACCTGCTCGCTTTCGCCGCAACAAAGAATGATTCGCAGCCCTGCCTCGATAGCGGATTCGGCTTTGGCCCGAATCACAGAGTCCTTTTCGCCGTGATTCTGGCGGCGCTCGCTGTGCCCCAGAATGACGAACTTGGCTCCTGCATCAGCGGCCATCGTGGCGGAGATATCGCCGGTGTGCGCACCATCGGGCTCGGCATGGCAATCTTGCGCGCCCACCGCGATCTGTTCTGCTTCGCGGTGAACCGGATGAATCAGCGTGTATGGCGGGGCCAGAGCGACCTCCACCTTCATATAGCGCTGAGCAGCACGATCTATCGCGCGCGCTTCGGAGAGCATCGCGCGGGTACCGTTCATCTTCCAGTTGCCGACGATATAGGGCCGGAGAGGCATGAAGTTGTCCTACGAACTGTTATTATTCGAATCTCACCCCGTTATTACGGTGGCGGGGGCGCGTCCGGTAGCCGAGCCGAACGATCCAGTCAAAACGGTTTCTCACCTGTTGCCGACAGGACGCAGGGTGGATAAAGCAAACGCCAGTCAGTGATCCAGAGTTCGCTGGCTCCCTTTTTGCAGGAACAAACGTCACAAATGATTTCCTTCTTTCGCAATATCTTCCAGTCCAAGATCGGGCTTGCCCTCACCTTCGCTCTGATAGCTTTGATCGCCTTGGCGTTCGCTGCCAGCGACATCACTGGCACAACATTCGGCGGCGTTGCCGGAAATGATCGGGTTGCACGAGTCGGCGATGAGCGGATTTCGACTTCGACCCTATCGCAGACGGCAAGTTCGGCGATGGAGCAGGTGCGGCAGGAGCAGCCGACCGCCACGATGCAGGAGTTTGTGGCCAACGGAGGCCTCGACGAAGTTTTGCGCCAGTTGATCGATCGCGCTGCGCTCGGAGGCTATGCTGAAGAATATGGCCTGCGCGCGGGCGACAATCTCATCAATAGCGAGATCCTTCAGATCGGAGCGTTCCGCGGGGTCAATGGCGAGTTCGATCAGACGGTCTATGAAGCAGCACTTCGCAATCAGGGGCTGACTGATGCAATGTTGCGCAATGATCTGGGCGACGGACTTCTGGCCCAGCAATTGCTGGCCCCAGGGCTCGCCGCACAACGCGCACCCGATGCACTGACCCGCCGATATGGCTCATTCGTTCGCGAACGTCGTCAAGGCACAATCGCCCTGATCCCGAGCGTATCGTTCGCGCCAGAGAATGATCCGACCGACAATCAGGTCCAGACTTTCTACGAGGAAGAGCGTGAACGCTATGTCCTTCCTGAACGGCGCACGATGCGATTTGCAGCCTTTGGAGATGACGCGATTACCGATCGGGTCGAGCCGACCGAGGCGGAAATCGCGGCCCGCTATGAGCGCGATGCCGCCCAATATGAGGCCCAAGAAACGCGCACGATCAGCTCGTTCTTTGTGCCGACTGAAGATGCGGCGAATGCAATCAGAGAACGGGTAAACGCCGGCCTTTCGCTGGAGAATGCAGCCAGTGAAGCCGGGTTCTCGGTTACGCGCAGTCAGCCGAGCAGCCGCGAAGAAATCGCTGCACTCACCAGTGCGGCCGTGGCAGAGGCAGTCTTCGCGGCAAATCGTGGTCAAGTCGCGCAGCCCGCGAGAAGTGCGCTGGGCTGGTACATTGCCCGGATCGATGCGATTGATCGCACTGCCGCCCGCAGCCTCGCTCAGGCTCGTGGCGAGATCGCCACCCAGCTGGCGTCAGAGAAGCGCGCCGCCGCCTTGGCCGACCTGAGCACGCGAATTGAAGACCGGGTCAGTGATCGGGCCTCACTGACTGAGATTGCCGAGGAGTTTGGACTGGAGTTAAACACCACTCCCGCCATGCTCTCTGATGGTCGCTTGTTCGAGAATCCGCGTCAAAGGATTGCAGAGCAATTACAAGATGCCGTCGCCACAGTCTTCCAGATGGACGAAAGCGAACCACAATTGGCTGAAGTGGTACGCGGTCAACAATTCATAGTGTTTGAAGCCAATGAAATCACTCCTTCTGCTGCGGCACCGCTGGCCGATATCCGCGAACAAGTGGTTCGCGATTGGCGACTTGCCCAAGGCGATGCAGAGGCTCGTGATGCTGCCGACCGTGTCATTGCCCGCTTGGCGGAGGCCGACGGCTCAATCAATCAGGCGCTGAGCGCCGAAGAGGGGCAAATCCCTCCCCCGCAACGGATCAACATGACCCGCGCGGAATTGCGGCCGCAGAACGGCCAGCGTATTCCAACACCATTGGTCTTGCTGTTCAGTATGGCAGAAGGCACAGCCAAACGCCTTGAAGCTCCGAACAATCTAGGGTGGTATGTGGTAGAATTGAATTCGATCACTGCTGCACCGATCGAGGATGAGGATCCGCTGTTTGAACAAGCGCGCGCCTCGCTAAGCGAAACTTTTGCGGATGAGCTGGCCGAACAGCTTACCGCTTCTGTCCGCGAAGAATTGGGCGTTGATCGCAATGAGACCGCTATCGAGGCTGTGCGCAAACAGCTGACAGGCGAGATTTGATCGCAGCAAAACGTGAGTGCTCTTTCGTCTCTACAAAACAGTGAACAAGCGACAAGGGATCTCGCCAAAGGCAAATCCACGCTTGTCTGGCGCAAGATCATCGCGGATTGCGATACGCCGGTGGGTGCGGCGCAGCGTCTGATTGAGCCTGGCCGCGGAGACTTCCTGCTGGAATCGGTGGAGGGTGGAGAGATCCGCGGGCGTTACAGCCTGCTCGGTCTTGATCCGGATCTGATCTTTCGCGGTTCGGGTCAACAGGCAGAAATCAATCGCCAATGGCAGGTTGACCGGACTAGCTTTGAATCCTGCTCCGGCAATGCACTGGTCGAATTGCGGGCATTGGCTGAACAATGCCGGATCGACGTGCCCGATGATCTGCCGCCGGCACTCGCCTGCCTGGTCGGCTATTTCGGCTATGAAACAATCGGCCTGGTGGAAACCCTGCCGCGCGCACCTCAAAACGCGTTGGATTTGCCAGATCTTCTGTTTGTGCGGCCCACGGTCATACTGGTGTTCGACGGGCTGACTGACGAATTGTTCGCAATCGCTCCGATTTGGGAGGCGGGCGAGCCTGAGAAGGCGATTGAACGTGCCGGTGAAGTGATCGATGAGACATTGCGGCAATTAGCGAGCTCCTCTCGACCGGCTGAACCCGTGGTCGATCTGCCTGAGCCCGAGCTCACACCCGTATTGCCAGGGGAGGATTACAAAGCGCTTGTTGCTCGTGCCAAGGACTACATCACCGCTGGCGATATCTTCCAGGTTGTCCTGGCCCAGCGTTTTACCTGTGATTTTGAGCTTCCCCCGCTGGCATTGTACCGCTCCTTGCGGCGGGTAAACCCATCGCCGTTTCTCTACTTCCTCGATCTGCCAGGATTTGCGATCGTTGGGTCAAGCCCCGAGATTCTGGTCCGTGTCCGCGATGGCGAGCTGACCATTCGCCCGATTGCGGGGACCCGACCAAGAGGGGCAACCGCCAGCGAAGACCGTGCCAACGAAGCCAGCCTGCTGGCTGACCCGAAGGAATGCGCCGAGCATTTGATGTTGCTCGACCTAGGCCGAAATGATGTCGGACGCGTCGCCTCTCGCGGGAGCGTGGAAGTCACGGACAGTTTCACGATTGAGCGCTACAGTCATGTGATGCACATCGTCAGCAATGTTGTCGGGAAGCTGGCGGAAGACAAAGACGCCTTGGATGCGGTGTTTGCTGGCTTCCCGGCCGGAACCGTATCGGGCGCTCCCAAAATCCGCGCCTGCGAGATTATCGCTGAGCTAGAACCTGAGACACGCGGGGCATACGCCGGCGGGGTCGGCTATTTCGCGCCCGATGGCTCAGTCGATTCTTGTATTGTCCTGCGCACGGCTGTCGTCAAAGACGGTGTGATGCATGTCCAGGCTGGTGCCGGGATCGTGGCGGATAGCGATCCGGACTACGAACTGGCCGAGTGCCGAGCCAAGGCCGGAGCACTGATCGCTGCGGCAAAGGAGGCGGTGAAAGTGGCCAGTGAACCGGGGTTCGGTCAATGAAACGAATGCTCCCCATGCTCGGTCTGATGGTCTTTATGGCTGCCTGCGAGCAGCAGCCCGCCGGTGAGCCAGTGATCCGAACCGAGATTGGCGAACCTGGTCCTCTGCCCGATCAGGAATTGATGCCGGAACCCCCGGTGGAGATTGCAGCGACCGACAGTGAGAGTGCCTGCAGTGCTGTCAGCTTTGAAGATGTTCCGCTGACACATTGTGTCGCCAATCCAAGCGAGCACCGCATTCGAACGGCGCTTGGTCCGGAGGGCGGCCAACCCTATGGCTCGCTAAGCGCGCTGGCCGAAGATTACGATTCCGACACCGTCGCTTTCGCGGTGAATGCTGGCATGTATGGCGATGATCTGCGCCCGATCGGATATTACGTCGAAAACGGCGAGCGGCTGTCAGAGCTCAACCGGGCGGACGGGCCAGGCAATTTCCACCTCAAGCCCAATGGCGTATTCTTTGGCACTGGTGACAGCTGGCAAGTCCTGTCGACCAGTCGATTTTACGCAACCATTCTTGAACGGCCGGAGTTCGGCACGCAAAGCGGTCCGATGCTAGTGATTGATGGGATCCTGCATCCGGAGATCGCCGAGAACGGCCCCTCCCGTGCGATCCGCAATGGTGTGGGAGTCGATGGCGATGGCGTTGCCCATTTTGTTCGGTCAGAAGCACCTCTGAGCTTTGGCCAGCTGGCGCGCTTCTATCGCGATGAGCTTGGGGTAGAGAACGCTTTGTTCCTCGACGGCAATGTCTCTGCGATGTGGGATCCGGCGAGTGAACGGCTCGACCGGCGCGGCAGTCTTGGACCGTTTCTGGTGGTGGAGAAGAAGTAATGCCACTGACCTATGATCGCGCTCTCTTTCCCGAGATCGAACCCTATGAGACCGGCATGCTTGATGTCGGAGAGGGCCATTCAATCTATTGGGAACGCTGCGGCACGTCTGGTGCAAAGCCAGCGGTATTCCTCCACGGCGGGCCAGGCGGCGCCATGAGCCCAAGCCATCGGCGTCAATGGGACCCTGAGCTCTACGATGTGCTGTTGTTCGATCAGCGCGGCTGCGGCCAGTCGCTGCCCTTTGCTGAAATTGAGTGCAATGACACCTGGCGGATTGTCGAGGACATCGAGGCGCTGCGTAAGATGTGCGGTCATGAGGCTTGGCAGGCGTTTGGCGGAAGCTGGGGCTCGACCCTCGCCCTTGCCTATGCGCTGAAATACCCCGAGCGGGTCACCGAGCTCATCCTCCGCGGGGTATTTCTGGCTCGGCAAAAGGAAAAGAACTGGCTCTACAGCTATGGCGCGAGCGAGATTATGGCCGAGCAATGGGACAGCTTTTCCGGCCACATTCCCGAGGCGGAGCGGGACGATCTGGTCAAAGCCTATTACGCGCGGCTGACGAGCGAAGACGAGGCCATCAGGCTTGCCGCAGCCAAGGAATGGTCGCTTTGGGAAGGCTCGGTCGCAACTCTACTGCCCAATGAGGAATTGCTGTCAGCCTTCGCCGACCCCTCGTCCGCCGTTCCATTCGCCCGCATTTGTGCGCGGTTTTTCCTGGAGGATTTCTATCTCGATGACGGGCAATTGCTGCGCGATCTCGACACAATCCGCCACATCCCCGGGATCATCGTTCAGGGTCGCCATGATATCTGCACTCCGCCGACATCGGCATGGGAGCTCAAGAAGGCCTGGCCCGAGGCTGATCTTTGGATTGTCGACGATGCCGGACATTCCGCGGGAGAGCCTGGGATCATTGACGGACTTGTAAGGGCGACTGATCATTTTGCGGGGAAGACAGCATGAGCAGCCAAGCCCCGATCCTTGTCATCGACAATTACGACAGCTTCACCTTCAATCTGGTCCATTACCTGATGGAATTGGGGGCGGACGTGAAGGTCGAGCGTAACGATGCGCTGTCAGCTTCCGAAGCTTTGGCCACCAATGCGGCGGGGTTCCTGATTTCACCTGGACCGTGCACCCCCAATGAGGCTGGGATCAGCCTGGATCTGGTGGCAGCCTGTGCAGACGCCGGAAAGCCGCTGCTGGGCGTGTGTCTTGGACATCAGTCGATCGGACAGCATTTCGGCGGCAAGGTTGTCACGGGCGGTTTAATGCACGGCAAAACCTCGCCCGTGACCCATGACGGAACCGGAGTCTTCGCCGATATCCCTTCGCCCTTTATCGCCACGCGATATCACTCGCTGGTGGTGGAAGATGTACCCGACTGTCTGATTGCCAATGCGCATGCTCCCAATCCGGAGGACGACGGGACCAGCACCATGGGGTTCCGCCACGAGAGCCTGCCGATCCACGGGGTTCAGTTCCACCCGGAAAGCATCGCAACCGAACATGGCCACGCGCTGCTCGCAAACTTCTTGAGACTGTGCGGGCTTGAGGCCATGGGGAGCGTATGAAGAACCTGCCGCTCGATGCCCCCGCCCTTAGCGAAGCTGAAGCCGAAGAAGTGTTCAGCTGGATCCTCGATGGCGAAGCCAGCGACGATGAGATCAAGAAATTCTTGATAGCTCTGGCTGACCGGGGTGAGAGTGCCAATGAGATCGCCGCCGCGGCCCGAGCCATGCGCGCGCGGGTCATCCCGATTAAAGCGCCTGACAATGCGGTCGATTGCTGCGGAACCGGCGGCGATGGCCAACACACGCTCAATGTCTCCACGGCGGTCAGCCTGGTGGTGGCAGCCTGCGGCGTTCCGGTAGCCAAGCACGGCAATCGCGCCGCTTCGTCGAAATCTGGCGCTGCTGACACACTCGAAGTGTTGGGCCTGGACATGGATGCGGCGGTTCGCACCGCTCAGAAGACCCTAGATGAAATCGGGATCTGCTTCCTGTTCGCGAGGGTGCACCACCCAGCCCTCGGCCGGATTGCTCCGATCCGGGTGAAGATCGGCAAGCGAACCATCTTCAATCTGCTCGGCCCGATCTCCAATCCGGCCGGCGTAACCCGCCAATTGGTCGGGATCGCCCATCCGAAGTTTGTCCCGACCTATGCCGAAGCCAAGGCCAAGCTCGACAGCTCACCAAGCTTCATCGTTTCTGGCGATGAGGGGCTGGATGAATTGAGCCTTGCCGGTGGCAATGATCTCGCAGCGGTCAAGGATGGGGCTTTTGAGATGCGCCGGGTCGATGCCAGCATGGCTGGCCTGCCGCATGCTCCACTGGAAGCCATCCGCGGCGACGATGCCAATTTCAATGCCGCAGCTCTGACTCGCCTGCTTGATGGAGAGGGCGGAGCCTATCGCGACGCTGTCCTGTTCAATGCCGCGGCGACCCTGATGGTGGCCGGGGCTGCCCAGGATTGGACCGATGGAGTGGCTACGGCTGCTGAAGCGCTCGACAGCGGTAAAGCGCGCTCGCTGCTTGCACGCTGGATCGAATTGGCCAAATAGACCCCGCAATGAACAAGCTTGAAGAAATCTGCGCCAACAAGCGCGAGGAAGTGGCTGATCGCAAGCAGCGTATGTCAGTGGCTGAGCTTGAAATGCAAACACAGCAGCAAAGCACGCCGCGCGGGTTCGAGGCTGCTCTGCGCGCCGCCTCGAGTGCCGGGTTTGGCCTGATCGCAGAAATCAAGAAGGCCTCGCCCTCGAAAGGACTGATCCGGGCTGATTTCCATCCCGCCAATCATGCCGCGGATTATGAGGCGGGCGGTGCGACGTGCTTGTCGGTCTTGACCGACGCGCCCTATTTCCAGGGCCATGAAGATTATCTGGTCGCCGCGAGGGCTGCCTGCGCCCTGCCGGTTCTGCGCAAGGACTTCATGGTCGATCCTTGGCAGGTGATCGAAGCGCGCGCGATGGGCGCCGATGCAATTCTGATCATTGTCGCCGCATTGGACGACAGTGCCATGGCTGAAATCGAATCTGCAGCGCTCGAATTGGGCATGGATATTCTGGTTGAAGTCCATGACGAGGGTGAGATGGAGCGCGCTCACGCTCTCACATCGCGCCTGATCGGGGTAAACAATCGCGATCTCAAGACCTTCACGACCGATCTCGCCACAACCGAAATGCTGGCTCCTTTAGCGCCAGAAGGAGCCCTGCTGGTCGGTGAAAGCGGCATCTTTACCCATGACGATTGCACGCGCTTGGCTGAGGCCGGTGTGCGCACTTTCCTGGTCGGTGAGAGTTTGATGCGGGCGGACGATGTGGCCGCAGCCACTCGCACCCTTATGACCGGCGCGCTTTCCTAAGCGCAGAATTGCTGGCAAGCCCCCAAAATCACCACTTGCGCGAGAGCATCGAGCAAGAGATTTTGGATCAAAGTACACTGTTCCATGTGTTCCATCGCGTAGGATTTGCCGCGGGAAAGAGCCGACTGAGATATGAGCAAGCTGACCCATCTCGATAGCGACGGTGCTGCCCATATGGTCGATGTGGGGGGCAAGCCTGACACGCATCGTGTCGCGATTGCCTCCGGTCGGATTTCCATGTCGCCCGAAGCGCTCACTGCGATCCGGCAGGGTGATGCGCCCAAGGGTGATGTCCTCGGCACCGCCCGCCTGGCCGGGATCATGGCGGCCAAACGAACCAGCGATCTGATTCCCCTGTGCCATCCGCTTGGGCTCGACGCGGTCAATGTTGAGTTTGAACTTGCTGACGATGCGGTGATTGCCAGCGCAACAGCCTCGCTGACAGGCAAGACCGGCGTTGAGATGGAGGCCATGGTCGCCGTCTCGACGGCGCTGCTCACCATCTACGATATGGCCAAGGCGATCGACAAGGGAATGGTGATTGGCGAGGTCCGCTTGATCGAGAAGCGCGGCGGCAAGAGCGGCCATTGGAAACTCGATCGCGGGGCACAGTGATGGCGGGCCTGCTGCCGCTTGAAGAAGCCCAGCGTCAATTGCTGGCTTTGGCTCCGGACCCACAGGCAGAAACGATAGCTACAGAAGCAGCCTTGGGCCGAGTGCTCGCCAAGGATCTGCTAGCGGTTCGAACACAGCCAGCAGCCGATCTGTCAGCGATGGATGGCTATGCCATTTGTGGAGATGGCCCTTGGGCCAAAGTGGGTGAGAGCCGCGCGGGAGAGCCATTCAATGGCGAATTGCAGCCTGGCCAATGCACAAGGATCTCGACCGGCGCGCATATGCCAAAAGGATCAGATCGCGTTCTGATCCAAGAAAATGCCACGATTGAGGGTGACAGTATTGCCGCCTCGGAGGTGCCTCCGCCGGAGCGTCATGTCCGCAAACGCGGATTCGATTTCTTCAAGGACGATCAAGTCCTGCCAACAGGGACTAGAATGGGGCCAGCTCAGATCGCTCTGGCGATGTCATCAGGGAATGCTCGCGTGGACGTCTCCATCCCGCCGTCAGTCACGGTCCTGGACAGCGGCGATGAGCTCGTGGCTGCCCCCAGCGCGTGCGATGATCATCAAATCCCGGCGAGCAACGGACCAATGTTGGCCGCCTTGCTTCGGCCTTTGGTCGGTAATCGGATCACTCGGATTGGGCCGGTAAAGGATGATCGCGTGGCCCTGGCAAAAGCATTGGCAGAGGTTGACGCATCCAAAGCGGAGATCCTGATCACCTCCGGTGGCGCCTCGGTCGGCGATCACGATCTGATCAAGCCGGCCTTGCAAGAATGGGGAGCCGAGCTGTCATTCTGGAAGGTTGCGATGAAACCCGGCAAGCCCTTGATGGTGGCAACCCGCCAGGGGCCGCACGGGCCACAGGTGATCCTGGGTCTTCCCGGGAATCCGGTCTCCAGCTTTGTTACCGCTTTTCTGTTTGCACTGCCCCTACTCCGAACGGCACTGGGGATGACAAGCACACTTCCGGTCCGACATCAGATGATCGCCAGAGAGACCTTTCCGGAAGTCGGTTCCCGCCAGGAATTCCTGCGCGGTGTTTGCGACGGGAAGACGGTCTCGCGAGCATCCTCTCAGGACTCGAGCGCGCTCGCGGCCTTGGCCCAAGCCAATTGTCTTATTGACCGGCTTGCTGGCAGCCCAGCTGTGGCAGTTGGAGAAGAAGTTCCGGTCTACCTGTTGGAAAGTGGCTGAATTCCGGGCTTTCTCGCTTGACTCGACTTCACAGGTTGCCTACTTGTTCCTCATTCGTTCACGTTTTTGGTGAGCGGACCCAGTGCGAGCAACGCACCCTAAGGTGCCTCTGCCTGTACGCAATTTGGCTTTAGCGCTTGCGGACTTTGGGCCGTAGTCGCCACGTGAGGAGGTTTCACTATGCTGACGGCCAAGCAGCACGAACTTATTCGCTTCATTCAGCAGAGGCTGGAAGAGACCGGCATTTCTCCCTCTTTCGAAGAAATGAAGGAGGCGCTTGATCTCAAGAGCAAGTCCGGCGTCCATCGGCTGATCTCCGCTTTGGAAGAGCGCGGCTTTATCCGCCGGCTGCCAAATCGGGCGCGTGCGCTCGAAGTGATCAAGCAGCCTGAAGATGCAACCCCCGCCCCACGGGCCCCCGCGGCAGACAATGTCGTGTCGATGGCTGCGGCTGCTGCGGCGGCACCGAAGACCCCAGAGCCTGCTAACGACATTATCGAGCTTCCCCTGCACGGACGGATTGCTGCAGGCGCTCCGATCGAAGCGCTCGAAGGACAGAGCAGCCTTCCCGTTCCGGCAGCACTGCTTGGTCCGGGAGAGCACTACGCTCTCGAAGTCTCTGGCGACTCGATGATAGAGGCGGGCATCTTTGATGGCGACTTCGCTCTGGTCCGCAGGACTGACACCGCTCGCGATGGAGAGATCGTTGTGGCGCTGGTCCGCGGCGAAGAAGCTACGCTCAAATATCTCCACAAGGATGAAGGCATGGTGCGTCTCGACCCGGCCAATGGCGCCTATGACCCGCAGGTATACAGCCCGTCGGAGGTTCAGGTTCAGGGCAAGCTTGCCGGATTGCTCCGACGTTACCACTGATCCTTCTGATGTGTTGGACTGGCGCGGTGCTATCTTTGGGATGGCGCCGCGCTTTCCTTTTTTGGCCGGTTTGAGGGTCGCCACCAGCCATGACTACCCTGCCCTTCGGCAACGGTTTGAATGCGACCGCTCTTGAGATGGATCGCCAAACCTCCGGTCTCGCTCAGCAAGGCGCGGTCCACCTTGATCCAGCGGGGTCGGCACGAGCGGGGCAGCCAGCGCTCCGCCACGACCACGTCTGCTCTTTCACAAGCGGCGGCAAGCGCCCGCTCCTCAACCTGCACGCGGTTGCGCGCCAATAATAGGATCCATCTGCGCTCGCCGCGTCGCAGCTTGATGGTGCAGAACTCAGGCGAGCACTTCGCATGTCCTGACTCAACGACGGGGATCGGCACCGACGAAACACCGGCATGTTCAAGCAGATTGGACTGCGCATAGTCGGACAGAGACGCTTGAAGAGTGAGCAAATCCCCATTCCCCAGTCTGACCCCCACATGGTGACCATCGCGAGCGATTAGAATGTCTGGTGGCGTGGTCATGGCGATGAGAATGCCCGCAAGCCCGACAGGTGCGAGGCCGAACATGCGCGATTTGCCGCTCCATAAGGCCAACCATAGTCCACCTGCGGTGAATAGCAGCAAGGTGCCTACTGACATCTGCGGCAATAGTTTGACCGATCCCGGTAGCGCCGCGGTGAAGTGTGCGATCATGAGCAGCAAGTTGAGTGATTGACCCGCCAGCCACAGGAAGGGCTCTCCCAGCCCTATTGTGTCGAGCGCCAGTCCGATGGCGAGCGAAGGCATCGCAATAAAAGTAACCAGCGGGATCGCCAGCACATTGGCGGCTGCACCGTAAAGTCCTGCTCGATGAAAATGGAAGAGCACGATCGGCATGAGCGCAATCTCGATCAGCAGTCCGGTCGCGAATAGCATTGCTACAATTCGAATGGAGCGCCTGGCCCAGGATCCTTCCCGAGGCGCCAGAAACGCCTTCGCCGGTGCCGAGCTATGAAGCGCTACGATCGCAAGAACCGCTGCGAAGCTCATCTGGAAGCTCGGTCCGATGACTGACTCCGGCCACAGCAACATGACCACTATCGCGGCGAGCCCAACCATGCGCATTGACAGCGGGTCACGGCCCAATGCCAAGGCCAACAACACAAGCATGGCGGCTGCGCAACTCCTCACGGTCGGCACCTGTGCGCCGGTCAGGAGAGTGTAGCCCAGCCCGGCGCACGCCCCTACCATCGCCGCCACCAGGGGCAGGCGCAGTCGCAGCGCAAGAAAGGAAACCAATCCCAACAACTTCAGCGTGATCAGATAGGCAGCGCCGATCACCGCACTCACATGCAGACCGCTGATCGCGAGCAAATGAGTTAATCCTGCGTCTCGCATGGCTTTCTGGTCCGACTGCGTGATCGCCCCTCGGTCGCCGCTAGCCAGAGTGGCAGCAATTGCGCCAGGCGAGCCTTCAATATGCGATCGAACCCGGTTGGAAAGCTGACGCTGAAGCGAAGCGAGTGGCTGCTCAACAGCGGAATGCTCGATAATCTCGACCTGTCCGGTCACTCGCCCAGTCGCTACCAAACCTTCAAACCAGGCCACGCGCGCAAAATCATATCCGCCGGGGACCATCGGCGCTGCAGGCGGCATCAACCGAGCATCGAGCCGAACGACAGCGCCTTCTCTCAGCTCGGCCGCGGGCTCGATTAGCGCGCTGTTGACCCGCACTTTCATTGCTTCGTCAGTTGCTGAGCTGCGAACCGCAAGGGTCAGCCGCGAACGATCGCGGGCAGGCTGGTCCTCACGTTCGAGGACATAGCCTTCAAGCCGCTCAAACCGCGGATGTTCGATCGCTTGCTGGCCGACCAGCTCCGATCGTGCCCACACCAGGGCTAGGCCCAGAGCGAACAAGAGCCCGATCGCCAAGCAAGCATTGCGGAGATGGAAGCGATCTGCCCTGTGACGCCAGGCCAGGGCAGCCCACAAGGCAACAGCAACGGCTAAATCAAGGCAGACAATCCACTCGAGCGGATCTTTTAGGCCAAACCAGGCCGCGATGCCCGCGAACATGGCCACCGCCAACCACGGCATGCGATCGTGTCCGGCGCGATCCAGGCTGGCCTCGCAGCGATCGAGGATCTTGGAACAGGTGCTGGACAAGCGCGGCGACATAGGCCAAGTGCGCTGCACTGCAGCATTGCGGTCCGTTGCAGCGATGCGGCGGTCTTGACCCAGGGGCACCAAGAATGGCTTGTCCAAGCTCTCTCCCTCCGGTCTAAGTGTATATATAGAAGGGATTTTATCACAGATGGCAAGCGCAGGCGAGACTTCGGGAAATCAGGTCGTTACCCGCTTTGCCCCCTCCCCAACCGGGTTCTTGCACATTGGTGGTGCACGCACGGCGCTGTTCAACTGGCTTTATGCCCGCCACCATGGCGGCAAGGCATTGCTGCGGATAGAGGACACGGACAAGAAGCGCTCGACCCAGGAGGCGATTGACGCGATCCTGGACGGGCTGAATTGGCTCGGCCTCGACTATGACGAGGATCCCACCTTCCAATCACAGCGCGCGGCGCGCCACGCCGAGCTTGCACATGCCTTGTTGGAAGCCGGTCATGCCTATAAGTGCTTCGCCACTCCTGAGGAATTGGCTGAGATGCGTGAACAGCAGCGCGCCAACAAGCAACCGCTGCGCTATGATGGCCGTTGGCGTGATCGTGATCCTTCAGAAGCACCTGACGGCGCACCCTTCACGGTCCGGCTGAAGACACCGCTGGATGGCGTGACGACGATCAAGGATCAGGTTCAGGGTGCGGTGTCGGTCAAGAACGCCGAGCTGGACGACTACATCATCCTCAGAGCGGATGGCTCGCCGACCTACATGCTTGCCGTGGTTGTCGATGATCATGACATGGGCGTCACCCACATTATTCGCGGGGATGATCACTTCAACAATGCATTCCGGCAATTGCCGATCTACCGGGCGATGGAGCAGATCGAGGGCGGTTGGCCAGATCCGATCTATGCGCATATCCCGCTGATACACGGTTCAGACGGCGCCAAGCTCTCCAAGCGTCATGGTTCCCTGGGGGTAGAGGCCTATCGTGATGAGATGGGAATCTTGTCCGATGCCCTGTTCAACTATCTGCTTCGGCTTGGCTGGGGGCATGGCGACAGGGAAGAAATCACGCGCAGTGAAGCGATTGAGCTGTTCGATCTGTCAGGCGTGGGGAAGAGCCCCTCACGTTTTGATCTCAAGAAGCTTGAGAACCTCAATGGTCATTACATTCGCGAGGCGGATGACCAGTCGCTGGCGCAATCGGTGTTGCCATTGATCGATGGGGCAACAGATGTGGAACTGCTGGCGCAAGCGATGCCAGTGCTTAAAGTTCGCGCCAAGAACCTTGATGAACTCGCTGAAGGCGCAGGATTTCTTTTTGTGAATCGACCTCTCAGCATGACGGAAAAAGCTGCTGGTCTGCTCGATCAGGAGGCTCGTGAGCGTCTGCGACTTTTGTCGCAACGCCTCGCGCAGGAAAATCACTGGACAATCGAGGCTCTCGAAGCCACTACGAAGGCGCTTGCCGAGGACCTGGGATTGGGCTTGGGCAAGATCGCGCAGCCAATGCGCGCAGCATTGACGGGGACCACTAAATCCCCTGGAATTTTCGACGTTCTGGTCCTTCTGGGACGGGAAGAGGCTCTGGCTCGGCTCGACGCGCAAGCGGCGTAAGGGCAGGCTAGAGCCACTAAAGGCAGGAGAAACGCGTTGTCAGACAAGAACGCAAAGCTCGAACTGGGCGGTGGAAGCCATGAGTTCCCGGTTCTTGAAGGAAGCACCGGACCCGATGTGGTCGATATTCGCAAGCTCTACGGGCAGACCGGGGCGTTCACATTCGATCCCGGCTACAAGTCGACCGCAAGCTGCGAAAGCGCGCTGACCTATATCGACGGCAATGAAGGCGTTCTGCTCCACCGTGGTTACCCGATCGGCCAGCTGGCCGAACATTCCAGCTTCATGGAAGTCAGCTATCTGCTGCTCAATGGTGAGCTTCCGAGCCAGGATGAGCTCGACGACTTCACCTACACGATCACGCGGCACACCATGCTGCATGAGCAGCTGATGACGTTCTACAGCGGTTTCCGTCGTGACGCTCACCCAATGGCGATCATGTGCGGTGTCGTGGGTGCCCTGTCTGCCTTCTATCACGACAGCACCGACATATCGGACCCGGAGCATCGCAAGATCAGTTCTCACCGCCTGATCGCAAAGATGCCGACCATCGCAGCCATGGCGTACAAATACGCCGTCGGTCAGCCGTTCATGTATCCAACCAATGAGCTGAGCTACACCGGCAATTTCCTGCGCATGACCTTTGGCGTCCCTGCCGAGGAATACGAAATCCACCCTGCGATCGAAAAGGCGATGGACCGGATATTCATCCTCCATGCCGACCACGAGCAGAATGCATCGACCTCGACCGTGCGTTTGGCCGGTTCCTCGGGCGCCAACCCATTCGCCTGTATCGCTGCTGGTATCGCTTGTCTTTGGGGCCCAGCCCATGGCGGTGCCAACGAGGCTGCGCTGAATATGCTGCAGGAAATCGGAACCCCTGATCGCATTCCGCACTATATCGAGCGCGCCAAGGACAAGAATGATCCTTTCCGCCTGATGGGCTTCGGTCACCGCGTCTATAAAAACTACGACCCGCGCGCGACCGTGATGCAGAAGACACTGCGCGAAGTGTTTGAAGCCCTCGACACCACCGATCCCGTGTTCGAAGTCGCTCTGCAGCTCGAAGAGATTGCCCTTAATGACGACTATTTCAGGGAGAAGAAGCTGTTCCCGAACGTCGATTTCTACTCGGGCATTATCCTATCATCAGTCGGCTTCCCGACCACCATGTTCACCGCGCTGTTCGCTTTGGCACGGACGGTGGGTTGGGTCGCTCAATGGAACGAGATGATTTCTGATCCAGGCCAGGTCATCGGTCGTCCGCGGCAGCTTTACACTGGACCGACCGCACGTGATTACGTTCCGGTGGGTCAGCGCTAAGCCACTCTGAACTGGAATTCAAAGAGATTGGCTGGGCCGCTAAGCGGCTCAGTCTTTCTTCTTTTTGGGATTGGCGGCAGGCAGCGTCAGCCTGAACTTCGCCCCCTCCCCCGGCTTGCTCTCCAATTGGAGGTCACCATCCATCGCGAGGGCCAATTGCCGAGAGATATACAACCCCAGGCCTGAACCACCCTGATCGGTCCGCCCCAACCTCTCGAACTTATTGAATATCTTCGCCGCCTGTTCTTCGGAAACACCAGGCCCTTCATCCTTGACGATGATCGCTACCGGATCGGATTTTCGCTTGGCGAGCGACACTGTTACCCTACTCTCTTCCGGTGAATAGGACAACGCGTTCCCGATAAGGTTGATCAGGATCTGCAGCACGCGGCGAAACTCCGCGATCGCCACTGCGCTGTCGCCTTCTTCCGGGACATTCAGCTGGATATTCCTTGCTTGTGCGCGGACCCCCAGAATGCCAGCGGCGCGGCGCGCAGCATCCCCCAACTCGACCTCCTCGCGAATAGTCGTAAATCCAGGCGCCTCGACCACTTCGAGGTCAGCAAGGTCTTCCAACATTGCAGTAAGGTGCTGACCTGCCGTCGCAATATTGCCAGCGTATTCGCTGTACTCCGGGCGCAATGGGCCCGCCAGTTTCGCGCGAATGGTCTCAGCATTGGCGATGATCCGGGCAACCGGTTGCCGCAAAGCCGGCGTTAGCGCCTGACCAATCAGACGGGCTTGCACTGTGCCTTCGGACTCATCGGGATGCGATTGAGCGTCATCTTGCGGCAGGGCTTCCTCGGCCACCAGCAGAAGCTCGAAGCTTGTCGGTGTGTGCTCATCACCGCCGCCCGGAAACAGTCGCGCGCGCCAGTTACGGTCCGAACCTGGAATTCGGCAGCTCGCGCCGTCGAGCAACCGCCAATGCATCGGTTGCTGATGCGCAATTTCTTTGAGTTCGAGATACTCGGTCCAGTTCTTGCCCGGCTCCGCCTCGATCATCTGCCTAAGTTCATCCGCATCGGGAGACTGAGCTTCAAGCAATCGCACATGTTGCTGCGCATCCAGAAGAATGGCCACCTCGGCAAAACTGCGATCGATGGAATCGAGCACAACCGCCAAATCATCAGGGTCGTCGCTGGCAGCAGTCCGCCGTTGCCAATTGTCGATCAGCAATTCGCAGCCACCGTCAGCATTGGCCGCAGACGGATCGATCCGAGCGAACCCGGTTACCGTGTCAACACCGTCAAATGCAGTGAACTCGCGGGCCAGGCGGAGACCCAAAGTGCGCGATTGATACACCAGACGCAGAAGCTCTGGAATCGCCAAGCGCCCAGGGAGCGATCCCCCGCAGCGCAGCTGCAGGTCGGCCAGCAGTTCGTCAGCCGAAAGCAGGCGGTCCTGCTCGTCAGTGATGCCTTGCGCAGCTGAAAGTGGCGTAGTTCGCTCCATGCTAGATGGCCATAGCGCCTCTAGAGGGCTTCGGTATCGTTCAATATGGACTGTGCCTGATCGGGAAGGATTTGGTTCAATCCTTTGGAATTGGTCGCCTCACCCCCCAGGGTGACAATGTTCTTAGCAATATCAGCCTCTTCAAGGCCGGCCGCTCTCAGTCCCAGCACCAGCCTTGGGGATTGGATCGCCTGGCAAGAGAGCAAGGCATTGCCGCGTGATTGATCGGATTCTCTTGCGAGTGCAGTCGCAAACAACGAGAATCCGGCATGAGGCAGATCCAATGCAGCGCGCACGCCCTTGCCGATGGCCGCCACAAGCCTTTCCATTTGTGCCGTGCGCGTGGCGCCTTCGTCATAGTTCTTTCGTAGGGATTCAATCGATTGGATCGGCAGATCTTGGCGATGCTTGGATGCGAATTCCTGCCACTTGCCCAACACAGAGTGGAATAAGTCAGCAGGCAAATCGCTTAGCGGCATCTGCATCCGCGCCTGAGTCTGAACAAACCGGGATTGCGCTGCGATGCATGACATAGCTTGCTCTGCAATCTCTTTACGGTCTGATCCGACCAGTTCCTGCAAAAGCGGGCTCAGAACACGCTCTACCGAATGCTCGCTCGCGAGCTGTTCGATGATCTGCCCTTCGACAGCGAGAACGAAGCAATATTCAAGCAAGCGACTATCGCCGATAAGCATCTGCCGAAACATTTCGAGGTCCGGCTCGCTCAGCACGCTGTTACCGGGTGCGCTGGACTTCAGCTCGCGCCCAAAACCCGTCATCATACCTTGCACACGTGCCAGGCTGGCGTCGCTCACAATCGATGGCCAGCTGTCATCAAGCATGTGCGTGAGCACTGGCGCGATGCCCCGAAACGCTGCGTCGCTTCGCGCAAGCCCTACTCGCAGGGCCGTTTCGAGCTGTGCCTGAGCCGATGGGTTCATTGCTACACCATTCATTCGCTGGCCCTAAACCATCCGTGGTTAAGTCGGGGTTAGCTCATCGTCTTGTGGAAGCACCTCTCTAAGCAAAAGCGCTCCGAGAGTCACAAGCCCAAGAACGATCAGACCGAGCTCGAGTTGCCCCAGCAAGTTCGCTGCTGTCAGAATCAGAAGGTGGAGCGGCCGATCGCTCCAAAATTGTCTTGTGGCGGTGCGATCCAAGCGTTCCGCCAAAGCCAACAGCCCAATAACAAAGACCGGCAGAAAAGCTTGATCCCACTCAATCGCGATGATCGCAAGGCCGCCACAAACCAAGGCATCGCGCAACATGCCCAAGCCTTGATCCAGCATTGAGCGCTCGTCACCCAGGACCTGCACGGAGTACTCGCGCGCTTCATTGTGAAGCGACACCCCAAAGCTCCCGAGCGCTGCCGTGGCCAGACCGAGGACAGGAAGGCCCCACCAAACAAGGGCGAGTGAGGCGAACAGGCAAATACCGGCTGCCGCGGCGATCATCCATTGCCCTATTCCGGCATCGGAACTGAGCGCGCGTCGTGCGATTGCGGACGCGAGAAGATTGCCGGGATCAAGCAGGCCAGACCGTTCAAATCGCAATTGCAGCAGATCCTGTTCGATCTCCACCCGATCCGCTGTTCGGTCGAGCAATTGCCATCGTGAGGCGATGAGGCGCTCGTTTTCGATCTCCACGACGGGAATTCCGGCCTGGAGCGCCAACCGGAGGAGCATTGACATGCAATCGCTGTCAGCTGGAAAGTCTGCCAGTTTTCCGACCAATCGGCTTGGTATGATGGCAAATCCCGCCCACAGCCGCTCGCGATCAATCCTCTCGAACCCGCGCCTCAAATTGTCTCCTGCAGTATCGGCGAGGCTTGCGATGGTCTGCCCGGGGCCCATTTCTTCGAGGCAATGCTGCTTATTCAGCCATAGCCCGTCCTGAATCATCACAATTTCATGGCCATTGGCGATCAGGGCCGTCAGCTGAAGTACACCTTTCACTGAGTGGAACTCGAGATTTCGACGTTCAGCAAAGTGTTGCGCCTGCAGAATCTCCGGGGAAGCACCCTCAGCGAGGCACATGACTCGCTCGCATCCGAGATGGACTGCCAAATCAATCTGCCACTCGAGCAATGATCTGCCAGCGAGCTTGAAGCCCGCTACCAACTCTCCGTCGGATCCTCGATACTGTGCTGATAACAGCGCAATGCGCACGACCATGCCTCCAATCCATCGAGATTGGGGGAGCAACGCCTATCTGCCAAGCGGATTAGTTCAAAACCGCAGTACTCTTCCCCGAAAACCGGGACAGAACCGCTTCAACCTCGCGGATCGCAGCGGGCTCACCAGGAGCCGCTGCCAGTGCATTCTCGGCTGCCACGAGCAATTCCTCGGCGTGGAAGCTGGCAGCCAGACCTTTCAAACGCATCGCCGCGACTGTCCAATTGCCATCGCAACGCGAGCGTTTGAGCAAGTCGAGCTGACGCTCTGCGCTTTCGACAAACGCCTTGCGGAGCTCAGACAGCAGCATAGGATCATCGCCTGCAGCGGCGGCCAGGGTCGAGTCCAAGGCTCCGTTTTCATATGCCATGGCGCGGTCGATAGCAGGAAGAGAGTTAAAGAAGGTTTATCCTTCTGATCTCTGTGGTATCTTAGCCGCATGTCCGGGGGATCAAACATCAGGGCCATTGGCCAAGACGAAGCGCAGGATGCGCAAGGCACCACCAAGGCAGCGGCGGAGGGTAACGAAGACGCTCTCGAAACCACTGCAGAGCAGGGCGATCTTGAAGACGAGTGGCTTGAGGAAGAGGCGATTGAGGGCCCGAAGGGCGACTGGATAGTTCCTTCCTTGGCAACATCGGTCGCCCTCGCTTGGACCGGCTTCTTTGGCTGGACAATTCAGGGCGAAGTACTTGGCGGCGGCGTGGTCCTCGCCCAATGGCGCGATTGGGTCGTCGACTGGTCAGTTCCAATATTGCTGATCGGCGTTTCCTGGCTGATCCTGCGTCGGAACTCGCGCCGCGAAGCGATCAAGTTCGGTCAGACTGCAGCGATGCTGGCGAAGGAATCGGCCGATCTTGAGCATCGCCTAACGAACACCAATCGCGAGCTGAGCCTGGCCCGGGAATTCCTCGGAACCCAGTCTCGCGAACTGGACTCTTTGGGTCGTGTTGCCAGTGAGCGCATTTCCACACATGCCGCCGAATTACAGGCGCTTATCCAGAGCAATGGACAACAGGTCGAGGCTATTGGTGCCACCAGTGAAACCGCACTGGCCAATATGAACAAGCTGCGCGACGAGCTGCCGGTGATTGCCACCTCAGCCCGCGACACGACCAATCAGATCGGCAATGCCGGACGCACCGCTGATGAACAGCTCGGCAAGCTGATCGCCGGGTTCGACCGATTGAACCAGTTTGGTCAAGCGAGTGAGAGCCAGGTCGCCAGCTTAAGCGCTCGGATAACCGAAACATTGGGCCAGTTCGGCGAACGTCTTGAAGCGATTGAGGCGATGACGACCGAGCGGTTTGAGGCCCTGACCGCCAAATCGGAAGAATATCGGACCGAGCTGAACAATCGCGAAGTGCATGCGCTGACTGCGATGAAACAACGCGCCGATGACCTGCGCGGCGAGCTAAATGCCGTATCAGATGAGTTCGACGAACAGAACGTGCAGGCACTCGATGCCGTGAATACCCGGATTGAGACATTGCGTGATGAAGGCGGACAGGTGGCCGCTGAACTGAGGCAAGCTGAGACCGTCGCTTTGGCATCGCTCGAAGCTTCCAAGAACAAGCTTTATGACCAAGTCGCCGAAGTGGTTCAAATGATTGACGGTCTTGAGAAGAAGGCGGTCGAAGATGCGCGGAAGCGGGTCCAGGAGCTGTCTGTCGAGGCTGGGCAGTTTGATGATCGCCTGGCTAAGCGTGACCGTATTTTCCACGCGGAAATGTCCAAGCGGCAGGATGAGCTTGATACACGCGAGACTCAGGCGTCCGAATTGCTCGCACAACGACTGGCTTCATTCGATGAAGCGCTGCAGGAGCGGCGCGATCGGCAATTGGCTGAGACCGAGAAACTGGTCGGCCACAGTCAGGAGATCTCGGAACAACTCGATCGACTCAATCAGGCTCTGGCCGCGATTGACGAGCATGCGGCCGGAACCAGGGATCTTATTGGATCAGGCCTGGCTCAGTTTGACGAGCAATTGGAAGGCAGCCGATCGCAATTGGCTGACACTGGCCGTACCATGGAAACACTCACTGACTCCGGCGTGCGCCTGCTCGAGATCATCCAGTCCGGTGCTCGGCAGAGCCGTGAGGATCTGGCGGAGGCGATTGATGGCACGTCCAATCAATTGTCTTCGGTCGAGACCCGGGCATTCATGCTCAAGGAGACGCTCGATCAATCCAATGATCAGAGCGCCGCGCTCACCCAACAGCTCGACAATGCGCAGAGCAGGATCAGTGAGTCCGACCAGGCGCTTGATGAGCTGCAGGGCAAACTGGCCGAGAGTTCCGATGATGCGCTGACCAAGCTCAAAACCATGGAAGCCGCTCTGGCTGATCTGGCCAAGCACTCAGACACTCTCTCCGTCCAGACCCAGGACACGCTCCGCAATGCAATTGCTCAATTGGAGCAATCGGTTGATGCCGCGTTTGGTGCTGTCGACAAGGGCATGCGGGAAAAGCTGGATGACATGGCAAATGCCGCTGGTGCCAACGCCATCAAGGCGCTCGAGCGCTCGATGCGCAATGAGAGCGCCGAAGCTATCGGTCGGATTGAGCAGTCAGCGGCTCACGCATCAGGCGTAGGCCGTGAGGCAACGGCCCAGCTCCGCGATCAGCTGGCCAAGGTGAATGAACTGACCGGCAATCTTGAACAAAGGGTCGCCCGGGCGCGCGAACTGGCGGAGGAACAGGTCAACAATGATTTTGCCCGCCGGATGGCTCTGATCACAGACAGCCTCAACTCGGCCTCAATCGACATCTCAACCGCGCTCGGCTCCGAAGTGCCCGACACTTCGTGGGATGCCTATCTCAAAGGTGATCGTGGCATCTTCACCCGTCGTGCTGTCAGCCTGCTCAATTCCAGCGACACTCGCGATATTGCAGAACTTTATCAAAACGATGATGCACTGCGCGACAATATCAATCGTTACATTCATGATTTTGAGGCGATGCTCCGTTCGATGCTGTCGACACGCGATGGCAATGCCTTGAGCGTTACTCTGCTGGGTTCGGATATCGGCAAGCTCTATGTCGTGCTGGCACAAGCGATCGAGCGGTTCCGCAACTGATACTTAGCGCTGGGTGCTTTCTGGAGGCTCCGGGACGAGGTTGAGGTCCTCGACCCCAATCCAGCCAAATTCAAAATTTAGCACGTAAAGCGTCGTCAAGACAGTGGCGATGATCGTCGCCCGGATGACAAGCTTGCCAGGTCGAAAATTGGCGGGAGCACTGTCAGCCTGTCCCGGCACTTTCTCCTCTCCCATTTCGTCATGGGTGCGAATTCCGAAAGGCAACATGATGAAGGCGGTCATCACCCACACGAGAAGGTAGATCGCCAGGATCGAAGTCCATTCCATCACTGGGTTCCTTCAGCGAACACAACCCGGACCTGCGGCCGTTTGCCAGACCAGCGTTGGGCGGCCCGTCGTGTGGCAAGCCGCGCCGCCTCTGCAATGCTGGCAGGATCGCGAGCATCTTGGCCCTTGAGCTTACGCACCGCGGTGATCACATCGTTTTGGGCTTCTTCTAGGAAGTCTGGCATATCTTCGTCCAGCGGAAGGCCAACCGCTTCAATCACTGGCGGAATTCCCTGCCGTAACGCAACAAAAATCACCCCATCGCGAGAAATCCGTCGGCGCATGGTGATCGCCTCGCCATCGGCCGGCGAAATGATGTCACCGTCCAGCACTAGTCGCCCACTGCGCACTTCATCGAGCTTGCCTGGCTGACCCGGAGCCAGACGGACAATATCGCCATTCTTCTGCACGACATTGGCCGGAATACCATTGGCTTTGCCGAGCCGGGCCTGCTCCTGCATGTGCCGCATTTCGCCATGCACGGGCACCAACACATCGGGCCTCAACCAGGAGTAGAGCGCTTCAAGCTCAGGGCGACCTGGATGGCCTGAAACGTGGATCTCACTTTGGCGGTCGGTCA